>JBGSUJ010000035.1:0-83498 GCA_041753435.1 Pirellulales bacterium | reverse complement strand
GCGCAGCAGGATATATACATCTGTACAAACCCTAAACCCGTGCCTCCCTCCTCGATTTGCTTCCTGGTCCCCCGGCCTGCGACGCTGCGCTACCGCTCTGCGCCCAGGCGACCGACCAGCTCCTGATTGAGACGAGAATGGTCCACACCACCCCCAAAAAAACCTGGAAACTTGTCCCCTTCCGAGAAATACGCACCGCGCCAGGTCCGCTTCTTGAGACTGGAATCAGACGGAGACAGGCCGCAAACTGCGTGACGCGGTGGGCCGGAATTGCCACGAAACCGTGGCGTCGGTGCGGGGTTGGATCTGGTATGGGACAGACTGGGCGCCACGCGTCAACCCAGACCGCTCGCTTGCTGCCGCTCGCAAGGGTAAGCTGGAAGTACGACGACGATTGAACCATCACTCGAGCCCTTCGCCAGCCACCTTGGTCATTAGCGAATCGACCGCCGAACGATACACGCTCGCCGACCCCGATGTGCGGCTGATGCTGTTAGTGCGCGACGACGATGCGCGGGCTTTTGAAGAATTGATGTTGCGATATCAGAATCGATTGGTCTCGCTGTTGGCGCATCTGACGGGGCAGCCCGACTTGGCCGAAGATTTAGCGCAGGATGTGTTCCTGCGTGTCTATCGCGCGCGGAAGCGGTACGTGCCGGGGGCGAAATTTTCGACGTGGCTATTTACGATTGCTGGCAACGTGGCGGCCAACGCGCAGCGGAGCCGGTCGCGGCGGCATGAAGTGCGCTTGCCGGCATCCACCAGCGACACTGCGAGCATGCCGATGGAGGCAGTTGCGGTAGCGGCCAGTGGTCTGATGCCAACGCGGCAGCTCGACAAAGCCGAGTTGCGTGAGGCGGTGCGGCAAGCCATCGGAGCCTTGGGGGAACGTCAGCGAATGGCGGTTCTGCTCTCGAAGTTCGAACACTTCAACTATGCCGAGATCGCCGGGATCATGGATCTTTCGCCAGAGGCGGTAAAGTCGCTGCTTTCTCGCGCGCGATGCCGCTTGCGCGAAGTACTAGAACCGTATTTGAGTCGCGGGTCGAGAGTCGCGGGTCAAGAGCCCGATGCAGAACCTGTGGAGCCTGAGTCGCAATCTGCGCGGGTCAAGCCGTCCGCTTAGCCCTATGTCGACATCCCATCCACAACCTGATTCGCCAGCGACCGAAGAACTGGTAGCCTACCTCGACGGCGAGCTTTCAGCCGATGAGTGCCGGCAGGTTGAGCGTCGTCTCGCGACCGATGCCGACTATCGCCGGCAACTGACCGAACTCGAGCAAGCCTGGGATGTGCTGGAAGAGCTTCCTCAGCCCGCGGTGACCGATGACTTTGCGCGAACCACGATTGAGATGGTGACGGTAGCAGCCAAGCAGGAAGTGACGGTGCAGTCGACTACTCGAGCAGCTACGAGCCGTCGGCAGAGGCTCATTGCGGTGGCAATTGGCTTAGGCTTGGCAGCGGGGGCTTTTGCGGCCGTGCAGACGCTCGTCGCGAGCGCAAACCGCATCCTGATCGACAACCTGCCAGTGATCGCCCAGTTCGACGTGCTGCAGCAAGTCAAGGACTTCGACTTCTTGCGGGGCTTGTCGCGCCTCGAACTACCCGCGGCCACGCCGAACGATACGGCAACGGCATTCGTGGAGGCTGCCGAAGAATTGACGTCTGCGGCGGCTCGCCGCCAATGGATCGCAGCCTTGCCAGCCGAAAGGAAGGCCGACCTAGCCAGTAAGTTGGAGCGTTTCGAACGCTTATCCCCGGCCCCGGCCACGCAAATAAAACTGCAGACACTCGCGCAGGAAATTAGTGACTCGCCAGACCGCGCCGAGTTGCAGGAAACACTGGCGAGATATTCGGCCTGGGTGCAGCAGCTTACCCCGGGAAAGCAAGCCGAACTACGCGAGCTTGCGAGCGAGGACAGGCTGCGTCGTGTGGAACAAACGATCCAAATGGCGAAGCGTGAGCCGCGCTGGCAATTGTCGCCGGAGGACGAGCGTGGACTACAAGAAGCTATCCTGCATGTGGTCGAGCAGAAACGGCGGGAGTTTATCGCAGAGCTGCGCCGGCAAGGCAATCGCGAGCCAGAACGTCGGATTGCCAATATGAGCGCCGCGGCAGTAGCAAGTTTAATCGTGCAACGTGAGCTGCGCAGCGACGAGCGAAGACACGAACTGCAAGACCGCCTAACGGCGCTACTCAGCCCCGAGGCGCAGCAGCATTTTGCGGGGTTAGAGGGCCGCCAACGGGGATGGCAGCTTTCGCAGTGGATCCGCGCGGCGCTGCGGCCAAAGTTCGGGCCGGAAGAGCTGGAAAGTTTTTTTGCCGGTAAAGATTTGAACAACGATCAGCGCGAATATCTGCTGAGTCTGCCGCAAGCAGAAATGGATGATCAATTGCAGCAGATGTATATGAGCTTGCAGGTCGGCCTGCGGAACGACGACTGGTTGCGCGGCATGCGGCGCAATGGGCCTGGTCGCAACGGACCAGGTCGCAATGAACCAAGCCGCGAGCGTTGGGAAGAAGGCCGCGGGCCGGGCGAACGGGGTCTGCGTGAAGGACCACCGCGCGGCTTCGAGAACCGCGGGCCGGAAAGCAGGCCGGGCGAGTTTGGCGGGCCCCGTCGGGGAGGACCACCACCGTGGGACGATGCGAGTGGCCTGAAGCCGCCACCGATAGACAGACCAGCGGGGCCGCCGCCACGCGAGTTCGGTCCGCGGCCTCACGACAACCGTCGGCCGCCAGAGCACAGTCCACCGCCGGAAGCACTCGATTAAGGCAGCGAGCGAGGTCTAGCGGAGCTAAACCGCAAGCGGCGCGGGAAGGTTTGTCATGGGTTCCGTTCCCAATCACCAACCTCCGACCCCCCACTACTACACTTGGTATCCGTCGCGGTACTCACTGTGGACAATTCGTTCGAGGGACGAATCGTTGAGCGGCTTGAGGTTTTTTGGATCCCACTCGACGCGGCCGCGCTTCCAAACCGCAAGATTGCCCAAGAGAATCGTTTCGGTAAGCGGGCCAGCGTAGTCGGGAAAGTTCGAGGCGGCCGGCTGCTTCGGATCGCTCATGGCGATGAACCACTCTTTCTCGTGGCCGGGACTGACCGGGAAGTCGACTTCCAACTCCTTGACATCGCCAACAATCTGAACGCCCATTTCGGCATAGTCGCCGGCGGCGTACATCTTGGCTTTGTCGCCAATCATCAGCACCCCGCTCTTATGGGGCGGAGGAATATCCTTGCCGTCGCCATCCTTGGTGGTGAGAGTCACGCCCGTAAAGAGTTCTGAGGAGGGGAGATTGCCACCGTCGTACCAGTAAAGTAGGAAAGGCGCGCGACCGGCCAGCTCGGGGAACTCGAATTTAATTTTCGCGCGATTGGGGAAGCCGTCGCCATCGTGCTCGGGGCAGTCAGCCTCGACAGAGATGGGGTCGCGCATGTTGAGTGCACGGAAGGGCAGGTTGCAGGTATGGCAAGCCATATCGCCCAGCGCGCCGGTGCCAAAATCCCACCAACCGCGCCAAGCGAAGGGATGGTAGGATGCTCCGTAGGGTCGGAACGGCGCCGGGCCGAGCCAGACTTCCCAATCGAGTGTTTTGGGTACTGGTTCCATCATCGGACGACGTTCGCCCTGCGGCCAGATGGGGCGGTCGGTCCAAACATGTACTTCGCTCACCGTACCGATCTGGCCGGCCTGAATTTGGGCGGCCGCTTTACGCATGGGATTGAAGGCCGTGTACTGGTTGCCCATCTGCGTGGCCACGCCATTCTCGCGGGCGAGTTCGCCGAGCCGGCGGGCTTCCCAGATGGTGCGTGTGAGGGGCTTTTGGCAGTACACGTGTTTACCCATTCGCATGGCCTTGGAAGCCATCACAGCATGGTTGTGGTCAGGTGTGCTGACCGTGACCGCGTCGATGCGGTCGCCCAGCTGATCGAGCATTTCGCGAAAGTCAGTGAATTTGTGGTCGACTTTATAAGCCTTGGCCATCCCGTTGAGGAACTGAGAATCGACGTCACAAAGCGCGAAGATTTTTCCGTGGCGGGAGACGTTTTGCACGTCGCTCTTGCCTTTGCCGCCGACGCCAATGCAGCCAACCTGCACCCGCTCGAGCGACGATTTGCTGTCAGCCGCCCGCAGTGAACCAGTGACCCAATACCCCACGCCCGCCAGCGCTGAAGCCTGTAAGAACTTGCGACGATCCGTACTAACCTCGAACGCCATGGCGCGCATCTCCATCACTAGAATAAGGTTACAAAGGGGAATACCATCCGCTCTCACCCGGAACCCTCAGCATAGCAGGGTGGGCAGTTGCGTTCAAATAATATGTTCCAAGCGAATCTGGCCGTCTGGCCGACGGAATTTGACGGTGTGCCCGGTTTTCTACTACGCTGGAGGAACACATTGGATCGAAAACTCGCTGAAATCAGACTCGACATGAAACTTTATTTTGTGCTCCGACAACCGCTTTTACGACTCGTTGTGTTCGGATGCTTCGCTTGGTTGGCGGCCTTGAACTCTGCGGCATTGGCGCTGTCAACAGATTCGCCGGACACGGCAAAACTTACCGCGCGGATCGAGGAACTTGCGGGTCGGTATACCCGCAACGCGGATGGCCAAGTTGTGGCGATTGATCTTTCCAACCGTCCGGCAACCAACAACGACCTCATGCTGCTCTCTGGGGCACCGGCACTCGAGCGTTTGCTACTGTGGGGGCCAGGGATTTCCGATGCTGGGCTCGCACACCTGGAGTCGCTCGACAAACTCGCCGAGCTAGGCCTCAACAATACGATGGTCTCCGACACGGGGCTCGTGCAACTCGCAGCGCTCAAAAGCCTAAGGTCGCTCACATTTCAGCGATCGCTGGAAGTAACCAACGACGGCATGGTGCATCTGGCCAAGCTGCCGGGCCTCACGCACCTGACACTGCTCTACACGCGGATCACCGATCCGGGCGTGGTGAACTTGCGAGATGCGAAGAAACTGCGGCTCCTGGACCTGCGGGGCTCGAAGGTGGGCGACGAGGGTTTGGCGGCGCTCTCGGGGATGCAAAGCCTGGTAGCCCTCAAACTGCGGAGCGCCTCGGTTTCCGACGCAGGCATCGCCCATTTGAAGGGCCTCAAGCAGCTGCGCGGGCTGGCGGCCGAGGATGCGATTCTTACGGACGACGGCGTCGCGGCGCTGTCAGTGCTGACGAATCTCGATGACTTGGATTTAATGCGGGTGCCAATTTCGGATGAGGGCATCTCGCACCTCGCGCCGCTAGTGAAGATGCGGCAATTGATTCTGCGCGGCACGTACATCGGCGATGATGGACTCGCACACCTGGCAGGGATGAAGCAGTTGCGCAAGCTCGACCTGAGCGAAACCATCGTCGGCGACGAGGGCATGCGGCACCTGGCGGGACTCACCGAGCTGACACATCTCAATTTGTGGAATTCCACTGTTGGGGACGACGGCCTGAAGCAACTGGTTGAGTTGCCTACGCTGGTGTCGCTCAATTTGGACGGCACGATGCTCAGCGACGAGGGCCTGGCAGAAGTGGCCAAGCTGCCGAATCTCACGTCGCTGAGTCTCAACGAAACCACCGTGACAGACGAAGGTCTCAAACATCTGGCGGGTGCGAAAACGCTGCGGCAGCTCAATTTGCGTCTGACTTCCGTCACGCCAAGCGGGATCGCGGCACTACAGGCGGCATTACCCGAATTAAAGATCGCGGCGGACCGCTGACAAGCCACAGGATTTGCGGGCCGGCGTCTTGGAAATTAGTCTGGAGGGATGGAAGCTCCAGCGCTGACGATATACCAAGCCAACGAAACGACAGTCGTTGAACTACCGGTGCGCGGCGTGGCTTGGGTGCTGGGCTGGACAGCGGTGGTGGTGTCGCTCGCGGCATCGGCGATGATTCTCGTCGCCTTCGCGTATCAGTTGGCAGTGGAGCAGAGCCTGCACCGTGCTGCGGAGGCCGGCCTGCGTGAGGCCAGCCTGCCCCGCGCGTCGAGCCGCAGTGTCGAATTCATTATCCGGCAGCACCTAGCGGAGCGTTTTTCCCTCGACCTCGCAGCGACGGTTTCTCTCGAGCGCAGTGGCGTTCCGATGAGCGGCATCTTGCGGTTGCGGCCGGGGGAGCAACTCTCGATCACCCTCTCAGTGAGAGCGGATGCCGTCATGCCGCGCTGGCTGACCGCTTTGCCGGGGCTCAACAGCGTCAGGATCACGCAACGTGTAAAACTGCAAAGCGGAGATGAAACAGGTTCGCTACCGCTGCGTCGTGGCCGACACCGTTAACTTGGTGGACAGTGGTCAACCGTTGGCGGCGAATAGTTCGGCGTAGTCGAGGACCCACTGTTCGATCAGCTCGAGAAAGCGATCGAGGTCGGTTTCGTTGAGCCGTTGATAGTGGTTGCGACTGAAAACTTCTTTGTTGCGGACAGTTCCCTTGGCGGTGACATCAATCACGTGGTACTTGTTGTAGGGGCCAACGACGAGTTGCAGGCGGCTGAAGTGGTTGTCGGATCCGCGCCGTGGCAGCACCACATCGTCGCGCTTGGCGACCGAGCCCCAACCGGCCTCGTCGACAACCGTCTCGACTCGAAAACCCGGAAAATTATCGGCCAGATCGTGCAGGCATTTCTCCATGTGGTCGGAAAGGGTCAGGCGATAACTGGAATGGAGGCGGCGACACTCCTCTTCGGAAAGCGCCTTTGCGGCGGCTGCGCGGGCCTCGGCATCTTTGGCGCGCTGGCCACGCTCGGAGGCACGTTGAAGTCGCTCACGGAAATCCATCAATAACTATCGCTCTGGGCTAAAGACTGAACGCTCAACTGTTTACTACGAAGTCGGGGGCTGATCGTTCGCTGGAGAGTTTTCTGGCTGGATGTTAAGCTCGCTGCCTGGTTGAGCCTTGGGTTCCTGTTTAGGTTCCTGCTTTTTGCGATGAAATTGCAGCAGGTCGCCAAAGGTGCGCATCGCCTCCTTGCCTTCTTCCATCTCCTTGGTGATGGGTACGAGCGGCTTGGCGGCCCGTTTGACGAACGCGCTGGACCGCTGCGGCGGGCGGCGATCGTGCTCCTGGCGGCGTTGGGGGCGATCGCTGCGCGGGCGCACTTTCTGCGGACGGTTGGACTGCTCGCGCGATACTTCTGCCTGAACTGCTACCGGCTGTTCCCCATTGCGTTGTGGGGCCGGTTTACGATGCGGCCGGTTGCGCTGGCGCGGTTCGCGTTGCGGTCGCTCTTTCTCGGTGCCGGGCGCGATCATGGTGAGCGCCACCCGGCGGCGTTCCTTATCGATCGAGGCCACCCACACACGAACCTGCGCTCCAACCGCCACCACGTCGTGGGGACTGCGGACAAAACCTGAGCTGAGCTGACTGACATGCACCAGGCCACTATCGGAGAGGCCGACGTCGATAAATGCGCCGAAGTCGACCACGTTGAGCACCGTGCCGCGGAGCTCCATGCCAACGGCGAGGTCTTCGAACTTAACCACATCTTTACGGAAGATCGGCAACGGCAGGTCGCTGCGAGGATCGCGGCCAGGTTTGGTGAGGGCTTCGATCATGTCGTCGACGGTGAGCCGGCCCAACTCCAGCTCCTCGGCAAGTTGCTGGCGATCGAGCGGCGCAACTAGTTCGCGGATGCGGTCGGCAGTACCCGATTCGGTCAGCGTGGCCGGTTCGGCACCGAGCTTTTCGAGCAGCTTGCGGGCGGCGGCGTAATTTTCCGGATGAATCCAGGTGGCATCGAGTGGATCTTCGCCATTTTCAATCTTCAGGAAGCCGGCGGCCTGCACGAAAGTCGCCTCGCCGAAGCCGCTCACATCGAGAAGTTGCTGGCGGCTTTTAAAAGGTCCATGCTGTTGGCGATGCTCGTAGACGCGGCGAGCTGTGAGCTGATTCATCCCCGAAACATACCGCAGTAGTGCCCCACTGGCGCTATTCACATCGACGCCGACAAAGCTCACGCACAATTGCACGACATCGTCGAGCGTATCGCGGAGGTGCTTGGCCCGGGTGTCGTGCTGGTAGAGGCCGACGCCAATGCTCGCCGGATCGATTTTGACCAATTCGCTCAAGGGATCCTGCAGGCGACGACCGATCGAGATGGCGCTGCGTTCGAGGGCGTCGCACTCGGGAAACTCCTCGCGGCCGATTTCGCTGGTTGAATAGACGCTGGCGCCGGCTTCGTTCACGACAACATAGTGTACGTCTTCACCAGCTAGCTCAGTGCCGAGGATTTCGGCGAGCAACTGTTCCGTCTGGCGGCAGGCAGTGCCGTTGCCGATGGCGACCACATTAAGTGAGTTTTTGCGAATATGCTCGATCAGTTTGGCCCGGGCGGCGGCCTTTTGCTCCTCGCTGCCAATGATGTGAATCAAATCATGCTCGAGTAGCGAGCCGAATTCGTCGATCGCGGCGAGCTTGCAACCGTTCTTGAAGCCGGGGTCGATCGCCAGCACCCGCCGGCCGGTAAGCGGCGGCTGCAAGAGCAGGTTGCGGAGATTCTTGGCGAATACCTCCACGGCGTGAGTTTCGGCTTTCTCGGTGAGGTCGCGGCGGACTTCGCGCTCCAAACTGGGGATCACCAGCCGGGCTAGTGCGTCCTTGGTGCAGCCGGTGAGAAAATCTTTGTGCGGATGGTCCGCAGGGACCAAGAGTTCGGTGGCCAACTGCTCGATCGCGGCTTCATCAGACTCGATCTTCACGCGGAGAATATTGGCCCGCTCTCCGCGGTTGATGGCCAGGATACGGTGGGGCGGAATGTGGTGCACAGCCTCGCGGAAAGTGAGATAATCGCGGAACTGGCGATTTTTCTTCTCATCGTCTTCGATCTTCGTGCTGACCAATTTGCCGCTCTTACGGTAAAGCTTGCGGACGCGCTGCCGCAAGTCGGCCCGTTCGCTGAACTCTTCGGCCAGAATGTGTCCCGCGCCGAGCAACGCGAGCGCGGCATCACTCACGCCTTTGTCGGGGTTGACGAAGTCGGCAGCCCGGATATCCAGGTCGGCGCAGTCGCTGGCGGCCGTGAGGATGCCTTCGGCAAGTAAACCGAGCCCTTGCTCGCGGGCCCGCGTGGCGAGCGACTGCTTCTTCGGACGGAAGGGCAGGTAAAGATCTTCCAGTCGTTTGACGCTGTCCGCATGTTCGATTTCCCGGCGTAGCTCATCGGTCAGTTTGGCTTGCGACTCGATCGAACGGAGGATGGTTTGCTTGCGTTCGTCCAATTGTCGCACTCGGGCAATACAATCGCGGATGCGGGCAATCTGCTGCTCATCGAGGCCACCGGTTTGGTCGCGACGATAACGCGTGATGAAAGGCACGGTATTGCCTTCATCCAATAGCGTGACCGTCCGCGCGACGGCGTCGGGAGGAAGTTCTAATTCGCGCGCGAGGCGTGGGTAATCTATCGCAGTCGCGGATGCCATAAGAAACGGCCAGGAGCCGGAACCGAACTAGAAGCGGTGCAAGCTGTCAAGTTGTAGCAGGCCGGCGGGACTTCGCCAAGTCACGAGTCAACCCATTTTGACATGCTTCGCGTCCACAACGCGGGTGACAGCATACGTAGCAAGTCATTCCCCCTAGAAAGTTATCACTTTTGGAGGATTAGATCAAACCCTTAGCGACCCCACAACCGATCTAGAGCGATACCAACCAAGGCGCAATTGCATCTTGGGGCGCGGCAAGATGCCGCGCTCAATCATCCCCCACGGCATGTAAGGACGCATCCATGGCTCATCACTTGCGAATTTATCGTGGCCCCGGCGAGGACACGCTCGAAGAACGTCCGGTCGGTTTCAGCGACCACAACCAGGTCACTGTCAGCGTTGGTGAAGTATTGCCACTGCTGGCCGACGCCTTGGCCAGCCGGCGGACTTGGCTCCGAGACTTCGAAGATGACGACATCACGATCTCGGCCGATTTGTACGAAGTGCTGACGGCCTACCGGCATTTCCGCCGTCCATCGGCCTGACGCCGCCAAACCACTTGGATGTGGCTAGGCGTGAGTTGCCTGAAGGATCATCGCTTAGATTGCCGCGGTGGGCTAACATTTTGTGTGCGACACATTTCAAGCCCTGTGGCCAGGGTGCTCCTGGGCGGTCGGTGTGAAACATGGGTGAGAGAACCTAGTTAAACGTGAGTAACACCAGTCGCAATTCGTTCGCAGCCTCGGATGGTGATCCGGAATCGGCTGGCGCCAGGATTGCCAATCTGACCGGCCGCTTGCGCAGCGCGGGTGATCGTTTGCCGGCGGAGCGAACTGGGCACAACGATCTGAAGCTGCTGAGCCGAGCGATTCGCGAGCTGCGTCGCGCGTTTGCAGTCTTCGAACCGTATCGCAAGCAGCGGAAAGTAACAATCTTTGGCTCGGCCCGCACGTCAACTGATGCCCCCGCCTATCAGCAGGCCGAAGCGCTGGGGCGGGCCATGGTTGAACACGGCTGGTTCGTGTTAACTGGAGCCTCGACTGGCATTATGGAGGCTGGGCATCGCGGCGCAGGGCGTGAAAGTTCGATGGGCGTAAACATCTTGCTCCCCTTCGAGCAAGATTCGAACGAGATCATCCGCGGTGATGTGAAGCTTGTCACCATGAAATACTTCTTCACGCGCAAGCTGATGTTCGTGAAGGAATGCGACGCAGTGGTTTGCTTGCCAGGCGGCTTTGGCACACTGGACGAAGCTTTCGAGGTACTCACGCTGATGCAGACGGGCAAGCGCGAGTTAATGCCCGTCGTGCTGCTCGACGCACCGGGCGGCATGTACTGGCGAAATTGGCTGACGTTCGTGCGCGAGAACTTGCTCGGCGAGGGCATGATCTCGGTCGACGACCTGTCGCTACTATTGGTGACGGATCAGTTGGACGAAGCGGTCGCCGACATCCAACAGTTTTACCGCGTGTTCCATAGCATGCAGTACATCCCCGAGCGGCTGATGTTTCGGTTGCAGCGGCCGCCGAGCGAGCGGCAATTGGCGACCATCAACCACGTGTTTGCCGATATTCTGGTAGACGGCCAGTTCGAAATTCGGCACGATCCGCCGCCGGGCGAACCAGTAGACAGCGATTTGGCGTCGCTGAGCCGATTGGTCTTCCACTTCGACCGCCGCAGCCACGGCCGGCTGCGGAAATTGATCGATTGGATCAATATCGAAGCGCGTTAGGGACCAGCTTCGGCCCGCTGACGAATCTCATCTTGGAACGGCTGATGTCAAAATGATGTCAGCTCGATGGGGCTGTCATGCTATGCGGCGGGCCGCTGCAAACACGTTATCTGTTTAATCGCTAACGACTTGCGCTGTCTGTCGGATCTCACGCAGCGAGTCCCTGGCATGGCCGTTGCTTCTCTTGATCTGTCGTCCGGACAACGACCCAGTGCTTCAGTTTCCCACCCAAAAATCTTACCCGTTTCAAAAACGAGGAGACCCACCGATGACCACTTCCATCCACAAAACGATTCTGGCCTTGCTCGCCACTTTATCCTTGATCGCCGTTTCGTCCGCCTCAGCCAGTCATCCGAAGGCTTTGCTGGTAAGCCCTGGTTTCAATCCCAGCCCGATTTACAACGATCTGCCCCGTTTCGGTTTCAGCAGTTTCAATATTCAGGGATACGGCGAACGTATCACGAACGTACGCTGGGGCGGCATCGCTCAGCGGATGGGGCTTGAGCCGGGCGATGTAATTTTAAGCGTAAATGGTTATCCGCTGAGCTACCATGGCTCGTGGAACGATGCCTTGCGACAAGCTGTTTACAGTGGCGGCTGGGTGCAATTGCGGATCCGCGACGTGCGAACTGGTTACCTTGCTGAGCGTGAAATATTCGTTGGTGACGGCGGCATTGGTCCGGTGACACCCCACTCCCATGTGGCAGCCTATCATGGCCCAATCACGACCAAAAAGACCATGCCCCAAAACCACCACCCGCAGCAGAACCTGAATGGCCCGCAGCAGATCAAGAAGCTGGTCGACATGTTTGACAAGAAAAACAGCCCGTAGTTGCAAGACCCGCGTCACGGTTTAGATAGTGCCCCACTTAAGCCGCGAAGCCACAGCAAGATGCTGTGGCTTTTCCTTGCGCCGGAAGGAATCGGCTGGTCTACCAGCGATCAAACGCAGGCTGAGTGTTCGTGGACGATGTCGACCAGTGCGCGGGCATGATCGACGGGAGTTTGTGGGAGTATGCCATGGCCGAGATTGAAGATGTGGCCTGGGCGACCGGCGGCCTGGTCGAGCACAGCGATCGCGCGGCGGCGGAGTTCGGATTTGTCGACAAGCAAGGCCAGCGGGTCGAGATTGCCTTGAATGGCACGATCGTGGCCGATCATTTTCCAAGCCTCGTCGAGTCGGATCCGCCAGTCGACACCAATGACGGCCGCACCTGTTGCAGCCTGCATCGGCAGAAGCTGCGGGTTGCCGGTGGCAAAGTTGATCACGGGCACACCAGGGGTGATGCCACGGATGACTTGCGTGACGTACGGCAGCACGAACTGACGATAATCGTCGACGCCCAGGCAGCCAACCCAACTGTCAAACATTTGCACCGCCTGGGCACCCGCGGCGATTTGCGCATTGAGATAGACGATCACCGACCGAGTGAGCCGCTGCATCAACTCGTGCCAGGCGATTTTGTCGCGGTACATAAGTGTTTTCGTGTGCAAATAGTTGCGGCTCGATCCGCCCTCGATCGCATAGCTGGCCAGTGTAAACGGTGCGCCGGCGAAGCCAATCAGCGGAATGTGTGCCGGCAAATCGGCCCGCGTTTGCCGCACCGCTTCCATGACAAAGTACAGCTCATCGGCATCTTCGAGCTCGATCACGCGATCGACATCGCCCGAGTCGCGAACGGGATTGTGGATTTGGGGCCCTTCGTCATGGACAAATTCGAGTTCCATACCCATGGGCTCGAGAATCGGCAAGAGGTCGGAAAATACAATCGCTGCATCGACGCCCAACTGCTCGACGGCGGTGCACATGACTTCGCTGCAGCATTGCGGGTTGCGGCACAGTTCGAGGAAGCTCATCCGCTGGCGGATGGCGCGATACTCGGGCATGTAGCGGCCGGCTTGGCGCATCAGCCAGATCGGCGTGTAGTCCACCAGTTCGCGGCGACAAGCGCGGAGGAAGACGCTATCTTGCCATGGTTGTGCGGTCAACCCGGCTGCGGCTTTCACCTTCGCGCGAATTTGTCGTTTGCGGGAGAGAATCACGGCCGCTTGCTCAGCGGCCGCTTGAACGAGGTGTCCCATCTTCGGATGCAACGGCTCCACATCGACCGGCAGAGCGTTCGTGCGGAGCATGTCACTAGTGGTGGGTCCGATCGAGGCGATGACTGCGTTTCGTAAGCCATCGCGCAACTCGTCGAGCAGACTGAGGTCGTCGGCGAGTTTCAAGAGGTTGATGACTTGCTGTGCAGAAGTAAATAAGGCGACATCGATTTCGCCGGCGACAATCCGCTGCACATTGGCTGCAAGCGGTGCCGTATCTTCCGGCAGTGCCCAGTCGTAGACGTGCAAGCGATCGACAACTGCCCCGCGGGCTTCGAGACCGGCGATCAGGCTGGGGTTGGTGTGACCATACTCTTGCAGGCCGACGACGAGGTTCGCCACGGGCAACTGCTGATCGAGCGTGGTAAGTAGTTCGCGCCAGGTGTTAGGTTCCGGTACGACGATCGACGGCGTGATACCGAATTCGCGCAGCACGGTGAGCGGTTTCGGCCCGCGAACGACTGATTTTGCGTCGCTCACGGCGGCCAAGAAGCGATCCCGGTCGACATGCCGCTCGATTTGAGTGAGCAAATGCCGAGTGCCGACGCCGGTCAGAAAGATCACAACATCCATCTGGCCCGTAATCAAGCGATTGGCGAAATCGACGGCCGCTTGATTGTGTTCCAATGGCACTTCGCGCATCGAGGGGCTCACATAGGGCCGGCCCGCACGACGTTCGATGAGTCGCGTCATATCCTGGGCGCGGCGGCTCTCGAACGAAGCGACTTGCAGGCCGGCAAAGGTAACAGCGTCGGTGCTCATGGTGACCATCTCGTTCGCCGAAGTGAACGGCGCACATTCGCCAATGTAATCGATTGCGATGTCGAACCCGTGCGTCTCGTCTTCATGCTATGTTGAAGCGCGTTCCGACGGAAGTAGCCGCGTTCGCAACCTGCGCAATAACTCAGATTCGATCTTGCGCGTACCCTTTGCACAGTTACCAGACTGTTGCGCGGAACAAACTCTACAATGAACGCAAGTGCTGTTTGCCCGAACTTTGTTCTTGAAAAAAAGTTGCTTGACAATGCGTCGCTCTCGCGGACAATGGCGTGCTGTCAGGAACAAGCGGACGACGATCGACTCAGTTTGATTTGCGTGAGTGGTTGATCGATCGGATTGAGTTTAGGTTGTATAGTTTGCGTCGGATAATTGCGGGTAGCGCTTGCCGAGTGTGCTCAGTGATGGGTGGGTTGGATTCGGACGTGCGCGCGATAGTAGAGCTAGAAACAGCGGTCCTTCCTGTGTCGTCACGTGGGAGGTCTGCGGATGCTAGCAGTATCGGGCCTTGCGCCAAGCCGGTATACCTTGATACGCGAACGCCTGCATCCATGATGGGCAGGCAACCAGTGCTTGCGGTTGGAACGTAGATCGTGCGACGCTAATAAAAATTAAGCGACGATCTTGGGAGGCGCGACTGACGGATCGAATGCGGGCGACACCAGTCGCGGCCCGGGAAGGTCCCTCCCAAGTGCTATTATTCTATCGATTGTGCCTTGCATTTTACGGCAGGACGAGTCGAAGGCTCGTCCTGCCGTATATTCTTGCGCTTCCGCGGCTATTGGCAGCAGTGCCGAAGTTTGCAGAAAGCGTACAATCTGAGCAGGAGGGCTCAACGGAGGCAGAGTAAGAGCAGGGCAACTCTGCTTGCTCTGTGCCCACCGAATGATTTTTTTACTGCTGGATTGGAATGGCATTGATCGTTGATGACACGATGCTGCATTGCTTTAGGATCGAATTTGGGAGACCGGGCGGCAACGCTTGATGGGGCGGTTGCTGCGCTGACCGCCGCGCCAGGTGTCGAATTGGTACGACAAAGTGTCTGGCAATTAACGATCCCGATCGGCGGTGACCAACCGCAACGGGAGTTTCTCAACGGGGCGGCACTGATTAAAACCTCGTATCGTGCAACGAAACTGCTTTCCCTGCTTCAGGAAGTTGAATCCCAATTCGGCCGCGAGCGGCACGCGCGTTGGGGCGATCGCACGTTGGACCTCGATCTGCTGCTCTTTGGTGAGGATGTCATCGAGTCACCGACACTCATCGTGCCCCATCCGCAGATGTCGTTTCGCCGATTTGTGCTGGAGCCAGTAGCGGAGATCGCTGGATCGCTAGTGCATCCGACGATCGGCTGGACAATCGACCAACTGCTCGACCACTTAGACACGGGATCAGACTGCCTTGCGATCGTCTCTCCAGCGAACGCGGCTCGTGCGCGATTGGCAACCGCAATCGCCGAAAGATTCGGCTTAACAACTGGTGTGTCGACGGTGGATGACGCCAATCTTTGGCCAGAGGCGTGGACGACCTGGTTAGCGGTGCCAGGCAGCCAGCCATCGGCCGCTCATCCCAAACTGACAATCTTAGTTGCTGCTCCTACAGTGAGCGAAAGAAACCTTGGCCCGACGCTGCGGGTGAGCAAACTCGCAGATGCTGTGGTCGAACAGGAGTCGCTTGCGGCGATTGCCTCTGTTTGGCCTCGACTAGGCCTAATGGGCGGCCAATGTTTACAATAGTAAGCATGATGGCGCACCTTGCTAGCAAATCGTCGACCAAGATCGGCGGCCGTTTGCCGCGTGTAATCGCGGAGGGAGCTGTCCTGCGCAAAGCGGTCCGCGTTGCCCAGTTAGCTGGAAAGACTGTGGGCCTAGTGCCGACGATGGGCGCGCTGCACGAAGGGCATTTAAGTTTGGTAGACGCCGCACGGGCCGAATACGACCTGACGGTGACGTCGATCTTCGTGAATCCAACGCAATTCGGCCCGCGCGAAGACTTGAGCCGCTATCCACGTGACCTCGACCGCGACTTGAGACTGTTGGGAGATCGCGGCTGCGACCTGGTATTTGCTCCGTCGATCGAGGAAATGTACCCGCCCGGTTGTACAACGTCGGTCGATGTCGGGCTGTTCGGACACGAATTGGAGGGCCGTTATCGGCCGGATCACTTTCGTGGAGTGGCAACGGTCGTGCTGAAGCTTTTTCAGATCGCGCCGGCCGATGTGGCGTTCTTCGGTCGTAAAGATTATCAACAGTCGCTCGTTGTCCGGCAGCTAGTGAAAGATCTCAACGTGCCGATCGAGATTCGCATCTTACCGACGGTGCGCGACCCGGATGGGCTAGCGCTGAGCTCGCGGAATATTTTTTTGAGCGCCGAGGAGCGCCAACGGGCGCTACGGCTGTCGCAAAGCTTAAGCGTGGCGGAACGACTAGTGGGCGAAGGCGTGCGCGAGGTGGAACAAATTCGCGCATCCATGCTGGAGCACCTGCAAGCAGCCGGTGGCGTCGAGGTACAGTACATTGCGTTTGTCACCGATGGCACGGTGTCGCCAGTCCTGACGATCGACGGGCCGACGACGGTAGCTATTGCAGCACTCATTGGCAAAACACGCCTGATAGATAACGTGCGAATTGGATGATTATCGTATCCTTGCAAAGAAGCGTCGTAAGCGACGCGGCTAAATGTTCTCCCTGACGCCCGACCTCTGACCTCCGACCACTTCCCCCATGTGTAGCGAACTGTTTCGCGTTCCTTATTCTTGGGGCGGTATGCCGATCTTCGGATTCGGCTTACTGCTGCTGGTGTGGGCGGTCGTCGGCATGAGCAGTTTCGCGCTGACGGTCCGGCGACACGGTTGGAATGCCGACACGTTCAGCCTGCTGCCGCTATTGCTGCTGACGGGGGCGGCCATCGTGGGCTTGCCGCGCGTGTTCCCTGGCGGGTTGCCAGTCCGCGGCTACGGCGTGATGGTGCTCGCGGGGGCGGCAGCAGGCGTGTGGATGGCGACCTATCGCGCGCAGCAAGTTGGCCTCGATCGCGAGCTCATCTGGTCGATGGCCTTTTGGTTGTTCCTAGGAGGCATGGTCGGCGGCCGCGCGTTTTACGTGATTGAATATTGGCACGACCGATTCCGCAGCGATAGTTGGCGCGAGACCATACTCCGCGTGTTGAACTTTCCCGAGGGCGGGCTGGTCGTGTACGGGGCATTTTTAGGCGGCGTAGCAACGGTGCTGTGGTTCCTCCGCAAGCATCGGCTACCGGCGCTCGCAACATTCGACCTGATCGCACCCAGCATGGCGGTCGGCCTAGCACTCGGGCGGATCGGCTGCTTTCTGAACGGCTGCTGCTATGGCGGGGGGAGCGACTTGCCCTGGGCTGTGCGGTTTCCGCCTGAGAGCCCCCCCTATGCCGATCAAATGGCGAGCGGCGCGCTGTCGGCGATTGATCCGCCTCTGTCCAGTCTGCCGGTCCACCCGGCACAACTCTACAGCGCGATCACGGCAGCGCTGATCGGTTGGGTTCTATGGTCGTACTACCCGCTGCGCCGCCGCGATGGCCAGGTGATTGCGTTGATGCTGACGATCTACCCCATCAGCCGGTTTCTGGAAGAAATCATCCGCACTGACGAGCCGGCAGTTTTTGGTACGGGTTTGAGTATTTCGCAAAACATTAGCCTGGCATTGTTCGGATTCGGAATAGGGCTGTGGTTTTACCTATCGAAACAGCCAGCACGCGTGGCCTGGGCAGCGAAAGATTCGCGGTAAGGGTAATTAATACAGTATGACGCAAGAATTGCACTGTCGCGAAGCTGGAGCCTCGTGGGTTTGTCGATTATCGAGAGGAGCAGGCCGCCTGAAAGGCCGATCGGACACGGGCGTCGCGGATATGCTGGAAAAGCCTTGTAAATCAGAGGTTGGCAGTCATTATGGCTAGTGCCGGGTGTCGGCCTCGGAGGGGCTTCGACCGCTGTTGATGGTCTCCGCTGCGCGGGCTATAATCCGTAATTCGCTATTTCGCCCAATCCGCCGACTCCTGGGTCCCTTGCGTTCGGCGTTGCAGTATAGGCAAAATATGCGGCAGTAATCTGCGTTTGCTTGGTGCTCGCTTCGTCCGATAAGTAGTAAATGACTATCGGTGCGGGGCGGATGGGTCGCGTTTGGCGTGTTCGTAAGATCAGTCGGCTCGACAAGCAACGGCGCACGATTGCAGAACAGAATTGCGGAATCAATGCGATGCGTTTTTGGTTGCTCGATGCGATCCGGTCATTTGAACCGGGAGTGGAACTGACGGCCACCAAGAACGTCGCCCTGACCGAGGAGTACCTGGCTGACCACTTTCCGGAATTTCCGGTATTGCCTGGCGTGTTTATGCTCGAAGCCTCGACGCAGGCAGCAGCTTGGCTGTCGCGGCTCAGCGAGAACTACGCCCACAGCATCATTTGTTTGAAGGAAGTTAAAAACATAAAGTATGCGGACTTCGTGCCGCCCGGCCAGACATTGACGGTGAAGGTCAGTGTGGTCAAACAGGACGAGCGATTCTCGACATTCAAAGTCGAGGGTCGGATGGGCGACCACCCAGCACTGAGCGGTCGCTTGATGATCGAGCGATACAACCTTGCCGAGCGCGATCCAAGCCAGGCAGCAATCGACGAGGACTTGAAAAACTACTTCCGCAAAGTGGCTCAGCTATTGCTTCCGCGGAAGCTTGCACAACCGGTTCGATAGCCGAGAGAGCGGCGGGCCGGAGATTTGAACCGACTTTCCGAGGAATTCAAGACAATGGCAACGGCAACGAAAGAAGAGATTTTTTCCAAGGTTCAAGAGGCGCTGATCGATGCACTGGGCGTGGAAGAAGAAGAAGTGACCCCCGAAGCGACCCTGCAGGGTGACCTCGATGCCGAGTCAATCGACTTCCTCGACATCGTCTTCCGCTTGGAAAAAGCTTTTGACATCAAAATCGAGCGCGGCGAGCTTTTTCCGGAAGATATCCTTACCAGCACCGATTACGTGGAAGGCGGCCGCGTCAACGCGGTGGGCATTGCCAAGCTCAAAGAGCGAATGCCGTTTGCCGATCTGTCGAATTTCGAACGCGACCCAGTCGTACAGAAACTGGGCCAACAGCTCACGGTGCAAGATATGTGCAACTTTGTCGAGCATAAGTTGTCAGCCTAGGAGAAAAGTGAGTAGGTGAGTAAGTGACTAGGTGAGCCAGTGTTTCCTCGGCACTTACTCACGTACTCACCTACTCGCTTACTCACGTATTACTATGCGTTGGTTTTGGCTCGACCGATTCACGCAGTTCACCGCCGGCACACAGGCGACAGCAGTCAAGAGTGTGACGCTGAGTGAAGAGCATTTACACGACCACTGGCCTTATTATCCAGTGATGCCCAACACGCTAATCGCCGAGGGCATGGCCCAAGCAGGCGGCCTCTTAGTGAGCGAAATCTACCGCTTCAGCGAATTAGTCGTGCTGGCGAAGTTCTCGAAAATCGTGTTTCATGGCTTGGTGCGGCCAGGTGATATGCTGACCTATCAAGCCACGGTGGATCAAGCGAAAGATGCCGGTGCCTCGGTTACGGTGACGGCCCACGTCGGCGAGAAGCCCCAGGCCGAAGCGGAGATCTTCTTCGCTCGACTAGCAGCCGATGCGAAAGATTTGCTACAGGGCACACGTCTCTTCGACTCGGCTCACTTGCTCCATTGGCTGAAACTGGTCGGCGTGTTTGAGGTCGGCACGCGCCCCGACGGCACGCGGCTGCGAATCGAAGATTATGAATTCAATTCATAAGTTTTGCCACAGAGACACAGCGAGGAACAAGCCATTGCAAATTGAAAATGCAAAATGCAGAGCGCTTCAATTTTGCAATTTGCATTCTCAATTTTCCTCACTGTGTCTCTGTGGTAAAGTCGTCTTTGCGATAAAGTCCTGATCGGAAGGAATAGACAACATGCGTCGACGAGTCGTGGTGACTGGTGTTGGTTGTGTGACGCCGTTGGGGACGACCGTGCCCGAGTTGTGGGCCAATTTGCAGGAAGCGAAGTCGGGCGTTGGGCCGACCACGCTGTTCGATGCCAGCAACTTTCCCACCCGTATCGCGGCGGAGGTGAAGAATTGGTCGGTGGCCGATGTGGGCGAAGACGCCGCCAAGTGGGAGAAGCGCGGCCGGCACACAAAATTCGCACTGGGTGCGGCGAAGCAGGCGATCGAGGAGTCGGGTGTTTTGAAGGGTGTCGAGCCGGAGCGGTTCGGCGTTTATCTCGGCGCGGGTGAAGGGCAGCAGGATTTCCCCAATTTCAGCCGGATGATGGTGGCCGCACTCAAGAACGGCCACCTCGACCTGGGCACGTTCATCCGCGAGGGGCTCGAACGGCTCGATCCGCAGTTGGAACTCGAGCAGGAACCGAATATGCCGGCCGCCTACTTGGCGACGCGATTTAATGCCCAAGGGCCGAACGTCAATTGCCTCACCGCCTGTGCCGCCAGCAGCCAGGCCATCGGCGAGGCGACCGAGATGATCCGCAGCGACGCAGTCGACGTGATGCTCTCTGGCGGGGCGCACAGCATGATTCATCCGTTTGGTGTAACGGGCTTCAACCTACTCACCGCGCTGTCGGAGCGAAACGACGAGCCGCAACGGGCTTCGCGGCCGTTCGACCTGAACCGCGACGGCTTTATTCTGGGCGAAGGTGCGGCGATGGTCGTCTTGGAAGACTACGAACGGGCTAAAAAGCGCGGGGCCCCGATCTACGGCGAGATTCTCGGCTACGGCACCACCGCCGACGCGTTCCGCATCACGGACACGCACCCCGAAGGCCGCGGGGCAATCACCTGCATGAAGATGGCACTGAAGGACGCCGGCAAGAACCTCACCGATATCCACTACATCAACGCCCACGGCACCAGCACGCAAGTGAACGACAAGGTGGAAACGCTGGCCATCAAAGAAGTCTTCGGCGAGCAAGCGTACAAAATTCCTGTCTCCAGCACCAAGAGCATGATGGGCCACCTCATTGCCGCGGCGGGTGCGACGGAGTTGATCATTTCGCTGATGGCGATTCGCGACGGCATCGCCCCGCCGACGATCAACTATGAAACGCCCGACCCCAACTGCGACCTCGACTACGTTCCGAACGCGGCCCGCGAGGTGCCGATCCGCACGATTCTCACCAACAGCTTTGGGTTCGGTGGGCAAAATATCGCGATCATCGCAGGGGCGGTGTAAATAAACAAAACCAGCCGCCCTGACGCGCATCCTTGCGCGGGCGGCTGGTGAGGCGTGATTCCGTTCACGCAATGTCGTTGGCGTCGGCGGCAACGCCGAATCCTCTGCGGTTGACGCCCGTCGGCCTGTAGTTCGTTGTGGCCGACGTCGCCAACGGCGATCAGTAGGGACCGATTGGGGCCGGGTTCTTTTGCAGGAAGTCGCGTGGGCCGCGGACAGTGTAGTACGGGTAGGCAACCTGGCCAACCGGTGGGCCAGGAGCGAAATTGTAGTTGTGGTCGCCCGAGGCACTGCAGCCGGGGCCTTGCGGTTGGCAAGCACAGCCGCTGTACGTTTCGCAGCGTCCGCAGAGGCAGCGACCTGGGCAGCAGCCTTGGCCGCAACCATTCTGGCAAGCACTGTAGTCGTAGTTGCCACTGGGGCCGGAGGGGCCACTGGCTCCACAATTGCTGCAAGAACACATGCCGCCGGCACGTTGGAACAGACAGCACGTGCCTTGGCATAACGGACAATTGCCGAGCAAGTGACCGCAGCAACCGCCTTGCAGACAACCAGGGCCGCCACAATTGGCACTGCAACCACACGACGGTTCGCAGCCACCGTCGGTACAGCAACCCTCATCGCAGTAGCCGGTTTCACAGCCGCAACCGGCGTCGCAGCCACCGCTCTCGCAGCCGCAACCGGCCTCGCAACATTGATTTCCTCGGCCGAAGCCACAGCCGAACAGGCCGCCACAGCAGCCGGGTCTACCATTCGCACTGCACCCGACGGTCGAGACCGCGAGCGCTAGCATGACAAGCACGCGAACCATGGATTTTCCCCCTCGTGCGAACCGTGCCTAGTCAAGCGTCCGCACTAGCGGTGCTGTCAATACAGCAGCGCCAGGGGCACGGCTTGGCCGATACGGTATTCGCTGTTAAGAACCTTTCCTCGCCGGTGCGCGTGATAAGACGCGGGATGCGCACTCAGCGGGTCGGTAAGATTTGATATCGGCGGTACAATCGGTAGAATCCAGAAAATCGTAACCGGCTTGTGGGGGGAGTGGGCGGAAGAGCCGGTGGCAACGAAAGTCGGAAAATTCGCCGTGGCCAACGACGCAATCGCGCGGGACCCATCTTGGAGCGCAGGCGGTGATCTGTTACAAACTGCGACCGCCAAGTGGATGGACTGTATCACTTCCCTTCGTCACGAGACGACCTATGAATCATTTTGGCCGCGCCCTGAAGCTAGCATTCGCTCATCGACTCAATGTTGTTGGCTGTTTACTCACTTCGCTTGCTGTCGCCGTGCTGTGGGCAGGAAATCTCACCGCCGTCTGGCCAGTGATCGACGTGATTATGGACGACAGTTCCTTGCCGGAGTGGGTCGATCAGCAGATCAGCCGCAGTGAGCGCGAGGCGGCCGATTCTAAGCATTGGCTCCATGAACTAGAGCAACTGCCAACCGACGATGCGAAGATCGTCGAGGAACGTATCCAGGCAGAGATTGGTAAACGGCAGGCTGCCATCGAAAAGCTCATCGCCGAAGCCCCGGAAAAAGGCTCTTGGAGTGACACACAGGTTGCCCAACGCACGCGGCTGTTGAACATGCTCAAGCGACTGGAAGATCTCCGGACCGCTTCCGCCAAAGAACTACGCCTCAAACTGGCTGTGGAAAAAGAATATACCGAAACCCAAATCAAACTCCACCAACAACGTGTTGCCCGTTTTCGTCTGGTGGCACCGTATGTTCATCGTTGGCTGCCGACCACGCCATTCAAGACTCTGGTGCTGATCTGTGTTGGGGTGCTACTGGCGATGTTGCTCAAGGCCATGTTCAGAATTTGGAACTCGATCCTCGTATCGCAGATCGGAAACCAAGTTTCCCTCGACCTGCGAAATATGTTCTACCGTCAGGTGTTGCAGTTGGACATGGCCCATTTTACCGAGCAGGGTCGTGGCGACTTGATGAATCGCTGCACGTCTGATTTAGGCACCGTGGGTCAGGGCGTGCAGCGCGTCTTCGGACAAGCGCTGCTAGAACCGCTGAAGATGCTGGCCTGCCTGTTGGGGGCGGCCTTGGTAAGCTGGCAGCTACTGTTGATCACGATCATCGCCGCACCCGTGGCCGGTTATACGATTCATTGGTTAGGTAAATCGCTCAAACGGACGCATAAGCGCGCGATGCAGGAACTCTCCTCGATCTTTGAATCGCTTAGCGAGACCTTGAGTGGCATCAAAGCCATCAAAGCCTTTACGATGGAGCCAGCCGAACAGGCGAAATTCGAGCGCTCGTCGCAGCAGCTCTTTTCCCGGCAGATGAAGATCGTCACCTACAATTCACTCGTCAGCCCGATTACCGAGATGCTTGGGCTAGGGATGGTGCTGATCGCCGCCCTGCTCGGCGGCTATCTGGTGCTCGGTCAAAACACGCACGTGCTCGGCATCAAGATCAGTGATTTTCCGCTAACCCACGGCATGATGGGCATCTTCTTCGCCATGCTCGCCGGCATGGCCGATCCGGCGCGGCGGCTGTCCAACGAGTTCGGCCACATCCAAAGCGCTGCGGCATCGGCCGACCGCGTGTACGAGGTGCTCGACACGCAGCCGAAAATCAGCGACCCGCCCCACCCGCAACCGCTACCAGTGCTCACGAAGTCGCTCGCGTTTGAAGGCATCGATTTTCACTATCAGCCCGACAAGCAGATTCTGGAGAACATCCATCTCGAAGTGCGTGCCGGCGAAACACTGGCCATCGTTGGCCCCAATGGCTGCGGCAAGACAACGCTACTGCAATTGCTGCCGCGGTTCTACGATCCGATCGCGGGCCGGATCACCATCGATGGCGTCGACATCCGCGACGTGCGACTCCGCGAGCTGCGCGATCGATTCGGGATGGTCACTCAGGAAACGCTACTATTTAACGACACGGTGGCGAACAACATCGCCTACGGCTCGCCCGATGCCAGCCGAGCAACCATCGAAGCAGCGGCCCGCAAGGCCCACGCCCACGCCTTCATCACCGAGAAACTGCCCCAGGGCTACGAGACGCTGGTCGGCCCCGCCGGCAGTCGACTCTCCGGCGGGCAACGGCAACGGATTGCGCTCGCGCGGGCCATTTTGCGGAATCCCGAGGTGCTGATTCTCGACGAGGCGACCAGCCAGATCGATGTCGAAAGTGAACAGCTGATTCACAACGTGCTGGAAGAATTCACTCGCAACCGTACCACGCTACTCATCACCCACCGGCCCAGCACGATCGCACTTGCCGACCGCGTGGTCGTGATGGACAAGGGCTGCATCGTCGATGTGGGCACACCCAACGAATTGGCCGGCCGCTGCGATATGTATCGCCGGCTGTGCCTCAGCGGGTATCACGAATCGGCAGCTTAACGGCGTGGGTAGCCACGCGCCGTAAGTATCGCACTTGAAGTACTGCGAACCGCTCTGGGCTTCGCCCTGTCTCTCGACTTGACCGGCGGCGCATCTATGATGGTGGTAGGCCGTGACGAGGCAGAGATTGTCGTGGTCCACGACGCCCAGCCCCCACAAACTGATGACCATTGCATTACACTCCGATCATGCCCGACTGTTTGAGCGCAACCGGTTCGTCTACCCGGTGCTGAGCCGGCGGTCGGGCGGGATTTCGGTCGGCGTGAATCTCAATCCGGACAAGATTTGCAACTTCGATTGCATCTACTGCCAGGTCGACCGCCGCAGCCAAAGCGAGACGCGGTTCGTTGAGATGGACGCGCTCATGGCCGAGTTGCGTTCGACGCTGGAATTTGTGTCGTCGGGAGCGATCTTTGAGACGGACAAATTCAAGAGCGTGCCACAGCATTTACGGCGACTCAACGACATTGCCTTCTCCGGCGACGGTGAGTCGACGACTTACAAGAATTTCGACGAGCTGATGGAGCGGTGTGCCGCGGTGAGGCGGGAGGCCGGGCTCGATGACGTCAAGATGGTGCTGATCACCAATGCGAGCATGTTCCACCGGCCGCACGTCCAGCGCGGGCTCGAAGTGCTCGACCGCAACAATGGCGAGATCTGGGCCAAGCTCGACGCGGGGACCGACGAGTACTATCACCTGATCGAACGGACGCCGATTCCGTTCCGGCAGATTCTGGATAACATCACGGCGGCGGCGCGGGTGCGGCCGCTGGTGATTCAGGCGCTGTTCATGAAGGTGGCAGGCGAGCCGCCGACGCCTGCGGAACTCGACGCGTTTTGCGATCGGCTGAATGAGATCACGGCCGCGGGCGGGGCGCTCAAGCTGGTGCAGATTTACACGATCGCGCGGCGGCCGGCGGAGTCGTACGTGGCGCCGCTGGCGGACGCGGAGGTGGATGCGATTGTCAATTTGGTAAGGCGTCGCACAGACCTCAACACTGTTGGCTACTACGGCAGCGCGGAATACTGACAGTGTGGCACGCCAGGAGCTTCCAGCGACGGGCGTGGTAGAACGCGAACACGCACAACCCACACCCGCGCCGAGCCTCAGGGACGCGCCACCCGAAGCCTCACTCCGTCGCGCGGTGCTTCCGCGGCGCGAGGCCGTGGTCCTTCTGATTCTTGAAGTCGCCGCCGTCGTCGATGCCGTTTTGCATCACCGTGTAGATGATCCAGCCGTCGTCGGTATGCTTGAGCTTGAGCGGCTCACCGCTGAAGGGATCGATCGTCGCCTCTTTCGGCAGCGACAGGTCGCTCAGGCCGCTGGCTTCCTGGCCATGCATCTGACGATACTCGACTAGCGCATCGAAGATGCGAAGGCCGCGCACGAGCGCCAGGCCACGCGCATTGGCCTGGTAGGCGGCTCCCAATCCTAGTCCGACCAGGTCACCCATAATTCCATGCCCGGAGGTGCGCATACCACCATCGGCATCGAATCGATCACGAATCTCGTACAACGGTCGGTCCGCCAACTCGAACTGCTCGTCGAACACATCAAGCGAATTTAAGTAGAGCGACTTCATGGGCCAGCTCACCATGCTCAACCAGATTGGGTTGACGCGAGTAGACTCCTGCAAAGCCAACCCGCTCTCAATCGTCGCCGACGTCGCATAGGCGCGTTCCGTCTTGAGAACCTGCACCATTTGCCGAGGATTGTCTTGCTTCGCCAGTTCGCTTTCCAACTCTGCATGCATTTCCGGCGAGACATTGCCCACGGCGAGGGCATCGTAGAGCGATTGGATCGCGATGCCGCGGATCGCTACGCTGACCAGACAATTGACCAACAGCGGCTCCTTCTCGTAGAGTCGTGCAAGCCGCAAGAGGCGTATTCCCAAGCCGACCGCTGCGTCGGATTGACCGTCAGCGGTCAGCACTTCCATTTGCCAACCGATGTAACGTGCCGCCGTCCGAAATTTTAAGACCTGGCGATTAAGAATTTCATCCAGAAACTCGTTATGACCTTTGCTGTAGTCCGCGACCGACGCGTATTTCTCGCAAATAGCCGCCGCAGTCAATGTGCGTTCAATATCGGGATATTTGTCGATAATCTTGCGAATGGCGTCCAGTTGCTCCGCGGATGGCGGATCGCCTCGATCTTTCGCGCTGTCGTATGCCTTGCCCAGCGGGGAGTCGTAGAATCTGCCGTGCTCGTTCGCGAATTCGTCAAGCCGCGGTGTGAGCTGTTCCAAATACGCCGCCGCATTCTGGTCGGCGGGAATGGGCTTCGGGGCGAGGTCGGCGATGTTCGCGGGATCGCCGGCTGCGCGGATTGCCGCGATTTTCGTTTGCAGCTTGTGCTCGGTCCACCAGGCCATGAAGCCATTGGCGATCAATGCCAGGGCGACCAAGGCCAAGGCGCCCAAGGCGAGCCGTTTCCAATAGCGTCTGGTGGGCCAAATACGCATCGTTCTTTTATCCTCTCCCCGCCTTGACGGCGGCGTCGATCGCTTCCAATTCCCGATCGGTCAGTTCCCGGCCGCTCATGGCCGCGATCTTCCGGGCAAACTGCCGGCCCGTCTCGGCGTCGGTGGCTTCGGTGACGACGATCGCCGTTTCGATCAATGAATTCTCATTGTGGTCGCGAGCGATTGGACCGGGCGACGAACTTTGCGTCCGCGATTCAATCAGAACCAGCGACACATTCATGCCGACGCCGACCGCGAGCAGCACGACCGCGGCTCGGGCCAACCGGCGGTCCCAGCGAGCCGCTCGAAGTTCGCGCTCGACAGAGCTCAACACACCGCCGCGCAAGTTCGCAGGGGCGCCCGGGTGCGGCGCTGACGCCAGCAGCCGTTCCAATTCGTCAAGTGGATCCTGATTCATGAGTGTTACCGATATTGATTTGTCAGCCAGGTTCGGAGCGATTCGAGTGCTCGCCGGTACTGTGTTGCAATTGTCGATTGTGGACGGCCGACGACTTCCGATATCTCGCGGAACGTCAGGCCGCCGTAAATCTTTAACTCGATCAACTCGCGGTCGTCTCCGTTCAATCGCCGCAAAGCTGCGGCAATGGTCTCCGCATCGTCGGCGTCGGGTTGCGCATATTCTTGCTCGCGGGATGGGAGCGATCGTTCAACGGGTCGCTTGCGGATAGCTCGCGACGCCTCGTTCCGTGCGATCTGAAACATGTACGCGATCGGATTCTCCACGCCGCGGAACCGCCGCCGGCTCTTCACCGCCCGCAGGAACGCGCTCTGTAGCACGTCACTTGCCGCGTCCCGCGAACCAAGTCGGGCGGCCAGGTATCCGTGCAACCGGTCGGCACAGGCATCGTACAACTCGGCGAACGCGGCTTCCTCGCCGCGGGCCAGTCGCGCCGCGAGGTCTGTGGGGGAAACATCGTGCGTGGGGGAGTCGCTCATCGGCGTTTATTATAGAGACCCGCGCGGGGCGAGTTTTTATTCAGAATTCGGGGTCAGTATTGGGAATATCGAGAAAAGACGACGCGAATTGGTGGCAACTTCGTCGTGGCCGACGACGCGAACGGCGGATGGCACTTGGTTAGCGTCGTCGGCAACAACGCATCATCCGGTTGTCGCCCCACCGTGGGTCGGATATTTTACACGTTGGCCCCTTAGTTTCATTCGCACGTCGAATCCACCTATGTCTGACCCTTACTTTCAATCTCTGTTCGCCGAGCGGATCGGCGGGCCCATGTTTGGCAAAGGCACCGCGATCTACAAGTTCGAGAAGATCAAGCGGGCCAAGCGGAAGGCGCTGGCCGACCACCCGGAGCGGAAACTGCTCGATTTTGGCATCGGCGAGAACGACGCGATGGCGCCGGAAGGCGTCCGCCACGTGATGGCCGAGGAGATCAACAAGCCGGAGAACCGGGGTTATGCGGACAACGGACCGCCGATGTTCAAAGAAGCGGTCGCCCGGCTGATGCAGCGCGAGTTCGGTGTCACGCTTGACCCAGTGACCGAAGTGAACCACTGCATCGGCTCGAAGACGGCGCTCTCGATCCTGCCGGCTTGCTTCATCAACCCGGGCGACGTGACGCTGATGAGCGTGCCAGGCTATCCGGTGGCGGGAACGCACACTTCGTTTTACGGCGGCGTGGTCTTTAAGTTGCCGCTGTTGGCGGAGAACGATTTCTTTCCCGATCTCGACGCGATCCCCGCCGATGTCGCCCGCAAGGCGAAGCTGCTGGTGCTCTGCTACCCGAACAGCCCGACCGGCAAGACGGCAACGCCCGAGTTTTACGAGCGGGCGATCGCGTATGCGAAGAAGCGCGAGATTGTCATTATCCAGGACGCGGCCCACGGGATGCTCAGCTTCGACCGCGAGCCGAACAGCTTCCTGTCGGTATTGGGGGCCCGCGATGTGGGCGTCGAGGTGCATTCGCTCTCGAAGGGTTACGACATGATCGGCTGGCGGATCGGCTGGGTCTGTGGCAATGAGCGAATCGTGCGGGCGTTCGCCGACACGAAGGATAATTTCGACTCGGGTCAGTTCATCGCCATCCAGAAGGCGGCTGCCGCAGCGCTCGACGACCCGGAGATTCCGAAGCGGACGCGGGCCAAGTACAAGCGTCGAATGGAGAAACTCGTAGCAACGCTCTCTCGCTGCGGCTTCAAGTGCCAGATGCCGGGCGGGACGTACTTCCTTTACACACCGGCGCCGAAGGCGTTTGCGACGGGCGGCCCAGGTGGTGCAGCGGTAAACTTCGAGAACGCCGAAGGAGCGAGCCAGCATCTCATCACCGAACAGTCGATCTGCACGGTGCCGTGGGACGACGCGGGCGCGTTTCTGCGGTTCAGCGTGACCTACGAAGCCGCCGATGAAGCGGCGGAGGACGCGCTGATGGCGGAGACGGAGTCGCGGATCAAGAATCTTCGGCCCCTATTTTGAAACACGCGCCGTTACTGATACAATTCGACCGAGGGATCTCATGAAAAAACTCTTCAAGCAATCGCTGGCGAAGCTTTTTCACTTGGGCCAACGAATTGGCTTCGATTTCTTGCCACGGCATTTTTATTCCGAGATTCCGAACATTCGCAAATTGCGCGAAACGCAACATTGGCGGGAGCGATATTCGCTCGTCGGCGTATCTGGTGTTGATTTGGATGAGCAGCTTCGCTTCGTGGAGCACGCGACGTCGCCTGAGGTGCTACAGCGATTGCGAGAATTCGACGTCTTTCAACACGCATGCAGTACAAACGGCGACTCTGGTTACGGACCAATCGAATCGCATTCCTGTACGCGTTCGTCCGCACTCACAAGCCGCGCCGGATCATCCAGGTGGGCTGTGGCGTCTCCACTGCAATCTGCATTGCAGCGGCAGCCGACGCCAAGTACGAACCCACGATCACCTGTATCGACCCATTTCCGACGAAGTATTTGACCGAGGCAGCTAGCTACGGACAGATCAAGCTCGTCCAGCAACCGGTTGAATTATTGCCCTTGGATTTCCTGCAGGAGCTTGCCGCCGGCGACTTATTTTTCGTCGACTCAACACACACGCTGGGACCTGCCGGAGAAGTCACGCGTATCATTGTCGAAATGCTCCCCCGATTGCAGGATGGCGTCTTCATTCACTTTCACGACATCTGGTTTCCCTACGACTACGAATCGGCCATCTTGGAGGAGCGGCTTTTCTTCTGGCACGAAACAGCGCTGCTCTTGGCGTTCTTGACGCTCAACAGTCGCTACTGCGTACGTGCATCTCTCTCGATGCTACACTACGAGCGGCCCGAGTCGCTGGGAAACATCTTCGTTGACTATCGACCAATGAAATCCGACCACGGCTTGCGAGTCGCCGCGGGACATTTCCCGAGTTCGATCTACCTGGAAACGAAATCGGCCCCTTCTTGATGTAGAGTCGGCAGACCTAGCCCTCGTGACACCGCGGCAACGGATGCTGGCGTCAAGGCCCGTCGCCCCGCTCGAAAAACATCAAATGCTGCCAGGGTAGCTCGTCGAACTCCTCGACGAGCTTGAAACCGTTCGGCTCGAACTCCTTCAAGATTTTCTCCTTGCTTATCTTGTGCAGCTTCTTGATCGGCACCTTGCGATCCTCGGCGCGGAACTCGGCCAGAGCGACGCGGCCGTTCGGCTTTAGACTTGCGCGGATCGCCTGGAGCATCTGTTCGGGGTGCGAGAATTCGTGATTGACGTCGACCGGCCTGAAAGTCGTTGTGGAACTCGCCCGCCGAACGTACCAAGCCGGCGTCAAAGCCACCGACGACTTTCTGGCTAACGAGCCCATCCGCCGCGACAAACGATTGCCGCTGTTCAACTACGTCGCCCCTGGAAAGTAACAAAAGACCGAAGTTATTTTTGAGTCATTCCTAACGTAGCTATGATGAATGCCAAATTCGGCCGCGAGGTCCTTCACTGATAAAAATTCGTCGGCCAAACAACGTGCCACTCTTACTTCGATGAACGAGCCACAAGCCATTTCTTGAACGACGTCTGACTCTCTGCAGACGGTTTACCCGCCAGCAGATTTTCGACGCTGATGTCTTCGTCGAGGTCCGGCCAACGGATGCCACGCCCGCCGGCAATAAATCGCCAATTGTTGCGCTCGCTAGCGTTGCCATGCGAAAGACGCGGAAACCACGCCAGCGGGACTGCGATCAATCGTCCATCGCTCAATTCGACAGTGATCGCGTCGTCACTCACGTGAACGTGCGTTGCGGCGGGATGTTGTGTATCAACCGTGGAAGAACTCATGCCAACTGTCCAATAAATGTTGTTGATTCTTTAACACCAGTTGCTCGATTGTGCGGATTTCAGTTGCGGAGAATCCAAAGCTCCGTTGCAGTCGCACGGGATCGAGCCACGATTTTGCCTCCGAGTCATCGCGTTCCACATGGACATGCGGCGGTTCGTCTTGGTCTCCCGCGTAGAAGTAGAACCGATACGGACCGCTGCGCAACACGGTGGGCATCACTCAATCATACGTTGCGGAAGGACGCGGAACAATTCCAATGCCTGTCATGCCGAGCTTTGCTGCTCGGTTGCGAGTAGTTCTTGGGACAATAAACGCTTGGCCGGGGTCGCGGGCGACTCGGCTCGCTAGGCAGGCTCGTCTCGCTGTTCGTTCACCCGCAGGCCGAGGTTGCCGTAGCGGTGATACGCCACACTTAGGGACTGCTCCTGAAAGTACCAGAGCAGCTCGACGCGGCCGTGGGCGACGGGCGGCGCGTCGGCGATGTATTGGAGAACGTCGGCGGCGGCCTGGCGAATTTCGAGAGGGGCACGATCGGGAGCGGCGTAACGGACACGGTCGGTCTGGTGCGATACGATCGCCCGGGTTAGTTGCTCCTCGGTTTCGGTGATGAATTCGATCGCGGCACCCCAGCTATCGGTTAAAACATTGAGTAGCTTTACGGCTTCCATTGCCGGGCCGATGAGTTTCGGCGGCGAGCTGATCGTCGCGCGGCAACCGGCGGCGCGGGCCGCGATGGCCCGAGCGAAAACGTCGAACACTGTGTCGCGTGCCGCGACGCGAATTCGCAAGTGCTCGACCGGCCGGTAGCGGCGGAAGTTGTCCTCGCCCAACAGGCGAAAATGGTCGTGCGTGGCGTGGAACTCCTCGGTGGCCCAGTGCTGGTAACTTTCGATCGCCGCGACGATGCGTTCCAGCTCTTCGGCGGCAAAGGGCGACGTCGCGGTGACGGCAATGTACTCGCGGAGCTTGCTATAGAGCTCGGCGAGGAGTTCGGGGTGGTGGGTGTCGGCGGAGCTAAACCGCCAAGCGGTCGGCGGCGCGAGTTCGGCGGCTAGTTGCGCGTGATCAACGAATTGCATAAAGGGTGCGACATAATTGGGTCCGCCTGCCTTGATGCCGGGACCGACGGCGCTACGGCCCAAGCCGCCAAAAGGCTGGCGGAATACGATTGCGCCGGTCGTGGGCCGATTGACGTAGAGGTTGCCCGCACGAATGTGTTGTTGCCAGCGCAGTTGTTCGCGGTCGTCGAGACTTTCGAGTCCGGAGGTGAGGCCGTAGCCGGTCGCGTTCACCAGGTCGATCGCGTCGTCGAGGTCGCGGGCCTCCATCACCGCGAGCAGCGGACCGAAAAACTCAGTCCAGTGGGTGACGCTACCCGAGCGTACGCCCCACTTCACGCCAGGGCTCACCAGATGCGGATTGTCGTCGACGTGCAGCCGCGGCATGACGGCCCACTCTTCGCCGGGCTCGAGCTCTTTCAGCGCCGATTCGAGCACACTCGCTGGCGGCCGGATGAGCGGGCCGATCTTGGTTGGCAAATCCCAGGCCGATCCGACCGCGAGGCTCTCGACCGCGTCGCAGAATTGGCGGCGAAATTGCGGATCGCGGTAGACTTCGCTTTCCAGAATCAGCAGCGATGTCGCGGAGCACTTCTGGCCGCTATGGCTAAATGCGCTGTGGAGCACGTTCTTGATGGCCTGATCGCGGTCGGCGAGGCCAGTGACGAGGGTGGCATTCTTGCCGCCGGTTTCCGCGAAGAGATTCATCGTCGGTTTGTGGGCCAGCATCGCGACGGCGGTCGACGTGCCGCCCGTGAGGATGACTGCATCGACTGCCTTGTGCGACACGAGATATTGAGCAACACTGTTGCCGGGGCAAGGCGTGAACTGGAGGGCCGTTCGCGGCACGCCCGCTCGCCAGAAACATTGCGCGAGCAGGTATGCGATCAACACGGTATCAGAGGCCGGCTTAAAGATCACGGTGTTCCCAGCCGCGAGCGCTGCCGCGACGCCGCCACCGGGAATCGCCAGTGGAAAGTTCCACGGCGAGACAACGACCACGACGCCCCTGCCCTGGCCCGTGAGCCCCGGCAGTTCGTAGAAGTAGCGGGCCGAGTCGGAATAGAAACGGCAGAAGTCAATCGCCTCGGAGACTTCGGGGTCGCTTTCGGCCAGTGTCTTGCCTCCCTCGGCCAGCATCGCCCCCAGCAGGTCGCCGCGGGTAGCGGCGAGTTCATCGGCAACTTGGTGCAGAATCGTCTGCCGCTCCACGACGCTCAATCGTCGCCAGCCGCTTGTGTCGCTGCGAGCCGTAGCAATCGCGCGGTCAATGTCGGCAGTGGTCGCTTGATGGTAGCGAGCGACGACCACACCGGGCCGCGACGGGTCGAGCGATTCGCGTGTCGGACGATCAGCAGCGATTTCTTCGCCCGCGATCACGAGCGGCACCGCGGCGGCGCGGTCGCCGTGCTGAGGTAGCCAGTTGGCGAGAATCGATTCGGCCCAGACCGTGTTTTGCGTGAGCGACCAATCGGTGTCGGGCTCGTTCTGGAAGGCGCGAAGAGCGAGATGCGAGGCGCGAGTTCCGATCGCTTGCACCTCGTTCGCGCGATCTTGAGTTCTTCGTGGCGAGTTGCTCACCGACTCGATCATTCCAAACGCCTCAATGAACTGTTGTTCAAGCTGCTGCCAGGTTTCGCTGCCGACCTCGATGCGGAAGGCGTGGCGTAAAAAATTGTCGGGGCCCGTGTTCTCGTCGAGTCTGCGAATGAGATAACCAATCGCCGTGGTGAACTCGTCTTGGCGACAAGCCGGGGCGTAGAGCAGCATGTTCTGAGTGAGCTCAAACAGCGCACGTCGCTGATGGTTTGCCATGCCTTCGAGCATCTCGAATTGCACACGGTCGAACACCTTCTCCCGCGCTGCAAGCACCATCCCGTAGGCCAGCGAGAACACATTGTGCGACGCGACGCCCAGCCGAACCGCCGCAAGATTCTCTCTCTGCATCCCTGCCGTGAGCATCCGCAAGTAATTGGCGTCGGTTTCGAGCTTGGATTTGTAAGGCGCCTGAGGCCAACCGCGTAAGCTGGCCTCGACACGTTCCATTTCCATATTCGCACCCTTGACGATGCGAATCGTCACCGGCGCGCCGCCCGTTGCCGCGCGGTTGCGGGCCCAGTCGTTGATCCGCTGCTGCGTGTCGAACGAATCGGGGATGTACGCCTGCAGGGCGATGCCGGCCTCGACTTTTTCAAGCCCCGTCCGATCGAGCGTTCGCATGAAGACGTCGGCGGTAAGCTCCTTGTCGCGGTACTCTTCCATGTCGAGATAGACGAACTTCGGCACCACCGTTCCGTCGCGACGAGTGTAGCGGGCCTTTGCCGACGCCCGGTACAGCAATTCCAACCGATCGGAGAGCACTTCCAGCGTGTGTTCGCGGGCGAGCGTGGAAATCTGCGAGTAGATTGTTGAGATCTTCACCGAGATGACTTCGATCTCTTTCTGCTGGAGCGTGGCGAGATAGGCCGCGAGCCGACGCTGAGCATCCTTTTCACCCAGCAGCGCCTCGCCCAGATGGTTGACGTTCATTCGCACGCCTTCGGCGCGACGGGCGGCGAGGTGCTGCGCCAGCAGCTCCGGTTCGGCAGGCAAGATGACGTTGGCCGTCTCGTGGTGCATCTTCTCCTCGACCAACGGCATCGCCACGCCCGGGAGATAGGTCCCAAACGACTGGAAGCCCTTGAGCAGGGTGCGATCGAGCGGTGAGAAAAACCGCGGCACACCTTGCACATCGAGGATATGGATGAGTTGATCGGCAGCCCGCGGCGGGCGGTGCGATCGAAACGCCTGGTCGGTGAGCTGCATGAGCGTCGCCTTGTCGCCGGGCGAGTTGATCATGCGATCGAGCTCGGCTTGCTGGCGGCGCTCCTGCGGCGTTTGCAGTTCCGTGGCCCGCTGGCCGAGCAGCCGAGCTAAATGCACGGCCTGCTGTACTTCAACGGGACGCACTGACGTCGCGTCGACGGCCAGGCCTTCGAGCAACAGTTGTACATTATTTTTGATGGTCGGCCTCTGCGACATCGCGACAGTCTCTGGACGAAGTAGCGGCTACTGAACTATACCGCGAAGCTCCAGAAAATGGCCACCTGAGTCGAATGAAGCAAATTACAGCAACGGCTTCGCCGCTGCGATGCGCTCGGTCAGATACCGCAGGATGTCACGAATCGAGATCACTCCGGCCAGTTTGCCGTCGAACAGGATCGGCAGATGTCGATAGCCGCCGACGTTCATCTTTTGGAGAGCAAAAGCGATCTTGTCGCTAGTTTCGAGCGTAACCGGCCGCTCGGTCATGAACTGCGAGATCGGTTTATCGAGGCATCTCGCGGCGTCGACATTGAGCTTCATCAGCGCGTCGCGCTCGCTGAAGATGCCGACCAACTGACCGCCCTCGACAACCATCACGCAGCCAATGGTCTCGCCAACCATCTTTTGCAGGACTTGTCCGACGGGCATGTCAGGAGGCACGGTGGAGGGCGTTTTAGGCCACAGCCGTTCGATCCGATCGCGCAGCAAGTCGGCCTCGACACTGGTCGCTGGTACACGAATGCTGAGATCGTTGAGCGGCTGACTGCAATCGACACAATCGTCGGCGCCCTCGATATTCTCAGAATGGCAGTAGGGACAGATAATCATGCGACTTGCCACGTCTCGCCAGAGTGGAACAAGTTCTTCAAGTCGCCCGTGCCATGTTGGGTTTTCGACTGGCTGATCTGCTCGTTGACCAACACATCGTAGCGCGGGCGATCGACGCAACGGAACACGCCAATCGGCTCAGGAAAGCCGTCTTCAAAACGCATCCGCGAGAGCAAATAAGCCAAGCTCGGCTCGGCAGCTTTCTCATCGTGGAAGAGCAGGTCGTCTTCGGTGATACCTTTGCCCAACTCGACCACCTCGGGATCCATGCCGTTGAGACGAATGCCCTTATCACGGTTCTTGCCGAAGATCAGCGGTTTGCCGTGGACTAGCTCCAACGTGGTATCGGCCTTCGATTCGCGGTCAGTGGCATACTCCCACGCGCCGTCGTTAAAAATGTTGCAATTCTGGTAGACCTCGACGAACGCCGTACCCGGGTGCTCGGCCGCCCGTTTAAGGATTTCTCCCAAGTGCTTAATGTTCACGTCGATGCTACGGGCTACGAACGTCGCTTCGCAGCCGATGGCGAGTGAGAGTGGATGGAGCGGATTATCGATCGCGCCCATGGGCGTGCTCTTGGTCCTTTTGCCCAGTGGCGAGGTAGGGGAATACTGACCTTTGGTGAGGCCGTAGATGCGATTGTTGAACAAGATGATGTTGATATCAAGATTGCGGCGAATGGCGTGCATCAAGTGGTTGCCACCAATCGAGAGGCCGTCGCCGTCGCCCGTGATGACCCAAACTTGCAGATCGGGCCGCACCGCTTTGAGACCGGTTGCCACCGCTGGGGCCCGACCGTGGATCGAGTGCATGCCGTAAGTGTTCATGTAGTAGGGAAAGCGGCTTGAACAGCCGATGCCCGAGATGAACACGATCTTTTCGCGGGGAATACCGAGAGTCGGCAACACTTTTTTCATTTGCGCCAAGATCGAATAGTCGCCGCAACCGGGACACCAGCGAACGTCCTGGTCACTGGCGAAGTCGGCCGGCTTCAAGACTGGCAGGGGTATGTCAACGCTCATAAGTTATTCTTGCCTTGTAGAACAGAGATGATTGCAAGTAGATGTGTTCATGGCTAACGAGATTTCAACCGCCGCCATCGGCCGCGGCCAGCATGGTCACTTTGGGCTTAGGGGAGGCGAGGTTCGCAGCGTCGACCTGCTTGCCAGCGACAATTTCTTCGATCTTGGCCTCGACTTCCGCCACACTAAATGGCTTGCCCTGCACTTTGTTGAGCCCAATCGCATCGATGAGGTACTTGTCGCGGATAATCGAACGGAGCTGGCCCAGGTTCAGTTCGGGAATGAGCACGGTCTTGAACCGCTTGAGGATCTCGCCCAAATCACCTGGGAGCGGATTGAGATAGCGCAACTGGCAATGCGTAACTGAGTAGCCCATGGCTTGCGAGGTGTGGACCGCCGTGGCGCAGGCACCGTAGGTACCGCCCCAACTCAACACGAGCAGATCGCCGGTCGCTGGACCATCGAGTTTTTGCGGGGGGATGTCCTTGGCGATGTCAGCGACTTTTTTCGCACGCGTGTGGACCATGTGTTCATGGTTGAGGGGATCGTAGCTGACATTGCCGGTGATATCCTGCTTTTCGAGGCCGCCGATGCGGTGCTCCAGGCCGGACGTACCTGGAATCGCCCAGGGGCGGGCGAGCCGCTCGTCGCGCTTGTAGGGCAAGAAGGTTTCGCCATCTTGCGGCGGACCAGGGTGCTTGATCTCGAGCTTAGGCAAGGTGTTCGGATCGGGAATTCGCCACGGTTCGGAACCGTTCGCGATGTAACCATCCGTGAGTATCATGACGGGCGTCATGTAGCGCACCGCAAGCCGCCAGGCTTCTTGAGCCACGTCGAAGCAGTCGGCCGGCCCGCTAGCAGCGATCACCGGCAGGGGGCACTCGCCATTGCGGCCAAAGATGGCTTGGTGCAAGTCGGCTTGCTCGGTTTTGGTGGGCAGGCCCGTCGACGGCCCGCCGCGTTGCACGTTGATGACAATCATTGGTAGCTCGGTCATCACCGCCAACCCCATCCCTTCGCCTTTGAGCGCGATGCCCGGGCCGCTCGAAGCGGTAACGGCCATTGCACCGCCAAACGATGCGCCGATGGTGGCGGTCATCGCTGCGATTTCATCCTCCGCTTGAAAGGTGAGAACGTCGAAATTTTTGTACTTGGCCAGCTCGTGCAGGATATCGCTGGCCGGCGTGATCGGATAAGCGCCCAGGAACAGCCGCTTGCCACTTTGGCGAGCCGCCGCAATCAGCCCCCAAGCCAGCACAGTATTGCCCATCACGCTGCTGTAGGTGCCTGGCGCGAGCTTCGCCTTGGCAACATGATATTGGGTGTTCACCGCCTCGACCGTGTCGCCGTAATGGTAACCTGCCTTGAGAGCAGCTGTGTTCGCCTGCACCACTTCAGGGCGCTTGCCGAACTTTTCATTGATGAAGCGAAGCGTGGGTTCCATCGAGCGATCGTAAAGCCAGAACACCAAGCCCATGGCGAAGAAGTTGCGGCACTTGTCGCCGTCCTTCTGGCTCAGCCCCAGCCCCTCGACCGCCAGCCGCGTGAGCTTGGTCATGTCGACCTTCAGCACGCGATACGCCTGCAGGCTGCCGTCGTCGAGCGGATTCGCTTTGTAGCCGGCCTGTTCCAACCCTTTGGCGTCGAACTCGTCTGTGTTGGCAATGAGGATGCCACCGACGCGGAGATCGGAAACATTCGTCACGAGCGCGGCCGGATTCATCGCCACTAGGGCGTCAACGGTATCGCCCGGCGTAAAAATATCCTTGCTCGAGAAGTGGATCTGGAAGCCGGAGACCCCTGCTTTGGTGCCGCGTGGAGCACGAATTTCGGCCGGAAAGTCTGGGAACGTGGCGATGTCGTTTCCGGCCAGCGCGCTGGTATTGGTAAACTGGGTACCTGCGAGCTGCATGCCGTCGCCGGAGTCACCGCAGAAGCGGACAGTCGCTTCGTCGATGTTCTGTACTGATTTGTGGGTGGGAGGTGCTGCGGTTGCGGTCGTGGACATCGTAGAAAGCAATTCCTTCTTGGACCAAATAGGGCGGTCGGAGCAGCGAGCGAGCTTCCCGCCTAGAATTCTCGCTGTCCAAACTGCGGCCCGCCAAGAGCGGGTACTACAGGTATGGTTGTATTGTTAATGAATGGTCATTTCTGGACAAATCATTTGGAGCGAACTGTGGTCCTGACTGTTCAGCCCGTATTAACTGTATGCTGCTTGCGTCGAGCCATGAAATACCAATGTGCGAGGTCGTTAGGCCCCTTCGCGCTCCTTGGTGGCGGTCTTTGGATTCGGAGGCAAGTTGTAGACTGTCGCCGGAAAATGGTCGGCCAGGTAATGGACAATGCCATGAACGGCGACAACGCCGGTGGGCCGACCATCCCCGTCGACCATGGGCAGATGCCGGTAGCCGCCCTCGGCCATGGTGCGGATTGCTTCGGCCACGGTGGAATTGGCCGGAATGGTAGCCGGCGGGCTCGACATGACCTTGCTGACAGGCTGCGTCAAATCGGCGCTCGAGGCCATGAGTTTTAGTGCGTCGCGCTCGGTAAGAATGCCAACCAGTTTAACACCGTCGCATATCAAGACGGCGCCATTACGCTGCGCACGCAACAACTGCAACGCTTGGCCGACCGTCGCGTCGACGGTGGTGGCCAACGGCTGGTCCGGGTAAGCAGAGGCTATGCCTTCGCTCTCTAAACTAAGCTGGAAGTCCACGGCAAGTCTTCAAAAGGCCAACTCGAGTTCTTTCGCGAATCGAGTGCGCCAAACGCGCGAACACAGGGGGGCGGGGTATGCATTGTAGAACTGCTGACCAAACACCTGACTCCTTCAAGGCCAGACGATGGGAACAACCGAACAACCGAATTTGGCCAGACTACGATGAGCACCAGCAAACGCGTCGCTCCTGGGCGCAACCAACGGACTAAAAAACTGCCTGCCCGCAAGTACCAACTTCCTATTGTCGTCCCGAGCGCAGAGCTATTGGACTCGTGCTAGATACAAATCTACCACAAGCGAGCAACGAGTTGAACTGCGAATCAGGCCGTTTTTTTTGATGGCTTTTGGGCGCATCGGCGAGAGTCCGATCCCAATTTTCTGGTCCCAGGGCCGGCTAGATCGATCTCGGTCCGCTTTATTCCTGGTCTGGATGCTTGTAAAACTTGGTCAAATCCAAGCCACCGCGCTGCTCTTCTTCCACTAATTTCAGCCGTGCTTCCAGCTGTTCCAGGCGACGCGCAAGTTGTGGTAGCAGTGCTTGTTCCGGATTGGCAGGCTGCAGACGTGGGATCTCCGGGTAGCCCAGTTGTCGGTGGAGCGAAGCGAACAAAAACAGCGGGTCTTTGTGCCGATTGGCCAGCGCAATTCGGCCCTCGCGGTCGCCAAACAGGACAACACCCGTCGTGTCGCCAGCTGGACTGTCCTCGACTTCGAGATTTTCGGGATTTTCGACTTCTCTCTGAGCAGATTCTTTGGCCGCGCTTTCGCTCGGGGCCGCGGACGTCCCGGCGCGCCCGGCGCGCTGGTAGTAATGTTCGCTATGCACGTAAATCAAGTCCGCCAGATCGACCATGCCGATCTGCCGCCGCACGGTGAGAATCCAGTCACGCCAAATAACGTCGAACGCCGGATCCAGGGCGACCGCCTCGAGCCCGCGGTCGTAGCCCAACCGGTTCCGGCAGAGCGCTTCGAATTGGTATAGGAACAGCCCGGGGCGCGACGGCGATTCAGCCCGGTACTCGGCCTCGCGTCGCAGGACTTCCAGCCCGACGCGTAAATCGAACTTTTTGCGATCGTCTTCCGATTCCTGCACGACGAACACCTGAAACGGCGTGAAATAGTGTGTCAGCCGGGACATGGCCGAGCCGAGAATGCCCGCGTGCCGCAATTCGGCGAGCAGAAAGTCGATCGCCATCGGCAGCTTGGTCGTGGCTAGCACCTCCTCGCGGACCGAGAGCAGCACTTCCTGCATCGGCACATTTTGTACGAGCCGTTCGCCCAACGCGCGGAAAAAGTGGGCCTGCTCCACATATTCCTCGCGACCCAGCGGAGCGAGCGACGAGAAATCTCCAACGACTGGTTTTGCGTCACTCAGCATGGGAAGGGGCATCCTTCAAGTGATGGGCCACAAAGGCCAGCGCCCGCTGGACCGCCTGGCCGTCGACGACCGCCCCCATGTGGCCGGTCTCGGGAATCGCGTAAATCTCGACTGCGACACCGGCCTCCTTGAGCCCCTCGACCATCCGTCGCGGGCTGCGGATTGGCACGATATCATCCGCCTCGCCGTGGAAAAAAAACATCGGCGGATCGTCGGCTGTGATATAAGTGGTGGGTGAAGCCTCGCGGTAGGCAGCGGGCTTTTCGGCCGGTGTGCCACCGAGCCAGTAGGCGAGCCGCCTGCTATCGGCGGGCAACATGCGGAAATCGCACGGTGCCCCGCCTGCCACGACTACTTGCAGCCGGGCGCTGGCGGCCTCTGCGGGCACCCCCGGTTCGCGGAAGTCGTCATCACCCAACGCGCCGAGTAACGCCACTAGGTGCCCGCCAGCCGAGTAACCGTAGCCGCCGATGTGGTCGGCATCGACCTTGTATTTTGTGGCGTTGTCCCGCAGCCAGCGGACCGCCGCCTGACAATCGTAGATTTGAGCTGGGAAAGTATCCTGGGGTGCCAGCCGGTAGCTGATTGCAGCGGTGGTGTAGCCGTGTTCCGCCAGCCCTTTGGCCACGCCGGCCAGCTGCGCCTTGGTGCCACTCGCCCACGCCCCGCCATGGACGACAATCATCGCCGGGAACGGACCGTCGCCCTTCGGCACATACAGATCGGCCTTCAGGGGGCCCGATTCACGTTCGACATAGACCTGATCGGAAAGCAGGTCGTACGACTCATCGGCTGCGACCAGTGCCGTCGCCTGAAATGCCGCAACAACGGCCCCCAACCCCCACGCGAACTGCCGCAGGTTTTGCCCCAGCATAACTTCAAACTCCTTTTTCCACACTGTTTCTTCTGTGTCCGGGAGGACCGTTGGTCGACCGGCTCCTAAACCCTTATAATAGAACGATCTTGCGATGCCGAATAGCTCGGCCAGAACCGCGAGATCGAGCCAGTTCGTTCCTTGACCATTGAAAGAGGTCGGCGTGCCCAGCCGTTTTTCTACGATTGAAGATGCTGTCGAGGCGATCCGCGACGGCCGAGTGGTAATCGTCGTCGACGCCGAGGACCGCGAGAACGAGGGCGACTTCGTCTGCGGGGCCGAAAAGGCCTCGACTGAGACGGTCAATTTCATGATCACCTACGGCCGCGGGCAGCTTTGCATGCCGATCCTGCCGGAGGTCAGCCAGCGGCTTGCGCTCCACGCGATGGTCGAAACCAACACGGCACCGCTGGGCACCAACTACACGGTGCCGGTCGATCATCGTTCGACGCGCACCGGCATCACCGCCGCCGAACGCTCGCAAACGATTCTTGCAATTTGCGATCCCACAAGCGTGCCGGCCGATTTCAATCGGCCGGGGCATTTGTTCCCGCTGGTGGCCAAGGAAGGCGGAGTGCTGCGACGGGCCGGCCACACCGAGGCGGCCGTCGATCTGGCGCGGATGGCGGGAATGATGCCGGCCGGTGTACTGTGCGAAGTGCTCAACGACACGGGCGACCGGGCCAACCGCGATGAGCTCGCCCAACTCGCCCGCCGCTTCGAGTTGCCGATTATCTCGATCGAGCAGCTCATCGCCCATCGCCGCGTGCGCGAAAAGCTGGTCTATCGTGAGGCCGAAGCCCTGCTGCCAACGAAATACGGCACCGGCCGGATCATTGCCTACGGGGTGAAATACGAAGACCAGCAGCCGATGGTGTTTGTGCTCGGCGATCCGGAAAAAGCTGTCGCCCCGCTGGTGCGGCTGCACTCATCGTGCTTCACCGGCGATCTGCTCGAGTCGCTACGGTGCGACTGCGGCGACCAGCTTCACATGGCGCTCGACATGATCCGCAACGAGGGCTGCGGTGTGCTGGTCTACCTGCCGCAAGAAGGCCGCGGAATTGGGCTGGTGGAAAAAATCAAAGCGTACGCGCTACAGGACCAGGGGCTCGACACGGTCGAAGCGAACATCGCCCTGGGCTACAAGGCCGACCCGCGGGATTATGGCGTGGGCATTCAACTTTTGAAGGACGTGGGCCTGCGCAAAGTGCGGCTCTTAACGAACAACCCCAAGAAGACCGACGCCTTTGTCTACGGCGGTTTCGATTTGGAGGTGGTCGATCAGGTGCCCATCGTCGGCCCGATCCACGAACACAATGCGGACTACTTGGCCACCAAGCGCGACAAAATGGGCCACAAGCTGCCACAAGATTAGCCGGGGGCGCGAGCCGGGGCGTCCCCGCCCCTGTGAGAAAGCTGATTTGGACCACCCCGCCATGCCACCCGTTTACCCCCACCAATACCTCGCCCCTACCCACACCACCTGGCACATCACCTTCGGCACCTACGGCACGCGTCTCCACAGCAGCTCTCGTCCAAACGTCGACAAACAACACAACGAACGTGGCACCGAGTTCGTGCCGCCGAAAATCGAACGCGAAGACTCCGCTCGCGGCCGCATGAAGTTTCCGCCACGCTTTCTGACCGCCGAGCAGTGCCGGTTCGCAGAGGAACAGATACCCAAAATCTGCGACCGCGGCGGTTGGATCTACCGCGTCTGCTCCGCTGCACCCGATCACATTCACCTGCTCTGCGATATCGTTCCAGAAGTCCACGGCGAAAAAGTACGCCGACTTGTGAAGCGCTGGCTTGGTCAGGCTCTGAGCGAACAATGGCCGCTTCCGACTGCTGCAACCTGGTGGGCGGAAGAGGGATCGAACATCGCGATCCACGATGAGCCGTATCTGAACAATGCGTTTGCGTACATCGCAAGACAGCGAACGATGGAATGGATGCACTGATCGGTGTCGAGGACGACCCGGCTCGCTTGCGCTCCCCAATTGAATGTCATGTACCAATTCTACGTCAACTTGTTCGCCGACCCAATGGACGCGTCATTCGCCTGCACGTGGGAAGATGCAGCAACGGTCCTCGAAGCGATGCCGAGAATGATCTTTGAACTCGACGGCTCATTCGTCGTCTCGGGCGGAGTTCGAGAAACGCGCTGGCAAGTCGACGGCCACCTCTTCGACTTCGCCGGCCGCCTGCACCGTGTCGAGCTCCACGGCGAGTGCCCTCCCGCCGTCTTCGACGAACTACTCCGCTGCGTCGGCTGGCCGCGTCAATCGCTCGTGTTCGAGATGGTCCATGAGGGCATCACCGTCGACGAACAAACATTTCGCGCTCGTGTCACAAAGCGCTGACCTCAGCGAGCCGGGTCGTCCTCGACCCCGTGTTCTTCGCCCCCCATCTCCACCGGCTCCCACTTCGGCAACTTCTCCGCCGCCACCGTCGACCAAATCACCCAATCCCCATCGTGCCAGCCGCGCACGAAATCGGTCGTTTTGGCAGGTATCCCACGGGGTTCGCCGACGCGATATGTGCTGGCGTCGCCTTCGCACGCGGCGGGCAAGCGTCCAAGGTCGTCGTCGGCATCGACGCCGCGACTGTAGACCAGCGGCCGGTCGTCGACGATTCGATAGCCAAGGGGCGTGCCATTGATGCGGTCTACGGGAACCTTCGGCAACCACCGCGGCGACAGCTCTGCGAGCGAATTCGGCCACGTGCCGTGCTCGCGGTGGTACAGCTCCAACGCGATCCCGACGAACAAGCCGTCACGCACACCGTCGGACCGAGCCACATTGTACCGCCAAGAATCGTAATACCGATCGATCAATTGCCTCACGAGCAAGTATCGAAACTCGCCGAGGGGTTCGTTCTCGAGGGCGAGGATTTCTTCGTTGGTTGATGGAGAATTGATCGGCTCCCACAGTGGCGTATCCAATTTTGAGAGAACATCGTCCGTCAATCGATCATATAAATCGGTCGTCTCCCGGCGCGAGGCGGCCACGAGATTCGCCGCGGGCATCACGAGAGCCGCCAACCGATTGTCAGAGAGCGTCGATATCTGTCCCTGCGATTGGGGTGTGATCGATATCAAGAAATCAAACAGATTCGCGTCTTCTGTCACCCGCAGCACCAGTCGCCCATCGCCATGCCCGTCGTCGGTAAAGATCCGTTGCACAATGTCGTAGAAACTTGCGCGTTCACCTTGAAGTCCTCGCGGCCATCTGATCTGCGCCGCTGCCGCGCGATGTGCCAGTTCACTGAGTTGGTCATAGGTCCATAGATCGGGCCGATGCGCCAACACGTCCCGAATCACGCGGACAGCCTGAGATTGAATTTCGTCGGCCGACAATACGCCCAACAGGCAGGGCGTTTCCTGCACATGCTCGCTGATGCCGAACAACGCGAACACATCAGCCAGCGCGCGCTCCGCGTCGCCTTCCGAAACGGCGTGACGAGCATCATTGGCCAGGATTCTTGCGCTGCATTGCAATGTGTTGATGCAGGGGAATAGCGAGGAGACTAGATAGCGGTATTTGCCAGCCGGCGAGGTCCCTAACTCCGGCCGGCTCGCCTCTGCCGGCAGCCCATAGAGCTGACGATCTTTCGAGGACATGTTCGCGTAATCCGTCGACGAAGTGACGTAGCCCAACCGGCGCCGGTTTGCCGCCCGACGAATCGTTTCAATCGAGCTGGCGTGATCCTGCAGAAACGATGCCGACTCAAACAAGCTTTCGTCGCCCGGCGCTGCTTCACCAATCGCGACCGCCGGGTTAGGCACATCTTCGGCCGAGCTGAATTTCACTCCCATGGTCATCAGCGAGTCGCGATAGAGGGGCCAAGCACGCTCGGCTTCGGGCACAGCTGCCGCCTGCTGATTTAGAATCGCCAGGTAATCGGTGCTGATCGAGGGCCGGTCCAGCAACATCCGCAGCCCCATGAGAAGATAGCCAACGACCAAGACCACCAGTGCGATTTCCGCGCCGCGGCCGACCTTCCACGCCAGCGGCCGACACCGTCGCTTCGCACGGCGGATGAGCCGCGCCGACTGGCGTGGGTCGCCGAACGATCGGACGAGTTCTTCCGCGGTGCGTCCGGCAGCGAGGCCGTCTTGATAATGGGCGACGAGCTCTCGCGCCACGTCGGTCTTTTCGCGGCGCCAGAGGTGGGTGGCGAGCACCGTGTCGGTCACGACGGCGGCGAGCTCGTGCGGCAGCCCGGAATCGGAGATCGGCCGCCGCCAGTCGAGGCTTCCGTCGAAACGGCCGTGCAGCAAGTCGCCCAGTCGCGTGCACGACAGACGGTGCCAGAGCGACGCAGCTTCGGCCATCATGCCCCTCCACCCGTCGCGGGGCCACGTTGCGGGACGACGCCGAGCGACTTGAGGGCGTCGACCAGCGCGTGCCACTGCTTGGTGTCGGCCGCCAGCTTCTTCTCGCCTTTCGACGTGAGCCGGTAGAATCGCCGCGGGCGCGGACCGGTTTCGTCGACGCGCGACGTGACCAGTCCCTTTGCTTCGAGATTGTAAAGCAATGGATAGAGCGTCGACTGGCCCATCGCCAGCACGCCATTCGACTGGGTCGATAGGGCTTCGACGAGCTCGTAGCCGTACTTCTCGCCGCCGGCCAGAATTTGCAGCACCGCCGTGGGACCAGCCCCCCGCATCAGTTCCCGTTCGAGTTTCATCGCATGGCCTCGCATTCACGCCGTTGGTTGGCATCGCATACTATGCTGAACATAGTATAGGCGTCTGCGGCGGCAGTGTCAAGGGAATTCGAGACAAACCCGGGGATGAGCACGGCCCGGCTCGCTCAGAGACTTTCAGCGAGCCGGGCGGTCCCTCGCCCCGTTCCACTCCACGCCCGACATTTTCGCCAGGGCCAACATCAGTGCCTGGGTACCCTGGCGTGTCAATCCTTGGACGGCGACTTCGCGGTAGAGCTGTTCCGAGAGTTCAAGCCCTGGCAGCTTGAGTCCCATCCGCCGCGATTCTTCGAGCGCAATCCCCATGTCTTTCAAGAAATGCTCGACGAAGAAGCCGGGTTCGAAGTTGCCGGCGATCATCCGTGGGCCGAGGTTTGAGAGCGACCAACTCGCGGCGCCACCGGACGCGACCGATTCGAGGACCTTGTTCAAATTCAAGCCGGCCCGATAAGCGTAGAGTAGCCCTTCGCACACGCCGATCATGTTCGTGGCGATGAGGATCTGGTTGACCATCTTGGTGTGCTGGCCGGCACCGGGTCCGCCCTGGCGGATCCATTTCGAGCCCATCAGCTTCCAGAGTGGCTCAAGCGTGGCGACCGTCTCTGCGTCGCCGCCGACCATGATCGAGAGTGTGCCGTTCTTGGCGCCGACGTCGCCGCCGGAAACGGGCGCGTCGATGCTAGCGACGCTACGCTGGGTGGCGGTGGCTGCGATTTCCACCGCGAGCGCCGGCTGGCTGGTTGTCATATCGACGAGCACGCTGCCTGGCTTGGCTCCGGCCAGGGCGCCTTCGTTGCCCAGCAGCACTCCGCGGACATCTGCGGGATAGCCAACGATCGAAAACACAATGTCGGAGACTGACGCTACTGCGCGAGGCGAATCGGCCCAGTGGGCGCCGCGCTCAACGAGTGCGTCCGCTTTCGACTTGGTGCGATTGTAAAGCGTGACCTGGTAGCCAGCATCCAGGATGTGGCCGCACATCGAGCGGCCCATCACTCCCGTGCCGATCCAACCGATCCGCGTTTTCTGCGGCGAGATTTCCAGTTTCATGCCATACAAGCTATCAGAAATTTACTGGCGAATTCAAATGAAAAGCCAGCGTGGCACGCCATGAGTTTCCAGCGACGGGCGTGGCGCCGACGAATTCGCTAAAACCATGCCCTTCTCTGAGCCTCAGGGACGTGCCACCCCGCGATCGATCGGCTCGCAACGGTCGAGCGCAGCCGTGAGCACACACCGTACAAACGCCGTCACGAGGGGCTCTTGCGATGCCCGCGGGCCGGCGACGTTGAGGCGGGCGACGTGGTGCTCGGCCAGGAAGTCCAGAAGTTCGTCGGCGGGGTCGAGGCCGGCCGCTGATGCGGCTTCGCCGGCAAGATGCAAGCACGGCTTGCCGAGCCGCCTGGCGAGCGCCAGCGTCAGCGCCGTGCCGCCTGTTACTTCGCGCATCACGCTGAAGACAACGGTCGCGTCGCTGTCGCGGATGTTCCATTCGGTCCGCTGATTATAGCGGCGTGAAGGTGTTTCGATGAGGTCGTACCGCTCGTCGATCGGGCCGTCTTCGGCCAGCCGCCCGCGTGGGCACCAGCCGCCGTGGGCGAGACCAAACTCGATGGCGAAGTCGAGAGCTGCCCGGTCTGCCCCGGTTTGTCCACCGGAAACGATGGTGATGCCTTTCACTTTTTCAATCCGCTCGGCACACCGTCGGGAAATTCTGAGGCGATCACTTGTTGGATATAGGCCACGCGATTAGCTGGCTTGGGATGCGTGCTGAAGAACTCGGGTGGGGCCGCGCCGCCACTGGCTTTATCGAGCACTTCCATCACACCGATCATGGCCCGCGGATCGTAGCCGGCGAGGTACGTGAGCCGCACGCCCCACTTGTCGGACTCGAGCTCGTCGCCACGTCCGTATTTCATTTGCACCATTTGGGCAACTGCCTGGGCCATTTGCGCACTTTGCGCATCGCCGCCCGCCACACCGCCCGCAGCGGCCAGGCCTTGAAACAATTGGCCCTGCGCCATCCGCTTGTTACCGTGTCGCTCAATCACGTGGCCGATCTCATGCCCCAACACGCCGGCGATCTGCCCTTCGGTTTGCAAGTCGCGAAACAATGCGGCGGTGATGAACACCTGCCCGCCTGGCAACGCGAAGGCATTCACCGTGTTCGGATCATTGAGCAGCGTGAACTTAAAATTCTCGCGGTAGGGATTCTTGCGGCCTTTGGCGGCTAGATCTTTATCGAGCCCGGTGAGTAGCTCCTCGCCAATTTGCGAGACCAAGGCCTGTGCCGCGCGGTCGCGCGACGGCCCGCCATGCATCTGGACCATCTCTGGGGCCGCCTGCAGGCCAAGCACTACTTCGTCGGACTCGTCACCCAGAGCCACTCGCTCTTTCTCGCCGGTAATCTGGTTCTCGTCGCGTGGACTGCCGTAATACGAGATCAGAGCGAAAATGGCAATGATTGCGGCCAGGATCAGCCGGGCCTTCAGGTTGCTGGAGCCCTGCCCGGGACCGGAACCAAAAACTTGTCGGCCAGTGGGTTGGCCGCCACGTTGCATTGGGGTATTGCGCCGGGGCAAGGGGATGGGAAAGCGCGTCATGTGGGCACCTAGGCTATGGATCAGCTTGACGATACAACGGGTGTATCTCGCGGCGCGATAAGTGAAAACCTAGCCCGCGGTCGCTAAGCGTAAGTTACCCGCTCGATGTACCCCTTGGCAAATGTTTTTTGCGCCGATGACTGACAGTAAATCATCAAGGCTCGTAGGTGTTGCCATTTGGTGGCTCCTCTTTGCCGGATACTGGCTGGCGCTGTTCGTCGGGACGCATTTGCCACCCACCTTTCGTGGCCTGCCGCCCCAAGACACCGACAAATGGGTGCATTTCGCAGCCTATGCAGGACTGGCGTTCTTGCTGGCGATGGCGTGGCAACACTCAACTGGCATGCTCAACCGGCGTCATTTGCGATTCGCCTGGCTGGCGATCGGCGCCTTCGCGGCCATCGATGAGATCACCCAGCTTGTAGTCGGCCGATCGGCAAGTGTCAACGACTGGCTGGCCGATGCGGCCGGCGCGGCGCTGGGACTGGTTATTTTTTGGATGTGGCAGCGCTGGAGCAAGTAGAATCAAGAAAGTTCGTTTGTGTCAGCGCGCCGCGATTGCTCAATTTCGGAGGATACTCTCGGCGATGAGATACCAGCAAGTACTTTCAACGGTAGCCTGTCTTGCGTTTGCGTTATCGAGTTTGGCGAGCGCCGACGAATTAACCGCGCGGCCACAAAGCACGACAGGAGTCTTCGCGGTCTACGAGCCAATTGAGTGGCGGATCGAATGGCTAGGAAGTCAGCCGCTGCAAGAGGTATCGTACTCCGTCAGCCAGGGCGGCCGCACGGAAGTCGTACAAGGCAAGCTGAAACTGGTCGACGGTCGGACGGAACTGAAGTCGTCGCTTGATAGGCCCGGCGGGCTGCTGGCCATTTTCTCAGCCCAGTCTGCCGACGGTAAAGTACACACCGCGCGCGGCGGCGCGATTGTTGCGATGGGCCAGATCAAGCCTTCCGCAGAGCGACCCGACGACTTCGATGTCTTTTGGGAGGCAAAGCTCGGGGAGATCGCCGCGGTTCCTTCCAATGCGCACCTCGAAAAGTCCGAAAGTGGCCGCGACGATGTCGATTATTGGAAGATCACACTCGATGGTTACCGCGGCACAAAGATTCGCGGTCAACTCGCCAAACCGGCGGCGTCGAAGCTAAAGGAGGGCCAGAAACTGCCAGCGTTGTTCATTCCGCAGTGGGCCGGCGTCTATCCGCTCGAAAAGGGATGGGTCACCGATCGCGCGTCGCAGGGTTGGCTGGTGCTGAACATCCTGGCCCACGATCTGCCCATCGACGAGCCTGCCGAATTTTACGAACAGCAAGCGGCTGGACCGTTGCGTGACTACTGGACGATCGGCAACGACGACCGCGAGACGAGCTACTTTCTGCGAATGTATCTATCGTGCTATCAGGCCGTGGAGTACTTGCTCAGCCACCCCGAATGGAACGGCAAGACGCTGGTCGTGACCGGCGCAAGCCAAGGCGGCCAGCAGACGCTCGTCACTGCGGCGATCCATCCGCGGGTGACCGCAGCGCTGGCGATCGTCCCCGCAGGCTGCGACATGCTCGGTCCGAACGTCGGCCGTTCGCCCGGCTGGCCACAATGGTACGACCGCACCGAGGGCAAGGATACGAAGAAGGTCCGCGAGGCGAGCCGCTACTTCGACGTGGTGAACTTCGCCCCGCGGATCAAATGCCCGGTGCTGGTGGGCTTTGGGTTGATCGACCAAGTCTGCCCACCCGCGGGCGTGATGGCGGCAATGAACCAAATCGCCGCACCGAAGGAAGCGGTCATCCTGCCACTTGGCCAGCACCTCGAAATCGACAGCTCGCACCAAGCTTACTACAAGCGACTCAACGAGGCTTGGTTGCCGGCGCTTCGTGAAGGGAAGCCAGTTCCACCAGCACAGAATTGACGCGGGTCGATCGCCAGCGTTTACTTCAACACCGGGTAGTGAATCTTTGGGTCCTTCACCGTGACCCACGGCAATTCCTCGAGCGTGAGTGCTTCGTCGCTAGCATAGACGGCGCGAAACGGGTTGGATTGCTGGCGGCTCCCTCCGCCGCCGCCACCACCACCTGGCTCGCCCCAGGCCATGAACCAAGCCCAGCGCGGTTGCTTCGAAAGAATCTCTGGCGAGGGGACCTGCCCGCACTCTCCGATCGCGATTGGTTTGTCGCCCGCTAGCGCGAGTAGGTCGTCATACTGCTCTTCGGCGAAACCGGTACCGTAGATATCGGTCGCGAGCAAGTCGACCACCTCGTGTCCCGGGAAATACTCGGTGTAAGGGTCGACGTTTTCGCGGATCTCATTGCCGTTGAACACCCAAATGAGATTGTCAAGCTGGTGGAAGTCGACGAGCCTGTCATAGAGCATCCGCCAGAGTTTCCGATAACCGTCGTCGCCGGGCTTCTTGCCCCACCAGAACCAGTCACCGTTCATTTCGTGATAGGGCCGCCACAAGACTGGCACGCCGGCATCGCGCAGTTGTTTGAGGTGCCAAGCGATCACGTCGACTTGCGACTTCCAGCGTTCGTTGAGCGTGGTGCCGGGCGTGGTGAGATCCGTCCACTCAGCGTCGGTGAGTTCCGCCTGAATCGATTCGCGGAACGTTACCGGCTCGTCCTCGGTTGGCCGAACGGCGTGCCACATCAGCGTGATGATGAATCCTTCCTCGTGCCGGCGAATGGCTTCGTCGACGATCTGCTGCCGGAAGTTGATGCCGTCCCACGTGCCGGGTGCACTAAAGCCAAAGTCCTGACCGAACACGGCGGGATAACGACCCGCCGAGCGGTGGACCGCCGGCAACCGCAGCGAGCCATTGAGCGGCACGCAATGCTGGCCGGTGAGTGTGTGCCTGCCGGAGATAGTGTAGAGATACTCCAGCAGTTTCACGGCCTCGGGTGAGGCGTTCGTCGTGACCGGCTTCGTAGTCTCCGCGGCAACAAGCGAGCGCGCGGCGACGAATGTGAGTGCAAAAGCAATCGCATAGACAAGCCAACGGTAGTTCATCGTGTTCATCGCCTTGTTACTTATTGGTTGGCCAGCGGGCGACGATCCGTACCCTGTTTGACGATCGCAAACGCCACATCGTCGCCGATGTGGTTGGCGTGACCATCCCGCGGCAGGAGTTCGGGAATCGAGATTGAGAGTTTGCCTTTCGTTGCAGTGAGAGTGGAATTGTCGCGTTGCACGTCGCGGCCATTCCAAGTGTGGTACAGCCGGACATCGTACTCGCCGTCGTCGAGGCCGGTGATTGTCAACGTCTCCTTCGCCACGCCGGACATTGGATTGACGATCCAACCATAGATCAAGTCGTTACTTTTCATCGCCCAGCCATCGCCGGTCGTCATCTCAACTTCAATCGGCTGCCACTCGGCACCGGCGAAGTCGACGTCGCGAACGAATCGAGCGAACGCGGACAATTGGCCGGTGAGCACGCTGTCGTTGACCCGCGGCGAGAACGCCCACCAGAAGGGCGTTGCGCATGCACCGTTAGCGAGCGACGCCCAGAGTGCGTTGTGGTACATGGCTAGGTAACCGGGCATGCCGGGCTCGTAATACGTATGATCCCAGCCGCTTTCGGCGAGGATCGCCGGCTTCTCAAAACCGCGCCACAGATTCTGTGTCTGGGCGGCGTAGTTCTGATAGGAATAGCGGAGCGGATTTTCGTAGATTAGATCGGGCTTTCCGCCGGGCGGCATGGGATGGCCCTGCGCTTCGTAGATTTCGCGGCCGGCGACGTCGAAGATGCGGTAACCTTCGGGCCACCACTGGTCGAGGCCGCCGCTCTGGGTGCCGGTGGTCGGCCGGCCATATGGATCGTGCGCGCGGAAGAAGGCGTTCATCTTGCGGCACCACTCTTCGGCAACCTTGTGCTCGCCATAGACCCAACCATCGGTACCGTTGATTTCATCGATCACGAACCACAAGAAGAGCGCCCGACTGTAACCCCAGCGAGCAATCACGTAGCGATAGAGCTTCTGCTGATACTTCCAAGCTTCGTCGCTGCCATAGAAATCCTTGGCAGGGGTGATGCTGCGATAGGGATTCGCACGATAGAGGGGGGGGTCCCAAATGGTCTCCGAAAGATGCGTGTGGAACACGAGGTTCCAGCTGATTTGCAGGTCGCGCTCCTCGCACCACTGGAAGATTTCGTCGAGTCGGCCGCAGCGACCCAAGTCATAGCGCCCCAAGCCCGTTGCGAGGCTCTCCAGCGGCTCGTGGTAGAAACTAATGAAGTTCGCACCGCGGTTCTTCAATTCGTCAAGGCCTTCTGCGGTGATTGCCCCCTGACCAAAGCCGTTATAGTTGTCGTTGTACCACATACCGACGCCGTAAAAACTCGTGCCGTCGCTGTAACTTAGGTAACGCTGATTGGGCGCGATCGTGACGAAGCCATGACGCTTGCTGGCGACGCAGCGAAACTCACCGGGCCGGGAGTCAGCGATACCTTCGCGGTCGCGGACGTGAAGTTGGTATTTCCAGGTGCCGATCTCCGTGGGAGTGAACCGCACCATCCAGACGGCACGAAACCGGCCAGGATTGTAGAAGCCCCAGATCTTCTGCACCTTGCCAGAGGGGGCAGTGAACTCGGCCGTAAGATCGATTTCGTCCGGATCGAACGGATTTGAGAAAGTCGCCTGCAGATCAGCGTTCAACTCAAATTTTTCGTACAGGCCAATTTCGGTCGTCGGCAATTCGAGATCGCCGCGGCGGCCACGCTCGCCGCTACGGTCACGGTTGCGGAAACGCTCAAGCCACTGTTCACGGGTCAGGGTCGGTCCAACGTAGTTGAACTCGGGCGGTGCCGCCAGCAGTGGCACACACCAGAACCACACGAATATGGCGAGCAGAGATTTTTTCATCGCTGTTCCGGCAACTCGAGACCAGGCTGTCGGGGACGGGGAAGATCTGTGCAAGTATTTTAACACACTCAAAATCGCGATACCAGCGATTTCCCCACGAGCCTGGGCGCGGTGAGTTTAGCTGCCGGGAGCCGGCAAATATGACCCAATTCACTCCGCGGCGAGGTCCACAGCGACACATTCTTTGTCGTTGCGGACGTACATTCGCTTGTTGGCGAAAGCGGGGGAGCACCAGACGACGGGGCGGCCGAAGGCGTCGCCGGTCGGATCGAGAATGTGGGCGCGGCTGATTTCCTGATAGCCTGCGGGGGTGAGGTCGGCAATCACCAGATCGCCCTTCTCCGTAAAGAGGAAATAGCGATCGCCTTGGCCGATGATGAAGGCAGAGGCGCTATTGGCGGGGCGGCCGCCCACTGGTTCGGTCGTGTCCCAGAGCCGCTCGCCGTCGGGCAGCTTCACACCGTAGAAGCGACCACTATGATCGAATCCGTACAAATTATCACCCTCGAGCGCGGGCTGCACATTAATCGGCGAAAAGGCCTGCTGTGGATTGTCGCGCCAGACCATTTCGGCCGACTTGCCATCGGGCGCGAGCTTGATGAGCATGTTCTTCTGGGCATAGCCCCCGACGAACAGGTAATCGTTCCACAACACGGGCGTCATCACCACCAACCCATTCGTCGATTCGTACGGGACCGACCAAATCTCTTTGCCGGTTTCTGGTTCGAGTGCCGTGACGGCATCGGGCCGCAGCAGCACCAGTTGCCGCTGGCCCGCAATCTCAAAAATTGCCGGTGGTGAGTAGCCTTGCTCGGGCGAAGTGAGATTTTTCCAAATTTCTTTGCCGGTGTTTCTGTCGAAGGCGACCGCATAGCTGCCTTCGCCACCGACGATGCAAATCAGCTTATTGCCATCGACCAACGGATGACCGGCGTAACCCCAGAGGGCTGTCTTGGCGCCATATTCTTTGTTGAAGTCGTGCGACCAGAGGACATCGCCAGTTTCGGCGTCGAAAGCGAATAGATTGCCTTCGGAACCGAGCGTGTAGACCTTGCCATCGGCTACAGCCGGAGTGCAGCGCGGCCCAGCCGGATAAGAAATGGTGTACTTGACTGGGTATTCGTGCTTCCAAAGTTCCTTGCCGGTGGCTTCGTCGAGGCAGAGCACGCGTTCGATGCCGGTGGACTCTTTGCGCTCGAAGTTGGCCACGTTGACGTTGTCATTCGTCTTGTAGTCAGCGATGTAAACTTTGCCATGGGCCACAGCCGGCCCTGCATAGCCGCCCGCGACAGGCGTCCGCCAGGCTACTTTGGGCCCGCCGCTGGGCAATTCGGCAACGATGTCTGTTTCGCGCCAGACATTGTCGCGTTCGGGCCCCATCCACTGCGGCCAATCGGCCGCAAGCGACAAGGAAGCTCCAGCCAAGACAAATAGTGAGCCTAACACGTACTTCATGAGATGCCTCCTCTGCAATTTAGATTTGTTTGGGCCCCAACTCCGCAAAAAGATCGCCAACGCGGCACGTGAAACCGGGAACTACCGAGCCGCCATCCAGATTATCATTCTCAGTCAGGACGCGAATGTCATCGAGTCCGCGATAAGCCGTCACCGTGCGACCCTTCGGATACACTACCCACCCGAGTTCGACACCGGCGGCGAGCCACCGCCGCATCTTGTTGTCGACTTCTTCGGCGTTGTCACCCGGCGAAACCACTTCGACGACAAGCGCTGGAGCCTCTGGAAAATACGCTTGCGGTATGCCGGTGACAGCTATCCGTTCTCTACGAATGAAGAAGACGTTGGGCGCGAGAACTGTATCTGGACCTTGCCCGATCCGAAAACCAGTTTCGGCGGTGAACACACTACCCAGATTGTCGCGACGAACACGTTCCGCCAGCCGAAAGCTCACCTCCATTACGACGAGTCCGTGCGCGCTACCAGGTGGACTCATCTTTCGCAACTCTCCCTCCGCCAAATCACAGCGATAGCCATCATCCGGCATGAGAAGCGGTTCGGCAGCGGTCTTGATTCGCGTCGCGGTGCTCATACTTTTATGCTGTCACGTATACTGTCACGCGAGGGGGACGCAGCGGCGCTACACCATCGCATAGTAGCTAGCGAACTTGTTGATCGAGACAGTTTTAATTTTCGAGCCCCAACCGGCCTGTCCGAAGGAAGTTATGCGGGCAATGCAGACTTTCTTCATCGCCTCGCGGGCCGGCTTGAGGTAATCGCGGGGGTCGAACTTTTCGGGCGACTCGGTGAGCACCTTGCGGATCGCACCGGTGATCGCTAGCCGGTTGTCGGTATCGACATTGATCTTCCGCACACCATGCTTGATGCCGCGCTGAATTTCTTCGACTGGTACGCCCCAGGTTTGCTTGAGTTGGCCGCCATACTTGTTGATGATGTCTTGCAGATCTTGCGGGACACTGCTCGAGCCGTGCATCACGAGGTGGCAGTTCGGCAAGCGGCGGTGGATCTCTTCGATGCGATCCATGGCCAGCACTTCGCCGGTCGGCTTCTTGGTAAACTTGTAAGCCCCGTGGCTGGTGCCGATGGCTACGGCCAGCGCATCGACGGCTGTCTCGGCGACGAACCGCTCGGCTTCTTCCGGATCGGTCAGCAATTGGTCGTGAGTGAGGACGCCCTCGGCCCCGTGGCCGTCTTCTTTCTCGCCGCTACCATGTTCGAGTGAACCCAAACAGCCCAGTTCACCTTCGACCGAGACACCTTTGGCATGGGCCAACTCGACGACTTCTTTAGTCACTGCAACGTTGTAATCGAAGTCGGCGGGGGTCTTGCCGTCGGCCTTGAGCGAGCCGTCCATCATCACGGACGTGAAGCCGTTGTCGATCGCGCTCTTGCAGGTATCCGGGCTGTTGCCGTGGTCCTGGTGCATGGCAATTGGAATCTGCGGATAGAGCTCGGCGGCGGCAATCATCAGATGCCGTAGATAGTTGTCTTGGCAGTAGGAGCGCGCACCCCGCGAGGCTTGCACGATCACTGGCGAATCGGTTTCCTTGGCGGCCTCCATGATCGCCTGGATCTGCTCCATATTGTTGACATTAAAGGCCGCCAAGCCGTAGTCATTCTCGGCGGCATGATCCAGAAGCAAACGCATGGGAACGAGCGGCATGATCGAATCTCCTTCAAGCGGGCAGAATCACGTTAAAGTCGGGCTGGCAGCAGCAATCGCCAGCCGCGCGGAGGGCCTGTCTCAACTGAACTGCCGATTCTAATGTTTCGAAGCCTGCGTGAGGAGGGGCCAAGCTGCGCCCCGAGTCGGCTTAGAAACCATCGGTTTGAGAAAAAGTGCTACTCCGCGGGACCTGGGCCAGGCGAATTAGCACAATCTTCTGCTCGCGGCCATTTGCGGACTCTGCTGTATGAAAATAGTAGCCCGGCCGGCTGTCGGAGTCGGGCAAGCCAGTGAGCATCAGCATTTCACCCGGCGCCAGACGAACCTCCATCCGCATCGATTCGAACACCTCACGCTCGCGCATTGGCAGTTGCCGCAACACCACATCCAGGCCATCTTCGCCGCTTGACCAGCGTAGCAGCGAAGGCCCAAAATGGATCTCGGGCGTGAGTTCCACTTTGACCGTTTGATCGGGCTGTGGGTCGATCTTGAGCGCATAAATGGCTTGTGCGTCGCGGAAGGTACGGCCTCCCAGCTCGCGGCCGCGGCACACCAATAGCGGCATCGAGGTCATGTTCTCCGACGCGCGGATCTCCATCCGTTCTCCGCGTCGCAAACTCCGACGGTTGCCGTGAATCTTCGCCTCGCTCACCAGATCGAGGGTTTGGACAAGTCCGGCCTCGCTCTTGTTTGAAGGCGGCTCGGCTTGGCTCATGTTCAGCACGCGCGCGATGGCGTTGGGCGGTGTGCCGGTAATCACGCCCACACGGAAGCCGTTGCGTGCTAGTGCGCGTTGCACAGCAGGCGCGACTTGCGTCTCGTCGATCTCCGCCCAAACCGAGTCGTTAATCTCAGAGTCGGTGAGTGAACAGCGGGCCCAGATGACTTCCATCTGCACGCTGTCTGGCGAGGATTTAGCTGGCCGCAAGGGCGAGGTCCCCTGCACGATCGCCTCTTCGTTCATCAAGCGGCAACCACCGACGAACGCGAGTGTCGAAGCGAGAGCGAACGCATAATGAACGAGGGCATTTCGCATGACGTGCGGAGCCGCCTACCGGGCAATCAAACAGCCGGCGAACGGATTGACCGGCGAAAAGTGTCGAGAGAAGAGGCCGCATAGGGTAGGAAACCGCGCCGCTAGCGTCAATGCGGGGTGGCTGGACGGGTGCCCAGAGAATGCGGCCAATCGAATGTCAAACTGGGAAGATTCGGCGGGATACCGAGATGCGGCAGCAAGCGGCCAGTCTCAATAAGCCGGTTGTCCCCTTGCGTATTTCTCGTAAGGGGACAAGTTGCGGTTACGCCCAGTCTCAATAAGGCTCCATAAGGGCGAGCCGCTGTTAGCTCTTAGCCATTTTAGCTGTTAGCCAGACGTACGAGGCGAGAGCGCGCACCACGAGCGCCAACGCGGGCCCACCTGGAGCGCGCGTACTTCGACCGCCCGCGGAAAGAGCCGCAATCGTGCCGTTCCCAAGCCGTGGCCGACGGGTGGTTTAAGTTGGCAAAGAGCAGCGTGTATACGCATGTATCTATACTCGATTGGCAAAAATCAAGCGTTATTTTTGGCCACCGTCACCACGGCGAAGAACACGGACACGGAGCTACGCAGCTTGCCGGCCATTCTGGCAGTTTAGCTAATCGAGTGGTGGCGACGTCTCCACAGTGTCGCTCTGTTCCCTGCGACTTGCTCTCTGAAACCGGTACCACCGCCGGTTGTGTGCCGGAGTCGGGGCACTGCTCGCTTCTGTTGAGGTGGGGAGTCTTTCGGTTGGTGGCGCGGAGAGGTGCGCAGAGCAGTGACGTACGTAAGGGCACAGTGCCGCAGGAACGGCGGCGACCACTGCGCGGTGCCCGGCCCGCCGGCTCATATGAACTGCCGGCCCCGTGTGTCGTGATGGTGCTTGGGGTCCGGCAACGCGATTTGTGGACATTTACCTCTCTCGGGTGATACAATCTACAGGGGCTGAGTCGGGGTGACTGGATTTGGAAGCATGCGAGTGTACTCGCTGATGGTGGCGATTGTGCTGGTGGGGGCGGGGACGATTCGCGCCGAACTGCCGGACTGGGCGGTTGTGCTCGATCCGGACATTGTTTGGGACACACGCAATCCGGGATCGATAGCGATTTCGCCGGACCGCAAGTCGGTGGCGTACGTGAGCAAGGGGTCGCTCTGGTGGTGTGACGTCACGCAGGGGCCACCGAAGAAGCTCGCGGAGTTGCCGAACACGGCGACGGCCTTCTTGGCGATGCCGGAATATCGCTTTGCCCGGTCGAACATCGAATCGATTCGGGAGCAACTCGGCTACGAAGAATACAAGCGAAAGATCGCCACTGCGGAAGTGCAGATCCTGGGCCTGGCGTGGACGCGGGAACAAGACGGTATCGTGTACGGATTGCGGCAAAGATATCAAAATAGCCGCGAAACGGCGGTGCATCGGGTGATGCTGGCAAGTACGTCGGGGGAAGTGAGCAAGCTAACAACTATCGAACGCCAACCGTGGAGTCGGCCGCACACGTTTTCGGGCTTCCATCTGACACCGGATCGCAAGTACGTAATTGCTTATACCGGGACGCATCCCATGATTTGGAACCTGTCGACCGGCCGTCCGCGCGTGACGCCGTTCGACTATTTGTTGCCGTCTGGCAACAGCAATCGCTACCTGGGCATCGAGATCGACAGCCGGCAGTTGGTGATCGTCGATGAGGATTTCGACGTCGTGGAGCGGTTCGAGGTGACGGCGCCGGAGGGACGCGAATGTCGTTTGCTATGGTCGCATGACGAGAAATTTGCACTTTGCCGATTCAAGCACGAGTACGCATCGACGAAATGGGACGGCTGGCGGGTCAATCTGACGACGGGCACAAAACATTCTTTGGAAGGAAATTACTTCGCCGATACATTCTGGTTCACGGGACGGGGCGGCGAGTTAGCGCAGTCGGGAATTGTGGGAATTCGGTACGAGGCCGTCGACCAGATGGCGGGCGGCGGCTTGGCCATCATTCCCGATGGCGAGGAAAGGCGGCAAACGCTCGCGCGGTTCTCGTTCGACCCTGACGGCCCGCGATTGCCGCGAATGCCGAATCGGCCCGAGTATCCGCTGCCCGTGGCCGATTCGCGGTTCGAGCGATTCGCCATGGCGCTGCCGGCGAACTTGCGGCCGGGATTTATGTATCACTGGGTAGACCGGAAGGGGCAGACGCAAGTTTTTCCGGGGGGAAACTCCGACGCGTACATCGCGCCGTTTCACGTGCTGGGATTTGTGGACGGGGACCGTCGGATTCTGGGACGGACCGAATCGCAATTATTCTCGGTGCCGATCGCGAAGATTCGAGCCACAACGGAGGCCGCTCATGACTAGGCAGATTCGCTGCACGCATTTCGCATTCATCATGGCTGCTTGTCTGCCAGCGGCTTTGATGGCTGCCGCGCCCAAGCTGCCTGCTGGCACGACGGTTCTGGATCCCGACATCTACATGTATTCGTGGCCGTATCCGAGAATTTCGCCGGATGGAAAGTGGGTCGCGTACGTGAGCCAGGGGTATGTAAGCGTTTGCAACCTCGCAGCGCCGAAGCCGCTGCGCGTCAAAGAAGTGCCGAACTCGTGGACGTGGCCCCATTTGAAAGCGCCCGCGGGACATACGCCGGCTACAGGACACTTCGAGGCACTATCGCAGGGGCTTACTCGCGATGAATACAACGAATTGCACAGCCGAATCAGCAACACCATACACGGACTCAACTGGACTCATGACAGCAGTGGATTTGTGTTTGGAGTTCAGGCTTATGACAAGCGGAGGCACGCACCGATTTGCGAAGTGTTTCTAGCCACGATCGAAGGAAAAGTGACTCGATTGGTCCAGACAGATTCCGACTCGCCGACGAGAACTGTTAACTCGGGAATGCTAACGCGAGACGGTCGATATCTCGTCGCCACGGAACGGCAGTTGGCTCACCCAGATTATCGACCACTCATTTGGAATGTAAAAACGAATCGACCGAAGGCGACGCCATTTCTGACGTTGGTCCCATCATCGACCAGCGGGCGATGGATTGGGATCGAGAAAGACACGCGGCAGCTGGTGTTGCTTGACGAGGCGTTTCGAGTGATGCGGCGATTCGAGGAGTTCCTGCCCGATCGCACGTTCGGATTCCAATTGGACTGGTCGCCAGATGAACGATCGATTGTGTGGCGAAATCAGATTGGATTCGATCACTACAGCAATTGGGAGGGCTTTTGGCTCGATCTTGAGTCGGGCGAGAAACGGTTGCTGGAAGGTCGCTTTCGGGATGAGTTGATTCTATTCACGGGAGACGGCGGTGAGTTTGTGCGGTTTGGGAGAGACGGCGTTCGGTCGAAGTTCATGTCGGGCGACAATGTGACGGGAGCGCATTTGACGATCGTTCCCAGTGGCGGCGGGCGACCGCGGGACGTTTGGCGGATTCACACTGGGTCTGATGATCAGAACACGCGAGTGATTCGAAACATTCCCGCTCATCCCATGCTCCACATGGCCGGGAAGGGGAAACTGTTTGCGATTCCGTTGGCGACTTATGCCAACGAGCGGTACCAATTGACCTGGCACCTGATGGATCGGGCGGGGAAGTCGTGTCGCGTGCCGGGTGAAGACCGTGGTGAATATGTAACGCCGTTTGCGCTGGCCGGGTTCGCCGGCGGCGGAAAGTTGCTGGTGGCGTATGACAAGACGCGGCTGTTCACGATTCCGGTTTCGTCGATCGTGAAGGGGGAGAATGCGGTGGAGAAGGAATAGATCGGACCAGAAGGCGTTTGGCGTCGTGATGGCCCGATGGTGGTGACAGGTGCATTGACGCACATTACCCCGGGCACAGCCGGGGGGACTGGTGGGGGTGTTTGCATTCCGCGCGGGTCCGTAAACCAGACGGCGGGTGCGAAGTAATGGGTTTGAGCGAGGTGTACGACGAGCACGTGCGTTCTGCAATTGCCGTGCTGCTACGCCGGTTCGGGGCGCAGTGTCGGTGCCGACACCGCAAACGCGTAGCCGACGGCGTCGAAGGCCGCTGCGAACTACGTCGCGGCGGCCACTGGTTCGCCGGTGGGTTCGTTTTCGAACGAGGGGCGGACGCTGCGTTCGATGATGCGATCGCGGACGCCGACCAGTTCGAGCATGGCACGGGTGCCGGCGTCGCCGAGGCGGGGCTTGGCCAGCCGGACGATGCGAGTATAGCCGCCCGGGCGATCGACGAACCGCGGGGCGATCTCTTTGAACAACACGCCGACAGCCTGTTTGTCGCCGATCAGCATCAAGACTCGACGGCGGGCCGCCAGGGAGGGCGCGATCGCGGCATTCCACTGCGTCCAGCGCTCGCTCTTGCGCCACCTCTTCCACTCATCGCTGCCGCGCTCGGCGGTGGTGCCGAACCCGCGGGCCGCATCTTCAGCCGCCTGCGCTTTGCAAGCAAGCGTAATGCACTTTTCCACCAGCGGACGGACTTCCTTGGCTTTGGAGATGGTGGTGATGATCCGGCCCTTGACCTTCGGGGTGTTGTCGTCGAACTCGGCGTCGCGCTCCGTAAGGAACAGCGCGCTAGTCAGGGCCTTCAACAAGGCTCGCTGATGGCTTGGATTGCGGCCGAGGATCCGGCCTTTACGTCGATGTCGCATGGTGGCACGCGCCTTGTTGGCGATGAATGATCGAAAGGGTAAATTGCTGGTCGCAAGAACTACATGGCCCCAACCGTCATCGACGGTAGCCGCATTCCCAAGTGCAAGCCCAATTCGCGAAGTTTTTCTTTGACCTCGGTGAGCGTTGTCTCGCCGAAGTTACGAACCTCGAGCAATTGATCTTCGCTGCGGCGGACGAGGTCGCGGACCGTCATGATGTTCTCCGATTCGAGACAGTTGCCCGCCCGTACGGAGAGCATCAACTCGGCCAGGCTCATGTTGAGCTTGGCCTCCATGGCAGCGTCGATGCCGGCGCTCATGCCGCGGGCTGGCGAACGGACCTGGGCTCCGAGCTCCGTATACTGGACGAACGGATTGAGGTGCTTGCGGAGAATTTTCGCCGACTCGACAAGCGCCATCTCCGGAGCGACCGAACCGTTGGTCCAGATTTCCATCGTGAGCTTATCGTAGTTGGTTTTTTGGCCGACGCGAGTTTCCTCGATGCCATACCGCACCCGTACCACCGGGCTATAAACCGCATCGATCGGAATGATGCCGATCTCCTGGATGTTCTGGCTGTGCTCGGTCGAGGGCACATAGCCACGGCCATTCTCCACCACCATTTCCATCAGGAACTTCACGTCATCGGTGAGCGTGGCGATGACATGATCCTTGTTGAGCAGTTCCACCGCCTCGTCGGTTTCAATGTCGGCGGCCGTGATCGGGCCGGCGGAATTCTTCTCGACCCGCAGCACGCGTGTCGACTCGCTGTGGTTTTTGACGATCAGCGATTTGACGTTGAGCACGATGTCCGTGACATCTTCCAGAACACCCTTAATGGTAGTGAACTCGTGCTGGGCGTTGTGAACTTTGATCTGCGTGATCGCGCTGCCTTCGAGGCTCGAAAGCAGGATGCGGCGCAGGCCATTCCCAATCGTCGAGCCGAAACCGCGTTCAAACGGCTCGACGACGAACTTCCCGTAGGTCGGGGTGAGTGTCGCCACGTCGCAAACTACTGTACTGGGCAACTCTAAGCCACGCCATCGGATATGCATGAGATTTCTCCCGAATCAACGAACTTGGTATGTGGGTAAGCAAGTGAGTAGGTTTTGTGGCGTCGAACCTATCTCTTTGATTCACTTTTGACGACAGCACCGCCATGCTAAACGCCAGCAAATCGCCGCCTAACGCGAGCAAAGCTCGACTATCAACTGGGTTTGGACCGGAATCGACACTTCATCCGCCGAGGGAAGCCGGCTGACAATACCCTCGGGGATCTGGGAATCGCTCCGCGATAAAAAATCAGGGACTTCCCGGTGCGCTTCAGCCAGTGTGCCGCGAACTAAGTCGAGACTCTTGACGCGATTCTTGACGCGAATCACATCGCCAATCCGAACTTGGTAACTGGGAATATCGACACGGTGACCATTGACGGTAATGTGGCCGTGACAAATCAGTTGCCGAGCCTGGTTGCGGCTCAGTCCGAAGCCCAGCCGATGCACGATGTTATCGAGGCGACATTCGAGCAGCGTAAGCAGCGTCGCTCCGGTATTTCCTTTGCTCTTCGAAGCATGATGGAAATACTTGCGGAACTGGCGCTCCAGCACGCCATAATAATGCTTGACTTTCTGCTTCTCGCGCAGATGCACGCCGTAGTCGGTCAGCTTGCTGCGGCGCTGGACGTGCATGCCCGGCGGGGCCTCGCGACGTTCGAACGCACATTTTGGCGTATCGCAGCGCGTACCCTTGAGGAAGAGCTTGAGGCCGTCGCGGCGGCAAAGTCGACAAACGGGACCGGTATATCGTGCCATAGGTAAAAGTTCTGTCTAAATGTGGGAGGCGTCTCCGACGCCGATTTCGGATCGACCTCGGAGAGGCCCTCCTGCAGCGGTTCATGTTACACGCGGCGCTTCTTGCGAGGCCGGCAGCCGTTGTGTGGCAGAGGCGTGATATCTTCGATGGACTTGACCTTTAAGCCGGCCGCTTCGAGCGAAGTGATCGCACTTTCGCGCCCGCTGCCAGGACCTTTGACTTTGACTTCGACTTCCTTGAGCCCATACTTTTTGGCTTTATCGGCGGCCTGCTGCGCAGCCATCTGGCCCGCAAACGGCGTGCTCTTGCGGCTGCCCTTGAAGCCGCTCGTACCGGCACTGGCCCAGCAGAGCGTGTCACCCTTGGTATCGGTAATGGTCACCGTAGTGTTGTTGAATGTGGCCTCGATATAGGCGATGCCAACCGAAACGCTCCGCTTGGCTTTCTTCTTCGCTGCGGGAGCTGAAGTTTTTTCTTTGCTCATGGGAACACTTCCTGAATCTCAAGCTCGACGGAATCGAGTGACTGATGTGAATTAAACCGCAAGCGTCATATCTGCCAGCAAGCGAATGACGGATTCCGACCGCTGCCTCGCGCCTGCCGATTAACGCAAATCTTTCACGCCCTTCTTGCCCGCGACTGTCTTCTTAGGTCCCTTACGGGTCCGCGCGTTCGTGCGGGTCCGCTGCCCGCGCACCGGCAAACCGCGACGATGTCGCACGCCGCGATAACAGGCGATATCGCGCAACCGGGAAATGTTTTGTGCCACTTGGCGGCGAAGCTGGCCTTCGACAACGTAGTCTTTGTCCAACAGGGCCGCGATTCGCGCCACTTCATCTTCGCCCAACTCGCGAGCTCGGACATCGGGATTGACGCCAGCCTTGTGGCACAGTTCCCGCGCCGTCTTCGGCCCAACTCCGTAGAGGTACTGCAACGAGATAACCGTCGGACGATCTGGCGGAATGTCGACGCCTTGCAAACGTGGCATATGCTGATGCTCCCCAACGAACGCTTAATATCTGGCGATCCAACCGATGCTGACAACTAACCCTGCCGTTGCTTGTGGCGCGGATTACTGCACACGACGCGCACCACACCGCGACGACGCACGATTTTGCACTTATCGCAAACACGTCGGACGCTGGCGCGGACTTTCATGGCAACACACTCACTCGACGAAAATGTCGTATATCAACGGCGAAGGCAGCCCCCTGGCGACACGCCAGAAGGACAAGATCCCGAACTGGTGGAAAACGATTGAGTATAAGGCGGCCGGGGCCGTTCCTACAAGGGCTCCTGGAACAGAATTTGCCCCAGGATTTTCGCGGCTCTCGGTCCCCGCCAGCCACTATCCCCAGCGGGTGGAAGCGGCTTGGCAAGCCACTCCACAGTTCTCAGGCGGTGCCTAAGCCAGACTGGACCAGGTTCGCCGTTTCGGCAGGCGTGGGGGCTTCGGTCAGCCGTATCGGCCCGTCGCGGGTGATCGCAATCGTGTGCTCAAAGTGGGCGCTCGGTTTGCCATCGGCCGTCGATTGAGTCCATTGGTCGCGGTGCAGCTTCACGCGCTTCGTGCCCACGTTGACCATCGGCTCGACAGCAATCACCAGGCCCGGCTCCAAGCGGAAATCGCCGCTGCCGCGCAAACCCCGGCTGAGGAAATTTGGCACCTGCGGTTCTTCGTGCATCTGCCGTCCGATGCCGTGGCCGACAAAGCACTCGACCGTATGGTAGCCGTGATCGCGCACATAAATATCCATTTCGCGGGCGACCTGGCTCCAGCGGGTCTTGGTATGCATCAGTTCAATGGCGAGATCCAGCGTGCCGAGCGTGCAATCCATCAATCGCTGCACGGCTGGCGAAATTTTTCCGACGGCGTAGGTCCAGGCCGAGTCGCCGCACCAGCCGTTCAGCCGGCAACCGGTATCGACGCTGACAATATCGCCTTCCACCAGCGGCTTATCGTTGGGGACGCCATGCACCACCTGCTCGTTAACGCTGGTACAGGTGGCCGCCGGAAAGGGCAATTTGCCGACTTCCTGATTCGGATAGTTCAGAAACAACGGCACGGCACCGCAGCGGACAAAGTGCTCGGCGACCACGGCGTCGATTTCGGCGGTGGTTACCCCGGGGGCAACCAACTCGCGCACCAACTGGTGAGCCTGCCAGACACAGAGCCCCGATTGGCGCATCAAGCCAATTTCGCGATCCGATTTCAAATTCAACACCGCTGCATAACTCCCGAACAAATCGGTAGGGCGAGGCTCCTCTCAAGCCGATGCTGCTACCGCCTCGCCGGCAGCATCTTCTTCGCCAATTCTCCAATTAAAGGCTACCCGCCGTCAATCGCGTAAACGCTACAGCGAATTAACGTAGCTGTCGCAGCTAGGCGGATGGAGATTCACAACGTCGTGGCCGACGCCGCCAACTCCCCGCGCTTACCAGAACCAACGCTTGCTTCGATCCGGAATAAAAACCCATAAACTGCTCTCGTTGTTAGTTGGATGGCTGGCGGGCAGAGTTCACCACCTGTTGAATTCGCTCAAACACCTGCTCCGGCGAACCGGTGCCATCAACTACCCGCAAAATCCCTTGTTGCGCATAGTATTCCGCCAACGGCTCAGTGAGGGAATGATACTGTTCGAGCCGCTGTTTGACAGTTTCGACGTTGTCGTCCGGCCGGCCACGGCTAGCAAGCCGCTCGAAGACCTCCTCGTGCGGAATTTGGATGGCCACCACTATGTCGAGCGGCATGTTTTGCTCAGCGAGCATGGCATCAAGCGCTTTGGCCTGCGAAACGGTGCGCGGGAAACCGTCGAATAAGTACCCGCCCGCACAGTCGGCCTGGGCCAGCCGCTCTTCGACGATGCCGACCACCACGTGGTCTGGCACAAGCTTGCCGAGCTGAAAATAACTGGCAGCCTGTTTGCCTAAAGCCGTACCGGCTTGATCCGCATCGCGCAACATTTCGCCGGTCGAAAGGTGGACAAGCTGATGATGGTCCTTGAGCCGTTGGGCTTGAGTCCCTTTACCAGCACCAGGTGGCCCAACGAACACAATGCGCATAACTTAAGGGTGGACAGTCGAAGGTCAAGGGTCAAGAGCCAGGTTCTGCGCGCCTTCAACTATTCCAGCAAGCCCTTGTAGTTGCGCATGACGAGGTGACTATCAATCTTTTGCACCAGGTCGAACGCAACACTAACGGCGATTAACAAACTAGTTCCACCATAAAAGCTGGCAATCGTCCAACTTACGTCGAGGGAGGTGGAAATCAGGGTTGGAATGATTGCCACGACCGCAAGGAATCCGGCCCCCACGTATGTGATCCGGACCATCACTTTTTCGAGGTAGTCGGCCGTGCGTTTGCCTGGCCGATAACCTGGGATGAAGGAGCCGAAATTCTTGAGGTTTTCGGCCATGTCCTTCGGGTTAAAAGTGATCGCCGTCCAGAAGTAGCAGAAAAAGTAGATCATCGCCAGGTAGAGGATATTGTAGATGAATCCGCCCCGATGAAAGACCTCGGCGGCCCAGTTGACGAATTCTTTGAAGTAGCCTTCGCTCCATTGCACATTTTGCAGATTTTGCAGAATGATCAGCGGGAACATCAAGAGGCTGCTGGCAAAGATGATCGGCATCACGCCGGCTTGGTTGACCTTCAGGGGCAAGTACTGGCGGGTGCCGCCGTAGACGCGTCGACCGCGGACATGCTTGGCACTTTGCATCGGAATCCGCCGCTGGCCGAGGGTGATAAACACCACGCCCATCACCACCGCGACAAACATGCAGGCCAACAGTAGCAACCCTTCGATGCCCAGCTTCGTACCACCACCGCCGAGCTCCAGCGAGGCCTTTTGCAGCAACTCCCAACCGGCACCCGGCATGCTCGCCAGAATGCCGGCCATGATCAAGAGGCTGATGCCGTTGCCGATCCCAAACTCGTCGATTTGCTCGCCGAGCCACATCAGGAATACCGTGCCGGCGGTCATCGTCAGAACCGAGATAATCTGCCAACTGATCATCATCTCGCCCGACGCATTCTGAAACGCGGGCAGCACAAAGCCCTGAGGCTCGATAAAGGATTCGACGTAGAACCAGCTTTGGAACAAACAGAGAAACACGGTGGCATATCGCGTGTATTCGTTGATTTTCTTGCGGCCTGCCTCGCCTTCCTTTTGCAACTGTTCGAGCGGCGGATAGACGCTTCCCAAGAGTTGGAAAATAATCGACGCTGAAATATAGGGCATGATGCCCAAGCCGAAGATCGTGACTTGCTCCAACTGCGTGGCACTGAGCACGGCCACGGCCTTGAGCATATCGCTCAAACCACCCGACTGATTGCTAAACTGGCTGACCGCCTGCTGGTCGATGACCGGCAATTGAATCTGAAAACCGACGCGATAGACGGCCAGCATTAAGAGCGTCAGCAAGATTTTCTGCCGTAGCTCGGGAATTTGCCAGACGACGCGAAGCTTTTCCCACATAGTCTCGATCCGTCCATGCTAGTCGCGCCGACAACTGAAGCCGCTCTCAGGACGTCGTCGTGCGGCGAGGGGCAGGTGTCGGTTACCTGCGTGCGGTTAAAGGCTACAGCGCCTGCCCTGATTACGTAAATTTTGAGACGCGCTATTTTTCGGTACCAGCGGAGCCCTTGGACTTCGCACGTTTAACATTCTTCACCACAGGCGCGGGGCCCGGCAAGATCACGACCTCGCCGCCCGCTTTTTCGATCTTTTCCTTAGCCGATTCACTGAACCTGTGGGCGGAAACTTTGAGTTTCTTCGTGAGCTTACCATCACCCAACAGCTTGAGCTGGTCGAAACGACCGCGGGTAAGGTTCTTGGCGGTAAGCGCTTCGGGGGTAACTTCGTCGCCGGAGGCAAAGTGCTCTTCGAGAGCAGCCACATTCACGGCTGCCACGCGAATCGCCCATTTATTGAAGAACCCGCGTTTGGGTACTTTAATCACGGTGCTCGCAGTACCACCCTGAAAAACGGGTGAATACGAAGTACCGGCGCGCGATTTCTGGCCCTTGTGACCGCGGCCAGCGGTCTTGCCTTGGCCCGAGCCGATACCCCGACCGAGCCGCTTGGGGGACTTATTTTTACGAACACCACGATGCACGTCATTCAAATTCATGTGAGCGTCACTCCACGCAGGCGTTCGACATCTTGCTTGGGACGCAATTGGGCGATCGCCGCAAATGTCGCCTTGACCAGCGACACGGGATTGTTCGAGCCAAAACTCTTGGTGAGGATGTCGTGAATGCCCGCCGATTCGCAGACCGCCCGCACCGCTTGACCCGCGATGACGCCGGTACCAGGCGAAGCGGGCACCAGCACGACATGGGCCGCACCGTAGAAGCCCTCCACTTTGTGCGGAATTGTCGAGTCGTTGAGCTGCACCGTGGCCATGCTCCGCATGGCTTCTTTGCGGGCCTTCTCAACACTGGGCGGCACTTCGTTGGCCTTTCCGTAGCCCCAGCCGACTTTGCCTTTGCCATCGCCCACGACTACCATCGCGGCAAAGCTGAAGCGGCGACCACCCTTGACGACCGTCGCACAACGGCGGATGGCGACGATGTTCTCGCCAAGTTCACCCTGAACACGTTCTTGCGTACTGGTTACCACGACGGAATTCCTTGGTAATGTCTTAAAATTGAGTAAACGGCTGTGTTTGACGATGCTGTGCCAGACTAAAACTGCAAGCCACCATCGCGGGCGGCGCCGGCCAGTGCGGCCACGCGACCATGAAATTTATAGGGTCCGCGATCAAAGCAAACGGCGGTAATGCCGGCCTGGATCGCTCGCTCGGCCAGCGCTTTGCCAACCAGCTGGGCAGCGGCCTGATTGCCACCGTATTTCAGCTTGCTGGAGAGTTGCTTGTCGTGTGACGAGGCGCTGGCGAGTGTCTTGCCATCGATGTCGTTGATGATCTGAGCCGAGATATGCTTATGGCTGCGCGTCACGCACAATCGGGGACGCGATTCCGTGCCGCGCGTCCGCTTTCGTACCCGAAACGTACGGCGCTGACGCTGGCTGGCAATTTTCTTTTGATGTTCCATGGTACTAAGTTGATTCGGTGCCTTTGCGAGAGATTCAATCTGCCCGCACGAGTCCGGCGTGGCCGCCGGCGCCAACAATCCGATTAAGTGGCCGTCTTGCCCGCCTTGCGACGGACGACTTCGCCGTCGTAACGGATACCCTTCCCTTTATACGGTTCCGGCTTGCGGACCGCACGAACTTCGGCAGCAAACTGGCCAACCTGCTGCTTGTCCATGCCTTTAATCACAATATGCGTTTGATCTGGGCAGGTAACGGTCAACCCAGCGGGGATCTGCTTATGAACTTCGTTGGCAAAGCCGACGCGCAACTGGAGCACTTTGCCAGCAATCGCGCCCAAGTAACCGACGCCCTGAATCTCGAGTTTTTTCTCGTAGCCTTCGGTAACACCTTGCACCATGTTGGCGATCAGCGCCCGCGTCAGTCCATGGTAAGCGCGTATCTCGCGCTCCTCCGATCCACGTGAACAAACCACGGCATTGCTCTCGGTGTCGATCTTGACGTCGATCTCCGGGCGATGCTGATACTCCAGTTTGCCAAGTTTGCCTTCGACGGTGATCTGGCAATTGGCCACGTTCACTTTGACGCCGGCAGGCAGCGAAATCGATTTTTTGCCGATACGGGACATGTTAAAGCTCTTAGGCTGTTAGCCATTAGCCTTTAGCCAAGCCGCCGCCAGTTCTGGCTAACAGCTAAGGGCTACAGCTAACAGCTTCTTCTTACCAAACTTCACACAACACTTCGCCGCCGAGGTTGCGTTGCCGCGCCTCGCGGTCGCTAATCACGCCGCGGCTGGTGCTGATGATGGAAATACCCAAACCATTCAAAACAGGGCGCAGGCGCGTCGCGGGACTGTAGACCCGGCGGCCCGGCGTGCTCACCCGCTTGATATGGCGGATCACACGCTCGCCGTTCGGCCCGTACTTGAGCTGAATCGAAAGCTGCTTGCTCGGCGCACCTTCTTCCTCAGCCTCACGCCAGTCCCAAATGTAACCTTCACGCTTGAGCACCTCAGCCAAACCGCGCTTCACCTTGGAAAGCGGCATGTTTACCTCGGGATGCTCGATCCGCACCGCATTGCGGATGCGGGTAAGCATGTCGGCGATCGGGTCGGTCATCATGTTGTCATGAACTCCAGGTTCAGGGTTCGGGGTTCAGGGTTCGAGGTTCAGGTAGATCGAACTGAACCCTGAATCCTGAACCCTGAGCCCTCGTCTTCACCAACTTGCCATTCGCACACCGGGAATCTTCCCTTGATCCGCCAATTTGCGGAAACAAATCCGGCACAAGCCAAATTTGCGGTACACGGCACGCGGCCTGCCACACAGATTGCAGCGGGATTCTGCACGGGTACTGAATTTCGGTGGGCGCTTGGCCTTGGCAATTTTTGATTTACTAGCCACAGGGTTTTCTTTCCCTAAATGACGGCATGAAAAAAACTCGCTACGCAGCCGATCCTTCACGTTGGAACGGCAATCCAAAGCATTTCAATAGCTCGCGCGATTCGTCGTTCGAATGTGTCGAAGAAACAAACGCAATGTTCATCCCCTGCACGCGCGTGTATTTGTCTGGGTTCAACTCCGGAAAAACCATCTGTTCGTTAAGCCCCAAGCTGTAATTACCGTTGCCATCGAATGCATCCGACTTCAAACCGCGGAAGTCGCGCACCCGCGGCAGGGCAAGCGAAATCAGACGGTCGAGGAATTCGTACATCCTGCGGCCTCGTAACGTCACCTTTGCGCCTAGGTCCATTCCCTCGCGGACACGGAATGTGGCGATGCTCTTTTTAGCCTTACAGCGTGCTGGCTTTTGGCCCGTAATCTCACCCAGCGCGTCAATTGCCTCTTGCATCAGCTTCTTGTCGGTCACCGAGCTCGACACGCCCATGCTCACGACGATTTTTTCGAGCTTGGGAATCGACATCGGATTCGTGCGGCCGAGCTGCTTCGCGAGCTGAGGCACAATTTCTTTCTGATAACGCTCCAGAAGCCGCGGAGTGGGGCCGGGCGCTGTTGAGGTTGCTGCTTTTGCCATAACTTCACACTGCGAGGGGTGCCCGCGAATTAAACCTGTGGAGCTAACTCCACCACTCAATGTCAAATCTCTTGTCTTGTTACTTTTTTGCGCCGGCCGCGTGGGCGACTTTGGCCGGAGCAATCTGACCAACGGACGTTCCGCACTTTTTGCAATAACGTTCCTTGCTGCCATCCTTGGTAAACCGAGCACCCAACCGAACACCCTTGTCACAAGTCGTGCAGTAGAACGCCAAGTTCGAGAGCTGCACCGGCATTTCTTTACTGAGCCGACCACCCTGCGGATGCTTCTGGCTGCGGCTGACGTGCTTGTAGACGCGCGCCACGCCTTCGACAATCGCCTTGCCGGCAGCGCGATCAATTACAACCACGCGGCTTTTGACGCCCCGGTCGGCACCGGTAATCACTTCGACTGTATCGCCACTACGTATCAACATGGTCATTCGTCCGTTGTCAGTGGTCAGTGGTCCGTTGTTAGTCGCCACTTGCAACTGACAACAAGCGACTGACGACTGACCAATCTACACAACCTCGCTGGCGAGGCTCACAATTTTCATGAACCGTCGATCGCGGAGCTCACGGGCTACCGCACCGAAAATACGCGTACCACGCGGGTTCTTGTCGGCATCGATCAGCACCACCGCGTTCGAATCGAACCGCACGTAGCTCCCGTCGGCGCGCCGAGTGGGTTGCTTCGTCCGCACAATCACGGCCCGCACGACGGCCTTCTTCTTGACTTCGCTGGTCGGCAGCGTGTGCTTCACGCTACAGACAATCACGTCGCCCAATCCAGCCACGCGCTTGCGGCTGCCGCCGAGCACTTTGATGCACATTACCTCTTTGGCGCCGGTGTTGTCGGCGACATCGAGTCTCGTTTGCATTTGAATCATGGTAGTTCACCGCGACACCGTACTGGGGGGTTCGCCAGCACGGGCCGATTACAGGCTTCCTTCCGCCGCAGCGGTTTCCTCGAGCTTGGCCGCCGCCCGCATGGCTGCGATATCCACTTGTTGACTCTTTGTAACAATCCGCACCAAATCCCAACGCTTGGTCTTCGAACGGGGCCGGGATTCGATGATCTCGACCGTGTCGCCCTGCTGTGATTCGTTGTTCTCGTCGTGAACGTGACAAACCGTGCTACGCCGCAGAATTTTGCCGTACTTCGGATGGCGGACCTGTCGCTCGATCTCGACACGGCGCGTCTTCTGCGTTTTGTCTCCTGTCACCAGGCCGATGATTTGTCGTTTGGGCATGACTGTTAGCTTTCAGCTATCGGCTATCAGTGATCGGCTCGACCTGCTGGCGACCACTCAGGCCGACAGCTGACAGCCGATCGCTGAGAGCCCTAAGTTGCGACCACTGCTTTTTTCGTTCGTTGAGTTTGAATTGTCTTGATCCGGGCTACCAGCCGACGGTTCCGGCGCAACTCGCTGGGCGCGTCGAGCCGCTCGGTCTGCGACTGAATCTTCAGCCGGAATAACTTTTCGACCGCATCCTTGAGCGTTAGCCCAAGCTGCTCGTCGCTCATGTCTCTGAGTTCGTTCGTTTTGGCCATGGCTAAACTTTTGTAGGAAACGTCTCTGACGCCAACTTCGTGCTGCTGCTTATTCCGCAGTCGGCCTCGGCGAGGCCTCCTACAAACTGCTCCTTATCCCGTTCGTCGCACCATCCGCACACGGATCGGCATTTTGTGGGCCAGCCGCGCGAGGCACAACTTAGCTGCCGCTTCGGTCACCCCACCCAATTCGTACAACACCGTACCTGGCCGGATTACTGCCGCCCAATACTCAGGCTCACCTTTGCCTTTACCCATGCGGGTTTCGAGCGGGATGCTGGTCACCGACTTATGCGGGAAAATGCGGACGTACAATCGCCCCTCGCCGCGGATGTACTGCGTTGCCGCAATACGCCCCGCTTCGATTGTTTGGGCGCTTACCCAGCCGCCCTGTGTCGCTTGCAATCCGAACTCACCAAAGACAACGCGGTTACCCCGCGTGGCGTTACCTTTTATACGCCCTCTTTGGCTTTTTCGGTGCTTGACCCTCTTGGGCATCAGCGCCATCGGTCTGGTCCTCGTACATGCCTTGGTTAACCCACACTTGAACACCAATATTGCCCTGAGCCGTCGCCGCCTCGACGAAGCCGTAATCGATCTTCGCCCGCAGCGTGCTCAGTGGCATCGAACCGGCAATCTGCTTTTCTTGCCGGGCCATCTCCGCACCGCCGAGGCGGCCGGAAAGCTGAATTTTAATCCCCTTCGCACCCGCTTCCATCGTTTGTTCGATGGCTCGCTTGAGCGTGCGGCGGAAACTGGCCCGCTTGGCCAATTGCTCCGCAATTTCCTCGGCCACCAAGTGGGCCTGAATTTCAGGTCGTGCGATTTCCTCAATCTTGATGTTGATCCGCCGACCCACCAAATTTTGCAACTCGTCTTGCAATTGATCGACCTGCTGGCCTTTGCGGCCAATGATCACGCCTGGGCGAGCGGCATGCAGCACCACTCGCACTTCGTCGCGCGTCCGTTCGATTTCCACCGTCGGAATGCCGGCAAAGCGGTACTTGTCCGTCACGTACTTGCGGATCTTGAAATCTTCCAAGAGCAAGTCGGAGAACTCACGCTTCGAGGCATACCAGCGGCTCTTCCAGCCGAGCATGATGCCTGTGCGAAAACCGATCGGATTGACTTTTTGACCCATGAATTAGCCTTCAGTTCTCAGCCGTCAGCATTCAGCCTTCCGTCCCACGGACATCCGATGGCTGACGGCTGATGGCTCTGACTTACTCCACTGCCACCGAAATATGTGAAAATCGCCGCTTTACCACGTGGGCCATGCCGCGGGCCCTGGGCCGCAGCCGCTTGAACATGGGGCCGCCGTCGATCCGGGCGTCGATGATCCGCAAACCCGCAACGTTCGGAGCCCGCTGATCTTCTGCATTGCCGAGTGCACTCATAATCACTTTTTCGAGCAGCCGGGCACCCCGCTGGGGCTGATATTTGAGAATGGCCAGGGCATCGTCCACGCGCTTGCCGCGGACCAGATCCGCCAGCGCACGCACCTTGCGAGCACTGATCTGAGCATGTCGATGTGTTGCTTTGTACGCCATGGCTTGTACCCAAACTTGTCGCGGCCCAATTCTGCCAGAAACCTACTTCTTCGCCTTGCCACCATGCCCGCGGAAGTTGCGGGTGAGCGAAAACTCGCCCAACTTATGGCCGACCATATCTTCCGTAACGAACACCTTAATATGCGACTTGCCGTTGTGAACCATAAACGTATGTCCGACAAACTCGGGAATGATCGTACACCGGCGAGCCCAGGTGGTGATCGCTTCCTTGATGCCAGAATCATTTTGCCGCTCAACCTTGGCGTATAGCTTCGGATCGACGAACGGTCCCTTTTTTAGTGAACGGCCCATGTTTTTCTAAGCTCTTAGCTGTTAGCTCTTAGCTGTTAGCTCAAAATGTTCTCCGCGTGGCTCCTAGCCAACGGCTAACCGCTAACAGCTACCCTTTACTTGTTGTGTAATTTCTGCACGCCGTACCGACGCGATTTGCGACGGCGGACGATGGCTTTGTTCGATGGCTTGCGGCGATTACGGGTCATGCCGCCCTTGGCACTTTTGCCCGTGGGGCTCACCGGATGACGGCCACCCTTGGTGCGACCTTCACCGCCCCCATGCGGGTGATCGATCGGGTTCATCGCCGTACCGCGGTTATGCGGCTTGCGGCCCAACCAACGATTGCGACCCGCCTTGCCAATCACTACTTTCGAATGATCGCCGTTGCCGGTCGCGCCAATCGTGGCCCGACAGGCGGAGGGGATTCGACGAATCTCTCCGCTGGGGAGCGAAATCTGCGCCCAGCCCGCCTCGCGTGCCATGAGTGTGGCATTGGTGCCGGCACTGCGACACATCACACCGCCACGACCAGCCTGCATTTCAATGTTATGCACCACCGTCCCCAACGGAATTTGGGAGAGCGGCAAGCAGTTGCCCACCGTCGGCGGCGCATCTTTGCCGCTGATCACCGTGTCCCCCTGGTTCAAACCGGCCGGCGCGATGATGTACCGCTTATCGCCATCCACATAGTGCAACAGCGCGACCCGCGCCGTGCGGTTGGGATCGTATTGAATCGAGTCGACCTTGGCTGCGACACCGTCTTTGTTGCGACGGAAATCAATTAAGCGGTATCGCCGCTTATGGCCGCCGCCACGGAATCGGGAGGTCGTCTTGCCCTGATTGTTACGGCCACCGGTCTTGTGGATCGGGCGCAGCAGGCTCTTTTGCGGCCTCGCTCCAGGGGTTAGCTCAGCAAAATCGCTGACCGAAGCGCCACGGCGGCCAGGTGTGATCGGGTTGTATTCGCGGACGCCCATGGTTATCAGCCCTTAAAACAATTCAATACGATGTTCGGGGTCGAGGCTGACAATCGCCTTCTTCCAGGTGGCCGTATGGCCCAAATGAAACTTCGTCCGCCGCGGCTTGCCTTTGCGGTTCTGGATGTGGACCTTCAATACCCGCACTTCAAACAACTCTTCGATCGCGCGCTTGACGTCGGTCTTGGTTGCCAGCCGATTGACTTCGAACGCATAGGCGTTGTTACGGGTCGAACGGTGCATACCCTTTTCCGTCACCAGAGGCCGGATGACAATCTGGTGGGGCTGCAGGTCGATGCTCGTCGTTTGCGGTAGGTGGCGTGGCATGCTGGTTTACTCCGCCGCTTTCTGAGAGGCTCTTTTGCGGTGGGAGGCACTCTTGGTGGTGACTCGCTTGGTACGGGCCGGCTTCGGGGTGCCGTCGCCGTTGGTAACCTTCGACTTGGCCGCTGCTACCAGGGCGTCGAGTGCCGTCTTGGTGACCAGCACCCGGCTAGAACGCAGCACGCTCAAGGCGTTGATTTCACTCGCCGGAGCGACCGCCACCCCCGTGAGATTGCGGGCACTGCGGTACACGTTCGCATCGTACCCGGCCGTGGTCACCAGCAACGAGCCGCCATCGCAACCGCAATGCTTGATGACCGAAACCATTTCCTTGGTTTTCGGTTCCGCGAATGCGAGATCGTCGATGATCACCAACTCGTCGTCCCGGACCTTAGCGGCTAGCGCCATCCGCGTGGCCACCTGCAATGCCTTGCGGGGCAAACGGTAACCGTAATCGCGGTTGACTTTGGCAAAAATGTGCCCGCCGCCGCGACGAATGCCGCTCCGCTTGGAGCCGGCCCGGGCGTTGCCCGTGCCTTTCTGGCGGTACATTTTCTTGGTCGAGCCAGCCACCATGCCGCGCGACTTGGTCTGGTGCGAACCCTGTCGTTCGTTGGCCTGGTACATCACCACCGCATCGTGCAGCAACTGCTTGTTGATGCGCGGAGCGAAATCAGTGGGCTCGACGTTGTACGTCCCCACTTTCTTGCCCTTGCGATCAAAGATATTCAACTTTGGCATAATGTCGCTCGCCACTGGCCGCCGAAACGAACAGTCCGAATCTCGGTCTAAAGCATGTTGGTTGCTTGGATAATTACGTAACCACCCTTCGGCCCGGGGACCGAACCGCAGATCAGCAGCAGGTTGTTTTCCGCGTCGACCCGCACCACCTTTTGATTGCGGGTCGTAGTCTGGGCGTTGCCGTATTGGCCCGGCATGCCGGCACCCTTCACCACGCGACTGGGGAACGCACTTCGGCCGGTACCGCCCAAAGCCCGGTGACACTTCTTGACACCGTGGGTGGCTCGCTGACCGGAGAAATTGTGCCGTCGCATGGCACCCGTGAAGCCGCGGCCCTTGGAGGTGGCCGTCACATCAACCGACTTGACGTCGGCTAAGGATTCTACTTTGACTTGGCCGCCGACCGCCAATTCGCCGGCCGGACCCGCGATTTCGCGGACAAATTTCTTGGGCTCGCAACCGGCCTTGGGTAAGACTGCGACGCCGGCCGCAGATCGCTTCTTCGAGCGCTTGCTATCGAGCTTGGCAACCTGACCCCGGTCGCTGCGATTAGCCAGGCGGCGTGGCTTGTCGGCAAAGCCAAGCTGCACCGCTTCATATCCGTCCCGATCCTTGGTCCGGACCAAAAGTACGTCGCACGGGCCGGCTTCGATCACCGTCACCGGGACCACCTGGCCTGCTTCGTCGTAGATTTGCGTCATCCCGACCTTGCGGCCGAGTATTCCGATGGACATCGCAATATACCTTGAGTCAAGTTGCCGGCCGGGAGACAAGAGCTTTGCCCCGCTTACCCGACCGACTTCCAATCAATTCGTTTGAATCTCGTTTATAAACTTCGCTTTGCGAACTAGCGAGCCGGGCGGTCCCCCGCCCCGTTGGGAAAATAAATCCCGGGGTCGAGGACGACCCGGCTCGCCAGCACTCCACTAACCGGTCGTCGCCTTAATCTTGATATCCACGCCCGCCGGCAGGCTCAATTTGTTGAGCGCTTCGATGGTCTTGGCAGTCGCTTGCACAATGTCAATCAGACGCTTGTGCGTCCGAATTTCAAATTGTTGCCGCGATTTCTTGTCGACGTGCGGGCTACGCAACACCGTGTATCGCTCGATCCGCGTCGGCAAGGGAATGGGCCCATGCACAATCGAGTTGGTCCGCTTGGCCGTGTCGACGATTTCCGCCGCGCTCTGGTCGAGCACCGAATGGTCATAGGCTTCCATCCGAATTCGAATTACTTCTTGCGAAGACGCCACGCTCTTACGCTCCTGGTCTGACAGATGACCCTGCCGCTGACATCGCCAATTATCAAACAACTCACAAACTAAACACAGGGCGGCTGCCGACCGACTCCTCGACGAAGGGACCCAATTGACCCCGACTCGATGGTAGGTTGGCGAACCGCACACCAACCTTCTAGACATGGCCCCACCAAGCGGCCATGCAGCCGATACCGTCTCGCCACTGATTTTGTGGCGAACTAGCGATGATACGGCCCCAAGCCGCAGGCTGTCAACGGCATCAATTTCGCGAAGGAAGATTTTTTCTCCGCGCTCCTGCACCATCCCACCGCGCTGCCCAAACATCCACTTGACTTCTATCTAGTGTATTACTACATTGATACACATGGCCGCCGAATTCGCACCATTCGAGATCAATCCGAGCTCTGGGATCCCAATCTACCGGCAGATCGTCGACCAGGTGTTCGCGCTGGTGGCCAGCGGGGCGCTGCGAACCGGCGACCTCTTGCCGAGTGTGCGGCAGGTAGCGCGCGATGCGGCCGTCAATCCGATGACGGTGAGCAAGGCTTACTCGAAACTCGAAGCAGATGGGGTCGTTCGCCGCGTCCGCGGGCAGGGAATGGAAGTTTTGCCGCCGTCGCAAAACGGCTCGCTCGACGAGCGGAAGCAGCAATTCGGCGCGACGATCGAGCCCGCCCTCCACCGTGCCCGCCAACTGGGCCTTACCCGGGCCCAGATTCGTGAAGTCATCGCGTCCCTGTTACAGGACCGCCCATCATGAATACACCCGTCATCTCGTGGCAGAATCTGCAGAAGAGCTTCGGCGCCAAAGAGGTACTCCGCGGCATCCATCTCGACTTGGAGTCCGGCACCGTGCTCGGCCTCTTGGGCGCCAACGGCAGTGGCAAGACGACGCTCATCAAGTGTGCGCTCGGCCTGTTGCGGCCCACCGCCGGATCGGTAAGCGTCTTCGGCGAAAACTCCTGGGACCTCTCCGCATCGGCGAAGGCCCGGCTGGGCTACGTGTCCCAGGAAGTCACGAGTTACCCCTGGATGCGAGTCCGCCAGGTGATCGCCTACACGGCCGCGTTCTATCCGAAATGGAACCAAGTGTTCGTCGACGAGCTCTCGCGCCGCTGGCATCTGCCGCTCGAAGACCGCGTCGGCACGCTTTCCACCGGCCAACTGCAAACCGTCGGCATCGTGCTGGCCCTAGGTCACGAGCCGGAACTGCTGGTCCTCGACGAACCGGTCGCCAGTCTTGATCCCTCGGCCCGCCGGCAATTCCTGCGAACGCTGCTGGAAATGCTCGACGGCCGCGAACGGACCGTCCTCTTCAGCACCCACATCACTAGCGACCTCGAACGGGTGGCGGGCCGCGTGGCCATCCTGGCCGACGGCAAACTCCGCTTCCACGGCGAGCTCGACGAGCTAAAGGACCGCGTGAAGCGGCTCCGCATTACCTCCCGCCACGATCTCCCGGCCAGCTTCGCCGTCCCCGGCGCGCTCCGCTGCGAAGTGGCCGGCGCGAATGCCACCGTCAGCGTCGCCGACTTCAACGAGAAGCTCGTCCACGACATGCGCCAAACCTGGGACGCGGAAGTCTCGGTCCACGACCTGAACCTCGAAGAAATCTTTGTGGAGATGCACGATGGGTCCGTTTGCTAGTCAACTTGAGCAAGTCGCGCTGACGTACCTCACGCGCCGCTGGCTGATATTCGGCATGGTGGCTCCGTTCGTTGGTGTCGCGCTTTTCATGGTGCTGGCGACACTCGAGAATTCGAGCAAGCTGGCTGGATCCGCCGCCCGATCTCTCGCGGTGCCGCTATTCGTCGTCATCCCATTGTTAGTGCTACACGCGAAAATTCAATTCGCTCATTCCCGAGCGAAGCTTGTCCCCAATTTCGCTGCGGCCCACCTAGCCATCGTCGCGCTGGTGGCTTTCTGTAGCCTGGTGGTTTATCCAGTCGCAATCGCGTTCGCGACCGGTCTCGACCCACTGGGAGCCATGGCCTATGCGTTGGCGATCAGTCTGCCCGCAATGTGGGGCTGCCAATTTAATCGCGGTCCGCTGTTTGTCGTGTCGTTTCTTCTCATGTTGAGCGTCATGGGAGAATGGACTCTCAACTGGTGGTTTATGCCGGAGCCCGCCGATCGACTCTCGCACCTGCTCATCGTGGCCGTCGGTTGGATCGGTATCGCCGCCTGGCTCCGACGACTCGAACAACTGGGGGAAGAGTCGGATGACTACGAAGTGCCTCCCATCTTGAAGTCGGAGCGTCCGTCGCGTGCCGAAAATGTTGCCACCAGCAATTTCGCCGCCAAACAATTCTCGCGCAATCGCTTGCTGAGCGGCACGTCGGACTGGTGGCTCGCGCAAATTCGTCCCGCTCCAGTTCATCCCGATTGGCGGAGCGGTCGCCGCAATGGCCGGCGACTGTTGGCCTACGGCTTGAGCGGCCAGCCGGCTTGGATGTCGGCATTGATCTTGGGTATCGTGATGTTGCTCGTGGCACTTGTCATGAGTCAACTCACATTTCTCGGCGGGCCTTCGACTCGCCGCGCCGGTGTGCCGTTAATGTACGTTTTGCTCTTCGTGCCCGGTTTGGCCCCGTTAACACAACTGGTTCAGCATCGGCCGCGCTTGCCAGGAATGCTGCTGTTCCCAATGACGCGGAACGACTTGATTGACGGGCTGCTGGTGACGATCGCCCGCGGCGTAGCGCTGAATTGGCTGGCGCTCATTTTGGTGTTCGCGTTCATCGTCACCGTCTTTCCGGAGGAACAAGTCGCGCTCACCACCGCCGCTGTTTTCTTGCTGCTTTCCGCTGCCCTGACCGTTGTCAGCTTCGGCCTGGGAGTGCAATTTGCAACCTGGGAAGGCGCGATTAAACGCACTCTCGCTTTCGCCGGTTGTTTCGGGCTTCTGTTCGCCCCGTCCATGGCTTGGTGGAAGGAACGGCAATTAATCGGCGACGTACCTTTCGTTCTCTTAGCGATCTTTCTCGCCGCGATCGGAGCGTGGATTATCGCCCGAGCTCGGCAGAAATGGCTCAGTCTCGAACTCGGTTAGCGAGCTGGGTCGCGGGCACCGTCGCGCAGCGATGGTCGGGCCCCGAGCTGCCCTGCTACAATCGACCGTAGCAGGTCCGCCATGAAACTCCTCCGCGTCCGCCAACTGGGCCTCTTGGGTGCCAACGGCAGCGGCAAAACGACGCTCATCAAGTGTGCGTTGGGCCTCTTGCGGCCGACCGCCGGCAGAGCGAGCGTCTTTGGCGAGAACGCCTGGGACCTCTCGGCCGACGCGAAGGCCCGACTCGGCTACGTGCCGCAGGAGGTGACCAGCTGTCCCTGGATGCGAGTCCGCCAAGTGATCGCCTACACGGCCGCCTTCTACGAGAGCTGGAACCATGCGTTCGTCGACGAGCTGGTCCGCCGCTGGCACGTGCCGCTCGAAGATCGCGTCGGCGCAATGATGACCCGCGTTGGTCGCACCGCTTGGCTCAATCAGGAATTCGGATAACCGTCGAGTCGGGACGAGAGACAGGGGCTCAAGCCGGAGCGGCGAGAAAGCCGGTAAACCGGCCTTCCGGTGGTGGACGACGCCAGATTACCCCGACATGAATGTCGAGGCTAGTATTGCGGAAAAAGGGCCATGAATGGCCCTACGGCATAACACCACCACGTCACAATCTCGTGTGCAATGCGTAGCAGGAACACGGCCGTTGACGGCCGTTTCTCCGCGATAACAGCCCCGGCCGTTGACGACGGGGTGACAGTTTACAACCGCGCCAAAATCCGCTTCTTTTTCGGGCGGCGGGGACGGCTTGTCGGCTGGCTCGACGCCGGGTTGCCGGCTGACCCAGCGGTAGCACTTGAATTCGTGGCGCCGCCCGTCGACCCGCCGCTGCGTG
>JBGSUJ010000034.1:0-13043 GCA_041753435.1 Pirellulales bacterium | reverse complement strand
TGAGTAGTTGCCCTTAGCAGGGAAAGGCGCGGCCGCTTGTTTTCGACTGGCTGCAAAAAACCAATGGGTCGTGAAAAAACCGGGGGCTCCCCCCGTTGCGGCGCAAGGACTTACGGCAAACGTTGGGAAAGTTGGGGTAGCACGCTGCACAGAGTACACGATCTTTGCGGACACGCTGGTTTTGTCGAGCTTCGTCGAGACACGAAACAGCGGCACAGTTCTTGGCGGTAGCGTAAGTAGGTTCAACCTTCCGCTACGAGCTGCTTTTTCGCCTCGGATAATACTGCTTGTTCAGCTTCTGGCACTTTTGGGTACTTGAGATTCAGCGATTCAATCCGGCGAGTGATAATATCCGCCACGCAGGCGCGAGTGAACCATTTCTTGTTGGCCGGGATCACATACCACGGCGACGACTCTGTACTGGTGGCACTGAGCATGTCTTCATAGGCCGCCTGATACTCGATCCAGAAGCCGCGCTCGCGGAGGTCGGCAGCTGAAAACTTCCAATTCTTTTCCGGATTGTCGAGTCGCTCCAGAAATCGCTTGCGCTGTTCTTGCTTGGAGACATTCAGGAAGAACTTGATCACGATTGTGTTGTTCCGCTGGCCGATCGCTTCGAATTCGTTGATCTCATCGTAACGCGTCTTCCAGAGCTTCTTGTGGTCCTGGCGAAGTTCGTCAGGGATCCACTGGCCGCTCAAAAACTCGGGATGCACACGCACAACGAGCACTTCTTCATAGTAGGAGCGATTAAAGATCGCAATCTCGCCGCGGGCCGGCACCACGCGCGCCGGACGCCAGAGGAAGTGGTGCAGCCGCTCTTCGTCGGAGGGCGCTTTGAATGAATAGACGTGTACTCCTTGCGGATTGACGCCGGACATCACGTGCTTGATGGTGCCATCTTTGCCAGCCGCGTCGAGCGCTTGAAAGATGATCACGACTGCCTGCTGCTTGGCCGCCCAGAGCACGTCCTGCGCCGCAGCGAGACCTGACACGTCTTCTAAGAGTGCCTCTTGGGCTTGCTCTTTACTGTTGAATCCGGACGTGAACTCTGGATCGTAATCCTTGAGCTTGATCTTCTTCCCCGGAGGCACCAGGAACGGCGAGTGGTCGAGATGGTGGTGGTTAGACATATTGCAGCGTGATAAAGTGGCAAACTATCAAAGAAACCCGGCCGGCGAGCAATGCAAGTCGCAGTATAGCGGAATCGCTAGCGGAAGTCCGCCTGGAAAATGCGCGGACCAGCGTTCTACGTTAACGTTCGTGTGCCGCTGCAAGCCGCGGGTCGTCGAGGTCAAGCCGATAGAGGATTTGGTTGTAGTCGTAACGCGGCGTGGGCGGTGGGCGATCAGCGAAGGCATGCGTGTAGGTGCCTTCGAATAGCAGCACTGGTGAGTCGACAGGTGTGAATTCAGGGTGCAGCCGCGGGTTATAAAACGTGTAGTTTGCATGCGAGAGTATTTTCACAGCCAGGCCCCAGGGACCCAGCGGTGAATCGGCTTCCGCATACCACAATTCGCCAAACGCCGACGGCTTGCCGAACTTCTCCATAAATACTGTCACCCAGCGGCCGCGGTACGCATTCCAGGCGATCGAACCAGAATTTGGCACCAATTTCGTACCAGAATTCATGCCCTCTCCCGCAACTAAAAACGATGTCTGTGGCGTGAGCAACTCCCATTGCGACGGATCCTGCCACGCTTCGAAAGTCGCGGCACAGCGCAGCTTGGGCAGCGGATTCCCAAACAACACCCATTGTTTGCCATACTGATCTTGAAAAAGTGCAGGATGCCCACTTGGCATTGGCCGAGCTTCAGGAACCGCCTCCGATTTGTTCCATACGACTTTCAGCAAATCGAATTTGTTCGTCTCGTCGTTCCACACACACAAGCCTCGTTCATATGCCTCGAGGGGCGGCTTGATTTTGGCATAGCTTGCGACAAGCCGCTGGCGGCTCTGCGCATCGGGAAGTGCAATGTAGCCGTCAATCCAAGTTGGCCCGGGTCCTGGCATTTCTGCCACACCCCGCGGTCGGCCTTCTGTGTCGGTGAAATAGTCGAACTTGAGTCGCAATGGCGGTACGAAAGATTGAAGTGGTTGCTCTTCCATCGTTGCGCTCGTCATGTGAAAGACACCAAGCGGATACTTCGACAGCGTCGTGTCGCCCCACACCCAGAAATGCTTACCGTGGTACACCGCATTTTGCACGCTATCGCAACCCAGCACTCCGCTCTCCTGCCAATCGAGCTCGCGGCCAAGTTTCTGACTCTCAGCAAACAGCCCCGCCCCGGTGAGTCGCCCGAGACGCTTTGCGATGCTAGTGCGTGTCACCTCCACCCGCAACGACGTTCCCGCTTGGAGTGTAAGCCGCACGCCTCGAAAGCCGAATCCGTCTTTCGGCACTTCGTATCCGTCGCTCGACACGGCAAACCATGTCTGCCTGCCCATCAACTCGGGCAAGTCGAGGGCTATGATTCCTGCATTGTCGGTCACAAAACTCACCTGGTGATTAGTCCGCAATTCCACCAGCGGAACTGGCCAATTGGAACCTTTCTCAATAACCTCGACCTCGCAATAGCATGATGCTGCCGTCTCCCCTGCCCTCAGTGAGTACGCAGTATGGCTCGCAAGAAGAAAAGTTGCCGTGAGCGACCCAAACACCTTTCGGTACATCATCTACCTCCACGACACGACGGTAAAGTTTCAGGCTCCAGCATATCACGTGGAGGATAGTGGCGAATGATAAGGCTAGTTTCCGCTTGCAAGCGTTAGTGCATCTAGTACTCTAGTGACATGTTTGATGTTGCACTCATCCTCTGCATCTTCGCAGCCGCGCTGTTGTATTCGTCAGTCGGGCACGGGGGAGCATCTGGATATTTGGCTGCAATGGCGTTTTTCAGCGTTGCGCCTGAGTCGATGCGGCCAGCGGCGCTGGTGCTCAACATCCTGGTGGCCACAATTGGCACATTTCGCTTCTATCGGGCCGGGTGCTTTTCTTGGTCACTGTTCTGGCCGTTTGCGTCGGTGTCGGTGCCGTGTGCGTTTTTGGGAGGCGCGCTCACACTCCCCAGTTCGCTCTATAAGCAAGTCGTCGGCGCGGTGCTCTTATTCGCCGCGTACCGGCTACTGCGGAAACCACTTTCCGAATCGTCCCGCGCGGTGCCGGTATGGATGGCGCTTGTTTGCGGCGGGGCGATCGGGTTGCTCTCGGGTCTAATTGGCGTCGGCGGTGGGATTTTCTTGAGCCCGCTGCTGATCTTGATGGGGTGGGCCGATACGAAGACGACCGCCGGCGTATCCGTTGCCTTTATCCTGGTCAACTCGATCGCCGGCATCATCGGCCTGCTTTCGCAAGGTGCACAACTACCGGCTCAATTGCCCTATTGGACGGCAGCCGTGATCTGCGGTGGCTTGATCGGCAGCGAACTCGGCAGCAAGCGACTGGCCAGCCCGACGCTCCGCCGCTTGATGGCCCTCGTGCTTGTGATTGCGGCCATCAAGCTGCTGTTATCTTAAACGTGCGTTGCACGCCCGGGTAATGGGCTCAGCCGCCTACTTCTTGACCTTCTTTGGCTCGCACAACTTCTTCTTCGTTGACGACACGAAGCCACATTCCTTGCAACGAAAGTCGCCCGGCTTGGCCTGGCGGATGGGTTTTCCTTTTTGGCAGCTCACAGTGGAATCTCACTCGGCTACTGCGTTGGCATTAATTCCAAGGTAACCAACTTCAGCCCAAGTGAAAACTGGCGGTGACTTGCCGCCCGGCTATTTCTAAGCTTTATTCAGCGCTGCCGAAGTCGATTTCTACGCGGGAGATTTGTAGTGGCTCGGCAGTGCTCGTGCTCGCCGGCGCGGTGATCTGCATATACGACTGATCGCCGGTGAGGTTGCCTTCTTGGAAGAGCACCGGCACCAGATAGCCGTAGTCGCCTTGGCCGGAGGCGAAGGCTTCGCGGCTGGCAGTGAGCGGGGTAAATTCTTTGCCATCGCCGGAAGCTGCAATCGTTAACTCGGCCTCGGGCCGTTCCGCAAAGGTGTAGATGCGGTAGCCGCGAATCAGGCCGCCGACGCGATAGGTGATACTTGAGCCACGAGCCAGTGCCAGTCGGTGGGAGTCTTCTTGCACGCGGCGGACGTTGTCGGTGCGGACCTCAATTTCGCCTGTGTGCATGTGCAAGTTGTTTAGATTGAAACACTCGTCGACCAGCGTGCGATGCAGCGTGGTGACGGGGCCGATGATGTTCGAGGGTTCAGATTTTCCGGCCGAGTTGTTAGCCAGCACGCGGTAGTAATATGTCCCGCCGGGTTTGGCTGAAGTGTCAGCAAAGAGCGGGCGGTACTGTACGGCAGCATCGGAACAATCTTTGCTGACGGATTGCCACGGACCGTCGACCTGAGCGGCCCGCTGGACGTCGTAAGACGAAGCCCCGGCGGAACCCTGCCACGAGATGGCATCAGGTGTTTCGATTGGTAGCAGCCTAGGCGGGGCAGGAGGAGTAATTGGCGACGATGCGAGGCTTTGAATTTCGAAGGCTTTATCGCGGGTGAGAGCAAGGACGGCAGTTTCATCGTAGGCGGCACCCGAGGCGAAGCCCGGCCAGTGGTAAGCCTTATAAAAATTGCCGCCAGTGCCGACCTCCATGTGCCAATAGAAGCCCCCTTCGCGGCGATGGTAACGGAGGCTCCAGAGGAGCGCGCCGGCGATGTCGTCGGCGATCACCGTGTCGAGCACGGCCTTAATATGCGGCGTGGGGACGAAGCCAAACTCGCCGACAAAGTAGGGTTTCTTGCCTTTGGTTGCGGCGCGGGCGGCTTTGATAGGTGGGGCGAAATCGGTTTTGCCGTGTGGGTAGTGGTGGGTGCTCAGGACATCGGTATTGGGCTCGTCGAGTTGCCATGGGGCGATGCCATGGAGCGAGCGGCCGTCGATGATCAGATGATTGGGATCTAGCTGACGGATGTAGGCAGCGATTTCGCGGGTCCACTCGGCGGTAGCGTCGATTTCGTTGCCGGTTTCCCAGCCGAAGATGGCGGGGTCGTCGCGGTAGAGTTTGCCGGTGAAGGTGTTACGGCGCCCCAGCACGTAGGCGATGGTTTGCTTGAAGTCGGCGATGAGTTGCGGATCGGACCAGAACTCTTTTTCGCTCTTGCCGCGGAAGGCAGCATATTGCGGGGCACCGCCCATCCATTTCCAGTTGTCGACCAGCGGAATCATCACGCGAATGCCTTTGCGACCGGCGACTTCCAGCACTTTGTCGAGCGCGATAAAGGCTTCCTCGTTGAACTCGCCTGGGCAGCGGACGTGGACTGTTTCCCCCATGTCGGAACCCTCACGCCAGACGCTAATCACATAGGTCCGGACCACCTGACCGCCCATTTGCTTGACCGATTCGAGGGCGTCCTCGATTTCGAACTCGTCGGGCCAGCGCCAGGGATTAGGCTGGGTAAAACTGTAGTTGTCCTCGATGACCAGCAGATTAGGAATGTTAAACGAAACGAAGCGAAGCGGCTTGCCACCGATGTAGAGTTGATCACCCCGGCGGGTGACGAAGTCGGGCGTTACTGCGGCGCTTGCGCGAGTGTTGCCAACCAGTGGAAAACACGTTGCCAAAAAAAACCACCAAATTGCGAAAGAGCGCATCGAATTGTCGCCTTTTTCCAGTTCGCTGCAGCAAGGTCAGGCTGCGTCTGCTGCGGGAAGTTTATTGTACCAGTTGAATTTGAGAATGATCGAAGTGACGATGATCACGGCCAGCGAAATCCAGAGGCCTGTTGGATTGCGGATGACGAAGAACACCGGCATTACCGAGAGGGCGATTTGCCAGACGATGCCGACCGTGCAGTTGAATATATCGCGGAGAAACGTTTGATTACCGGCAAAGGTGGGGTCTTCGGCGCGGATCATGCGGCGGACTGGACCCCAGCAGCCCCAGGGCTGCACTTTGCGGTAGAAAGTTTTGAGCACTTCGTCGAAATCGCGCCGCGTAAGGAGGCTGACCACGACAGAGGCCAGGCCGCTCGCCACCAGCAGCATGGGGAACAGGTTGAGTGGCGTGAGGTCGATGTCTTGGGCTTCGAACCAGGCGTAGAGGCCGGGGAATGCGGGGGCGAGCGAGACATTGAGCGCGGTGATGGGGATGTTCTGACCACCGAGGGAGGCAGTTAATTCTGGCGCGACGAGTTTTTGTAGCGGCCCCGGCATATCGACGGTTAACAGGGCGAGTGTCATACCAGTGACCATGCCGGCGAAGTAACCCGCACCGTTGAGCCGCCACCAGACCCACTTGAGCACATTGGGTGCGACGTAGCCGCCGTAGAGGCCGGCAGTGATCCACAGGATGAGCGTGTTGAGATCGGAGAGATAGTAACCAAAAATGATGCCCACCGCGACCACCAGCAGCGAGCCGGCATAGCTCATGAACGTGAGTCGGCGGTCGGAGGCGGCCTGGCCGAAGTATCGCTTGTAAATATCGTTGACAAGATACGCGGCACCGGCGTTGACGGTAGCGTCGAACGTGCTCATGAAGGCGGCGAACAGGCCGGCGAGTAACAGGCCCGTAAGTCCGACGGGTACGAAATTGTTCATCACAACGGGAAGTAGTTGCTCGAAGTCGACATTGTCGCCCTGGGCGTTGAGCTGGCCCGAATAATGCACTAAAGCTAACACCGTGATGCCGGCGACGAGAAAATAGCGAGGCATGTAGAGCACCGGCGAGACGATGCCGCTCATCAGAGCGGCCTCGCGGGCGTTGCGAGTGGCGAGGATCCGTTGCATATCGTAGTTGGGAGCCGGGCCGGCGATGCTAGCCAGCACGCCCTTGAAGAAGGCCATCATCAGAAATGGCGTGAAGAATTCGTAGCCGGCGGTATCGATGTGGTGGTTGGCGAAATCGACGCGTCCGGCCCAATCGAGATCAATTTTCCAGCTGAACCAGAGGCTATCCCAACCGGCGGGCACGACGGCAGCAATGGCCTCGCGGGAAGTTTCTGACATGGCAATGATCGCCAGGCCGACGGACGCCACGACCATCAAAAAGAACTGCGTCACATCAACGATTACCACGCTGTACATACCGCCTAATACGACGTAGATCGAAGCAATGCCCATGATAATAAGCGCGTAGGTGTTGGGTTCGAGGTCCCAGGTTTGCTGGAGGAAAATGGCGGCGAACTTGCCGATGCCGATGAAGGCATAGGCGGTGAAGCCGACGACGTTAATCAGTGCGAAGGCGACGACACTGAGGTGCGCCAGCTCCAAGCCACCGCCGCTGCCGAAGCGGGTTTTGAGCCAGTCGGCACCGGTCAGTGCGCCAGAACGGCGTAGCCACATCGAGAGAAAGACCATCAGAAAGACTTGGTTAAATGTCGGCCAGAGCCAGGGAATCCAGATGCTTTTCACGCCGTAGACAAACATCAGCATGACCATCCACATGGTGCCGCTGATGTCGAACTGGCCGGAGGCATTTGAGAGGCCGAGTAAATACCAGGGCAGCGAGCGTCCGCCAAGGAAATAGGAATCGAGATTTTCGGCGGCGCGTTTCGAAAGAATGACACCGAGGGTCACTACCCCAGCAAAGTAGCCGATGAGAATCGCCAGATCGATCCAGTGAATCGCCATGCCGTCACCCGCTGCAAGAGAAAAGGTTTGCGAGGAGAATTGCTCAACTACTTTAACGATGTTTCACGGTTGATTGCAAGTAAGTTTCGGTACGCAATACTGCAATTAAAGCGATTCGCACCTGGCAGGCAGTATGGCCGCAGCGCAGCCGGACTAGAACACTTGTGAATTTTCTTTGGTGAACGCGACGAGCTCGTCGAGATGCGCGTAGGCGACACAAGAGAAGGTATCGGCAGCGCCATAGTAGATGGCGAGCCGCTTGGCCTTTTGGTCGCACAATGCCGCACAAGGGAAGACGACATTCGGCACATGGCCGAAGACTTCGTAATCGGCCTCGGGGGTCATAATGTGCTGATTAGCGCGGTAAAGAACTCGCCAGGGTTCTTCGCGATCGAGAATCGCAGCGCCCATACTGTAGACAAAGCCGTTGCAGGTATCCATTACACCGTGATAGATCAACAGCCAGCCATCCTCGATTTCGATGGGGATGGGACCCGCACCAATTTTGGTGCGTTGCCACCACTGGCCAACCTGGTCGCCACCGCGGCGCATGACGAGCCGGTGCATTCCCCAGTGGCACATATCGGGGCTTTGGCTGAGGTAGATATCACCAAAGGGAGTGTGGCCGTTGTCGCTAGGGCGGCTGAGCATGACGTATTTGCCGCCAATTTTCCGGGGAAACAGCACGCCGTTGCGATTGTGGGGCAGGAAGGCGTTCTCCAGCCGATCGAAGCGCAGGAAGTCTTTGGTGGCGGCGACGCTGATGGTGGGGCCATTGTGGCCGCCACACCACGTGATGTAGTAGGTGCTGTCGATTTTGACAACGCGTGGGTCGTAGGCGTAGTCGCTCTCTGCGACAGGATCGCCGCTGGCGAACTGGATGGCCTTGGGTTCGATGTGCCAATCGAGGCCGTCGTCGCTCCAGCCGAGGTGCAAGTGCGGAAAGCGATTTTGGGTTTCGAGGCGGAAGACTCCGACGAAGCCGTCCCCATAAGGCGCGACTGCACTATTGTAGATGCCTTGAACACCCGGGAGGTGATGCCGACCGATGATGGGGTTCGCGGAATGTCGCCACAATAGGGCCTGTGAACCAGCGGATCGCTCTTGCCAGGGAATTTGCGCGGCAGTGGCGGCGCCGTTGAAGCCATTGCGGTTATTGGCAGGCTTCGACTTTTCAGCGGCAGCGACGCGCACTGGGTATTCGGTTGGCCGAACCTCGCTTTTCATAGCTATAATTCCTCAAGGATGTTTAATTGGCATTCAATGCGGGCAACCTCGCAAGAGCAAGGGCAGCGGATTCCGAAAATTGACGAAGACCCCCCCATCGGGACTAAAGTGATGATAGGGGTCGACTTAAAATAGTTTAGCCACAGCCCGCGGCGTTGTCTATTGCTTGGTCCGGAAACGCTTGTGACTTCTGCCCCGCAAGCTACCCTTCCTGAATAGGCAGCAGCGTCCCAACCCTGTTCGGCACGCCATTTACGCATCGACGAGTGCGTAATTTTAAGAGGCTTGCATTCTGTAAACTGCGTTTGCAGGACGGCCCACGTCCCGGGCGACAGTTTCCACGGACGAACCCGCGCTGTAACGTGCATCAATGAATTGCCGCTCGCGAGCATCGATTTTTTTATGCACTCGCGCAGCGCTTCCCGTCGCAATTCGCGATTATCCCTTCGTTCCAAGAGTTCGCTTGAAATCAATTCCAAAAGCTCGTCGTTAAACCACAGCTTGTCTTTCGCGGTGCGTCGTCGAAATCGGAGCACTTCAACAAACGCGACGCCACAGGCCCATCGAAAGAAGTCTCGTTGAGGGTCGAAATCCCCAAACTTTTGCCACAGTGCAAGGCTCGTTTCTTGCATGATGTCGTCAGCGTCTGCCGCACTTGGCACACAGGGGTGTGTGAGATACAGGGGTGTGTGAGATATTGTCAACAATTGACGCGGCGGCAAAAAGTGCCGAGTTGGTGTTGCATGAAGCCGAGATGGCGCTAAATTCGGGAGATGCTAACCAGACGCGATCACCGGAGCGGGGTGTTATTCGACCCTTGGGAATATCTTGGCCCGCAAAGGCGAAGGTTGCTTGAGCAGAGTTGGTCGGATGTGTTTCGGGATTATCTGCTGCAGCACCTGCCGGTGCGGGAACTAGCCGCAGGTTTTCGGGGCGACTTCGGTCGACCGAGCAAAGACTTGTCGGTCGCGTTAGGCGCTCTGATTCTACAGCAGTTGCACGATCTGACCGATCGGCAGACGACCGAGGCAGTTGCTCTGAATATCGCGTGGCACTATGCGCTCGACATCCGCCATGAACCGGACGCTTATCTCTGCGAGCGTACGCTCCGGAACTACCGCCGCAGGATCTTGGAGTTGGGGTTAGAAGAGGTGCTGTTTCGGACGTTGACGGACCGGCTGATCCAAGCCGTCGGCGTGGATACAACGAAGCAGCGGCTCGACTCTACAACGGTGAAGTCGGCCATCCGCGGCCTCACCCGGTTAGGAATTCTTGTCGAGGCGATCAGCAAGTTCCTGCGCGAACTGCGGCGAAAGCACCCTGATCGGTACGCGAAAGTCGACGCCGAAGTGCTCCGCAAGTATGTCGAGCGACAAGGCGAAGGCTGCTTTGCCAACACGCGTCCCAGTGAATCGAAGCGGCGGCTGCCGGAAGCAGCTCGCGATGTGTACGAACTGATCGAACAGTTTCGACAGACCGCAGCAGCAACGCTGGAGAGTTTTCGGCTGCTAGAGCAGATTTTTCAGCAGCAATGCGAACTCACAGGCAATTGCCAGTCGCCGGTGGAGATTCGGCCACCGCGGAAGAAGAATTGCGATGGCATCCTCAGTCCGGCCGACCCCGACGCCCGCTATAACAAGCATCGTGGCACGGGATATCTCGTGCAAATCATGGAGACCTTTGTCGAAGACGGTTCGCGAACGAAAGATGAGCTCCAGCCGACCAAGCCGGACCTGATCACACACGTCGCGGTTGATAAGCTGACGATGCACGACCAGGACGCCTTGATACCGGCGCTGGATGATGCGGATCGACGTGGCTGTAAGCCCAAAGAACTGCTTGCCGATTCCCACTATGGCTCCAACGAATGTTTGGCTAAAGGCCGAGAACGCGGTGTGGAGATCTTCTCGCCAGCAATGACCGCCAAGGGCAAGCTGCAAGGTAAGCTGACGCTGGAAGACTTTGAGTTGGACGGCAAGGGCCGCGTGCTGCGCTGCCCGGCGGGGAAAGTACCTATTGAAACGAGCATCGCCGACGTGCGCATTCAAGTGCTATTCGACCCGGTTGTGTGCGAAGGCTGTCCGCACAGAGACAATTGCCCAGCCGCTGCCGTCGGTCGTAGCGAACGCCGCTGGCAATACAATCACGACCGTGTAAAGCAGCGTGAGCGACGACTAAAGGATGCCAGCGACGAGTTCCGCGGGCACTACCGATGGCGGGCAGGCATCGAGGCAACCATGTCTCGGTTTAAACACCAGATGGGCATGGCTCGGCTGCGAGTCCGCGGCATGGCGAAGGTGACCTACACGGCGATGCTACGCGCGCTGGGGCTCAACATTCATCGCGTGGCAGCCTATCGGGCGGCAATCGGGTAAGCTGGAAAAGCTGGCGATCCGTTCGCAATGTGAACGCTAATACCAAGCTCGAAGGGACTTCAGGAATCGCTTTGGAATCCCAGAACCAACTCAACGAAAAAACGCGGGCACAACACCGTGGAAAGCAGATTCATCAGGCCTTTTTGCCGCCGCGTCAATAGTTGACAATATCTCACTCGCACCCTCCGTGGGGTCCAGCTGGGGTCGGTATGGGAAATAGCACTCTCGGCTGTCTAGTGCTAGGACCAAATCAAGCTGGTTTACCCAGTTGCTCTGTCCCATATGATGCCGTGGGCTTCTGGCTGCCAGTGGGGACGGCACCGGGCCAGATCACTTGGAATATTCCATGGTGGTTCATCGCAGGAGACAGCGAAAGAAAGGACTTCACACAATTGGTGCAAAAGGGCGTCTTCACTGGGACGCACATGACAGCTTCCAAGGGTGGTGTTAGTGTGACTAAGCCATAGATCACTGTCTTTTATTGCGTCGCAGTGATTTCGTAGGGCGACGTAAGGTTGTCGGAACAGGACTTGATAGAAGGACATCGCAATGATTCGACTTCTCGAAACACTGATGCTCATGTTCGTTTTTTGTGCGAATTTGTGTCACCCCATTTCTGCTCAGGAACAAGCGGCTCCAGATTTGCCCGGGTCGCGTCCGGAATCGGTTGGGGAGACGGATGTTGCGGCTTTTGACGAGCAACTTGCCAATATCGAAACGAACCTGCTACATAAACCATCACGAGACTACATCTTCGGAATGGGCGAAGCACTCTTGCAAGCGCAGAAATCTCCGATCAGCTCTTCCAATGCAGTCAGGAAGTTGCTGCAGAAATATGCGAAGAAGGTATTTCAGGCGAAACTTCCTGAACCCATCGATGCTAAAGCGCTTGACGTTCAGTTCAAATTAGGCCTTGCCCTATTTGCGGACCAACCGCTGAGCACTGGGAAGGAGCTAACCGAAGCCGATAGGGAAATCATCGTAACTCTCCTGACCTTATGGAATCGATCGCTTGCAGCAGCGCAATCTTATTCGCAGTTCGACCCTTACAACCCCAGCGCAGAATGGCAGGAGAAACTTGATTACGAAAGGATTCTCTCGTCCTATAAAGGGGGCTTCGGGTTTGGGATGACCCCGGCGGCGATCACCGATCCAAAAGTGCGCAAGGAATACGAAGCCTATCTGAAAAACCGAGATGAGTTTCTTAGGGGCAGCGTGAAATTCGGTAATGTTACACAAGTCGGCGAGTATTTCAGAATTCGAGCGATTCGATACCTGGCAACTGAGTTTCGCGATCGTCCAAACGACGAGACACTCGCCGCACTAATACGGAAACATGTGACTCATCCGCTTGGTGCCGACGGGCTTCGGAATCGACTCTCGGTGGCTATTGAGAATCAAGACGGACCACAGCAATAACTGAACTTTTGCAAAACGTGAATTCAAGTCCAATTGGGCGTGAAAAACAAGTGGTGTTTTGGATTTTTGGGAGCCAATTCGCATGGCTCATTGATGCCCAGTTTTTCACGATTGTGGAACCAGGAAGAACGAGACTGTCGGTTTGGCCACAAGTAACCGTTCACGGGTCGCGCATAACCTAAACGGTAAGTGGACAGTCAATCTCGAAATTCTCGGAGATTTTGCATGCTATCGGTGTACGAGCGAAAGGGCGATCATCCCGCTGTTGAGGTGGACCCCAAAAACTGGACAGCCTGATAAGATGGACGTTTCCCCCGTTGGCAGGGGGCGATCAGGAGGTCTGGAGGATGTCGAGGAAGCGACGGAGTTTTGGTTCGGCGTTCAAGGTGAAGGTGGCCTTGGCG
>JBGSUJ010000033.1:0-7498 GCA_041753435.1 Pirellulales bacterium | reverse complement strand
TGAGTAGTTGCCCTTAGCAGGGAAAGGCGCGGCCGCTTGTTTTCGACTGGCTGCAAAAAACCAATGGGTCGTGAAAAAACCGGGGGCTCCCCCCGTTGCGGCGCAAGGACTTACGGCAAACGTTGGGAAAGTTGGGGTAGCGTGGTCATTCAGAGCATGCTCCTACAGGCAGCCATTGCCTGGACCTACGCGCCAATCGAAGTTTTCAGCGCGGGGACCGTAGGCTGCAGCGAGAAGCAGCCCCATGCCGCGCAGTTTTTTCTCAAGCGTCGATGGCGACCTGATCGTAGAACTTTAGATAGTTCTTGCACTCGTCGTTGGCGAGAAACTGGATGGCGGCCCGCGGGTGCAGGTTCATCTGCCCCGTAATGTTGTAGGGCACAGAAGGTCCCCAGTTTGTTGTCGCCTTGAGCGCCTCGATGTGGTTTTGCAGCAGTTCGATCACAGGCCTTAAGCGGAATTTTGGGTTACGAAGAAAGCCCAAGAGAAGCTCCATGTGGCAATTGCCAGCCCCGCGGCCCAGTCCACCCATCGTGGCGTCGACACGATTCGCGCCCAGGATGATCGCCTCGATCGTATTGGCGAATGCGAGCTGCAGGTTGTTGTGGGCGTGCATGCCAATGTCTTTGCCGGTGCCCGCCATGGCCAGGGAATATTTCTTGTACAGTCGATCAACTTGCTCCCGAAATAAGTGACCGAAGCTATCGACGATGACCATCGTGCCGGCAGGGGAGGGTGCGATGGCGGCGAGTACAGTGTCGATTTCTACGTCTTCGACGTTGGTGACAGCCATCAGGTTGGCAGTTGTCTCGTAACCGAGCTCATGGCAGTGCTCGATCATCTCGACGGCTTCAGAGACTTGATGCGCATAAAAGGCGACGCGGATCATGTCGAGCACACTTTCGCTACGTGGCACGATCTGGTGCTTCCAATCGCTCTTTCCGCCGGCATCGGCCATACAGCATAATTTCAGGCCCGACTTTTCCGCGTCGTGACCGGCGAAGACGCGCTGGAGATCGGCCTCGTCGCAACGCATCCAAGCTCCGTACTTCTCCTTCGGAAACTGCACGGGCGAGTTCTTGTAGCCGACCTCCATATAGTCGATACCGGCTGCCAAGCAAGTGTCGTACACCGCTCGCACCAACTCGTCGGTAAACTGATGGTTGTTGATCAATCCGCCGTCGCGGATCGTGCAATCCAAGACCTTGAGCTCCGGACGGTAAGTAATCCAAGCAGCAGTTTCGGCCATACAAAACCTCGATGAAATTAGAGATTCTCGCGTGAGGGGTGCTTTCCTCGTCAACTAGAAAGGATAGCACACCGGACGGCGGGCCGCCCAGTGGCTCAGACTACAAGCAGTCATTGCGATGGACACTAACCAGCTCCTTCAGCCACTTCGGAATTCGATTCTTCGGCTGGAGGCTTGATGTGGTTGAGGATTCAACTTGTAGTTCAACTGGGGATCGTTTGTGTGGTATAACACCGCTCGGCGCGGTCTGGTGCTGCGAACGAACTCTCGCAAGGACTCTCGGTGATGCAATTGGCGATTCTCATCGCAGCCATGCTGCTGGAGGTCGTCGCACCGCGCGATCCATCGGCACACGTACACGACTATGCCAATCTGCTCACGGCCGAACAGCAGGCTTCGCTGGAGGAGTTGGCCCAGTCGGTTGAGCGTCGGACAACTGCGGAGCTGGCCGTGGTGACCGTGCCGTCGCTCCGCGGCGAGACAGTCGAGTCGTACGCCCACGAGTTGTTCAATACCTGGGGCATCGGCAAGAAGAAAACTAACAACGGCGTATTGTTTCTCATCGCGCCGACCGAACGGCGAATGCGGATCGAGGTGGGTTACGGGCTCGAGCCGTTACTCACCGACGCCCTCTGCGGCGAGATTCGGGACACGCAGATTATTCCGCGGTTCAAAGAGAACGACTATCCGGCCGGTGTTATGGCGGGAACGAAGCGATTAGTGGCCGTTCTGAACGCAAATCCCGATGCGGCGGGCGGTGAGCCAAATTCGAGCCCGATCCTGGCGCGGACGAAGCGGATCAATGCGATTGTGGCGAACGCCGCAGCCGGAGCGGCCGCCGTCTGCCTGTTCGTATTGGGCGTAGCAGTGGCGTTTCGCCGATTGTATTCGACGACCGCTTTCTTCGTTGTGACCGCGATCAGTGCCACGCTGCTCAGCTTGGCCGCGTTCTTCACGCTGAAAGCGCCCGGGCCGCATCAACCGATCGGCTGGCTCGGTGGTGTGACGGTCGCTTCCGTCGGGGCGTGGTGCTTGAACCTTGCCCGCTATCGCCGATACGGGCCGCATGGCTGCTCGAAGTGTAGCACGCAACTGGAACTCTTGAGCGAGCAAGACGACGATCCGAAACTCACTTCCGTTCAACTGCTGGAAGAGACCATCGGCTCGGTCGACTACGACGTCTGGATCTGCCCAGCCTGTTTGAATCAGGACACGGAGCGGTACGTCAAAAATTTCTCGGGCTTCAAGGACTGCCCGACATGTGATGCCCGCACATTCAAGGAGGATGCGCCGGTGGAGATTCAACCGGCGACCACAATGAGTTCCGGCTCCGCACGGATCGATGGCCGGTGCGTGTCGTGCAATCACAAGACCGTCCGGATAATTATACTGCCGAAGATTCAAGAGTCGTTGTCGTCGGGCGGCGGCGGTTCGTTTGGCGGGGGAGGTGGCGGGGGAGGTGGATTTGGCGGCGGTTCCAGCGGAGGCGGCGGCGCCTCGGGAGGTTGGTAAAACGTGTATTTCACTTTCGCCGCGGCCATTCTGCTCGCCACTGTGCTGTTATGGTATCTCATCACCTACAACTCGCTCGTCAACGCCCGCAACGCGGTCGATCAGGCATGGTCCCACGCGGAAGTCGAATTGCAGCGCCGGCTCGATCTCATCGGCAACCTGGTGGAAGGGGTGAAGGGGTACGCGAAGCATGAGAGCGAGACGTTCCAGCAAGTGGCGGCGCTGCGGACGCAGGCGCATCCGTTTGGGAGTGCCGCCGCCGCAAACAGCGTCTCGCCGCAGCTCAATCGGTCCATTACCCAGATCATGGCGCTCGCCGAGGGTTATCCGCAACTGCTCGCCGACAAGAGTTTCTTGAATCTTCAGCAGGAGCTCTCCGATACCGAGAACCGGATTGCCGATCGCCGGCATGCTTATAACCAGACCGTGAACAATTATCTGAATCGCTTGATGTCGGTGCCTTCGAACATTGTGGCCGATTTCCATCGGATGGAACGGCGGGAGTTCTTCGATGTGCCGGATGCCGACATCGCCCAACCGCCGACGGTCAGATTCTCATGAAGCGATACCTCTTGCTGCTGATTCTGTTCTCGGCATTCGCCCTGCTTGCCGTGGCGATCGTGGTCGATTGCGTGCGTCTGGCGGGCGACGCGCGCGGACGCGTGCAGATGGCGGACGGTGAATTGTGGAAGCATGAAGAACGGCTCGTGACGTTGCTGGCCGCTTCGCCGCAAGTGACGCCCCAGGTCAAAGACGCGATTGCGGCCTACCGGGCGGCCAACGATCTCACGCCGCGGCACGCGGCCTATCAACAAGTTGTCGCCAGTTTCCGCCAGACGATGAACGCTGCGGCCGATGCGACCAATCCGCTCGACCGCAAGTTCATGGACGATACCGCGGGGGCGATCAATCGCCGCGAAATCGCGGAGCAACCGTTTGAGGACGAATCGGCTGCGTACCGGGCGTATCTTGGCAGTTGGCGTGGCGCCGTGGGGAGATTCTTTTCGTCGACTGCTCAGACTGATTGGATGACATCGCAATGAATTTGACTGCTTACTCCTTTCGCACCAGCCGCCAGCAGGCGTGGATCCGCTGGTTGCGGAAGTCTTCGGGGATGGTTTGCTGCGTGATCTCGCGGACCGTGTAGAAGTCGGCCAGTGCTGCTTCATCCAGCTTGAAGCGGCGGAAGTTGGTGCTGAAGTACACGACGCCACTCGGTGCGATGTTGCGGGCGAGGCGTCCCAACAGCTCGCCGTGGTCGCGCTGGACGTCCCAAACTTCCTCGTTGTCCTTCGTGTTGGAGAAGGTCGGCGGGTCGACGACGGCGAGGTCCCATTGGTCATGCGATTTCATACCGTCGAGAAAAGCGCGGATATTGCTGCGGAGGAGTTGGTGCTCGGGGCCGGTGAAGCTGTTGAGCTCCAAGTTCTCGCGGGCCCAATCGATGTAGGTGGCCGACTTGTCGACGGTGGTGGTCGAGGCCGCGCCGCCCGCGGCGGCGTAGACGGTGAAGGAGCCGGTATAGGCAAACAGGTTCAAGATTCGCTTGTCGGAAGCGGTGTCGCGGACCATCTGGCGAGTGAGCCGGTGATCGAGGAACAGGCCGGTGTCGACGTAGTCGGACAGATTGACCATAAACTTCAGCCCGCCTTCGTTCACGACGAACCGCGCGCCGCGTTCGTCGACGCGCTCGTACTGCGAGGCGCCGCGCTGCCGGTCGCGATGCTTGAGGAAGACGCGGTTGCGAGGGACTTCGAGCACTTCGCCGGCTGTGCGAGCCATGAGGTCGAGCCAGTCGGCGTGTTGGGCGGGCGAGCGGTCGTGGGGACGAGCGAATTCGCTGATATGCAAGGCGTCTTCGTAGCGATCGACGACCAGCGGTACGTCAGGTACATCGCGCTCGTAGAGCCGGTAGCAGGTGATGCCGCGCTTCGGCCAGCGGCGCAAGTGCCGGCCACGGTTGCGGAGGCGATTGGCGAACTCTTCGGCTTGCCGCTGGGAAGCGGCGAGGAGTCCGCCGAAGGCGGGCGCGACCGCAGGGCGCTCGACGGATCGTATCACCGGGGCGGAGGTCCCTGTTGCTTCATCTTCAGCAACTTCTTCCGGTTCGCTTGGCGGCCGCTCGCGCGGCTCGCCCGGTCGCGGGCCGTGGAATTGGTAGTAGGTGCATTCGAGCGGTCCGTTGTAAAGTTTGCGGCGGCGGTCGGCGCACTGGCCGACGAGGGATTCAAGGTCGCGGCGACTGGAAAGGATGTAGTGGGACCAGGTCGGCAGCCGTCGCAGCACCAGTGGGAACGATTTGTAAAGCGCTTCGATCTCGGCCACGTTGCCTAGCCGCTCGCCGTAGGGCGGGTTCGTCACGATGCAACCGTACTCAGCCTTGGCCCGCAGTTCCGCAAACGGCCGCTCCTGCCAGTGGATGTCGCTCGTCACGCCTGCTTGATCGGCATGATAACGCGCGAGACTCAGAGCTTCGGGGTCGATATCGTATCCCAGCAGCCGTTCTTCGAGAGCGGGCTTGATGAGGTCGCGGGCCTCTTCTCGCGCCTGCTGCCAAACGCGCGCATCGCAAGTCGGCCAAGTTTCGGCAGCGAAGGTGCGGTTGAGGCCGGGAGCAATGTTTCGGCCCAGCAGCGCCGCTTCGATTGGGATCGTGCCAGTGCCGCAGAAGGGATCGGCGAGCACGCGGCCTGGCCGCCAGAAGCTGAGTTGGACGAGCACGGCGGCGAGCGTTTCGCGGAGTTGGGCTTCGCCGACGAGCCGACGGTAACCGCGCTTGTGGAGTCCGACGCCGGTGGTGTCGAGCGTGAGCATGGCGACGTCGTCGCGGAGGCTGATTTCGATCGAACCGCGCGGGCCAGTTTCGGGCAGATGCTCGGTGTGGTGAGCTTCCTGAAGTCGCTTGACGATCGCCCGCTTGACGATCCGCTGGCAGGCGGGGACGCTGGAAAGTTGTGAGTTGTGCGAGCGACCTTGGACGGGGAACTCGGTGTCGTGCGGGAGCCAGCGTTCCCAAGGAAGGGCGGCGGTGGCGTCGAAGAGCACGCCGAAGTCCGTCGCTGCAAACGATCCCATCTGGATCAGCACGCGCTCACCGGCACGCAACCAGAGGTTCGTGCGGGCGATGGCGCTGGCGTCGCCGCGGAACAGCAACCGGCCCGGCGTCACGCTGCGGGCTGCATAGCCGAGCGCGGCGAGTTCGCGTTTGACGACGGCTTCGGTGCCGGCGGCAGCGGTGACAATCAGCTCGAGTTCGACTGCCGGGCCGCAGGAAGAATTCCCCGCTGCTTGATTCTCAGGAGTGACAGCCGGGTTGGTCATAGGGAGGCGAGTGATTGCATGTGAAGCTGGCGCAGAGCGTCGCGCCAGTGGGGCAGGAACTGATCCATCAAACCATAGAAGCGGGCGTTGTGATAGCGCTCGAGCAAGTGGACCATTTCGTGAACAACGACATATTCGAGGCAGGGGGCGGGCCGTTTGGCGAGTTCCAGGTTAAGCCAGATACGTTGATCGCGGATGTTGCACGAACCCCATTTGGTTTTCATGCGTTTGATGTGCCAAGTGGTGACATGCACGTTGAGGACAGGTTGCCACTTTTCGAGGAGCGGTGGAATTAGCAATTTGAGCTGCGTGCGATACCAGCGTTCCAGCAGTAGTTCGCGCTGAGCAGGGCTGCTATCTGAGGGTGTGTTCAACTGCAGGCGGGCGTCGGCGGCGAGCTGAATGTGGCTGCGGCCAGGTTGTTCGACCAGTTCCAGCTGCAGCGACTGGCCGAGAAAGTAGTGAATGGCGCCAGTGGTGATTTGCGGGCGGGACGGACGAGGATTGGCGGCGATGCGAGCCTGCTGGCGTTTGATCCAGTCGATGCGATCGATGAGAAACGACCGCAATTCGCCGTCGTCGATGCAACGTGGCGCGGAAATGCGCACCTTGCCATGGGGTTGTTCGACGCGGAGGTAGATGTTTCTGATCCGCTTACGGAGGACTGTGGCGATGATGCCATGGGCCGAGATTTCAGATGTGCTAGACGTCATAAATGGCGGAAGGGGTCAGGTCCAAGTTTTCGGGTGACGCTTGCCAAGTGGGGTGAATCGTTGCTCGCCGTAAAATGGACCAGACCCCGACTATGGTGGTGATGAGTTTGCGACAGGGTGAAATTTTAGCAAATTCACGGCTGTGGGTCGGTGGGGTGATGAACGCGTTTAGTGACGCCTTCGAAGGAGACAAGGAAAAAACGGGGTGTAGGGGGCGAGATGCAGGGAGCAGGGGTAAGAATCAGCGCATATTGGTAGCTCAGACCGACTGAGTTATGTGGACCGCGCGAAGAGGTCAGCGTTGCTCGTCGGTAGCAACGCACAGGGGAAATCCAAGTTGTCAAAGAGCGAGGGGGATTGTGGTTTGTTGATCGTTGTCAGTTGCTAACCGCCTGATGAGCCGAGAAGTGAGCCCGCAGGCGTACGAGCGGACTTGAGCCTAGCAAAGTAGTGGCGGCGATTCCACAACTATTTTTGGCCGGGGGGAAATGGCTGGTTGGACCTCCGTGAGGCCGGTTACAGTCCAGGGAGAGGTCGGGGGCCGAGGGGTGGAGCTAGCCCAGTTACCTGCTGCGGAGCAACGTCAGCGGCTGGAGCGACGAAGACTTGTGGCGGGCCTACAGCCAATGGACGGAAGTCGAGACTGCCTTTCGCATTCCCAAGAGCGACTTGAGCAGCCGCCCCATCTGGCACCAGAAAGAGG
>JBGSUJ010000032.1:0-35653 GCA_041753435.1 Pirellulales bacterium | reverse complement strand
TCGGAAATCGCCCCAATCGATTCGAGCCCCGACGTGTCAAACGGCGGCCCAAACCCCAGGCCCTACTCCTCAAACCACGTGCCGAGTACAAACGATATGCAGCGTAGGGACTTACGAAAGTTCAAGTGCCATTCGTCTCAGAGTCTGTTCGTACGCGCTGGCTCTGTGCATAGCATTGCTGGCCCGCCCCTGCTCTGCCGTCGAACAGGAACCACCGCACGCTACGCTGGCGTTCCTGCAACCGACGACTTCCCTTAACCCGCACGTGCTCGACGTGATCGACCTCGATACCATCGATGCAGAGCCCTCGCCCCTGCTGGAAGAACTGCCGGCCGAAACCTTGCCCGCCTACGAACCGGGCGAAACCTTCACACTCGCACCCGGCGAATTCCATTGGCAGGTCGCTCCCTCGGGCATCATCTACCGCTCCTACCTCGCCGGCTCGCATGAACCGCGCGTTTCGATCACACCCTTCTTCTCGTCCAGCCACAGCTACTGGGATGCCACCGTCGGCGGTCGGGGCGGCGTACTCCGCTTCGGAGACAATCACCCGCTCCACCCCCAGGGCTGGCAACTCGATGTCTACGGCGCGGCCCTCGTCCGCATGGACGCCGAAAACCGTCAAGATCTGGTCAGTAGCGACTTCGTCTTCGGATTTCCTATCACCTACGGCATCGCCAAATGGCAATTCAAATTCGGTTACGCCCACCTTAGTTCCCACCTCGGCGACGAATACGCCATTCGCTACCCGAGCGCTCTCGACGAACGTACCAATTTCGTCCGCGACGGAATCGTCTACGGCACGTCCTGGTTTCCCTTTCCCGCTTGGCGGCTGTATGGCGAGTTCGATTGGGCCTTTCACAATAGCGGCGGCTCAGAACCCGTCGCCTTCCAGTTCGGCACCGAACTCTCCCACCCCGGACCCACGGGACTGCACGGCTCGCCCTTTCTCGCGCTCAACGGACAACTACGTGAGGAAGTCAACTACGGCGGCGACCTCACCGCGCAAAGCGGCTGGCTCTGGCGCGGCGATACGGGAAAAGTCTTCCGTCTTGGCGGCCACTACTACAACGGCAAATCAAGCCAGGCCCAGTTCTACGACACCTCCGAAGAACAAATCGGCGCCGGCCTCTGGTACGATTTCTAATTAACGTTGTCGGCCGCGACGAATCTCCCCAGTGGAATTCACCGCCGCCCCACCTCACCCTTTCCGCCGATCCAGCCACCGTGCCATCTTCAGCACCGCGCCGCCGATTCCCAGTTGATCGCCCATTTCATTGAGCCACCGCCGACGATCCGCACAGCCGCATTTCGGATCCAAATGCAGCGCCACTTTCAGCGCCTTGTAACACTCTTCCGTCACCCCTAACGCCGCAAAAAACTCCCCCGCCAGGTCGCCCAAGCCCGGTTTTTGCATCTCTTCCGGATGTTGCACCAGCCCACTGCGGTTAGATTCGTCGCTCGTCATATGCCTCGCATCCTATGCCGCCGAGTGTCACCACTGAAAGGGCCCCTACGCCACGGTCATACGCTAGAAACTCGACCGTCAATACCCACTGCCGATCCCTCGCACCGCGTGTCCAGCCCCCCAGTATCCCCAACTGCGGCGACCCGAGGCGGATTTTCGGCCAGACAGCTTGGCCGCCCCTTGGCCGACTGCCCCCTAGCTATAGTAGGCCGACTGCCCCTAGCCATAGTAGCTGGTCAAGCTCTGCCGGGAGCAGTATGCTTAAGGCTGCAATCGCTTTCAACGAATGATCTCCAAGCGATTCCAACCTTCAGGCGGAGAGACCCATGCGATTTTACCTAACACTTACGACCGCACTTGCACTGACCATTCTCGCGCTGTCTCAAGTTGCCCCTGCGGCCAGCGTCAACGACTTTACTGATTACAGCTTCGTCGAAAACAACGTCACGTTGCTGCCCGGCCGGCTTCACGTGCCAGCCGGCGTTGCAGCCGAACCAAATACACTTCGCCCGCTCATTCTCTTTCTCCACGGTGCCGGGGAGTCGGGCACCAATAACCTTGCGCAAATCAATGGCAATATCGATAACTTGCTAGCGGCTGCCAAAGCTCGCGATGCGTTTCTCTACGCGCCCCAAACCAACAGCGGCTGGACCAGTTCCACGCTGCTCTCGCATGCCATGACGATGATCGACCGCGCCATCGCCGATCAGCACGTCGACCCCAACCGCATTTATCTCACGGGACTCTCGATGGGCGGAGGCGGGGCTTGGAACTTCATGAATCAATTCCCCGATCGAGTCGCAGCCACTGTACCGATTGCCGCCGTTAGCCCAACAGCGAGTTTCTCGCCCGCCAAGGTGATTGACGAACCAATTTGGGCCTTCCATGGTCGCTTCGATACCACGGTCTCCACCAACGTCACCCGCAGCGTCATTAACAGCCTGCTCACCGAAGCAGGGCAACCAATCCCCACCTACCCACCACTCAACACGTTCGGCCCACACGTCCAGTTCGACTTCCCACCACTCGACCTGCACTACACCGACATGCGCGGTAGCCACGGCATCTGGCCGGAGGTCTACAACACTCCCGCTCTGTACGACTGGATGTTCGCCCATGGCGCAGTCCCCGAACCCTGTAATTTCGTCCTGTTGTTCTTGGGTTTGGCTGGTTCGACATTAGGTCGATTTCGCATAGGAGGTCACACGCCCCAATTGCAACTGCGGTCGAGCGTTGTACAGAATCTCAACGTTAATCTTCAACGATAGACACGGATCCCAACCGATTGGCAAACAACGGCACAGATCAGCGTCCACAGCTGCCGCAGATCTTCGCAGATCTTCAGGCCACGTGGTTTTTCCATCGGCATTCATCAGCGCAATCTGCGGACAAACCTCTCCGCCTCCCGCACCCCTGCGCGAGACATCCGGCCATAGCTTTCGCGACGAAAAATAAAAACCCCCAGTGGCCAAAAATAGTTGCTGAAATCAGCCACGCGATCGGCTAACGTGAATATATGTAACTATGTTCACTTCTCTCGATCTCGGAGGCCCCGCCGTGCTCGCACCTGCCAAACGCACGCATGTCACATCTCAACCCAATCCCAACCTCTTGCCCTCCCAAATCAGCGACAAGCCCGACGCCGACGCTCTCGAAATCCTCTCCGCCGGCGACTTTCCCGCCCGCCCGGTCGAATGGCTCTGGCCAGGCCGCATCCCGCTCGGCAAAGTCACCCTACTCGCCGGCGACCCCGGTCTCGGCAAAAGTCTCGTCGCCCTCGATGTCGCTTCGCGCGTCTCCAGCGGCGCATGCTGGCCAGACCCACAAACCGAGAGTCCCGAGCCAGGAGTCGAGAGCTACACTTCCGGCTCTCCACCCTCGATTCTCGACACTCGACCCTCCTCCGGATCCGTCCTCATCCTCACCGCCGATGACGACATCGGCGATACTATCCGTCCCCGGCTCGAAGCCCACGGAGCCAACCTCCAAAGCGTCTTCTTCCTCCCGGCCCTCGCCGACCTGCGACACGACTTTCAGCGACTCGAAAAGGCTCTCGAGCGTATCCCCGACTGTCGGCTGATCGTCATCGATCCGGTCAATGCTTACGTCGGTCCCAGCGATGCGCACTTTCACACGGTCGTCCGCAAAGTGCTCGAACCGCTGGCCCGACTTGCGACCCAGAAACGAATCGCGGTGCTCGCCGTCACTCACCTCCGTAAGCATGAAGGTGCCGCCATTCTCCGCGCCAACGGTTCGCTCGGCTTTGTCGCCGCTGCCCGCACCGTCTGGACCATCTGTCGCGACAAACACGACGCGGGCCGAAATCTGCTCCTGCCAGTCAAGAACAACCTGCGCCCACTCGGCACCGGCTTGGCCTACACCATCGAGTCGCATCCCGCGCTCAACGCGCCGCTTGTGCGTTGGCACAGCGCGCCGATTACCGCCTCGGCCGAAGAAGCGTTCCGACCTCTCCCCAAATCGCGCGGCCCCCAGGCTGAGGAACGCCAGGCCGCCAGTCGCTGGCTCAGCGAGACGTTCGCCAGGGGCCCCCGTGCTGCCAGCGAGGTCTTCGAAGAAGGCGAACAACGCGGCTTCCACGTCCGCACCCTGCGCCGCGCGTTCCACGACTTGGGCGGCCAAACCAATTACCGCGGCTTTCTCGAAGGCTGGTGGTGGACGCTGCCCAATCCGGCGTCCGACAACTCGCTCACCAAGGCATCTGCCACCCGCCCCGAACTCCCTCACACGATGCCCGAAACTTGTCCCCTTCCGCAAAAGAACGACCTGCGCGCACTGCTCAGCACTGAATTCCCCTACCCACGGCCCCCGCTTCCGCCACTGCCAACTGGCGGATCACCCTCGCCGACCACGCCAGGAAGTGAATACCAGGCTACCGCCCATCCAGAAAATTCACCAACTGGCCACCCGATCCTCGATCGCATGCTCGCCAGATACCGCCAATCACAGTCCTGCGCGCCACCGCCACCCGTGACACCACCCGCCACGCCCAGGCGCAATAGAAGGCGTCGACGAGCGCGGCAAGAGCCTGCCACCAGTTCAACGAAGTGTCCACCGACCGGCACAACTTCTTCCGATTTTGGTCCGCCGCAGACTCGCCCCGCCGCCACTCAATCAACCTGAGTTAGCGACGTCGGCCACGACGCCCTACTTCTCAACCCACATTGCCTTCAGGGCAATCAAGATCGACATCGCCTCATGCTGAGCGCGCAAAAAAGTGCCAGGAGCCATTCCCGACTCCTTCGGGAACCAACTCCTGACACTCCATTCACTCGGCGAACCCTCACGGGTCCGGAGCGATGCATCGCAGCGACGTTTCCGCCCAGGTGACGAACGAGTTCGTCACGCGGCGCCGCAACGATGCGGTGTTAACTCGCACACCGAAACGCCTCTCAACGGAGACGCCTCGATGAACCCACTACAGGGCCATGTCTTTGAGCTTCTTCAGTGGGCGAATCTTCACGATGTTGCGAGCCGGCTTGGCTTTGAACGTCGTCGGCTCGCCCGTGAAGGGGTTGGTACCCTGACGTTCCTTGGTCGCCGGCTTGTGCTGAACGACGATCTTGGCAATGCCGTGAATCGTGAACGTCTTTGGTCCGCGGGCACTTACGGCCTTCTTGATCTGATCGGCCAAAGCGTCGAACACATTCGACACATCGCGCTTGGTGAGGCCCGTGGCCTCGGCAATCGTCGAGAAGACTTCGGTCTTGGTGGGTGGTTTGGCAGCAGCTTTCGCCATTTTGCTGAATCCTCCAGGCTTTGTTCGGGTGCAATGAATGGTCTCGAACACACCTCCAATTGTGCGTTGCGACGGTCAAAATTACATCGTGCTGGCACACCAATACAAGCCGGAAAATCGTCAAACCGCCCAGAAAACTCGGGCTTTTCGCCGATCGCGGCCCTGCCCCTTTGCAGAAAGGCTCATGCCAACGACGCGCCGCCACAATGCCTTTCGAGGCGCCATGTGGGGCTTTGCACCAGTTTAGCTCGCAGAAACCCCTCTGACTTGCCCGTCTTGAAAAATGCTATAAGATTAAGTGTAGCAGCATGTTACGCAGAAAATTTTGCTGCCATAAACCGCCCGTAAGGCACACCGGTCCCGCCAGAGGCAGCTTCCGATTTCCACCACTCGACTCCCTGGAATACGATTACAAGCCACCTCGGAACAGCCGAACTGCGACTGCCGATTTTGGGCCAAAGGACTGCCATGTATTTTTGCCCCTCAGCCCGCCTTGCTCGCCGACAAGGAGTTTCGGCGACCTCTTTTGGCGTTGCGACCTGCCCGCTCATCGGCGTTGTGTTGGCTGCCTTGGCGCTCGTACGCCCTGTTGCATCCCAGCAGATCATCTTCCCCGCCAACCCGCCCGCCGCGCCCGCCGAAGACGATCCTTACGGCGTGTATCTCCCCTCCGATCGAACCTTGTCGCGCGGTATGACGCGCGCGAAGGAGCGGCTCGAAGCAGGCGAATACAACGAAGCACTCGTTTTTTTGCAACAAGTCCTCGATCGCAATGAAGATTCGTTTCTCGACCATGCCGCCGTACCCGACGCGACCAATCCTAACACCCGTCACGGACTCAAAGCCGCTGCCCGCGATTTGCTGGCCAACCTATCGACCGCCGGTCGCGAAATGTATCTCTTGCTCCATTCGGCGTCCGCCAAACGTCAACTCGATGCCGCGCTCGCAACCGGCAATCGGGCGGAGCTCGCCGCCTTGGTGCGCCGTTACTTTCTCACGCCCCCTGGCTACGAAGCTGCCATCGTCCTGGCACAGCTTGAGTTCGATCGCGGTCATCCACTCTCGGCCGCTCATCTCTACGAGCAATTGTTAGCCGATCCAGCCGTCGCCGCGCCGTTCGAACCGCAACTCTCACTACTCGCCGCAGTTAGTTGGCAGGCCGCTGGGCAGAGCCAGCAGGCTGTGAGCACGCTTCGCGCGCTAGGGAAAGATGATCTGCAAGATCATCCGGTCGAGATTGCCGGCCGACAAGTGCTGCTGCCCAAACCCAGCCAGTCGGATCAAGAACTACTCGCTTGGCTCACCGAACACATCGGCCTGCCGTGGGCCAGCAATCGCGCTAGTTCCGATTGGATCACCCACCGCGGCGATCCCAGCCGCAACACGCAGCATTCTGGCGGAGCACCGCATCTTAGTGCGCGCTGGCAGTCGCGGGTCGTCAACGATCCGCGGTTCGAATCGTTTCTCTCGAATCGGGCGCAACAGGCCGAGCAACAGGGCGTCGCTACCATCGCCGCCGCCCGCCCTGTCGCCACTGGCAACGTCGTACTTATGCGTACACCCAAAAATGTCGTGGCCCTCGATTGGCAAACTGGCAAACGTATCTGGGAAACACGCGAAGAAGAAACGAGCGCGCGAGACCAGTATTTCTCCGAGCTCGTGTCCGGCAACATCGCCAATGACTCTAACAACATCAACCATCCGCTCGAACAACGTATCTGGGACGACACCCTCACCATGTCGCTCAGCGCCGATGGCGAGCGCGTCTTCGCGCTGAGCGGCGTGTCGCTCGAACAGCGCGAACAGCAAAACGCCTGGGGCGGCCAAGCCTTTGGTGGAGCATTCGACGCTGGTAACTTCTCGCCCACCAACCGCCTCACCGCTTACGAGTTGGCCTCGGAGGGAAAGCTGGCCTGGGAAATCGACGGTGCCCATGCCAGCGAAGATCTCTCCGGTGCCTTCTTTCTCGGGCCGCCGCTGGCCATCGACGGCACACTCTATACCCTGGCCGAGATTCGCGGCGCTGTCTATATGCTTGCGATCGACCCTCAGACCGGCCAACTCCGGTGGAGACAGCAGTTGGTTAGCCTCGAACAGGGCATTACGCTCGATCCGCAGCGCCGCCAGAACGCAGCTTCTCCTTCCTATTCAGCAGGACTGCTAGTCTGCCCGACCACCGCGGGAGCGGTCGTCGCCATCGATACGCTCCGCCGTGAGCTCGCTTGGGTCTACCGCTACCCGCGCCATGCCGACGCCCTTGCTAGGATAGCGCGACAAGGCTGGCAAGTTCGCAACGAGGTCTCGGCGACGCGGCAAAACAATCGCTGGCTCGATAGCTCCGCAGTGATTGCCGACGGTAATGTGCTCATCACCCCCGCTGAGTCAGCCGAGCTACATTGTCTCGATCTGGCTACCGGCAAACTCCTCTGGAAGAAACCACGTGAGAAATCGCTCTTTCTCGCCGCGGCCGACGACGACAAGGTCCTGCTCATCGGTCCTACTTCGGTAACGGCACTTCGCCTCGCCGATGGCGAACCGGTCTGGCCCGACGAACACACCGAATTGCCTGTTGGTGCCTTGCCCTCGGGTTTCGGATACCTGAGTGGGGACCGTTATTACCTGCCCCTCTCCTCCGGCCAGGTCGTCGCCATCAACATGCAACATGGCACCCTGAGCGGGGCCCGCGAAGTACGCCGCGATGTCGCGATCGGCAATCTCATCTGCCACCGCGGATCAGTCATTTCTCAATCGACGTTGTTCCTCGATAAGTTCGAGCAAATTGAAATCCTCCGCGAGCGGGCCAAAGAGGCCTTGGCCGCCAATCCGCAGGATGCCTCGGCCATTCGCGATCTGGCCGAGATGCGGCTCCTCGAAGGCGAATTCGACGAAGCAGTGCCCATGCTCAAACAAGCTTTCGCGCTCGGCCCCTCCGACCCGCTCACTCGCGAGATGCTCGCCGACGCACTTCTTCAAGCGCTCACAGACAACTATCCGGCCTATCGCGACGACCTGCCTCTGCTGCGAGAACTCGTCTACCGGCCGCAACAGCAAATCGATCTGCTACGGATCGACGCGGCGGGGCTCAACGACATCGGCCAGCGGATGGAAGCCTTCTCCGCGTATTTGCATTTGGCCGATGCCACCTCAGCAGACCCCCTCGCGCTCCACATTAGCCCCGTTCATTCCGCACGCAGCGATAACTGGATCCGCGCTCGTCTCCAGGCGCTTTGGTCGGAGGCATCGCCCACCGAACGCGAAGCCATTCTGCGGCAACTCGCCCAACGCACCAAGGCTTGGGGCAGTTCGCCAACCACTGCCCAATTGACTGGTTATCTCAACCATTTTGATGGCTTGCCCACCGCCGATGACGTGCGGCGGAAGCTGATCGATAATCTGTTCTCCGAGAAAGAACCGCTGGAGCTGGAAATCGAATTGCTGCGCTTGGCGCAATCGGCTTCACCGATCTCACAAACCGTGGCCCAAGTTTTGCTCACCAAATCGCTGATTGAACAAGGGCGACACGAAGATGCAGTGACTCTAGCCCGCCGTCTGGCCACACGCGACTTGGATGCTCCTGCGGTCGATGGTAAAACGCCCCAACAGTGGCTCGATCTCTGGCAGCCGGAGTTGGCTGCTGCAAACGCGCACGCCCAGACTTGGCCCCGCGGCAAAGTTAACGTCGAACTACAACCGGCCAACTCCAACAACCGTCGCCCCGCCACGCGCCGCGCGGCCAACGAATTCCAGGCCGGACTTCGCAAATTGAGATTGGAACAGATCGCCGGCCCCCCGCTTGGGCCGACCCAATGGTTTCTGGCCCAGGACAATTCCCGCGTGATTGGCCGCAACGCTGCCGGCAAAGACGTTTTTCGGTTCAACGCACGGCGCGATCCGCGCAATGCGATCGTCCAACAGTTCACCGGCAACAGCGACTTGACACAAGCCGCTCGGCTCGGCGACCTTTTGTTTGTCACCTTTGGCGGCCAAGTGCTCGCGCTCGACACCAGGCCTGCTGCCCGCGACGACAATTCCGAATTACTTTGGCAGGTGCAGCCGGTGGGACGAATTCCGGTCGCCCTGCCACGGGCTACTAGCGGCACCGGCAACAGCTTGTACCATCCTTGGTCGCAGCGCCGCCGCGTGACCGGTGCAGCCAGTATGCTCGTCGCGTCACTCGGCCCAGCCACACCCAACGGCGTCGTTTTTCATGAGGGTCAGCGGCTTCGCTGCGTCAACCCGGTCAATGGCGAAACTCTTTGGACGCGGACCGATCTTCCCGTCGGCTGCGAGCTGTTCGGCGACGACCAGTTTGTCCTCGCCGCCTCGCCCGATGAAGGCACGATGCACGTCTTAAAGATCTCCGACGGCGAGTTGATCGCTCGCCGCGAACTGGTCAAGACGCCCTGGTTGATCACCGCCGGCAGAAACCTTGCTCAGTTGCTCGATACCAAACACCGCGACCTACCACAAAAAACACTCCGCATTCTCGACGCGGTTTCCGGAGCAACCCTGCTCGAATCCAACTTCGAACCGTCGGTCCGCATGACGACCCTCGAGCCCGGTATTGTTGCAGCCGTCGACGCCAGCGGCAGCTTTCATGTAATCGATGTCCGCGCGGCCAAGTTGCTGCTCGACGAACAACTCGCCCTTTCGGCCGTGCCCCGTGCGATCGCGGCCATGAAATCCGGAGACCAGCTCTTCGTCGGCATCAGCGGACCGGCTCGGCAATTGTTGTCGCGGCCGATCAACGAAGCCGAATATCCACTGATCGATGGACAGTTGTTCGCGTTCGATCTCCGGGAAGGGAAAACGGCGTGGCCCGGCCCGGCGCTAATCGAGCAGCGCGGAATCGCAGTCTCCCAGCCGGAGGAACTGCCGATCCTGGTGTTTGTCGATCGCTTGCTGAAACGCGATGCCGGCGGGGCCGGGGCAAAACTCCGTCTGTTGTGTCTCGACAAGCAAACGGGAGCGACGATTTACCGCAACGATCATCTGCCCGACACCTCGGGCAGCAACTTCCGCATCCATACGGCACACGACAAATCGCCCATCGTGATTATCGATACCAGCGCTCAATCGATTCGCTTGACATTCACTGACGAGCCGCGTTCGCCTGAGCCGCCCGCCAACGATCTGGTCGAGGCCCCTCGCAAGAACCTCGGCCGCGGTTTGTGGGGCGTCGGCTGGAAAATGCTACAAGACGGCATGCGGCCTGTCAGCAGAAACGTCCCGTATGGCGCTCCACCACAGCAACCGGCAAACCAGCCAGATGCAGCCATTGACGACTAAACCAAACCATTTTCATCTCCTTAAAACTGCCAGCGCCAGCATGCCTCTACCACTTCGAATACTGACGATAGCTCTGTTCGCCATGCCCGTCATCCTCCCGCAACTGCCCGCGTGGGCGGCGATCGAGAATCCCCGAACCCGTCAAGTCGTCGGCCAGGGGCTCGACTGGCTTGCCTACCAGCAGCACAAGCTCGGCCATTGGACCGCCCAGGGCCGCTATCCAGCAGCGATGACCGCGCTCTCCGGCCTGGCTATGCTCTGCGAAGGCTCAACCACCACGCAGGGCCACTACGCTGAAAATGTCCGCCGTGCGGTCGACTACTTGGTGCGCCAAAGCCGGCCCAATGGACTGATCGGCGATCCCTTGCGCGACGACCGCTATACCTACGGCCACGGCTTCGCCATGCTCTTTCTCTCTGAAGTGCTCGGCGAAGAAGAAGACGAAGACCGCCGCGCTGAACTGGTCGACGTGCTCACCCGGGCCGTGAGATTCACCGGCGAAGCGCAAACGCCGGCCGGCGGATGGGGCTATGTCAGCTCCAAAGATGGGAACGGCTTCGACGAAGGCTCAACCACCATCACCCAGGTACAAGGCCTCCGCGGCTGCCGTAACGCCGGCATCCCCGTCCCGAAAGAGATCATCGACAAAGCGGTCAAATACATCCGCGACTGCACACTTCCCGAAGGCGGCGTGCAGTACAGTTCCAAGGGCGGCGGCGGACGACCCGCCATCACCGCTGCCGCCATCGCCTGCTTATTCAGCGCCGGCGATTACGATGACGACCTCGTCCCGAGGATGATGAAATACTGCCGCCAAAACCTCGGCACCGATGCCCAAAGCAGCTACGGCCATTGGCACTATGCCCATTTTTACTATTCCCAGGTCCAATATCGCGAGGGCGGCAAGGTCTGGGAGGCCTATCGCGATGAAATCGAAGCAAAACTGCTTGGCGAGGCAACCGAGGTCAAACTCGGCGACCGCTCCGGCGTACAATGGACACAGGGCTACATCGGCCCCGTTTACACCACCGCCCTCAACTTGATCATTCTGCAGCTAGACAACGCTTGTTTGCCAATCTACCAACGTTAAATGCCGGCCATACGCCACACGCGCCTCGTCCCGCCTTCCTCCCAGCCTCTTGCACGGAACTATCCAACGATGAGTCATTCACCTTCGCCGCTTGCCAACGGATCGATCGAACGGCTCGGCGACGCCACACGGCAACTCAAAGACCAGCTCGGCCGCGTAATCGTCGGCCAGCATCAAGTGATCGAGTTGATGCTCGTAGCGCTTTTCAGTCGCGGCCACTGCCTGCTCGAAGGCGTGCCGGGGCTGGCCAAAACGCTACTCGTCAGCAGCCTCGCTCGATCGCTCAACCTTACCTTCAGCCGCATCCAGTTCACGCCCGACCTGATGCCAGCCGACATCACCGGCACCGATATCATCGAAGAGAACAAAAGCACTGGCCAGCGCGAGATGCGGTTTCTCGCCGGCCCCATCTTTTCCCATGTGATTCTTGCCGACGAAATCAACCGTACCCCACCCAAAACGCAGGCCGCGCTACTCGAAGCTATGCAGGAGCGGCAGGTCACCGTCGGCCGCATCCGCCACCAAATGAGCAACCCATTTCTCGTGCTCGCCACGCAAAACCCGATCGAACAAGAAGGCACCTATCCCTTGCCTGAAGCCCAGCAAGATCGCTTCATGTTCAAGGTCTTGGTCACCTATCCCACGTTCGAAGAGGAAGTCGAGGTCGCCCGCCGCACCACCGGCACCGAGGCCTTGGACGTCCAGCCAGTGCTTTCACCGCAAGAGATCGGCGACCTGCAAGACTTGGTCCGGATGGTGCCCATCAGCGACCATCTGATCCGCTACACCATCGCGCTCGTACGTCAGACTCGTGTGAAAGAACCTGGCGCGCCAGAATTCATCCGCGAGCAATTAGCGTGGGGCGCTGGTCCGCGAGCTGTGCAGTTCCTGATCCTCGGCGCCAAGGCCCGAGCGCTGGTCCAAGGCCGGGCTCACGTCGCAGCGGAAGACATCCAGGCGCTCGCCAAGCCCGTGCTCCGCCATCGCCTGGTGGTCAATTTTGCTGCCGAGAGCGAAGGCATCACCACCGACGACCTCGTCGACCAACTCCTCGCCACCACCCCTGCCCACGAAGACCAATTGATTCATGACGAGCGTTTCCAAAAGATCTTTGCATCCTGAGCTGATCAAGCGGATCGGCCGACTCGAGGTTCGCGCGCGGCACATCGTCGAGGGGCTGCTCAGCGGCATGCATCGCAGTCCGTACTTTGGTCAGTCGATCGAGTTCCTCCAGCATCGCCAGTACGTCTCTGGCGACGACTTACGGCATGTCGATTGGAAAGTCTGGGGCAAGCAAGATCGGTTCTATGTCAAACAGTACGAAGAAGATACCAACCTGCGGGCCTGCCTGCTGGTCGACCTCTCGGCTAGCATGTCGTACGGCAGCAGGGCCATGAACAAGATCGATTACGCCTGCACCGCAGCAGCCGCCCTCGCCTACTTGATGCTCCGGCAGCAGGATGCCGTCGCCTGTGTCGCCTTCGACGAATCCATCCGCCAAAGCGTGCCGCATCGCACCAGCACAGGGCACCTCGCGACCATCATCAAGACCCTCGGCACCGCCGAGCCTCGCGACAAAACCCATCTCTCGACCGTGCTGGCCCAGGTCGCTGAAAATTATCCCCGCCGCGGCTTGATGGTGCTCCTGTCTGATCTGTTCGTCGCTCCCGAAGACCTGCTGCAAGGGCTTCGTCGCTTGCGACAACGTGGCCACGACGTGCTGGTGCTCCACGTGCTCGACGACGACGAACTCGACTTCCCGTTTGCCGGCCCTACCCGCTTCGAAGGACTCGAAAGCGACGAGCAGTTAAGCTGCAACCCCCGCGCGTTGCGGCAAGGATACCTCGACGCGCTCGAAACCTTCCTGGCGACCGTGCGGCGCGGTTGCGCGCGCGATCGCATCGACTATGCCCTCGTCCGCACCAGCGAACCACTTGATGCCGCGCTTGTCGCATTTTTAGGTCATCGCAATCGGCAACGACGTCGTTAATCAAGGAGGAGTCCGCCGGTGTCGTTCCTGTTTCCTGCACTTTTGACGATTGGCTTGCCGCTCGTGGCGGTGCCGCTATTGATCCACCTGATCAACCTCCGCCGCCAACAGAAAATCCGCTGGGCAGCCATGCAGTTCTTGCTCGCCAGCGAGAAACAGAACAAGCGCTGGATCCTCTTCAAACAATGGTTGTTGCTCGCCATTCGAATGGCAGCGATTGCCGTGCTGGTGCTGCTCCTCGCGCATGTCGTCGTGAGCAACGAATGGCTTCACCTGTTAGGCTCCGGCACGACGCACCATCTGATCTTGGTCGACGACAGCTACTCCACCAGCGACCGCTGGGATAACACCTCGGCGCTCGATGAAGCCAAGCACGCCGTCCAAGCCATTGTCGATCAGGCCAATCGGCAGTCCGACTCCCAACGCATCACACTACTGCGGTTTTCTGAGGCAGCCCAGCTCTCGGCCGGCGCGCAGCCTGAAATTTTTGCCGAGCCCATCGATGACAACTTCCGCAGCACTCTCGAAGCCGTGCTGACCGGTTGGAAACCCTCCGAAACCGATGTCGGCCCCGCCACAGCGCTCAAAGTCTTACCTCGCCTACCGCTCGCGCGCGAAGATCAAACGGTCATCCTCTACCTTGTCAGCGATTTCCGCAGTCGTCAGTTCGGCTCGGCCACCGAAGTCCGCGACCGGCTGGAGAAAGCTACCGGCGAACTGGCACAAGTGCATCTCGTCCGCTGCGTCAAACAGGCGCGGCCGAATCTGGCGATCACTGCGCTCGAGCCCGTAGCGGGCGTGCGGGCCGCCGGCGTCGAATCTTGGATGAATGTCACGGTCGCCAACTACGGCGACGAACTGGCTAGCGGCCTGCTCGTGCAGCTTCAGCAGGATGGCGACGCCCTGCCTGCGCTGGCCCTCGACGACATCCCCGCCGGCCAGCAAGTTACCAACACATTCCCTGTGCAGTTTACTGGCGTCGGTGCGCACTCGCTGACCGCCTCGCTCGAGCCCGACCCGGTTGCCGTCGACAACCGTCGCTTCTTCGCCTGCGATTTGCCCGCCGCCAGGCCCGTGCTGATTATTGACGGCTCGCCCGACGGTCGCGGCGCGCGACAACTGTCGCTCGCGCTCGATCCAGGCGGCAACACCCACACCGGCTGGAGCCCACACAGCGAACCAGCCAGCTTCCTGGCCCGCACCGACGACCTCACTGAACAAGCGGCTATCCTGCTCTTGGATGTCGCCACCCTCCGCGACGATGAACTGACTGCTCTCGAGCAATACGTCACAAATGGCGGTGGCGTCGCCTGGTTTGTCGGCTCCCAGACCAACCGCGATTTCTATAACGACCGACTTTATCGCAATGGCGAAGGTTTGTTCCCTGTCCCCCTAACATGGCCCAAGCAACTCCTCGATAACCGGCACGAAACCACGCCCGACGTAGTCGTTACCCAACACCCCTTATTTCGTGCGCTTGCCGGGAGGCGCAACAGCTTCCTGCCACTGCTGATGGTCGACTACTACTACGCCCTGCCCAACGACTGGCGAATGCCGGATGATGGCTCGGTAAACCTGCTCGCGCACCTCCGCAATGACGCACCCCTCGTCGTCGAGAAAACATTCGGCCTGGGCCGCGTCGTCGCGCAACTTACCAAGCTCTCGACTGGCGACACGCCCCTCGGCCGCTGGACCAATTGGAGCCGCAATCCGCTGTTTCCCGTGCTGGCGAACGAGCTGGTCGCCTACTTGACGGCCGGTCGGCCCAACGAATCGGTGCAACTTGTCGGCGACGACCTCGTCGTTCGCGTACCACAAGACCAGTTCGACTCGCAGTTCCGCTTTCTCCTGCCCAGCGCCGGCGGCACACGGTCTGAGCTGCCTGTCGCAGCCACTCAGGAAGCTGACCAACTCACCGCCTCCCTCGCAAACATCGAGAGCAGCGGCATTTACGAAGTTCAACTGCAACCCCTCGAAGGCTCGCCCCAGCGCCGCGCCTTCGCCTTCAATGTGCCCGTCGGCGAAGGGGACCTTCACATCGTGTCCCGTGAAGAGATCATCCACCAACTTGCGGGCGTCGAATTTGAGCTGCACGAAGCTTCCGACATGTCGATCAATCATCAGCAGCTTGCCGGAATGCAACTTGGCAACGCGCTGCTTGCACTGCTGATCTTGCTGCTCTTTGGCGAACAACTGCTCGCTTACATCGCCAACTACCATGCTCCCCAGATCCGTGCCCCGAAACTGGTGGGGACTAAACGATGAACCCCGCCCTCTTCTCGCTGTTACCTTTTGCGCAGGCCGATAGCGGTCCAGGACGCGTCGTTTACGAGGTGAGCCGGCTTCGCGAATTCGACGATCTGCGATTCCCGATCGCACTGATTGCCTTAGGCGCCGCAGCCATTGCAGCACTTGTTTGGTTTCTCTATCAGCGCGACACGCACGAGTTACCCCGGAGCGTCGGTGTGCTGCTCGCCGGGCTCCGCTTGGTTGCTTTCCTAGGTTTATTGATCTTTTTTTTGGGCATCGAGCGCCGCACCACACGAGAGGTAGTTCACAATTCGCAAATCGCCGTTCTGATCGACGTCAGCCAGAGCATGGCGTTCATCGATAGCCCGCCCACCGAAAATGCCGCCCACCTCAGTCGAATCGAACAGGTGGTCCGCACGCTCGACGACACACCTCTGCTCAAGGAGCTACGCCGTCACCACAACGTCGACATCGCCCGCTTCGATCAAAACGTGCAACCTCTCGTTTCGCTCTCACAGTTTTCAGCTGCAAACAACTCTCCAGAGGATCAATCGGCCACCACGGCCTCAACGGTCCGCATGGCGCCGGAACACGACCAATCACCAGCTAACAACCCTCACCACCCAGAGAGCAAGCCCTTGGATTGGGCGACCGAACTCGCCCCCGTCGGCACACAAACCCGGCTGGGCGACGCGCTCAGAGATCAACTTTATCGCTATCGCACCGTCCCCCTGGCCGGCATCGTTGTCGTTTCCGATGGCGTGCAAAATGCCGGTACCGAGCCGAACGCCGCGGTTGCCGCCGCCCGCAAAGCGGGCATCCCCGTCTTTACGATCGGCGTCGGCTCCCACGAACCTCGCCGTAATCTGGCCGTTAGCGACCTCTTGGTTCCAGCCCGAGCCTTTCCCGGCGACACAGTTAACATCACGGGTTACATCCAGGCCACTGGCTTTGCCGGACGCTTCGTCGATGTGCAGTTGCTTCGCCGCAGCACCGAAGCAGCCACCGGCAGCGGCAACTCGCTCGACACCCAGCGGATCCAAGTCGGTCCCGATGGCGAGATCGTCCCAGTTTCGTTCGACATCGAGCCCACTGCACCTGGCCGCACGATCTATCAATTTCGCGTCGCTGCCCCGCCCGACGACGACAACCCCCGTGATAATAGCCGCGAGTCGGAGCTCGATGTCGTTGACCGTGAAACGCGCGTGCTGATCATCGCCAGCGGCCCCACCCGCGAATACCGCTTCCTCCGCGACCAATTGCATCGCGACCGCACGATGAAGGTCGATGTGCTACTACAAACGGCCCAAACGGGCATGTCTCAAGATGCCGACGATATCCTCAGCGAGTTTCCCTCCACACGCGAAGACTTGTATCAATACGACACAATCATCGCCTTCGACCCCGACTGGACAACGCTCGACGCAGCCCAAGTCGAGCTACTCGAAAACTGGGTCTCCGACGAAGCCGGCGGAATGATCGTCGTCCCCGGCCCAATCCACACCGCCCAGTGGATCCGCAGTGTCGAGCATGCCAAGCTTCGAGACCTCTATCCGGTCACTTTTCAGCAGCGGCTCACCTTGCTCAACGATGGCCACTTTGGCGGCAGCGCCGCCTGGCCGCTGGTCTTCGAACGAGCTGGTCGCGACGCACGCTTCTTGTGGCTCGCCAATAGCAGCGAAGAGAGCCAATTGGCCTGGGCCGGCTTTGCTGGCGTCTACGGTTACTATGCCATCAAAGGCATTAAACCCGGAGCTACGGTTTACGCCCGCGTTGCCGATCCCGAGGCAGGTTCCGGCGACGAACAACCTGTTTACATCGCCGGGCAGTTTTATGGCGCCGGCCAGGTGTTATACATCGGCAGCGGCGAGTTCTGGCGGCTCCGCGCGCTCGAACCGGCCTATTTCGAAATCCTGTTTACCAAGCTCGTCCGACAGGTCAGCCAAGGCCGGCTGCTACGCGGTTCGTCGCGCGGGACGCTGTTGGTCGATCGCGATCGATACGAACTGGGCGAAACGGTCGTGCTCCGCGGCCGCATTACGGACGAACGGCACGAGCCCCTCACCTTGGAAAGCGTTACCGCCCAAATCGTGCGGCCAGACGGCAACACCGATTCCATTAAACTCCAGGCCGAAGCCGAGCAGCCAGGCCGATATATTGGCCAATTTACCGTGCGGCAGGAAGGCACCTACCAGGTGGCGCTTCCCATACCTGGCAGCGACGAAGACCCCCTCTCCCGCTTCATCCAAGTCCGAGTGCCCGATTTAGAGCGCATCCACCCCGAGCTCAACTCTCCCCTGTTAACCTCCCTTGCCAACGACACCGGCGGAAAGTACTACCCGCAACTCGCCCTGGCCGCTTTTGGAGACGCCGACACCCGCTCACTCGGTCAATCGATTCCTAGCCGCGCGGAAGTCAAGCTTCTCAAGGGCGCGCCGGATCAAGAGTTCGCTCAATTACAAATGACCTGGCTGCTCGGCGTGATTGCCGGTGCGCTGTTCTTCGAATGGATCCTCCGCCGCCTCAATCGCCTCGCCTGATCGCATGTCGCAACTTGCCGTTCAACTCGATGTCCCGCCAATTGTCCAGCGAAAGCTGGCACAAGTGCGACGAGGAGTCCGCGCCTATGTGTGGATCGAAGGGCTCGCGGCCATCGTCACCACTCTCGCCCTGGCGTTCTGGCTCGGTTTGTTGCTTGATTGGCTGTTTGAGCCTTCGCCCGCAGTGCGCCTAGCTGCGGTTGGTGCCGTCGTGGCCTTGGTGTTTTGGATCGCCTACCGCACTTTGTTCCGACGTGCGTTCGTGCGGCTTCCCGATGCCAGTCTCGCAGCACTCCTCGAGCGCCGCTTCCACCAGTTCAAAGATCACTTACTCACTGCGGTCGATCTGGCTCAGGGAGACGATGGCCAAGCTACCTATCACCCCGAACTGGTCGCGCGGACGTGTGCCGCCGCCGCGGCCGCCGCCAAAAATGTCAACGCCGGTCAACTCTTCCGCCGCAGCTCGCTCGTCCGGCGCGTCGTTGTGGCCGGGTCGCTCGCCCTCTCGATTCCCCTGTTCGCCTTGGCCGCCAGCAACACGTTTGGCTTCTGGATGGAACGGCTAGCGCTCAGCCCCAAGCTCTGGCCTCGCCGAGTCCACCTAGCAGTCCTTGACTTTCCAGCCGATGCCAACGGCCGACGCACGAAGAAACTCGCCCACGACGATTCCTTCGAACTCGTCGTGCATGCCAGCACGCAAAATTATGTCGTGCCGCGCGAAGTGGAGCTCCGCTTTCGCACGCTCGACGGCGGACGAGGTCGCGATTCAATGATCCGCGTTGGCGATGCTGTTCCCGGCCGTGACGAGTTCCAGGCTTTCCGCTATGAGTTCGAAGAAGTCACCAAGAGCATGGTGCTCGATGTCGTTGGCGGTGACAATCGTGTAGAAGATTTGTATCTGCAAATTGTCGATCGCCCGGAACTCGTCCGCATGGATGTCGAATGTGTTTACCCAGCATACCTCGGTCGCGCCCCGCGCCGACTGCCAATCACCGGCGGCATGCGAATCCCCGAGGGCACAACAATCACGCTCCACGCTACCGCCACCAAACCGCTCACCGACATTCGCGTCCAAAGCTCTGGCCAGCCGCAAGCTGTCTCGTTGGGCACGGCCGACGCGCCCATACAGGAAGTTCGCTGGGAATTCGGTACACTCCACGAGGATCAAGTGCTGACCATCCAAATTACCGATACCGACGGCGTCACTTGCCGCGAGCCGTACCGCATTTCGATCGCGGCCATCCCCGACGAATTGCCGCAAGTCTCGGTGCGACTGGCCGGCATCGGCACTGCGATCACGCCCGATGCCATCATCCCGCTCGCCGGCAAGGTCGCTGACGATTACGGCCTCAATCGCGTCTGGTGTACGTACCAAGTGAACAGCGGCCCCGCCCAACAGCGGCCGCTGCCCAACCAACCCGACGGCAACCAGGAGTTTAGCGCCATCGCCCCCTTCGATACCCGCGGCGCAGAGACCCCGACGGGCGAGCTCGCGTTACAACTGGCCCCCGGCGAAACGCTGTATCTCTCGGTCTCCGCCACCGACCGTTATGATCTCACCGACACCCCGCGCATCGGTTCCAGCCAGAAGTTTGCACTCGACGTGGTCACTGTCGCGCAGTTACTCGCTCTTCTCGAGCGACGCGAACTGGAATTGCGACAACGCTTCGAGGCCGCCTTCGCCAAAATGACTGACACCCGCCATCTGCTCAGCCGTGTCAATTTCGACACCACGGAGGAAGCGCCCGCCACCGATTCGGACAGCGATACGCCCGTAGACGTCGCGGAAAGAGCCTTCACCCGTCGCCGCCTACGCGTGGCCGGTGCGCTACAGAACGTCACCCAATCCGCCCACGAAGTCCTCGGACTCGCCACAGGTTTCGACGATATTCACAACCAACTCGAAAACAACCGCGTCGACAATCTCGAACTCAAGAGCCGCGTACGGGAACAAATCGCACAACCGCTGCGTCTACTGGGTGAGAAGTCTATGCCTCCGTTGGAACGGCAGCTCCAATTAGTGAGTGATCGCATCGCCGATCCGCAAACTGGTACTGCGGCGCTCGCCGATGCCACCCGTTTGGCCGACGCGGTCTTGGTCGAAATGCAGCTCATCCTCGACCGCATGCTCGAACTTGAATCGTACAATGAAGTGGTCGCTTTGTTACGCGGCATCATCGAGGATCAAGAATCGATCCACGAGCGAACCAAACGACAGCAAGCCGAGCGCCTCGAAGAATTGTTTGCAGAATAAAACAACTCAGAAGTTAATGCCTGGAAATGACCCTGCCCCGCCGCTACGCCAAAACATGGGCAGTTAGCGGCGTCGGCCACGACCTCTAGAATTTCGAATCTCGCCGTCGTCACCACAAATTCAATTACTAAGTATTCCAGTAAACCATTTTTTTCATGAACTCTTTTTGCCCACAACTTGCCCGCAACTCCGCCCTCGCGGCAACATTTGCTCTCATGTGGCTGGTGATCTCCCCGTCTTCATCGACCGCCCAAGAGGTCAAGTCTCCCACTCCCTCCACCGAGCAATCCGACGAGCTCTCCATTGAACAAGCTCGGCTCGCCGACCGCTTCCAACGTCTCGAAACTGTTCTCACTCGTCTGGCCGAGCTTTCGGCCAGCACCGATCCCCGCCGCGCAAAATTGCTTCGCGAAGCGATTGCCAAAAGCCGTGAGCGAGGGCTCGACGAGCGGTTCGAAACCATCGTCTCACTGCTGGAGAGCGAACGCCTTTCCGCCGCCTCTGGCCGGCAAGCCGAACTACAGAAAGACCTCGACGAACTGCTCGCCTTGCTACTTAAGGCTGATCGCGACCGCGAGCTCGATTCGCAGCACAAACGGATCAAAGCTTATCTCAAGGAAGTGGGCCGACTCATCCGCCTGGAGAAAGGCCTGCAAGCCCGTACCGAAGGAGGCGACGACGCCCAGCGACTCGCCACAGATCAAAAACAAGTTAGCGATCAAACTGGCGATCTCGGTAAAGCGATCAGCGACACCGAACGCCCTGCCGCAGAATCTAGCGGCAAACAGACCGACCAGGCCGATCATGATCAAGGCAAAACAGAAAGTTCTGACAACACGCCAGACACTCCAAGCGACAACTCCAAGAACGGAAAACCAGCTGATAGCAAATCCAGCCAACCCAATCAGCCCCACGGTCCCACGGAATCAGCGCCGTCCGATTCAGCGCCTGCTGAGCCTTCCGACTCGGGTTCGGCTGGCGACCCGAAACCTTCCCCCGGCAAGCCCTCCCCGGGCCAGCCAGGCCAATCGGGCCAACCAGGCGAGTCTGGCGATACTGATTCCTCCGACCAACCACCGCCATCCCAAGAGCCTACGGACCGTGCCGCCCAACGACTCAAACAAGCGCAACAGGCAATGGAGCAAGCGCGAGAGAAACTCGAGAACTCCCAGCGCAATGGCGCCGTCGAAGCCCAACGCGAGGCGCTCAATCAACTCGAACAAGCCAAGGCCGAGCTCGAGCGCGTCCTACGACAACTCCGCGAGGAAGAAATGGAACGGACCCTCACCCTGCTCGCGACCCGCTTCCGCAAAATGCTCGATGCCCAAACTAAAATCTACGAAAGCACCAAACGGCTCGACCGCGTCCCCCCAACCGCGCGCGATCACGACCACGAGATCGAAGCCGCTCGACTCAGCCGTGAAGAATCGCTGATCGTGCGCGAAGCCGATCGCGCGCTCGTGCTGCTGCGCGAAGAGGGCTCCTCGCTGGCCTTCCCCGAAACGGTCAGCCTGATGCGCGACGACATGCAGCAAGTTGCCGAACGCCTCGTTGAGTTAAAGGTTGGCAAATTCACCCAGCAGCTCGAACAGGACATTATCGAAGCCCTCGAAGAAACCATCGCCGCGCTCGGAAAGGCCATCAAAGATCTCGAAAAAAACAAAACACCCCCCGGCCAGTCGCCGCCAGCCGGGCAGCCGGGCGACCCGCCGCTGGTTGATAAAATCGCCGAACTAAAAATGATTCGCGCACTGCAAATGCGGATCAACCGCCGCACCCAACGCTATGCCGAAATCATCGAAGGCGAGCAAGCCGAAACCCACGAACTGCTCGAAGCCCTCCTGAAACTCGCCCAGCGCCAGCAGCGGGTCTACCAGGCAACCAGCGACCTTAGCCAGGGCCGTAACGACTGATGTTTGCCAAACGGCCCCGACGTGGCAAAATGGAGGAAGTCGGTTGAACAGGTTGAGCCTAATCCTCGGGTTTTACCTCGGCCACAGCCGATGAAAACTGAGGGCACAAACCACTTTATTGGACTCAACCGCAGCGATGAGAAATAATTGATAGATCGGGCTGCTGGCGGGGAGCCCGTGCCAAGTCAGGCGATTTTCGTGACCAGTTCACGATGCGTGCCGCAGGCGTCCACAAACCCCCGAAAGTCCACCGCATGGCCGACCGTTTGAAAACTTACTGGTCCCTGAGGAGAATTGTTGGTTCTACCTTGCTGGCTACCGCTTTCTTGGCCAGCCTCAGCCTGCGGGCCGCCGAAACCGAATTCTTCGCCGAACCCAACTGGCAGCCGGCTAACCCAGACATAGTGTTCCGACAATTCGAGAACTACATTCGCTCACAACAACTCACGGCCCAGCGGCAGTCGCGACTCCGCGACCATTGGTTCCAATCGGCCGTTGCAGCGGGCAATCGTCCGGCTGGTCTCCTCGACCGTCTCGCCCTTTGCCTTGCCGAGGTCGACGACCAAGCCTCGCAACTGGTTGATTTTTGTGCCCAGACCGAGCGGCCAACCGCGCTACCCGATTTCTCCTGGCTCGCCGATAGCGAAACACCACCCCTAGTCCGTTACAACATGCGGCTTTACTACGCCCGTTGGCTTGCGCAGCACGGCTACGACGACGAAGCGATTGCCTGGACCGACGGGCTCACGTCAGTTGATGTCGTCGAGCCCGAGTCGCTGTTGTTCTATCGCGCGGTCGCCAGCCATCGACTGGTCCAGGCCGATCGCGCCGATGCCACCATCGCCGAGTTGCTGCAGAGAGCCGACGAACTACCGATCCGCTATCAAAAGCTCGCAGTGCTCATGCAACAAGATCTGGCAGGCCTCGAAGACGATTCGCTCGATCACATCGCCCGGCGCATGGCTGATGTCCGTCGCCGCCTCAATCTGGGCCGCGCAGGCGATTCGGTGCAAGTCGTCGAGAATGGCGTCATCGAATCCTTAGACAAGATGATTAAAGACCTCGAAGAGCAAGCGCAGCAACAACAGTCGCAGGCCAGGGCGGCGGGCGGTGCTCCCAGCGGTACTCCGATGCAAGACAGTCGGCTGGCTGAGCTTAAAGCGCCTGGCAAAGTCGACCCGCGCGATATCGGCCACGACGCCGATTGGGGCGACATGCCCGACAAAGAACGGGAGCAAGCGCTGCAAGATGTCGGCCGAGAATTTCCCTCCCATTACCGCGAAGTCATTGAAGAATACTTCCGCCGACTGGCAGCCGAGGAGTCAGACGACAATCCCTAGCCGACCCCAAGTCTTCCTGCTACGTTTTGTGCCTCTGCTGGGGCACCCAGGCTCCAATGAGGAATCTGCCCTGTGTGGAATTTGATTGCCGTACTTGTCTTGGCCCTCGCGGCACCTACCGAGGTCGCCGTCTCTCGGCTCGACGGTAGCTCGCTCAGCGGCCAACTTGAAAGTTGGACAGCGGACGAAATCGTGCTTTCCAAGGACGGCCGGCCCCAGACGATCCCGGCTGCCGAATTGCTCGCCATTGAATTCGCCACACAACCAACCGCCGACAGTGGGCAACCGTTGCTAGAATTAGTCGATGGCAGCACTCTGCCCTTGGCCGGCTTCACCAGAAGTGGTCAGCAGATGGCAATCACGCTCCAGCCACTTTCGCCCGCCAAGCCGCGCCCCATCAAGCTGCCCATTGACGCAGTCCGCGCGGTACGACTGAAACCAATCGTGGCCGCTGCCCTGGAGCAATGGCAAGAAATTCGCGCGCTCGCTTCCCCCAGCGACGTCCTCGTAGTACTCAAGCAGGGCGGCCAGAGCCTGGACTACCTCGAGTGTGTCATCAACCAGGTCACGGACACCGAGGTTGCCTTCAAACTTGACGGCAAAGACATTCGCGTACCGCGCAGCAAAATTGCCGGCTTGATCTTCTTCCGCTCGAACAAAACATCCGCAACTGCGCCCAATATTCTTCTCGTTGGCCGCAATGGACTGAAGATTGTCGCCTCGACAGCAACATTGTCCAGTGACTTATTGCACCTCCATACCGCGACCGGGGTCGAAATCACCTGGCCGCTCGCCGACATCGTAACTGCCGATTTATCGGTCGGCAAGGTGGTGTTCCTGAGCGATCTGGAGCCCGCCACTGTCTCCTGGCAGCCACTCATCGCCTTGCCCACGGCCGCGTCGCACGCCGCCAGTTTTGGCAAGCCACGCTTCAACGAATCGGCCACTGGCGGACCACTCACGCTCGTCAATCCTAACGATCAATTCGCTCAGAGCGACGGTCCCTTCCTGCCGTTCGCCAAGGGTCTGGCCATCCGCAGTCGCTCGGAACTCGTCTTCCGACTGCCACACGGATATAACCGCTTCGTAACCCTCGCCGGGATCGACCCGGCGGCGGCGGCCACAGGCAACGTTCTGCTTTCCATTCTCGGCGACGGCCGCCTCCTCTTGGAAACCACCATCGCAGGCGACAATGCCCCCCTACCGATTGAACTCGATGTCGCCAACGTTAAGCGGCTGAAGTTCGTCGTCGACTACGGCGAGAACCTCGACACCGGCGATTGGCTCAACCTTTGCAATGCGCGGGTGGTCAAATGAATCTTCGCCTCAATTCTCCTAATCTCGCGGCGCTTGTGCTGCTGCTAACTTCTATTATTGCGAGCCTCGCTCAGGCGGCCGATGTTCCGCAAGCAGTACTGGCCGCCGAAGCCCAGCGGATCGCCACGATTGAAAAAATCACCCCTCCCACAATTGCCATTTTCGACCGTAACGGCCAGGGCGGGGGTTCAGGCGTCATCATTTCGCCCGCTGGCTACGCCCTGACGAACTACCACGTCACCGCTCCCTGCGGATCCGCCATGAAATGCGGCCTCGCAGATGGCCGCTTCGTCGATGCGGTGCTCGTCGGGCTCGATCCCGGCGGCGACATCGCCCTCATCAAGCTGCTCGGCCAGCAGGGCGAATCTTTTCCAGTCGCAGAATTGGGGGACAGCGACAAGGTTCGCGTCGGCCAATGGGCCTTCGTGGCCGGCAATCCGTTTCTGCTAGCCGACAATTTTCGACCCACCATCAGCTATGGAGTGATCTCCGGCGTTCGCCGCTATCAGTATCCTGCCGGGACACTGCTCGAATACACCGACTGCCTGCAAACCGACGCCGCGGTCAATCCCGGCAACTCGGGCGGACCCCTTTTCAACGACCACGGACTGTTGATCGGCGTCAACGGGCGCTGCTCCTTCGAAAAACGCGGCCGCGTGAATGTTGGTGTCGGCTATGCCGTTTCCATCAATCAAATCAAACGCTTTATCAGCCACTTGGAAAGTGGACGGTTGGTGGACCACGCATCGCTTGGTGCAGTTGTCTCAACCGACGCCGATGGCCGCGTGATTGTCGACGACATTCTCGAAGACAGCGACGCTTATCGCCGCGGGTTACGTTATGGCGACGAAATCGTTCGCTTCGCCGGTCGCAACATTACCACGGCCAACGACTTCAAGAACGTACTGGGCACCTATCCCCAGGGTTGGCGGGTTTCCGTCGTTTTTCGCCGCGATGGCATCCAGTACGAGCGAACCATGCGGCTCGCGGGCGTCCATCGCGACGGCGAACTGGCAGCCATGCTCACCAGCGGGACCGATCAGCCTGACCCGCAGCAGCCGCAACCCAAGCGGCCCCAAGGTCCGCAACCCCCAACACCAACGAAAAAGCAGCCATCCAAAACAACCGCCGACAAGTTGCCCGCCGAAATCAAAGCGGTGTTGGAACCGCGGCTCGGCTACGCCAATTACTGGTTCAATCGCTTCCATCAACAACGGGTTTGGAATTCCTATCTGGCCCAGGGAGATTTTGCAGGCACCGGCTGGGATTGGACCTTCCGCGGCAAGAATGAATCGGGGGGCGATGTCGAAATCGAGCTTTCGCAGAAACACGGTTCGATCCTCATGCCAATCGGCCAGTCCGAGGTTCAATTCACACTCTCCCTCGCAGACTCCTTGAGCCCGCCGCGTTCGGGCGGCTTACTCGCAGCTTTGCACCTGTGGCAACGCTTGCTCCTCGTCGGTCCCCGGCAATTTGGCGAAATCCAATACTTCGGCACCTTGCCCTGGCCAAACGACAGCCATTTGGCCGATTGCCTCGTCGGCATTCATGGGGGTGTCGAAACGCGGTTTTATTTCGATCTTACCAGCGGCGACCTGGTCGGTATCGAAATGCAAGCCTCCGATGACCAGGACCCCTGTGAAATTTACTTCCGCGACATCAAGTCCGTCGACGGCCGTCGTTTACCTCATCACTGGCTCATCCGCCACGGCGATGAGCAATTCGCCGACCTCAAGATCAACGAGTACTCTTTTCATGACAACGCTGCCTCAGCGGCCACGACGGAGAAAAAAAACTAATTCGTGATGCGAACTAATCGACTACCAACCTGCGCTCGGCTACTGGCCCTCACCACGCTCGCGGTGCTGCTGGGAACACATGGAGTCTGCGCAAATGATTCACTGGTCGCGGTAGTCTACGAAGTGCAACCCAAGGTCGTCAAAATTTACGGTGCCGGCGGCATCCGCGGGCTCGAAGCCTATCAATCTGGCATGCTGATCTCCGCCGACGGACTGGTGCTGACCGCCTGGAGCTACGTGCTCGATAGCGACAACGTGGCCGTCGTGCTTGACGATGGCCGCCGCTTTACCGCAGACCTGGTGGGTGCTGATCCGCTCACCGAAATTGCTGTGCTCAAAATTGACGCTGGTGCGGATCCGCTGCCATTTTTTCAGATGGGCCCAGAGCCAGAGGCCGAAGTCGGCACTCGCGTGCTCGCGTTCAGCAATCTGTTTGGCATTGCCACAGGTAATGAGCCAGTCAGCATGCTGCAGGGCTATATCTCGGCGGTCGCGCCGCTCGAAGCTCGCCGCGGCGGATTCAGCACGACTTATCGCGGCAATGTCTATATCGTTGACGCGGCTACCAACAATCCCGGAGCGTCCGGCGGCGCTCTGGTCGATTCTCGTGGACATCTCATCGGCATGCTCGGCAAGGAACTCCGCAGCGAACTGACCGGCACCTGGCTCAACTACGCGTTACCAGTCACCGCCTTCGCCTCGACGGTCGATGCCATCCGCGCCGGCGACTTCACGCCCCGCCCGCTCACGGAGGCCGACCGGCCAGACCATCCGCTCTCGCTCGCCCAGTTGGGAATCTTGCTCGTACCCGATGTCGTCACCCGCACTCCGCCCTATGTGGACCATATTGTCGATGGCTCTTCGGCAGCGGCTGCCGGGCTTCGGCCAGACGACTTGGTCGTTATGCTCGACTCCCACGTCATCTCCTCTCGCCGGCAGGCCGACGCGATCATGGAGCGCTTCGATCATGATGCCACCGTACGTGTCTCCGTCCTCCGCGGCGAAGCGCTGCTCGAATTTACTCTCGCACCCACGCCACCTGTGCCTTTGCCCGTGATAGAGGAATAATCGGAGATGTCAAAGATGCGAATTACTTTGGCATTGCCCTTGATTGCCTGGCTGCTGACAAGCTCCTTGCTGGTAACGGCAGCCGCCTGGTCGCAATCGCCGCAACCCGTCTCGCTCCCCGCACTAGAAGAAGCGGCGATTCGCGCCGCGGTCGAGCGCGTGGCCGACTCGGTCGTGCAAATTCGCACGATCGGGGGGCTAAACGAAGTGGATCACACGCTGCTCTCGGATGGACCAACCACCGGCCTGGTGATTTCATCCGACGGCTGGATCCTTGCCAGCGCGTTCAATTTCGTGCAACAACCGGCCTCGATTCTCGTCACGTTTTCGTCCGGAGAACAGGCTCCTGCGGAACTGGTGGCTCAAGATCACAGCCGCAAGCTGGTGCTCCTCAAAGCCCAGGGGTTTAGCGACTTGGCGGTTCCGCAGTTCACGCCGCTCGCCGAAATCCGCGTCGGCCAGTGGGCCGTCGCAGTCGGCCGCTCCTTTCGCGCAGACAGCCCCAATATATCTGTTGGCATCGTCAGCGCACTCGATCGCATGTTCGGTAAGGCCATCCAGACAGATGCCGATGTTTCCGCCGCAAATTACGGAGGTCCGCTCGTCGACATTCAAGGCCGCGTGCTGGGCATCGTCGTGCCCATGGCGCCACAATCCACCAGCACCGTAGCCGGCGCTGAATGGTACGATTCCGGCATCGGTTTTGCCGTGCCGCTCACCGGACTCGAGGCCCCGCTCGAACGCATGAAACAAGGGCAAGACCAGCACGCGGGTGTACTGGGCATCGGCATGGCCGCCGACAATCCGCACGGTTCGCCCGCTGATCTAGCCACCGTGATACCAACTTCTCCCGCCGGCAAAGCGGGGCTGAAAAAAGGCGATACGATCATCGACATCGACGGCCAACCGATCGCAACCCAAACCGATCTCCGCTTCGCACTAGGCACAAAGTACGCCGGCGACAGCGTCCGTGTCACGGCCCGTCGCGGCACCAAGGAAGTCATGAAGACGATCGATCTTGTCGGCGAACTGGAGCCATTCCGCCATGCCTTCCTCGGCATACTCCCGCTCCGATCAAACAACCCCCTGGACGCGGAACCGAAGTTGGAAGCAGCGCCGAATGACCATGAGCCGCCGGCTGAGAAAGGATTCGCCGCTGAACAGAAACCCGCCGCCGATGAGAACGCTGGCATCGACGTTCGCATGGTTTATCCCGGCAGCCCTGCGGCAAGGGCGGGCGTTTTGGCTGGCGACCGGATTGTCAGCATTGATGGCACGCGGGTTGGCTCGATCTCGACAGCGATCGACGCGATGAACAACGTCGTGCCTACAGCCGCGGTCGCCGTCGGTTTTCTCCGCAATGGCCAGCCCCTTGAATTGACCCTCATCGCAGAGCGTTTGCCAACGAATGTGCTCGGCGAATTGCTGCCCGCAACTCCACCAGAGCCGGCGCTCAACGCTCTCCCGCAGCTCACACTGCATGAGTTGAAACTCGCCGAATTTCCGCAAACCTGCCGTGTTTTTCTACCGCCATCGGTGGAAGCGGGACAAGCCAACGGCGTCCTGCTGTGGCTCCACGCTCCCGGCAAGCCTCCAACGGATGAACTATTTCACGCGTGGCAATCGATCTGCGTTCGGGACGGCTTGATCCTCGTCGCCCCGGAATCATCCGATCCCAGCCGATGGGATCGCACCGAACTCGAATACTTGCGCCGCTTGAGCGAGCGCGTGCTGGCAGAGTACGTTGTCGACCCGCGCCGCGTCGTAGCGTTTGGCCAAGAGGGCGGCGGCGCCATGGCATATCTGCTGACGCTAGTAAGCCGCGATTTATTCACCGGCGTAGCGACATCCACCGCTGTTTTGCCGCGCACAGTCGATCCGCCCAGCGCCCAACCCACGAGGCGGCTCGCCGTATTTGCCGGCCTGCCGAATGACGACAGCCGCCGTGCCCAAGCCCAACTTGGCCTCAAGAAACTTTCCGACGCCGGCTACCCTGTGACTGCGATTACCATCGCTGCCCCCACAGGCACGCTCTCACCAGAAGAACGCGAGCAACTCAGCCGCTGGATCGACACTCTTGATCGATTTTAGGCCCGTTGCTTGGCGAACACGCCCACGAGTGCAGTGCCCAAAATGAGTAGCATTGTGGTCGTCGGCTCAGGAATAGGATCCGCTGCAATATTCAGCGTAACGTCGGCCGTAAACGGATTCAGCAGAGGGGCAGCTGCGCCAGACACAGTGAACCCTCCAGCCCCATTGATGGCCGTGAGGCTCATCGACAGAGTCAAACTGGTGGGGTCTATCTGAGAATCCAGTAATCCCCCAGGAATGATCGTGGCAAACGAGGTCGTAAACAGAGCGCCCGTGGCTGGCGGTCCCAACGGACCGGCTAACGTGCTCAAACCCAAAGTCCCAGACAAGAGCAAGACGTTCGTATCATCGTACAAGGAGAAAGTGCCACCAGTGAAATCTTGAATCACCAACACGCCCCCAATGACCGCCGCGGGACTGGCCGGAGTCAGTCCGCTCATGCTGAACGAAGCAGGTGGCGAAATAATATCGGTCTCTCCACTCAAAAAACCTTGGTAATCGATACCCGTATCCTGGTCACCGATCGTTACCGCGTTGAGGTCATTGACCGTTGAGAGCGTGGTGCCGTCGAATTTGATGTCTGCCGTGGTGTCTCCGCCCATTCCGAGCTTGATAATCGTCCCCGCGAACGTCGCTGCGGACAACGTCCCCAAACCAACCCCAATTGCCAAAACGATGCAAACACTCCTGAACGAACAGTACATTGGATCTCTCCTCAAGCGGTAAAACTACAATTTCCAGAATCAGAATCTATGATGTCCCCACCGACTATCTCCAACGTGTGCTATCACCATCTCTCCGGGCGCCATCTACTGGAAATCGCTCCGACAAGTGGTGACCTTCACACGCCGCAATTAAAAAACGGCGGTCGGATTCGCCCGTCGCCAATCGGCCGCTCATGCGGACGACTCGCCACGAAAAAATCCAAGCGCCGTTTACACTGTGATTAGCGTTACCCCGAACTGCTTTTTCGCAGCACTCGCGCCAAAGGCGGCGAGCACAAACACTCGCACCAATTTTTCGCAGCCCGCAATTCCAACAAAAAACGACGACTGAAACCTTTCAGACACGGCCAATGGCGGACCGAGTGGAAAGACTTCAATCGTCGTTCTTGCTGGATTAGCGTTACTCGAAGGTTCCGAGCGAGCGGGTTAATTCAAACTAATTGGATCTGACCTCAAGCTTAGCAAATCACCATGACTTATGGTGATCTCTCCCTTATCTTAATGGACGACCTTAGAACGTCAAGCAAAGGAGGCCATTTTTCTGTAAATTCTCAGTAAATGATGCATTGCCGCTGACGCCGCTGCTCGAACTGCTGCGATATCAGTCCCTCCCAGGCCCGCTAGTTTGACCTCTGTAACCACTTATCAAAAAACAACTTACAGCACTCCTACCGATCTATAAAATGGCTTCAAAACGGAGCGGCGGAAGTTCCTTGGAGAGTTTTGGCAAGAAGCAATCCACGTAGCCGGCAGCCGCTAACTGTGCCAACCAAGCTCCGCTTCGAATCCGCTCGGGAGCGGAAACAGATTTGAGCAGAACCAACTCGTCGGCTCGCAAGACAATCGCCAATCGACCCGCGATCGCATCGCTTGTTACCGACCAATTACACGCCAATTTGATGCCGTCACACGTAGGCTCAACCTCCTTAACAAACTGGCGCGGCTGCAACAGCGTGATGCCCGGCTCCACAATTCGGAGCTCCAGCTCGGCGAAGTTTGCAACACGACATACTCCTGGAAGCAACTCGCCGACGAGGCCAGCCGTGACGTCCATTAGCTCGACGCAAATCCAATGGGCCCATTCGTTGCCAAGCAGCACTCCCACATCGAGGTCGCGGATCGCGTCAACCCATAGGCCACCGCCAGCAATGAGAACAAAATGCCCGTCGGGAAAAGCCGACGTTTGCGCGGCAAGCCAATCGGTTAGTCGCTGCGGCAAGTCGCTCGATGTAAGCAGGCTGCCTCCTACCTTGACGACTATCACGCGAGGGCGACTCATTCGGCCGTCCCCTCACGTGCCAACACTGCCAGCGCATGAGCCGGCGCACAAACGCTTATTTCGCGGCCCACTCTTTCCGTTACAGACACCGTCGCAACAATGCAATCATCCGTTTGCACTTCCTGCACAAGCCGTTGTGCGAGAAACTCACCCGAGCCACTGACCACAAACCAGTCGGGCGAAGTTGGCATTGCTGCCATCACCTCTGCCAACGCGCAACGCAACTGAGCCAGTTGCGTGTGGTAGACAAACTCCGCCGCACGCCGTGCATCATCGGCATCAAACGTGGTGCGATCAGCGCAGAGCATGCGAGCCAGCCGCTCGTGTGCGAATTCCAGCGTTAATGGTCGGCCATCGGCAGTCCATTCGGCCAGCGGTTGTTCCACAATTTTGCCAAGTAGCAGATAAGCGTCGGCCGTCGTAGCAAACACTTCGGCCGCCAAGGGACACATCGTTCCCCGAAATGGCAAAGTGCGCGTGACCGCACAGATTGGAGTCCGGCCGATTCCTGTGTAAACCAATTCGCCAGAGAGCAGCCGCTCACTGTCGTTTCTCCCTCGCGCCGCAGGGCGCTGATCGGTGATCGGTATGAGATCGGTCGTCGTCGAGCCGATGTCGATCAACATTCCGGCCCGTCCACGGATGAACCGACCGGCGAACGTCGCCATGGCATGCCAATTACTGGCGGCGGCCAAGTGCGGCAGTTCGCATGCTGCTTCAAGCGGCACCATGCGCCCGTTGACAAGGTACACAGTCACCTCGGCCCCAGCCGCTACTTCGCCAACCGCCGTAAGAATATGCCGTACTCCTTCCGATTTCGTGCGAAACACATCACACAGTTCGCCCGTCATCGTGACGGCAAACCGGTCGCTTTCTGGAGCTGACTTCACAAACTCGCCTATCACGCCAGCCAGTCGCTCGGGCTCGCGCCACATCGAAAACGGCATACTCCGAGCCCAGCCCAGCCCATCAGCCGCTTTGAGATTCGCCCCACCAATGTCGAGCGCCAGCCACCTCATGCCCTATGACTCTTCATGTTACGAAGCTTACATTGCCGCCTGCGTCAAATTCTAGCGCTCGTGCAAGAAACTCGACCGCAGTAGTGTCGCCATCCGCGACGCGAAGCATGGCCTCAGCAAGATTCGACTTAGCTGCCGCCCGCAAACCAACGTACGAGGTTGTCAGCCGCGGATTAACTTCGATCACGAAATCCTCCGCACCACCGGGGTCTTGGCCCAGTACAAGGTCGACGCCCACGTATCCTAGGGTCGCCGGCAAAGCTGTCAGCGCCATTTCTCCCAGGGCGATAGCCCGCTCCCCTAGTCCAGTGGCCAGCGGCAATTCGCCGCCGCGGTAGCTCAAACGGCCGTCTTCCGAGATTCTCTGTTTACATGGCATCAGCGGCACACGTCCGGCGGGGCCACACAAGTAAGCCACGCTCGCCGCCAAACCAGTCATATAGCGCTCCAGCCGTCGAGGCCAGGCGTACGGCGCGGGCTCGTCGTGTGGCCCAGCCACGAGCAGTGTATCCTGCGAACCAGCTCCATCGAACGGTTTGAGCACGGCGGGGTACGAAAAATCGACAGGCAGTTTCTGCTCCGGCTCGAGCAAAATACCATCTGGCACGCGCACGCCCGCAGCGGCCAACCGTTCGCATGTTTTGTGTTTATCCGCCGTCAGCCGCACGAAATCAGGTGATGGCGAGAGCAACCGTCCGCCGCTCGCAACGACGCGCCGCGCCGACTTCCACAGAATTCCGTCGAATTCGGGAGCAATCAGGAACGTCGCGTCGGCTTCAGCCGCGAGGCGTTCAAATTCGTCGAGGTGATCAGCCGAACTCTGCACGTCGATGATCTCGCCCCCGTGCAGGTTGAGCTGCACCACGCGTGGATCGCGGAGCGCTGTGACCTGCGCATCAGGGATCCGCATCAAGTCAGCCGCGAACGCCCCGACCATGGCCACACCTTCGCGGACTAACGACGCTGGCAGCGCACCCAGCTCGTTCACTAACCCGCCGCCGCTCGACCATTCGTAGAGGAAGAAGTGCATGGTGAGCTAATTCGCATGCGGGCGGATTACAAAAACTTTCCGCCCGTCGACTAGAAGATACCGAGTTGATCCCGTGCGTCTTCTGTCATCCGGTCGGGCGTCCAAGGCGGGTCCATCACCAGCCGCACATCGACTTCACCCACTCCCTCGAGCCGGCCGACAAAATCCTTCGACTGCCCCAAGAGCTGCGGCCCCGCCGGGCAAGCCGGGCTGGTCATCGTCATGTGGATGCCAACATTCGATTTGCCGTCGGGCTGCTCATCGATATTCACCTCGTAGATCAGCCCCAAGTCGACCACATTGACGAACAACTCGGGGTCGATCACCTGCTTAAGGGCTTCACGGACTTTGTCTTCTGCAATGGGCATCTTACGACTCCTCATCTTCCGGTTCGGGCACAAATTTTACCCGTTCATAGATCTCCGCCAGCGGCAGTTCGCAATCAATTTCTTTGAGTGGAATCATCGCTTCGAGCTCCACATAGGACTCCTGGACGAAGCCCTGATCGGTTCGGCGATATACACATACGCACGGACAGTCCTGCTCGACCAACAAATACGCGCTCAACGTCGGAATTGTGAGGCACGCATCCCTTTTTTCTCCTTCGTCGATGCGCCGCGTTCCGCGCGGCAGGACTTCGACGATGACCACCGGCCGGTCTTGAAAGGATTCATCCGGGGGATTTGGAACGCAAACGACCGTCGCATCTGGATAGTAGAATCGGACATGAGTTGGCAGTTTAACGCGAATCTTGGCATCGGAATTGTACGGCAGGCACGGTTTGCCCCGCAATCGTCCGTGGAGCGCGCCGAGCACGTTGGAAGCAATGCGATTATGCGCATTGGTCGCCTCGGCCATCGCGTAGACGTACCCGCCCAGGTATTCGTGCTTGACCTGGCAATTCAGCTCACCCCGCAGGCAATCCTCGACGCTGACGGGCTGCCGTTCGGGTGCGGTGCTCATACCAATAAGATATGCCACCCGCCGCGCTAATTCAATGAAGCGTGCCGACCGGCTTTGGTGAGATCGGGCGGGCCTGCTTATTTGCCTGCCCGCCCAAAGACAGACACGCAGGACAGCCGGGTAGTTCCTGAGCCTGGCACGGTCCGCGTAGCTAGTCACGACTGCGCGAAATCTGGCCGATTCAGGTTCCCACTTGCGGACACCTGCCAGGAGCTTGCCGCGCGGAACCCAACATTGTTGTTCTGGTTCGTCGGGTCGTTGTCGTTGCGGTTGGAGGCGTGCAGGTTGTTGGAGTTGTTGTTCCACGACCCGCCACGCAGACCACGCGACGAGCTAGTGCCCGGTCACAGCTAGAAGTTCGGGTTGGTGAAGATTGAAGAATGTGGGAGACTTCCGGCAACACGGAGGTGTCCCATGAACAAGAAGTATATTGTGCGGCTGACGGCGAAGGAACGCCGGATTTTGCGTGAG
>JBGSUJ010000031.1:0-15380 GCA_041753435.1 Pirellulales bacterium | reverse complement strand
CCTCACGCAAAATCCGGCGTTCCTTCGCCGTCAGCCGCACAATATACTTCTTGTTCATGGGACACCTCCGTGTTGCCGGAAGTCTCCCACATTCTTCAATCTTCACCAACCCGAACTTCTAGCTGTGACCGGGCACTAGTGGCCGAATAGCAGAGCATTCGGACTATGCTTTGGATAAAGGAGCCAACAATGTGATATCGCGTTTTGATTGAAGCGGATGAAGCCGGAGTGTTTGTCGCGGAAGTGCCCGCTCTGCCTGGTTGCATCTCGCAGGGAGCGAGCCGCATGGAAGCGTTAGCCAACATCAAAGAAGCGATCGCGGGCAACCTGGAAAGTCTGCTAAAACGTGGAGAACCGGTGCCGCCCCCCGATTCCGAGGAGGTCGACGTTTGAGCAAGCGTTTGGTTGTATCCGGCAAGGAGGTCGTGAAGGTGCTGGCGAAAGTCGGGTTCGCTGTCGACCATCAGCGAGGCAGCCATATTACATTGTGATATACTCAGCCGCCGCATCGCCGCATCACGGTTCCCGACCATCGTGAAGGTGCCAAGTGAACTTTGGGGGCGATCCTCCGTCAAGCGGGTTTGACGGTGGTCGATTTCTCCGCGCTGTTGTAGTTGTGGTCGGATTGATTGCCAACGGTCCATCAACCGCTATCATAAAGGTGGGAGGAAACCACACGCAAGCCGAGGCGACCCTGCGCCATGTTGAAAGCTGCGCTACCAGAAGTGCCAGAAATTCGTACCGACTCTTTGCGCGATGCGAATTCGTTTTTGCTCTCGGCAATTTGCCATCTTGTTGCGCTGGTGCTGTTGGGTTTGTTCTCGATGTCGACTGACACGGGTTGGACCGACCTCAAACTGTTCGCTCAAATGGGCGATGGCGTGGACGCCCCTCTGGGTGGCGACGATTCGCTGGATGACGAACTGGGTAAGTTCAAGGTAGAGCTCGATCCGTTGGCGGCTTCTGCGGGTGCGGTCACGTTGTTCGATTCGTCGAGCGTCGCGGTCTCGGATGTGGCGGCGATCGAGTCGCCGCTGAGTGGCTTGCATGCCGGCGGGCTCGCAGGGCAGTCGATCGGCGATGGCGGCGGCGGGGCATTGGGCGGCGGCGCAGGCGAGGGGGCGGGCGGGGCTAAGTTCTTTGGCATCGGCGGCCAGGGCGGCTCGATTGCGTATGTGGTCGACCTTTCGGGCAGCATGAACGAGCAGGGCAAGTTCGAGCGGGCTCGCGACGAACTGCTGCGGTCGATCGAGCATCTCAGCGAAGATCAGCTCTATTTCGTTATTTTCTACAACGACGGCTGGTTTCCGATGCCGGGCGGCAAGCCGATTCGCGCCACGGCCCGCAACGTCGATCGCACTCGGCGGTGGGTGCGGCGAACATGGCCCGGCGGGGGGACGTTTCCGCTGGCTGCGTTGCAGCAGGCGTTATCGCTCGAACCGGATGCGATCTACTTTCTCTCCGATGGAAAGTTCGACCCTGCGGTGATCGACGCGTTGCGGATCAGCAATCCAGCCTCCGCGGGCCAGATACCGATCCATACGATCGCGTTCGTCAATGAAGAGACGATCGACCAGATGCGGGCGATTGCCAAGAACTCTGGCGGCAAGTTCCGGTTTGTAAAGTGAACAGCCATCACGTCACCAGTTGCGACGCGATTACCACCGCCGCCAGCGCGCCCAGTAGCGGGCCGACGACGGGAATCCAAGCATAGGGCCAATCGCTGTCGCCTTTATTGGGCACGGGCAGCAGAGCGTGGGCGATGCGGGGGCCGAGATCGCGGGCTGGGTTGATGGCGTAGCCGGTGGTGCCGCCCAGCGAAAGGCCGATCGCCAGGACGAGCAGGCCGACGGGTAGCGCGCCGAGCGCGCCGAGACCGAGCTTGACGTTTTGCACATTGTCGTCTGCGGCATCGACCCCTGGCCGCGTCTCTCGAAGACTCGCTATGCGTGTCTCGGAGAGACGCGGCCACGTGAGCGAAGGCTCGGTGGCCAAGAGCACGGCGAGCACGAGCACGGCAGTGCCCATCATTTCGCAGAGCAAATTCGAACCAGTGCGGCGAATGGCGGGGCCAGTGGCAAAGGTGGCGAACTTGGCGGCGGGGTCGTCGGTGACCTCGTAATGGGGTCCGTAGAAGGCGAATACGAGCGTAGCGCCGGCGATGCCGCCGAGCAGTTGAGCGATTATGTAGCCGGGGACGCTCGCCCAAGCGAACTTGCCGGCGGCGGCAAAACCCAGTGTCACCGCGGGGTTGATATGAGCTCCGCTGATCGGCCCGACGCACCAAACGGCGACGAACACAGCCATTGCCCAGCCGAAAGCGATCACAATCCAGCCGCCGCCGTGACCCTTGGTTTTGCTCAACAGCACGTTGGCGACGACACCGTTGCCCAAGAGCACCAGCAGTGCGGTGCCGATGAATTCTGCCAGGTAGGTTTGCATCGACTAAATCTCCACGGTGAGTAGCGGCGATCGATCGGCGTAAGGTTTGGCAAAACGTACCGCCACGGAGGAACGAGATCGCCACAGTATGCCCAGAGAGGGGCGATCTGGACAGACGGATCTGTTGGTGGTGGTGTGGAGCATTCTGCGAGATTGTGGCGGGTAGCAAACAGGCACGCACTTGCGCGGCAACTGCAGGCGCTTTATAACCAAGAACATGACCAATGTCACCAAGACCGCCGAAGTGGGCGACGAACAGGCCGGCCGCGTGGATCGGGTGGTCCGCGGGCTGACCGGCTTGACTCACAGCAAGTTGCCAGGGTTATTCGATCATGGCTGTGTGACCGTGAACGGCAGGCTCTGCGACGATGGCCGAGTGCGAGTCGCTGCTGGCGACCGGGTCGAGGTTTGCTACGATCCGCACCAAGGTTACCGCGAGAAGAAGCGGGCCTGGGCGGATCAAGCGTTTTCGATCGTCCATGAGGATTCGCAGATCATCGTGGTCAACAAATCGGCGAACGTGCTCAGCGTGGCCACCGAACGCGGCGGCGAAGACGATACGCTGGTGGACCGCGTATCGCACTATTTGAAGCACACCAGTCGCCGGCGGGAAGCGCTCGTGGTCCATCGGCTCGATCGGGGTGTGAGCGGATTGCTGGTGTTTGCCAAGTCGCGGACGGTGCTCGAGTCGCTCAAAGTGCAATTCAAAGCGCGGAAGCCGGAGCGGCGGTATGTGGCGATCGTAGCAGGAGTTTTGAGGCGTTCTGCGGGTACGTTCCGCTCCTATCTGGCGACGCGGAAAAACCTGGATCAGTTTTCGACGCCTGACTCTGCGGCAGGCCAGTTGGCGATCACGCACTATCGCGTGCTCAAGACCTTGGCTGATACGACCGTCGTCGAGGTGCGTTTGGAAACCGGCCGCCGCAATCAGATCCGCGTCCACTTTGCGGACCACGGCCATCCGGTGCTGGGCGATCCGCGGTATCGGCCGAAAGCCGCCGAGCACCCGCGGTGGAACGCAGAACGTATCGCCCTGCACGCTCTCTCGCTGGGGTTCGAACATCCGGCGACGGGCGAGCGACTGCTGTTCGAATCGGAACTGCCGCGGGCGATGCAGCGGTTTATGGATTAAACGGGTCGGAACTAGGTTTGATAGTTCCGACCCTGTTTATTCCTGTCGGTTATTGCCCTGGATTACTGATCATGCGTCGTGGAGGAGCCACCAGTCGAATGCGTGCCCATTTCCATCGCACGCATCAGCGCATTGTGCTCCGCTTGGGCCTTGTCCAATTCAAGTAGGATCTGATTGCAGTGCTTCATGCAAACACCTCCGTCAACGGCGTCCTTACAGCACTCTTCGTGGAGCATTGCATGTTGCGCCGCGGCTGTGGCCAAATGTTGCTCGATTGACTTTAGTGCGGCCAGTGTTGCGGCGTCATTGCCAGCTTCCGTTTTGGCCGTCGCGAGTTCCTTCTGCGCTTTCGTGATGTTGCGCCCCAGTTCCTCGGATTCTTCCTTGGCAGTGGCGGGGGCAATTTGGTCAGCATCGCGAGAATAGCGGTAGATGTCCCGCGAGTAATCCCGAGCGTGCCGAATGCTGCGGGACGTCCGCTGATTTGAGGATCCGTAGTAGGGTTTCCCTTTCGGGATTCCAAGCGACGGCGCCGCCGAGACTCCGCTCGCCAGTGCCTGAAACGCCAGCACAGCGGCAACCGCCACCACAAGCCTGTGCAATTCGTTACGTTTGAATGACATCGCTGCTAACCTCCTGAGAGAGATGCCGGGGTGAAGCCGACAGTTAAACGTAACTGAGCCTCGCCCAAGCTGAAGTTGGGGCGCGGCAGTTAGGTCAGTCACGTCGACGGTAACCTGCCGTGCGCTGGACTATTGGATGCATGTCCGGCGTGGTTTCTTCGTGGGCGCGAGCCTAAGCTACGGATAGTACTGCCAGGCACATGGCGACTGTGCCGAAACGCACACCTGCCGCAGTCAGTGGGCGATATCGGCGGATTCGCCTAGTCACACGTCTTGAATCTTCTAGCTGCTGTCCGTGGTTATGGCCCTACTTCATCAAGTTGACGTAGAATTGCATCAATCTGCTCCGCAACGTCGAGATTTCCCAAACCGCCCACTTCGCGGAGGACCTTGCCGATGCCAACTGCTGCCCAGCGAATAAATTCGATGCTCGCCGCATCTAATGTGGTGAACGAGGCCGAAAATTGGTCGCGAACGCAAGATACAACACTTGCTACGACTGTCGCGGCGTGCCAGAGAGGCGACCAAGTTGCGCAGCGTCGTCTTTACGACGCGTCGCACCAAAACGTGTATCGCCTGATGGTCCGCATGGTAGGCCTTCAGGATGCCTCGGATTTAACACAGCAGGTATTTCTCCAGGTATTCCGCAAGATTGGCCAGTACACTGGACGGGCGCAGTTTGGAACTTGGATCTACCGAGTGGCGATCAATGAAGCCCTTCAGTACCTCCGCCGTACAAAGCGAACACGGCTGCGGATATTGGAACAAGAACCGATGGACCGCTCCCCAGACAGCTACAAGAATGTCGGCGATAAGGAACTGCTGGAGCGGGCCCTCGGACGGCTGGACCCTGAACTGAGGTCCGCGTTCCTGCTTCGCGAGGTCGAAGGTCTGTCGTACAAAGAGATTGCTGAGGCACTGCAAATCCCCGAAGGCACTGTTGGTTCGCGTTTGAACCGAGCCCGTCGGGAATTGAAACAACACCTGATTGAACTTGGGTGGGAACCATAACGTGAACTGCTCCGATGTCCAAACACGCCTATCCGCATATCACGACAGCGAGTTGCTGGAAGATGAGGCAGCGCAAGTCGCTGCCCACTTGGCCCACTGCTCGTCTTGTGCGGCCGAACTCGCGTCCTTCGAGCAGCTTTCGGGGCTGTCGCGCAAGCTGACCGATCCACCAATTCCGGCTCACATGTGGGAGGATTTACAGGCACAACTTCGCGGAGGGAAAGAAGATACACAAATTCTGGGCTGGATCAATTCAAAAGGTGATTCCGGCAGACTCCTAGCCCTCGCTGTGACAATTCTTATTGCCGTGGGAATTGGCGTCATTGCTTACCGATCAAGGTTTACAGTCGGCGGTCATGATCATCTGGCTGGAACGTTTGATAGCTTTTTGGATGAGTTCGAGAATCAGCCGGACGACGCACAACAAGTCTTGCTCGTCAACTACGATGGCCGTCCGACTACGCTGCAGGAAGCTGTCAACGTGCTTGGATACGAACCAGTTGCAGCCAAGCGGTTGCCACCGGGATGTTCGATCGACAAGGTATACCTATTGAAAATGCCGTGTTGTACCTGCGCTCAGATTACTTGCCGAAATGAGAGCGGGCATCACCTGGCCATATTCGAACACGACCTCGACCAGCCGGTTTGGTTCGGCGACCGACCCTCGGTCAGTTGCCTCTGCCACGACGTGCCCACGAGTGTCGTTCAAGTCGGAAATAAATTGGCGGCCACATGGAAAGAAGGAAAGCGATTCATCACCATCATCGGCGCAAATAATCTTGAAGAGGTAACCGATTTGGTCGCTCATCTGAGCGGACAATAGCGCCAGCCGCGGCTGACCTCGGCTCTCACTCTCGAATCAACGCCCGACTCGGACTACCACGAGACGCAAGCTTTCCGCGTCCGCGGAAAGTTGCGGTCGCACGTCGTTGGTTAGGGTCGCAAACCCATTGTTCAAAATGGTTTGCGACGACATGCGATGGCCTTCTCGTGAGCTAAACTCTTACATGGGCATCCTCCGACTGCGGCGCGAGTGAAGCAGACGGTACCAAGACCTTGGACGTGACGTGACACGTCCGCTCGTAAGATCTTCGTTGGGGCAAGCTCATGAGAAAGACCCGCTTGCCGTTTTCTAGAACGGCATGAAGAACGCGACAGTCTGCGGCATCTAATAGTCCGGAGCAAGTGTGGCGGCGCAGTTGACGGCACGCAGGACAAGCGGACAAACTCGCCGCGGAAAGGTGATATGGACGATCTGACTCAATTCGAACTTCAAATTCAGGAGCGGCTCGACGCAGCCATGGCGCGCCGTCGCGTAAACCAAGAAAGCGTTCGCCGCGAGATGGAAGGGCACGAGCGACGCCGGGCGCAGTTCGAGGCGGCAGCTCAGCGTCTTGTGGATGCTGCGATTGGCCCGCGCATGTTTAAGCTTGCGAGCCTGTTTCCGAATGCCCACGTGTCGGAGATGGATGAGTCGATTGGGTACGGCTTCGTGTGTAGCTTCGACCACACGCCGGAGTATCCGGCTAGCACCAAGGTGAACATCGGTATTTCCGCGGATGGTGCGCTGGAAAACGCCATTATTACCTACCACTTGGAAATTCTGCCGGTCTTCTTTCAGTTCGAGGGACACGACCAATTAGTCGTCCCGTTGGATGCCACGGACGACAGGCCGGTCGCGACCTGGCTGGACGCTAAATTACTCGGCTTTACGGACACATATCTGCGGCTTCAGGTCATCGAGCAGTATCAGCAAGACAATATGGTTGTCGATCCGGTGTGCGGCATGCGCATCAATCGGGCCGACGCCGAAGCCCCCGTTGAATACGAGGGCCGGACGTATTACTTCTGCGTCGAGCAGTGCCGCCAGAAGTTCTTGCAGGAACCCGAGCGATATCTCGGCCACGAATAGAGCAGAGTTCGGGTCCAGAAAAGCTGTCGGATCGGCGCTGTCGAAAACCATCTGTCGAAGGCCTCTAAGGCCGATGACGTTCTCAATTCCTCGCGCATCATCGGCGTCAGAGGCGCCTCCTACACGCGGGGCCAACCTGGTTTTCTACAGAGCCTGTCAGGCCTCTTTTGCCTGCCCAAACAGGCCGCGAGGTCGCAAGCGGGATTTCGCGTGACGGTGTCAGCTTAGAAGCCACCGCTGGCGCCGCCGGTTTGGTAGAGCGGTAAATGGCGGTAGTAGACTTCGAGCGTGTAGATCGCGAGGCAAGTGACGTAGAGCCGGCCGCCTTCGCCGCCCCAGCGGTCGCCGCCAGGATCCCAACTGCCCCGTTCGCGGCCGCGGCGGACTTGCTTCTCGGGAAGCAACTTGCGCATTTCGGCGTTCCAGATGCGCCAGGGCGAATCTTCGACGTGGTGCATCACTTGGGTCGCGTAGTACCAATAGTAAACGTTTTGCTTGTCCCACTCCGGCAGATTTTCGAGCAGGTATTTGACGCCGGTTTGTAGCCGAGGGTCGTCGCGTTCCCAGCCGAGGTACATCCGGCAGAGCAGGCCTTCGGCGGTGAGGGTGAGAGTGGCGCCGTCGCGGGTCCGGTAGGCGTAGCGGCTGCCGCCGTCGCGGGCCACTTCGTCGAGAAAGCCGCTCACCCGGTCGAGCGTGGGGCTGGGTACTTCGAGCCCGGCCATGCGTGCGCTTTGCAGGGCCATCACAAACCAGCCGGTGACCGACATGTCGCTGTCGACTCCCGGCTCGTAGCGCCAGCCGCCCTCGCGTGCCTGAATCTGGACGCAATAGTCGATGGCCTTTTGGGCGGCATCGCGGTACTGGTAGTCGCTGGTCATGCCGAATAATTCGCACAGCGCGATGGTACACATGGCTTGGGTGTAGAGTTGCTGGTTGGAGCTGACCTCATCGAAGAACTTGCCGTCCTTGTCCATTTTGCGGAGTAGTTGGTTCCAGCCGCGTCGAACGACGGGTGTGAATGGGTTGTTCGAGTCGCTCTGGGGCGTGTAGCCGGCACCTTGAAATGCCAAGAGGGCCATCGCCGTGGCGGCCGCATCGTTGTTGCTGCGGGCACCATCGTCGTAGGGACCGGTGAGGCTCCAGGCGCCATTGCGGAGTTGGCGATTGGCGAGCCATCGCAGGCCAAGCGCGACGGCTCCTTCGGTCTTGCCGGTGCCACCGTAGGCTTTGAGCAATGTGTCTTTCATGCCTGGCTCGCGACCCGTGAGCGCGATGCCAATGGTCGTCGGCATCACGGGGCCGGTGGCGAGGAGCGGATTCGGGACGAAGTCGGTGGCTTCGGGCGAGGAGAAAGGATCGTCGACCCGCGGCAGTTCGGCCATGGTGACCACCTGTTGGTCGAGCGAGAGTACATCCAGATCGCTCACGCTGAGGTCGAGATTCTCATCGAGCGAGACGCTGGTGTCTTCGGAGTAACCAGCGTGAAGTAGCAGGTCGTCTTCTTGCTCGGCCTGGTAGAAGAGCAGCCCCAACGCAATCATCGCTACCATGTGTACGATCGCGCTGAGCAGCCAGGGCGGCGCGGAGCGGAGCCAAGCGGTGAGATCCAGCAGCAGCGGCTCTTCGCGCGGAGGGAGCGCAGCGAGAGCACGCACCGGAGCGGCCGGCACCGCGGGCGATATTTCGCCGGGCGGCGGGGTAATGAGCTCAACCATTGCGCGAGTCTTTGTTCCGGAAGCTCGAAAAGCGGTGAGGCGTTGCCCTCTGCCAGACAGAGATTTGTCCAATCGACAATTTGCTGGACTAACTTCGACGCGGCCGCCGCTTGCGCGAGAGTCTATTCTCACTGTATCGGTCGGGCGGACTGGCAGCAAGCGAACCGCAGTGCCCGATTGTCGCAGAAGCACGACCGGCCGCGCGGCTGCTAACGATTGTGCGGACGCGGAGGGGGCAGAGCGAGCCATCGCAGGCACAATTTGGCGGCAATCACGAGTGCCAGGAAAAACGGGCGACTTCTCGTTGGCTCGAAGCCGGGTCCTTGCTCAAGTGATGCCTGATGGGTAATAATAGGGTTCTGACGCGGGGTGGAGCAGCCAGGTAGCTCGCGAGGCTCATAACCTCGAGGTCGCAGGTTCGAATCCTGTCCCCGCCACTTGTTTTCTCGGTAGCGAAACTGAGCTACCCACGGGTTATACGAAAAGCCACCGTCTTCGGGCGGTGGCTTTTTTCGTTTCTAGACCAAGCCCCGCAACGGCTTGCGTTGCGGAACGGGGCCAGCTTGTCTCTCACATTGGGAGGCTGCGCGCGACCCGTCGTTCTCAACCGGGATCACACGGCCGTGCCTTCCAGCCAAAGTCTCGGTTGTCTCGGAGTCTCGCGCGGTTCTGGGTTAACGGCTGTTGCGAGCGCTGGGGTTGTCTGAAAGTGGCACTTTGTAATGGCACAGAGGACAACACACGAATTACGACACGCTCGCTAACGTACTCGAAGAGGGCGATCTACATGGCAACGGGACGCGCGACCTCCAGGACTCTGAGCAATACAGAATTCAGGATCCCCGAAGCGCGCTTTAGTCACCGACCCTCTCTAATATGAGAAGCCTTGCAACCTTTGATGAATGCCTGATAAGCTTGGTTGACCTTCCCTTCCTGCGAATCACCGGTGTGGAGCAGGACACGGTAACGGAGCGGCAGCATCTCGCCTTTGGATATCGTTTTCGCAGCTTGCTTCGGCTGGCTGTGGTCCTGGGGAAATTCGCTTTCACCGAACGGATTCGCAGCCAGAAGTCCGTATGTGCGGGCGTGCCAGCGAGTCGGGTGGCGGAAGTTGTCGGGATGGCTGAGCAGGGCGATTCCGACCACCTCGTTGTGGACCGGACCGTAGTCGTCGATCCAGTTACTGAACATACCCCACGCCTTGTCATCTAACATGCCGCGGTCGTTGATGAGATGCGCCCCTTGCTTGGAATCGACGGAGAGCGGCACGTTGGTGCGAACGCCAAAGGAGCCTTCCTTGGTCTCACCGAATGCGAGATTGCCTTTGGAGGCCATCACCGTCACGCGGAAATCGATATACCTGCCAAATTCATCCTCGCCGAAGACAAGTGTCCGCTCGTCTTCGCAAATTAGATTGCCGTCACTGATCCAATCGTTGCGGGTGACGATCCTGCCGGTCTGGCCGCTTTCGATTGCCACGAATACACGGTGCTTGATTTCATTTTTCTGATGCGACTCTTCGTTGTTGGTCCAGAAATCGTGGCCGTTGACGTCGCCGTGAGAGAACCATAGCGAAGGATGATGAGGGTGATCAGAAGTTTCTCCCTCCAGCAGAGGCCCGGCGGGAAAAGAACGGGTCATGGGCTTGCCTGTGGGACCGATGACCGGCCAAACTGCCGGCTGGTGGCCCGAACGCGTGAGATACTCGGCGAACAACTGGCCATCGATCGTCACCACCGCGCCCTTCTCCGACCGCTCGACTGTCACTTCCGCCAGCGCACGTAGCGGGAGTATCAACGTCACCAGCAGAGTCAAGAGCACAAGTAGGTGGTTAGTCCACGACGATCGCATGGGCGCCCCTTGGTCAGCATGGAAGTAGCGGTCGGCACCTCAGCGCCACATTGTTCCGGACCGAGCAATGGATAGTACTACAACGTATAGCACCCAAGCATGCAATGCCAGCGATACCCATGAGGCGGAAGGTCGCTGGTTCTGGAACGGATACGAACCGCAATCGATCACCGTCAGCCAAGCCGGAGTACTTGTATCCGTTACTGAGGTCGACGCGACCAATTGATTTCCCATTGAGCTCGACGATTGCGACCGATCTGGAGAGTGAGCTGCTGTAAATTGCCAGTTCGCCGGTCACACTCTTGTCGCTGCTGGCGATGGCGAGCTGAAAGCTCATCTCCGATTTGCCAAGCGAGTAGACCAAATCCCCGGCGGCATTTTGGCCGTCGCCAAGCCAAATTTGGAATGGCTTTGTTCGCACCCAACCAGCGACAAACAGTTCATCCTGGGAATTCAGCGCCGGCGGCGCGACATCGCCTGCCATTGCTCGTTCGACAGATCGCTGGGATATACGGCTTCATGCCAGTTGCTCCTGGTGACCAAAGCTGCTCCAGTTACCGAACACGCCTGTAAATACCCTTTATTCCCAAAACTCACAAGACCTTTTCAAACACGCTCTAAGGAGCCACCGACATGTGTGCCAAGAAAGCAGCCTCCGCATCTGCGAAGAAAACGCCTACCGCGACCAATCGCAAAATATCCAACAACGGCAAGGGCCCCTCGCCAGCGTCGGCAGTTAGCACGGCTCCTACGAAAAAGCCCTCTGTCAAATCGCCGCCCCCATCGGCGAGCCAACGCACGCTTTCGCACCAGCACATCGGCGAAGTCGCCGGTGAACTTTGGCAACTGCTGTCGACGAGCGACAGTCAGACGCTCGCGGCCATCAAGAAGGCAGTGGATGCTCCTGCCGACGTGGTGGTGGCCGCGTTGGGCTGGCTCGGGCGAGAAGACAAACTCGAGTTTGTTGTCAGCGGCCGGACAGTGAAGTTGTCGCTCAAGAAGTAAGCCCTCCGCTCGGATGTGTTTTGGGAGTGGGACAGTATACGCTAGTCATTGCTTATTCTTGGCTTCGCGATCTGCGCTCTGGTCAAATGTGAAAGCTGGTTTTGGGGTCGAGGGCGGTGGTGGCGTCACTGCGCATTTTGAGACGCGGGGTTTCCATGACGACGGTGGCGTGCGGGGTGACACTGTGGGTGAGCCAGACGCTCGATCCGATCACCGCGTCGTGACCGATCACGGTGTTACCACCGAGGATCGTGGCGCTGGCGTAAATGACAACGCGGTCTTCAAGCGTGGGGTGGCGTTTGTGGCCACGGACGAGCTTGCCTTCTTCGTCTGTTTTGAAGCTGAGCGCGCCGAGCGTGACGCCCTGGTAGAGTTTCACGTGTTCGCCGATCTCGGTTGTCTCGCCAATGACAACGCCGGTGCCGTGGTCGATGAAGAAGTGATTGCCGATCGTCGCGCCCGGGTGGATGTCGATGCCGGTGCGGCTGTGGGCCCATTCAGTCATCATCCGTGGGATGAAGGGGATGCTAAGCTCGTACAGTACGTGTGCCAGGCGATAGACAGTGATCGCTTCGAGCCCTGGGTAGCAGAAGATGACCTCGTCGAGGCTCTTGCAAGCGGGGTCGCCATCGTAGGCGGCCTGCACATCGGTGGCCAGCCGAGCCCGCAACTCAGGGATGCGTTCCAGGAACATAAGAGTTTTGGCCTGGCCGAGGGCTTCGAAGTCTTGAATCGATTCGCAATCGGTGGCACTCTCGGGATCGGTGGCGCCGGCTTCGTGGCGCAGGGCGCGGCCGATTTGGGTCGTCAGCCGGTCGTGCAGGCGGTCGACGAGCTCGCCAATATAGAACCGGACGTTACTGCGGTGTAAGCCTTCTCGCTTGCGATAGCCGGGATAGATTATTTCCTTGAGTTCGTTCGTGGCGGCGACGATCTCTTCGTAGTTCGGCAGCGGGCAGTGGCCGAGGTGGTTGATGGTGCCAACTTCGTCGTAGGTGCGAACAATCCTCTCCGTGAGTAGGGGGAGTTGGTCTTTCAGTCGAAAGTCGGTTGCCATGTTAGAAACGCTCCTGTTTTAAGGTCACGCTTGTTCAACTATAATTCCCGCGCAACAAAAACCGAGCGGGTAGAGTCTCGCTGGTGCAGGGACCATTTAAGTAGGCGAGACGATGTTGAAACGGGTTGCGAGCGGAAGATAGCCTGAAGACAAGGCTGTTATGGGACTACGCGGCGAGGCCAATCCGGCGCTAGGCCGGAATCGTACAGGTGCAGTCAATGCCGCGCAGTATCCGGTGGGAATGGTGCTTCATGGCCAGAATTTTACTTCAACTGTTACAATTGTTCAAATCGCCATTACATGAATCTCGGCAGCAGGTAATGGCTGGGTTGAGGGAATCCGGCAGCGGCCCGGCAAGTCCAGGTTGGCCTGCCAGAACGACGCCGGGCACCCTGACATGGTTCGTACTGAAATCTCCATGAATCGATACCGCAGGCGATAACCGGGCCGACTAAATCGCGGGGTTTGAGCTAATTTACCTTGTCTGCCCGCAAACCTTGTGTAAATTGAAAGGAGGCCCGGCAATGGACCTCCCCGGCTTCTCCTTCTCGCTCGACCGCCGCCAGAAGCGGGGCACGGCCGCATCCCGGAACAGTTCTCACACAGGCCAGCGTAATGAACTCACGGACAGTCTGTTCGATCGCGATCGCGTTTTTTCTCTCGATTAGCGCGCTCCCGGCGTGGGCCATCGACAACAGCATCCCCGCGGTCAACGGCCATTTGTCGCGCGCGCTCTTGGGCGATGGTACGGGGACCGTCATTGGCATCGTCGACAGCGGTGTGGACGCCACTCATCCGGCGCTCGCCGGTCTCGATAACCTAGGCAATCCGCGGCTGGTGGCGGAGGCGAACTTCGTTCCTGGGGAAGGCCCTTCGGCCGACGATGTATTCGGCCACGGCACCTGGGTAGCCAGCGCTGCCCTCTCGAGCGACGTGACGTTCACCGGCATGGCGACCGATGCGCGATTCGTGAACGCACGTGTTCTGAGCAATACAGGTGGGTTTAATAGCGACGTTCAAGTTCGCAACGGTGTGGGCTTTGCGATTGATCAGGGAGCCGATGTGGTGAACCTGTCGCTCAATTTTTTTTCGGCCGTCAACGGCGGCAGTACGCAGTTGGAACTGATGCTCGATTGGGCGGCCTTCCATCGGGGGATCAGTTTCACCGCGAGTGCCGGCAATATTAGTACGAGTTTGGGTGGAACGATCCAAGAGGTACGCGGGCCGGCCAGCGGTTTCAACGGAATTACCGTCGGTCGGACGACGGCCGATTTCACAAAGGTCCACACCGATAGCGCCAATGCCTTTACGGCCGATGGGCGGATGAAGCCTGATGTGGTGGCCCCAGGGAGCCTGTTAACGCTGGCCAACGACGATTGGGAAGGAGCTGCTCCCGATTGGGAGTCGACCGCCGCTCCTGGGATCACACTTAATGGCACCAGCTTTGCCGCGCCGATTGTGGCTGGTCTGATGGCTCAGCAGATCGACGCCGGGCGGACGCATGGCTTGAGCACGAGTCCGCTGGTCGTCAAAGCGACCATCATGAACAGCAGCCAGAAATTGCTTGACAAGCAAAATAATCCTTGGACTCCGGGCTTGCCTGGTTCGGCGAGCGATGTGGGTGGCGTGTACACCGTGACGCAGTCGCTCGACACCCACTCGGGGGCGGGATTGATCGACGGGTTGGCGCTGGCCACACAGTATCTGGCGGGCGAAATGACGCCGGGGCTGGTGGACGCGATTGGCTGGGATTTGAACACCATCGGTCCCAGCCAATTCATTGATTATGTGATTGACCCCAACCTAATCGTCGGCAGCACGCTGACGGCGACGCTCACTTGGTTTCGGCACGTCGGCCGGACCGACCGCAGTCTGGGCAGCAGTGCTCCAAACGGAATCATCGACGAATACGACACGTTCTTCGTGCAGCCGACATTGAGCGACCTCGACCTGCAGATTCTCATGAATGGTACGCTGATCGCCGAGTCGACCAGCAATATTGACAATCTCGAACACTTGAACATCGGCCTGGATAAAACGGCCGCCTATACGCTTCGCGTGTTGGGGCTGAACGTCACGGGCGGCAACGAGCAGTTTGCGCTGGCCTGGTACGGCACGGCGGTGCCGGAGCCGACGACGTTCCTGCTATTATTTCTTGCGACGGTTGGTGCGTTTTCACTCGGTGCCCGACGGTAGTAACTGAGATCGAAATGAGCGTCCATTAGTTCGGCTGCATCCGGTTCGGCTAGTTTACTACCATTGTTGCGTTAGCACTTGCTCTGCAACCACATGAAGTTTTGAACCGGATACAGTCGAATCAATAACTACCGGCAGAGCCGGTAGTTTGAGGAAGTCTCCTAAAAGGGGCCCTTGGGTTAGTCTATGTCAAACAGTCCGCGTTCTTGGTCGCGCTCGTGTTGCTCCTGGTTTTGGATGTACTCGCGCATCATCGCTTCCTCCAGCCCCACGGTGCTGACGCAATATCCGTGTGACCAAAACGCTCGCCCGTACAAACTGCCTTTCACTTTTCCGAGGTCACGGTTGATCCGGATGGCACTCTTCCCTTTCAAAAATCCCACCGTGTTGGCTACGCTGTGCTTCGGTGGAACACTCAACAGCAGATGAACGT
>JBGSUJ010000030.1:0-23174 GCA_041753435.1 Pirellulales bacterium | reverse complement strand
CTCACGCAAAATCCGGCGTTCCTTCGCCGTCAGCCGCACAATATACTTCTTGTTCATGGGACACCTCCGTGTTGCCGGAAGTCTCCCACATTCTTCAATCTTCACCAACCCGAACTTCTAGCTGTGACCGGGCACTAGCTCTCTATGCCGCGTCGCGCTGAGATAGTGGCCGTATGGTGTCCTCTGCCAGTGCCGGATGCTGCACCGGCACGTCGCTCAGCCGGCTCCATCGCGGGGAGTAGCACCAATAGATTGCCGCCAGGTCCCATCCCGCAACAAGAAAGTCGCTCGGCCGCAACCGCGAACCGGCCACGTCCTGCCAGCACTCCAGCGGAAATTCGTATGTCGTATCCCTTGCACCGGAGGCCGCCAGCCGGGCCAGGATCTCCACGTCGAATACCCATCGCGTTCGGAATGGCCGTCGAAACAAATTCGCCACTTGCGGCGTTACGCGGAACAGCTTCGCCCCACACTGGGTGTCGTACACCGGCAGCCCCAGCACCCACGAAGTCAGCGTCGCAAACACTCTCCCCAAAACATGCCGCTTCCAGCTCCGGCGAATTTGCCTCCCCAACAGCGCCACTCGACTTCCCATCACCAGCGATAACTCAGGCCGCGCCATGAGCAAGTCGCGAAAACCAAGAGTTGCTTCCAACGGCGTGGCCAAATCGGCATCCCAGTAGCCCACCATCGCGGGTGCATGTCGAAGCGCTAGCCTCACCCCGCGGCGCACCGCTTCGGCCTTGCCTGCATTCGTCCCCAACCTGAGCACCGACACGCGCTGCGGATGCCGCAATCGTAATCGTTCCAGCACAAGTGGTGTGCCATCCGTACTGCCATCGTCAACCATCAGCAGCGAGACACTCTCCGTATACTCAAGGAACGCAGCGAAAGCCGCAAGGTCCAGCCGCGCGGCTTCGTTGAAGCAAGGCACTACGATGACGGTTTCACTGCTCAATTGCCGGTCTCTCACGTACGCAGTTAGAGGAAGCAGAGAACAATAGGCAGCCACGGCCAATCATGCAATCGCGCTGCCTCACTCCAGAGCCATGCTAGCACGTGAGCGATCTTGCCGCTTCACCCGCAAACCTCTATCGTTGCTCTCCTGCCTCGTTCTCCCACCTTCGAGAGTAAATCATGGCGACCGCGACACCCGCCACTTCCCGTGCTTGGTCCGACCTCAGCGCTGTCGCGCTCATCATCATGATCGTGGCAACAATCTTCAGTGCACGAATCACCGACATGCCGGTCGTCGGCGAAGAAAGTCGCTGGGCTACCGCAGCGCGAGAAATGATCGCCACGGGCGACTGGGTCGTGCCCCGGCAACAAGGAGTCGTTTTCCCCGAGCGACCACCAATGACAATGTGGTTGATGGCCGTTGTCGGTACAATCCGAGACGACGTCGACACGATCGCCATCCGTTTGCCGAGCGTCGTGGCTGTCGTGCTGACTTCACTGTTGATATACGGTTACACACGCGTGCTCGTCACCGGCTTTGCCGCGGTGGCGGCCGCGCTCGCCTTCGCATCCATGGGCCAGGTGCTGCAAATCGGGCGGATGGGCGAATCGGAAGCGGTGTTCACGCTGTTGGTTAGCGCCTCGCTACTACTGTGGCATCTGGGGTATTCGCGCGGTTGGTCACCACTTGCAACCTGGACCATCGCTTACGCTTGCGCTGCGCTGGCCGCGCTGGTCAAGGGCCCACAGGCACCGGTCTATTTCGTCGCCATCACATCGATCTATCTCGCTGTTCAACGGGATTGGCGTTATCTGCTCCGTTGGCAGACTGCAACCGGCGCCGCTACGTTTGCGGCCATCATCGCCGCCTGGCAGATTCCGTTCTACCGCGCCACCGACTTGCCAACCGTTGCGGCCACCTGGGCCGGCCTTGCCGCCGACCGCGTTCAACTCGCCGGCCTGATCGAACACACTGCCGCCTACCCGCTTGAAACCTTCGTCTGTTTGCTTCCCTGGTCGCCGATTCTGTTGGCCTTGCTAAGACGAGAAACACGCGACCTCCTTGCCGACAAATGGCCCTTGGTGACGTTCCTGCTGATCGCGCTAGCAGTCGCGTACCCAACCGTCTGGTTTGTCTCCGGCGCGCAAGCACGCTATTTTATGCCCCTCTATCCGCTGGTGGCCGTGCTGGTGGGCCTGATGATCGAATGCTGCTCGAACGCTGCCGCCGGCTGCTACCCACGCCGCGCCTGGCATCAATTCTTATTGTTCTGCAGCATCTTTTTCGGCGCCGTAAGCCTCCTCGCGCTGATTGAGGCTAAGTGGGCCCTGGGAATCTACCAGCCGTTGTGGTTCAGTCTCGCACTACTGCCGGTCGCGGCTGCCGTCATCGGAACGATCTGGAAATGTTATTGCTCGAACACTCCCAGCAAGCGACTCGTTGCCGTCGGCACGATTGCCTTGTTTGCCGGCGTTACACACGTCGGCGTGCTGATGAACATCAGCATCGCGCGTTGGAACGATCCGACGCCCGCCGTAGCAGAAGTCCAGGAAATTGTTGCGTCCAAGCCGCTGGTCAGTCTCACCGCCATCGACCACCGCTTCGCATTTTTTTATGAGCAACCGATCGCCGAATTGCCGTGGCCGTTGGATGTGGACGACCTACCTTCGGATGTCGAATACTTTTGCTTCATGCGCAGCCCAAACGACACGGCCCAACAGCGCGAAGCGGGCCGCGGCCGAACCTGGACCACTACACTGGGGACCTTGCCATTTGCCTGGGAAGAAGTTGCCACCCTCTGTGTCGAAAGGCGGATCCGCAACCATCCGCAAATCATGGTCGTGCTGGGCCGTGTCGTCAAACCGCGCGTGGCCATCGTGACCGACGCCACCGTGCCACAACGCGGAATCAACCTTTCCGCCGTCTCTAGCGCCCAGCGAGTCTCGCGTTAGCCACCCAATCCTCCTCTTCAAGATACTTCCCCACCGCCGCATGCACCGCGTCCACCGACAAGTCGCGCATACAGCGATGATGCCCCAGCGGACACACACGCTCCAGGCACGGCTGGCAGTCTAGCCCCAGCGAAAGACACGTCTCGCGTTCGTAGTGCGTCTCTACCAATCGCGGATCGGTCGGCCCGAACAGCGTCACTACCGGTCGCTCGAACGCGATGCCCAAATATCGCGGTCCACTATCGGTCGTCACCAACAGCCGCGATCGCCGAATGCACGCTTTGGTAAGTCCGATCGGCAACTCGCACTCCTCCGCGAGGCTCGTCACACGCGCGTCGCCGACCAGCGCCACAATCTCCCGCGCCGTGTCGCGCTCTTTCGGACCACAGTTCACCAGCACCGAGAGTTTCCAGTCAGATGCAATCCGCTTCGCCAGCGCTGCAAAATGCTCCGCCGGCCAGTTCTTCGCGGCGCCGAACGCCCCGCCGGTGTTGAAAACCACCACTTCGCGCCCCGCCGGCAGCCCCTGCCGCTGCCAAACGCCGTCAGCCGCCGCTTCATCCGCGGCCGTCGTCGCCAGCTCCATCCGCGGCGACTCCGCAGGGCAACCGAGCGCTGTCGCCAATTGCAGATAAGCATCCAGCGTCGCAAGCGGCTTGCTCGTACTCGCACTGGTCGGCAAGGCGAACCGCTTCGTGAGCAGCAGTGTCCGCAACTCGCCACGATAGCCGACGCGATCCGGCGTTCCCGTCCGCCAGGCCATCCACGCTGTCCGAAATGAATTCGTGAAGAGCAGCATCTGATCCAACTTCGCCTCCCGCAATCGGAGGATCGCCCCGTAACCACTGCACTCGCCTGCCCCCGGCCGTTTGGCGTACGATACCACTTCGTCAAACCACGCCGACCCCGCTAGTACCTCTGCCACGTAGGGACGCATCACGCCGACAAAATGCGCCTCGGGCCCAAAATGGTTCCGCAACGCCCGCAGTGCCGGTGTCGACATCACGACATCGCCAATCCAATTCGGCAAAAAAATTCCTAACCGCATGGGACGGATGCTAACACGCTCGCCGGTAAACAACAAATGCCAACTCGTGCTAGCACCCCAAACAGGACCCACGCAACGACGCTAAGGGTTCTCCGCTAAGGGTTCACCACAGAGTTCACAGAGAACTAGTTCAGATTGCAGAGCCTACTAATTTGCAGTTTTCCATTTGCATTCTCTGGCTTACTCCGTGCCCTCGGCGACCTCGGTGGTAAAACTTCAGACTTTGGCGCCTTGACGTGAGGTCCACGTAACTGACTATCCTTAAGCGCCCGGGACACCGCGCTCGCACAGATCAGAGAGGAGAGTCTCGCAATCGACAAACAGCACCGCGTCGATCCCTACCGCCCGGGCCCCCTCAACGTTCTCCAATCGGTCGTCCGTGAAGAAAATTTCCTCCGCCGTGACGCCCGCTCGCCGAATCGCCAGTTCGTAAATCGCCGGGTCCGGCTTCATCGAGTGGGCTTCGTAACTCAATACCGCCCACTCGAAAGCGCTCATGTTCTGCCCCATCGCCACCAGCGGAAAGCGTCCGTCCGCGATGTACTCCCACTGCAGCCGATTCGTGTTCGACAAGATCGCTAGCCGATTCCCCGCCGCCGCCAGTCTCCGCACCAACTCCCACATCGGCTCGATCGGCGAAAAAATATCACACACCGCGTCGGCCAATCGCTGCCGGTCGGGCAAAGTGCCGGTCACCCCACAGAAATGATCGAAAAACTCGGCCGTCGTTATCTGGCCCAACTCGTACTGTTCCAAAGCCGCCCTGCTGCCTTTGCTCTCGAAGATCGCCTCCCCCACGGCCTCGGGCGAAATCCCCGCCACCTCCGCCAGCTGCGCGCACATCCGCTCATGGCTGAACTCGACAAGCACTTTTCCCAGATCGAAATAAAGCGCCTTCGGCGGCATACGTTCCCTCTCCTCCAGCAATCGATTCCCTACCCCGCAATTTCCCGGAAACTTTGCGACCTCGAACTCCGTCCGATTCACCAGGGCCTGCGTTATACAGGAGCCGATGCGCCCATGCTATCGGCAATTGACTAACTCCTCGAATTCGCGACAATCGACTCCCTGGTCGACTCATTTTGCAAAGGTGCAGTTGCCATGCGTTCAACGAATTGCACTCCAGTGCCTTTCCGTCATCAAGATATTATTCGCGAGAGCAATCAGAGCTGTTGGTTCGCAGTCAGTGTTATCTTCTCTCTTGCCATTCTGGCGACTGCATCCACCTCGCACGCCGACGTCGCCGCGGACAATCCTCCTCTCCTGAAATATGGCGACGGCCAAGCCGACGGCAAAAAAAGCATCGGCGGCAGCGGCCAGATGATTCGCTTCGAGCGGCCCGATGGCGTCACCAAAGTCCGCGGCATTAAGATCCACGCATCGCGCTACGGACTCCCCCGTGCTCCCGACGAGGACTTCGAAATTACATTCCTTAACGACGACCTCGACGAAGTCCTGCAAACGGAGGCCGCCCCCTATCGCCTCTTCAAACGCGGCCGCGAAATGTGGGTTCGTGTCAACTTCGACGAGCCGATCGAATTGCCTCCAGCATTCTGGATCGCGCTCAACTTCAACGCCCAACAAACCAAAGGCGTCTACGTCAGCTACGACACCAGCACCAAGGGGGAGCACTCACGAGTCGGTCTCGCCGGCGACGATCAACCTCCCAAACCCACCGAGTTCGGCGGCGACTGGATGGTGCAAGTCCTCCTCAGCCCACCCGACGAATGATCTCCGGCGGCAACTCCGGCGTCGCCCCCGGTTGCGACGCGACATAGGCCCCCAGATGATTGGCCAACTCCGCAACCTTCGCATGCGGCATGGCGAGCAACCACCCTACCAGCACACCCGCCGAACAAGCGTCGCCCGCCCCGACCGCGTCAGCATGCGCGGCGGCCTCATATTGAACTGGCCGCGGGTCCACCACGGTCTCACGATCGACCAGCAATGTTCCCTGTTCGCCGCGGGTAAAGACGACGGCATCCAAGTGAAGTCGATCGCGAATTTGCTCCAGTTGGGCACGCGGCGATTCATCCGGCAATTCCAGCATCTCCGCGAGCACCTTCAGTTCCTTGTCGTTGAGCTTAACAATTGTCGCCCGCCGACAGCCCTCGATAATCGCCTCCCGGTCGTAGAACCCCTCCCGCAAATTCACGTCGAACAGACGGATCGCTTGCGGCGCCGTATCGAGAAACTTCCATATCGTCACCCGCGATTGCTGCGACCGCTGCGCGAGCGTCCCAAAGCAAACCGCGTCACTCTGCCGCGCGAGCTCCGCCCACTCGGCCGTAAACTCTAAATGATCCCAAGCGATGTCCGCCGAAAACGTAAACGTCGGCTGGCCGGCCTCGAGAGCGACGTTCACCGTGCTGGTCGGATGCTCAACGTCCCGCTGGACAAACTCGCTCGCCATTCCCCGCCGCGCGAGTCTATGGACCACTTCATCCCCCGGCACATCCGTCCCCACGCGACTTGCCACCACCCCGTCGCCCCGTTCGCCCAGCAATCGATGCGCATGACACGCCACATTCAGCGGCGCCCCACCCAGCACTTTCCCGCCCGGCAACACGTCCCACAACGCTTCACCGAGTCCAACGATTCTCAATTGCTTTACCATACACCCTTTTTAACGAATCACCCGCCCCACAGCCACCCGATGCCGGCAATCCATCGCGTCACGAGCCTCTTTAGGAATGCTGCCAGTCGCTCTGTTTAATCCCGCAAGGTCGTCGACTAGAATGACGGTGTCTATCGACTCTAACACGAAAAGGATCGAGCACGTGGATCGACACAAACTGCTAATTCGACTCGCAATTGCTGCCAGTTGCTTATGTATATCCTGTGCCAGGAACTGCCTGTTCGCCCAAACCGCGGCCGCTCCAGCCCTGACGCCCGCGGCCGCACCGCCGACCGATATCAACGCCTCGTTTCTCGATCCCGAATTGGATCCCCAGGAATTCGTCAAACGCTTCGAGATCGAAAGCCGCGAAGTGTATGCCGCCCGACAGGCGATCTTACGTGCGTGCAGCGCAAAAGCTGGCGAGACCGTCGCCGACGTTGGTGCGGGCACCGGCCTCTTCACGGCCCTCTTCGCACACGAAGTCCAGCCCGGCGGCTGGGTCTACGCGGTCGACATCGCCCCGCGGTTTCTCGAACACATTTCCGCCCGTGCCACCGAGGCCGGCCTCACTAACATCACCCCGGTCCTCTGCACCCGGTCCTCTGTGAACCTCGCGCCGGCAAGCATCAACATGGCCTTTGTCTGCGATACCTACCATCACTTCGAACATCCAGCCCACACCCTTGCATCGATCCACGCCGCCCTCCGACCCGGCGGCCGACTCGTGATTGTCGACTTCATCCGCGAAGAAGGCATCTCCTCTGACTGGGTCCTCGGCCACGTGCGCGCCGGGAAGAACCTCGTCATCGACGAAATCAAATCCGCAGGGTTTGAGCTTCTGGCGGAACCGAATGTCGCGGGCCTCTCGGAAAATTACTTCTTAGTGTTTCGCAAGGAATGAAACTTCCTGACAGTTCGCTGATTTCGATCGAAATCACGTCGAGCCACAAGACGAGAAAACGAATGGCCAAAAACAGATACTTTACATTTGTACCCTATTCGATTAGGCTTCTTCTGTTTGAATCGCAACGAAGATGTCCCGCTCGTAGTTGAAATTGGTGATGACTCCTCGGTCTGATTGTCAGGCGAGTTTTCGTTGGTTGTCAAGTGTTTGTGATTCGTGGATTTGATCGAGCGCGGCCAGGAGCTGCGGCAGGTGCTTGTAGCCTTTGATGCGGTTGAAGCGACTCTCGGCGTCGAGCAGGCCGGCCACGCACCACCGCTGGCGCATGTCGCCGTCACGCCAGCGTTTCACGCGTCGCGTCACACTCTCGGCCACGCTGAATGCGCTCTCGATCGGGTTGGTCGTCGAAAGCGTCTTACGCAGCAGCTCCGGCACGCCTAATCGCACGACGGTGAGCGTTTCTTCGAGTCCCTCTTCGAGGCTGGCCGCGCGGATCGGGAATCTGTGCCAACAAGGCCAGCAAATTCCCCGCAACGCAGGAATTCTCCACCCATGTCGGAATTCAAAGTGCCGGGATACCATCATATCGGAGCCTGGCGGTATCGCTAAAGCCGGCCCTACAAATACGTATTGATCAAATTCTCGATCATTTCCTGACGGCCACTGCGGTTGGGGGTGGAGTCGCCTTTTTGGAGCATCAGTTTTTCGAGCGAGGCGAGCGTGTGCTGGCCAGACTCAATCTCTTGGCCGAGGCCTGCCGCCCAACTGGCGTAGCGGTCGCGCACCAGCTCGTCGAGCTTGCCATCCTCGCGGATCGCAGCGGCGATCTTCAGGCCGCGGGCGAAGGCGTCCATGCCGCCGATGTGGGCGTAGAACAAGTCGATCGGCTCAAAACTTTCGCGGCGGACCTTGGCGTCGAAGTTGACGCCGCCGGTGGTGAGCCCGCCGTACTTCAGGATCACGAACATGCACTGGGTGGTGAGATAGATGTCGGTGGGGAACTGGTCGGTGTCCCAACCCAAGAGTAGGTCGCCCGTGTTGGCGTCGATCGAACCGAGGGCACCGGCGGCGCCGGCCGTCTCGAGCTCGTGCTGCATCGTGTGCCCGGCGAGTGTGGCATGGTTGGTTTCGAGGTTTAACTTGAAGTGGGGCAGCAGGTCGAACTGGCGGAGGAAGTTGAGGCAAGCGGCCGCGTCGGCATCGTATTGGTGCTTGGTTGGCTCCTTGGGCTTGGGCTCGATGTAGAATTGGCCCTGGAAGCCAATCTCTTGGGCGTAGTCGACCGCCATATGGAGAAACTCGGCGAGATGGTTCAGCTCGCGCTGCATGTCGGTATTCCAGAGATTCTGGTAGCCTTCGCGTCCGCCCCAGAAAGTGTAGCCGGCGCCATCGAGCTCCTTGGTGACTTCGAGCGCCTTCTTCACCTGGGCAGCGGCGTGGGCGAAGACCTCGGCGTTCGGGCTGGTGGCCGCACCGTGCATGTAGCGCGGGTTGCTGAACAGGTTGGCCGTGCCCCAGAGCAGTTTCACGCCCGTCCGCTGCTGCTCTTCCTTGAGCACCTTCACCACGGCAGCGAGATTATGATTGGTCTCCGCGAGACTCGCGCCCTCGGGCGCGACGTCGCGGTCGTGGAAGGCGTAGTACGGAGCACCGAGCTTCTCGATGAACTCGAAAGCCACGCGGGCCCGGTTCTCGGCGTTGGCGAGCGAATGGCTGCCGTCATCCCAAGGGCGGACGGCAGTGCCAAGTCCAAAGGGGTCGGACCCGATCCCGCGGAAGGTATGCCAATAAACGACGCTGAACCGGAGGTGATCCTTCATTTTCTTGCCGGCCACGACCTCGTTCTCGTCGTAGTAACGGAAGGCGATCGGGTTCTTGCTCTGCGGGCCATCGTAGGGGATGCGGCTGATTTCGGGAAACGCGGCCATGGAGGATTCCTCTGGGAGTGAAAGCGGTGGGGGTAAGCGAATCACTCGGCGGATGAATGCCAGAGTCTCGTGGTGGCGAAACTGTCGCGGAGTTGTCACGGGAAAAGATGTTCGGGAAAGCTCTATTTTATCGGATGCGCTGATTATCTGGGAGAGGTTTTCGTTGGACAGTTTTGCTGCTGGCGAGTAGGCTGATATGAATCGTGCGATCGGGTGTCGAATTGCGAATGTGCGGCGAAGATTGCCGAATCAACGATGCGACACGGCACAAGTGGCGGCCCATTTCCGGTTCTGGAGTCGCCGGGCACAGGAAGAGAAATGTTGCGAATTGTCAGGCAGGTTGTTTCGTATTGCGGAACGTCGTTGGTGCTGCTTAGTGGCTTGGCCTGTCCGTCCTCAGCGGTGGTTGTGCGTTACTCTTTCAGCATCAATGGATCGAGTATAGGCACGGTTGATGTGCGGCTGTTTCAGTCGGCGATGCCCAATACCGTGACTAATTTTCTCAATTACGTCGACGACAACGATTGGGACGGCTCCTTCATTCATCGCCGGTCGGGCCTTGCCGATAGTGGCGTAGGGGTGGTCCAAGGGGGCGGATTCATCGTGCCGACCACAGGCCTGATCGAGGATGTCGGCGGTCAACTTTTCTTAAATTTCGATCAAGTACCGACGGACCCGCCGATCAACGATGAGCCGGGAGGCGGGGTAGCCGGCCCTTCGAATTTGCGCGGCACGATTGCTATGGCCAAGAGTGGGCCGAACACGGCCACTAGCCAATGGTATTTCAACACCATCGACAACACGGTTCTGGATAATCCCAATCAAAGTTCGGGAGGGTTCTCTGCTTTTGGTCGCGTCTTGGGCAATGGTATGAATGTGATTGACAGCATAGTGGCTTTGCCGCGCTTCAACGTGGGAGGTGCTTTCAACACTTTACCCGTCTTCGATGCGGCCAAAATACAGAATCAAGTGAACGTCTTTACGGAAGACGTGGTGCTCGTCAACGACGTGAGCCGCTTGAACATTCCGGCTGGTGACTACGACTTCAACGGCGTTGTCAATGCACTCGATTTCAATATCTGGAAGAGCACTTTTGGCTCGAAGACCAACGCCGCCGCCGACGGCAATGGGAACGGCATTGTGGATGCAGCCGACTTCACGATCTGGCGAAACACGTTTGGGCAAATGTCTTTACCGGGTAGCGGGTCGGGCGGACTGACCGTGGTGGGCGTGCCTGAACCTGGTTCGCTGACAATTCTCGGTAGTATGTCTGGACTGTTGGTACTCGCAGCCCGACGCCGACGGCCAACGCGCTGACCACTTTGGCGGTAGTCGGCGACTTCTCCTGGCGGCCCCTTTGCAGACGCTTGCGGTCTGGAGATTTCTATGCGAGCATACAGGGTTTTGACTCGGAGTTCTCGTACCCGCTCGTTGAAGCGGGCTTGCCTGATAGATTCTTTCCATGAGCACGATTATCGAACGATTGCGGAGCGGGCGGCTCGTCCGCGTGATGCACTTTACCGGGTTGTCGAGCCCCAAACTGGTCGAAGTCGCGGGCATCTTGGGTGACTTTCATGGTCTGTGGATCGATCAAGAGCACACAGCAGTGCCCCATGCTCAGCTGGAACTGATGCTCATGGCCTGTCGTGCGGTTGGGCTGGACGCTTTTGCCCGTGTGCCACCGACCGATTATGCGACGATCATGCGACCGATGGAAGCGGGGTGTAGCGGTGTGATGATCGCACAACTGCGAACGCTGGAGGACGTAAAAGAAGTTGTGTCGTGGGCAAAGTATCCGCCGCGGGGAGTGCGAGGCATGTTTGGTGGCACAGTCGAGTCGGGCTACGGTACGATTGAGATGCGCAAGCACGCCGAGAACGCTAATCGCGATCGTTGGGTGGCGATTCAAATCGAAACAGCCGAGGCGGTTGACGACATCGAACGGATTGCGGCGGTGGAAGGGGTGGACCACTTGTTTGTTGGTCCGGCGGATCTGTCCGTGACGTTGGGCGTGCCGGGTGAGTATATGCACCCCAAGTGCCTGGCGGCTCTGGAGCGAATCGCAGCCGCGAGCAAGCAAGCGGGCAAGTCGTGGGGAATTCTATCAAAGGATGCAGCGCATGTGCAGAAATGCCGCGAACTGGGCTGCCAGTTGTTTAGCATCTTTGGCGATTTGGAATGTTTTCGTGCGGGTCTGAAGGCCCTGGAAGAGCGGTTCGCGGATATAATGGAGTAGTCGCGTTGATATCCGCTACGATGGGCGGAGATTTGCAGGTGATTGTCATTCGCTATGCGGCAAGGGAGGTAACGCCATGCCAACTCTTCAAACAACCGTCAACGGTCTCAAACTCCCCAACCCCTTCGTGATTGGCTCCGGGCCCCCGGGGACCAATGCCAACGTCATTGGCAAAGCCTTCGATGAAGGCTGGGGCGCGGTGATCTGCAAGACGGTCAGCCTCGATTCGACCAAGGTCATCAATGTCCAACCGCGCTACGCCCGGTTGCGGAGCCGTGAGTCGGGTGAAATCTACGGTTGGGAGAACATAGAATTGATTTCCGACCGACCGTTCGACACCTGGATCCAAGAATTTAAGGAGGTCAAAAGCAAGTATCCCGAGGGGGTATTAATCGCCTCGATCATGGAAGAGTACAACAAGGAAGCCTGGCAGGAGATTGTCGGCCGGTGCGAAGAGGCCGGCGTTGATGCGTTCGAGCTTAATATGTCGTGTCCTCATGGTCTGCCCGAGCGGAAGATGGGGGCGGCGATGGGTGAGAACCCTGACATTTTGCGGGAGGTGAGTGGCTGGGTAATGGAGGTGGCTAAGCGGCCGGTGTGGGCCAAGTTGACGCCCAATGTGACGCACATCGAAGACCCGACGCGGGCCGCGCTCGAAGCCGGCTGCGACGGCATTGCGGCGATCAATACAATTCGCAGCGTACTGGGGGTCGATCTGGAAACGCTGCGGCCGGAGCCGTCGGTTGAGGGGTACACTACGCCGGGGGGGTACTCGTGCCAAGCAGTGATGCCGATCGCGCTGCGGATGTGCATGGAAATAGCCCAAGTGATCAAGAAAGAGTTTCCCGGCCGGACGCTGAGTGGCATCGGCGGCATCGAAACGGGCACTGATGCGGCCCAGTTCATCCTGTTGGGCTGCGACACGGTACAGGTTTGCACGGGTGTGATGAAGCAAGGCTATGCGCTGGTGAAACCAATGCAGGAGCAATTGCTCGAGTTCATGGAGCGGCACAAATTCCATCATCTAGAAGACTTTAAGGGGCACTCGCTGCAATACTTTACAACCCACGCCGATTTAGTGAAGCGTCAGGCAGACGCTCGAGCCGCGAAGAAGGCGGAGCATGATCGCCAGAAGATGATTCGCGCCGATGCAGAGTGGGACGGCGACGATTTTGTCAAGCAAAGCGATGCGCTTGCGCGGGGCTAACGCGATTGGTGAAAGGGCGACGAATGGTCGGTGCGACAAAACGACGCCGCACGAATTTGCCGCTGTGCCACAACATCATTGGGCTCCTTGGGCGAATTGATGAGAGGATGTTTGCCATTTCGTAGCGATTTGCAATAATCGGTTGTGAACAGACCCGGTCGCATTTCGACCCTCTGCAACCGATTCGTGTCGCTTCGTGGATGTCACCAAACTTTGGCAATCGCGGCCGCGGTAAGTCGAGGGATTCGTTTCATCTCGCGTTCGACCGGTAACGAGTGCGGGATGCGTTCTTTGTTGCTCTGGCTTGGCAACATTGGGATTGCGTACCGACTCGTTCATCTGTTCTTCATCGAGTTGGGGCAGAGTTTCAGATCAGACGCAGGGTCGGCGTATTCAATCATCGTAGATTGCGATGGGCAATCGTGGTTCGTGCTGGAGTTGCGCTCTGGCGCAGGCTCTGAATACGCCTGCTCTTGCGGGGAATTGCAAAAGAGGAACAAGGCACGATGGTCGCCAATCTCTGGCTGGTAATGTCGGACGCCATTCAACGATGGCAAAGTCGTAGTTGCTCCGTGAAACGACCGCGGGACAATCGCCGCCACTCGTTGTTTGTTGAATCGCTTGAACCGCGCGTGTTACTGTCGGTAAATCGGATATCCTTCGATGCTGCGAATAGCCGAATTGTTGTGTCGGGCACGTCCGACGCTGATCAGGTGACCGTGATGACAGATTCTGCAAGTGTCATCCGAGTGCGTGCGGAATCTGTCGACGGCATAGTGGAGTCGACATTTCAGCGGTCGGCAGTTTCTTCGATTGTCTTTCGGGGATACGCGGGGAACGACAGCTTCGAGAATCGAACTGATATTCTGTCGCGCACATTTGGTGGTGAAGGTGACGACATTTTGATTGGTGGTAGTGGTGATGACTACCTGGAAGGTGGCGAGGGGAGCGACAGGTTGGAAGGCGGTGCGGGTAATGACTATCTCTTGGGCGGTGCCGACAACGATACACTCTTCGGCGGTGATGGCGATGACTATCTCGCCGGGAATAAAGAGCGCGATATTCTCATTGGGGGCAAAGGGCTGGATGAGCTTCGCGGTGGAGGCGGCGACGATATCCTAATCGGTGGCACTACAGATTATGACAACAGCACCACTGGTCTTGGCGTACTGCTTGGAGCTTGGATCGCTGACACGCCCTCTGCAGCCCGAATCGCGCAATTAGAAAGCGACGATTTTGCCGCTCATTTGGTTTCGAATGTCACTGTTTTCGATGACCAAGTTGCCGATGCAATATACGGCAATGAAGGCGAAGATTGGTTCTTTCTTACCGGCTTTTTGGGCGTCTATGATCCGAATCTGGCCGCACACGATCCCATTGAGGCCCTTCCCGTAAGCGGGCATTCTCATGCTGGCCCGGTAGTGCTTGGTGAGTTGCCACCCCTGGAAGGCTTTGCGCTAGTCGATTCGTTGGACAAGATCCGCGACCGTCAGGCGAATGAGGCGATCCATTCGCTTGTTCCGCACGCGGCCGATGCTGTGTTGCAGCGCGAACACTTGACTTTGTTTCAGCTTGTGCGCTATGACCAAGTCACTCACTATGCAGCAACGAGTGGCGACTGGTCCAATCCCGCGACCTGGCACAATGGCGTGGTGCCAGGAGCTGGAGCAAGGGTTTTGGTGCCGATTGGCGTGGAAGTGACCGTCGACGGTGTAGTTCCAGCCCGGCTTGCGACGGTGCGTGTCGACGGCACACTTCGCTTCTCGACTAGTGCGAGCAGTGAACTGCGTGTCGAGACGATCGTTGTGGGAAGCACGGGACGACTTGAAATGGGGTCGGAAGTTGCGCCGATACCTGCGAGTATTTCAGCACGGTTGACAATCATCGATCGGGGTCCGATCGATCGGATTGCCGACCCATTTGGTATCGGACGCGGCCTCATTAGTCACGGCAGCGTTTCGATGCACGGGACGGCGGTCACAAACTATCTTCCCATCAATGGCACGGTTATAGCGGGAACCAATATTCTTTCATTGCGGTCGATTCCAATCGGATGGAAAGTGGGGGACACGATCGTCCTGGCGAGTACGATGGCGGGTTCTACGCAGAACGAGGTTCGGCGAATTATCGCCACCTTTGCAAATCAGGTGGTCGTCGATCGCCCCTATCTTTACAATCACGTTCCGGCCGCGGCGGACCTGCAGATTCATGTTGCCAACACGACGAGGAACGTCGCAATTTCCTCGGAAAGCTCGGTGGTGGACCGACGTGGCCACGTGATGTTCATGCATAATCGCGACGTACATATTGCGAACGCTGGTTTTTATCAACTCGGACGTACTGATAAATCGATACCGATCAATGATCCCGTAGTGGATGCAGATTGGCAGCTCGAACCGGGTACTGGCACGAATCCTCGTGCCCGCTACTCCGTTCATTTCCATCGGAATGGTCTCATGAACGCCGGTCATCCATCTACGATCACAGGTAGCGTCGTTGTGGATAGCCCAGGCTGGGGATTCGTTAATCACAGCAGCTACGTCGACATGGCAAACAATGTCGCGTTTGCAGTGCGCGGGGCAGCCTTTACCACCGAAGTCGGCGACGAAATAGGTAGCTTCCGCAATAATATCGCGATTGGATCCACGGGCTTGGGCGAGAGGGTTGAATCTCGGCTCAAGCTCCAGGACTTTGGGCATCAGGGCGATGGTTTCTGGTTTCAAGGCACTGGGATAGAGGTGACAGGTAACATCGCTGCTGGCAACGACGGGAATGGGTTTATCGTTTATGCCAAAGGCCTGATTGAAGGCGGCACACGGCAAAAGTTCATTTCCGCGAATCTGCAGGACTCTTCAATCGCGGGTGGCAATGCCGAAATCGACGTGCAGCATGTTCCGATGCTACGCTTTGAGAACAATGTCGGTTATTCGTCCGGTACGGGGCTAAACGTGTGGTATCATCTCCGCGATGCGAGTCATAGCCAACATGGTGTGTTTGAAAATTCGACGTTTTGGAATAACTCAAACGGCGTTAATTTGCCCTATTCACACCGCACGATTTTGCGAAATCTCACGATAATGCGAATCCCCGGCTTTCAGGCTGGAATTGGTGTGGGTTCGAACGTGGTGACGCGCGACATCGTATATGACAATCTGACGATCAGCGGGTTTTATCGCGGGATTGTGGCCCCCAGGCAAGGGTACTCAATTATCAATGGTGGCACCTTTCGCAATTACCGTGATATCCTGATCCATACGGGGATCAAAACAGATCGATTGGTATTGTTAACAGGTTCGCTCCAGCTATCGAGGGTGTTAGTAGCGTCACAGCTTGCTTCTCGAAACGGCAGCATCGATCACCTATTTGGCGACGATCGAATAGTCTTCGACTTTGGCCCATACAACAATCAGCGAGTGTACTATGTTGAACAACGGGCGACGGCCGTGCCATTCCCGTCGGCGGCCCCAGACGTTCCCGCGGCTTATGTCGGGCTCACGAACCAACAACTTTGGAACAGAATTGGAGTGGCAGTCGGAGGGTCGATCGCACCGTCTGACGCGATCGAGGTAGCGGGAATATTGGGACTTGTTGGGCCAGCGGAATGATGCGAGACGACTCGAATGCCAGCGATTGAGGTCTAGAAATGGTGAGGCTGGCGCTTGAGCATTTTTCCGTGCCCAAGCTCGCCGACGAATTTGCCGTCGCGGACTTGCACTTTGCCGCGGACGGTGACGGCAGCGGGGCGGCCTTCGATGGCCCAGCCTTCATACGCGCTGTAATCAACGTTCATCTGCTGCGTCTGCTGCGAAATCTGGCCGCAATACTCGGGATCGTAGACTACGAGATCGGCGTCGCTGCCCAGCGCAATGGTGCCTTTTTTCGGGAACAAGCCGAAGAGCCTAGCGGCTTGCGTACTGCAGGCATCGACGAACGTGTGCAGGTCGATGCGACCGCGTTTTACGCCGTAAGTGTAGACGAGGTTGATGCGGTCTTCGATGCTGGGAATGCCGTTAGGGATTTTGGTGAAGTCTTCGCGGCCCATTTCTTTCTGGCCTTTGAAGTCGAATGGAGCGTGGTCGGTGGCGATCGTGCTGATGGTGCGCGAGTCGAGTGCGTTCCAGATCTTGTCTTGCTGCGGGAGCGAACGCAGCGGCGGCGACATGACATACTTCGCGCCTTCGAAGTTCGGCTTCTCTGCATACGAGGCGTCGAGTACCAGATAGGGCGCGACGGTTTCGATCCAGACGTGGACGCCGCGCCGCCGGGCCGCGACGGCCGCTTGGATCGCATCGTCGTTGCTGGTGTGGACGATGTAGATGTGTGCGCCGGTCATCTCGGCGAACGTGCAGAGATGGTGAACTCCTTCTGCCTCGACGCGCAGCGGCCGCGACTTTTCGTGCCACTCGGGGCCGGTTTTTCCTTCGGCCACCAATTTCGCTTGTATTTCAGACACAAGTTCCGCATTTTCGCAATGGGCGGTAACGATCACGCCGAGCTCTTTGGCTAGCCGCAGTGTGTGGTAGAGTTCGTTGTCGTCGATGCCGAAGGCACCCTTATAAGCTAAAAAGATTTTGAACGAGGCGACGCCGCGCTCAACTATTTTAGACAACTGCTTCTCGACCTCAGCATCGAATCGCGCGACGCCCATGTGGAACGTGTAGTCGCAGGCTGAGATGCCCTCGGCCTGCGCGATCCAAAGGTCGAGCATTTTGAGGGGATCTTGCTGGCGGCTGGGGCAACACATTTCAATGAGGGTGGTGGTGCCGCCCACAAGCGCAGCCCGGCTGCCGGAGTCGTATGTGTCTTTTGAAAACGTGCCCATAAAGGGCAAGTAGATGTGGACGTGCGGATCAATGAAGCCCGGGAAGACGAACTTACCCGTGGCGTCAATCACTTCCGCGCCGGCGGGGGCGGTGAGATTGCGGCCGATGGCGGTGATCGTTTCGCCTTCGCAGAGGAGATCGCCGAGATACTGGTCGGTCGGCGTCGTGATTTGGCCATTCTTGATGAGCAAAGACATGATTCAACCTCATGTGCCGAAGGTGCATTACTAGAAGTAATCGTTGAAGAACTTGTTATACAACGGCCTGCGATATTCAGCCATTGGCTCACGCGGCGGATAGTCGCTGCGATTAGTGGATGTCCTGGGGCCGACATTGTGCGGCGATAGCTTGTTTAGCCAGCTTGCGGGCAATGGTGACGGTTTGGATGTCTCCGGTGACCTGGCGAGTAACGTAGGCGCCTTCCATGATGAGGCAAAGTTCTTTGGCCAAGGCCCTCGGGTCGGCTGCTTCTGCTTTGATAGCCAACTCAAAAATGATCTCTTCGATCGCGCGTTTGCTTTCGGCGGCAGCGATATGAGCGGGTTCGTGCGGTAGGGGAAACTCCATTGCCACGTTAATGAAAATACAACCTCGGAAGTTTTCGGATTCGACAAAATGCTCGACCACATCCATGACCACCGAGAGCTGGCCCCATGCCGTTGGGCCACCTCGCTCGCGGACTAATTTGCGGAAAATTTCCTGCACTTCGCGGTCGTGGTCTTCTAAGGCCGCGAGGACGAGATCTTCTTTGCTCTCGAAGTGCTTGTAGAAGGCAGTCTTGCTGATGCCGACCTCGGAAAGGATTTGGTCGAGGCCAACCAAGCGAAAACCATCGCGGTAAAAGCGCCGGCCGGCAACATCGACGAGGCGTTGGCGGGTGGGAGAGGAGGTGGACATGGATTTTCCGCGGGGATTTTGGCGGGGGTACCACAAGTCAACCGTAAGTTTACCACAAGTCAACTTGGCAGTCTGCCACGACATCCGATAATCCAGTCAATGCGGTAACAACTCACATAGACCGCCGTATCAAGGTATTCGAGGAGATGATCATGAAGCGCTGGATATTTTTTGCCTATGGGGTCAGCTGCTATCTGATATTCCTGGCGACGTACGCCTGGATGGCCGCTTTTGTGGGCGGTTTTCTAATGCCTAAGACGATCGATTCGCCCAGTACCAGCCCGGTGAAAACTGCGATTGCCGTCAACTTGCTGCTGTTAAGCCTGTTTGGCTTGCAGCATTCGGTCATGGCCCGACCTGGCTTCAAACGATTCTGGACGAAGCTGGTACCCCAGCCAATCGAACGTAGCACTTACGTGTTGGTGTCCTGCATAGTAACCGTGCTGCTGATCTGGCAATGGCGTGCGATTGATATTGTGGTGTGGAATGTGGAGCAGCCAATGCTGCGTGCAGCCTTGTGGTCACTCTTTGCGGCGGGATGGCTGATGGTGCCGGTGGTAAGCCTGCTGATCAATCACTTCGATCTGTTTGGAACCCGTCAAGTGTGGTTGTACTTGCGCGGGAAGGAATACATTCCGTTGCCATTTGGTACTCCGCTGTTATACAATCATGTGCGGCATCCTTTGTACATCGGATGGGCGGTGTTATTTTGGGCTACGCCAACAATGACTCTCGGGCACTTGCAGTTTGCCGCAGTGCTCACGCTCTACATGATTGTAGCGACGGTATTCGAGGAGCGAGATTTGTTGGCACACTTTGGTTGGCAATATGCTGAATATCGCGAGCGGGTGCCGAGGTTCGTGCCGCGACTGTCTACAAATGCCGAGCTTTTCTGCGACAAAAACACTCCGTGCCTGTAGCCAAAGCACGAGTTTTTTATGAGGAACAGAGCAATGCCGATCCATATCAAAGTCCCACGGGTAGTGATGGCTGCCGGAAATAAGCCGAAACAGATAGAAGAATTTGCTGGTCGGTTAAGTTCGGGTCATGAAAACGTAAGCATCGCCAGAATGGTGTCTCCCGGTGGCTGGGAAGAGCCCGTTCAGCGACCCGAGTTTGAGGAGATTTCCGTCGTTCTTCGAGGGATATTGCGAGTTGAATTCGACGATGGTGTCTACGAAGTTCAGCAGGGGCAAGCCATTGTTTCACCAGCAGGCGCAAGAGTTCGATACAGCACACCCAGCGACGAAGGCGCCGAGTACCTAGCTGTATGCTTACCGGCATTCTCTGTAGATATCGTGCATCGCTGCGAGAACGTAATGTCACTTTTACGACCATCTTCCGGAACCGATAATCTGCATTCGAAGGTAGAGAGTTGAAGATATTCCTGGCGGGTGCAACAGGCGTTTTGGGGCAACGCTTAGTTCGCCTGTTGCGAGAGCGTGGAGATGCTGTGATTGGCCTAGCACGTTCGTCGGCGAAAGCTCGCTGGCTCGCTGGCTCGTGCAGCAAGGGGGGAACCTTGTTAAGCGAGCTTGTTTAGTGTCGAGCAACTTGTTCCTGCGGCAGCCGGTTGCGACGTTCTTGTGTATGTGGCAACCTCGATTCCGAAGACAGCCCATACAAGGATGAGTGAGTGGCATGAGAATGATCTCATTCGACGCGAAGGTACACGGGCCCTTGTCGAGTGTGTGGCACGAGTTGGAGCGAAAGCCTATGTTCAGCAAAGTATCGTTGGAGTGGCTCGACCTCCAGATGGAAGTGCGTTCGACGAGGAATCGCCCGCATCGTTTTAGCCACTATTTCAATCGGCTTATGAGGGTGAGCAAATCGCGCAGGAAGCGGGCTTAAGATCTGGCTTCTCATCTGCCGTGCTAAGGTGCGGTTAGTTTTACGGGGCCGATGCTTATCACACTCAGATAAATCGTGACGGATTGCTCCAGCGCCGTATGCCCATCATTGCCAGTGGCGATGCAAGATGGGCTTGCCTCCATTTGGATGATGCTGCAACGGCGCTTGTCCCGGTGATCGAAAAACCGAAGTCTGGTCTCTGGCACGTTGTGGATGACGAGCCAGTTGCGGTCCGCGAATTTCTTGGCCTGTTTGCCAGACTACTGGAAGTAAATCCGCCACGACACGTTCCTGCCTGGATCGCAAGGCACTTGGCGGGAAGACAGTCTGTAGATTTTTTCACAAGCTCTACTCAAACCTGCACTTTTGGATGTCTGAATTAGGTTAAGCGGCGAGCGCCATGAGGCGTTCGGTCAGTTGAATGATTTTTCGAGGGAGCCGCCAGATAGCGGCAATGGTCTTTAATTCTTGTTGGATGATTTGTTGACGTAAGGCTTTGCGACGATTGGCGTGCGAAGGCCGACGCTCGGGATCATCCCAGGGTGAATCGCTGCGATTGACCAACTCGTCGTGACGGCGGTTCCAGGCCCATAACTCCACCAGCGTATGCATCCACAGGCAGAGTTGAAACACGACGACGCCGGCCAAGCGCGCACGCTTCAAGAACGGCCATTTGGTATAGAAGCCGTCGACGGCCACCCATAGCGTTTTCCCGGCCCCTTTGGCGATCGGAGCGATCCATTCCAGCAGCTTGGCCGCCAGCTCGAGCTTGGTTCGAAAAGTCCAATTGCGATGCGGGGGGATCTTGGCCATCGAGCGCTGGCGGACGTACAGCATCGACCGCAGCGGCAACGCCAACGCGCCGTTGAGCGGATGCCGCACGGCCAGCGAAATCGTGACCCAGATGTGGCCGTACACGTATTTCTGGTCCGCCGGACCGGGAGTCGGGTTGCGATGGATGTCGGCCCCTTCGACCTTGGGCCCATAGCGCTTGGTCGGCGAATCGTCGATCACCGCCAGCAACCGCTCGGGCCACGGCACATTCGCCAGCACCAGTGTGAGCAGTTGCGTGGCGACCGATTCGCTCTTGCGTCCAATACGGGCCAGGAAGCAATAATAGTCGTCGAAGTCGTCGCTGATGCCCACTGCTCGCAGCCAGGTGGTCACCGTGTGACGTCCGTGGGCAAACAGAATCCCCACACCAGCAGCACGGACAACCGCCAGCGATGCGCACCGTGCAGCCCGACTGCCAGCCATTCGCTCCACTCCGACCACTGATTGGGACACTGCCAACGACATCTCGATTCGACCATCCTTGGCTCCTCCATCGTGCGGCTTGTTTGTCAAACGCAGCAGGATGGAAGAGCCTTTTTTATTGGAGATCAGTTACTGCTGCTTTGCTCCGAAAGTGCAGGCCATTCGTGTCAGGAACGATTAAATTCGGTTATCACGAGAGGGACGGCCATTGCTGGCCGCCCCCCGCACAGATCCGTACGTGCAGCATTCCTGCCTAGGGCTCTTACCTTGGATGTTGACCGTTCGGATAGGGGTGGAGGATCTTCGGCGTCGGCAGCCAGCGTCGGCTCAGCTTGGAGAACTTGGCCCAGATCAGGCGACGACCGCGCTGGCTGCGTCGCCGCAGCGCGCGGAGCCCCATCCGCTGCAGCGCGTCGCGGAATTGGCGTAAGCGCACGTAGTTGCCGGGGACAGCGTAATACTGACTCCAACCGCACAGTACGCCTTGCAGCCACGCGCCGACCTGAGCTAGGTCGGCCGCCACAAAAGAATGTTTTCGGAGCTCAATAGACCGCCCGGTTGTACCTTTGTGAACGCTTCGTTCTGACGGTTGCCCGACAGCACGCATCACTCAAGGCCGAGGCGACTGGCTAGATCTTACCTCTTATGACTCTTTCATTCGCAACTTTCCTCCGGCTTACGCCGATGCACCCTGCCCCCTTTTTCCTCCTAGACTGTAACACCGGGTGCCCTACGGACCATTGCGGCTACCAGGAGCACAGCCACGGCGGCGGTTGCGAGCACGACCGCACCCGAAGACGGCATCGCCAGCCATTTGAGCGACTCTTTCGCTGCCCCGGTGCTCCCCATCCCCGGAGCGAGAAACCCGGCCCCAAGCCAATACACCGAGTAGCCCAGTCCGCCCACACCGAGGCCGAGACTGATGGCCCGCGTCCAGCCGGGCGAGGTGCCCAGCCACGCCACAAACAAGATCAGACTAATCGCAGCGGTTCCGAGGCTGCCGGCGTGCAAATGGGCGCGCTGCATGTACACCCAGGACTTATCCAGCACGGCTTTGATGGCTGCATCGTCATTATGATAGACAGACTCGCGCACTTCAGCAGCTGAAGCCTTCAGCCGCGACTTGATCAGTTCTTCGTTAAGTCCAAACACAATCCCCAGCCCAAAGCCGTACAGTAGGGTCAATACCCCGAACAATAATCCAGGAAGTGCCGTGTGTAGTAAATGGCGCTGGTTCACGCTCGCAACATGGATAGCCGAAGTGGTCGAAGGGTTCATCCAACAATCCTTATTACTATGTTAAATGGTAAGAGCCGCGTGTGAGCACCAACTCGACGATATTCGGATCACTATCAGGAACGAATGGCACTTGAACTTTCGTAAGTCGTTGTCTTGATGATTGATATGGACGAAATCGGCCTCACTTGGCATGAGGGTGTTGTGACACGCACCCACTCACGGCAAGGAGGCCAGGATGTTCGATTCGTTTCGCA
>JBGSUJ010000029.1:0-20512 GCA_041753435.1 Pirellulales bacterium | reverse complement strand
GATGAGCATCGGATAGCCGTGATGCGCGAAGATGACCGGCTTGTCCTTGGTGAAGAGCCCATCAAACTCTTCGTCACTCAATCCGTGCGGATGTTCGCTTTGCGGCTGGAGTTTCATCAAATCCACCACGTTGAGCATTCGGACTTTCAGGTCGGGAAAATACTGCCGTAACAGATCCACCGCCGCCAGGGTTTCGAGTGTGGGCACGTCTCCGCAGCAGGCCATGACGACATCCGGCTCGCCACCCTGATCGTTGCTGGCCCACGGCCAGATGCCGATGCCGGTGGTGCAATGTTTGATGGCGGCGTCCATGTCGAGCCATTGCGGCGTGGGTTGTTTGCCGGCCACGATCACGTTTACATAGTTGCGACTGCGCAGGCAGTGATCCGTCACGGAGAGCAGCGTGTTCGCATCGGGCGGCAGATAGATGCGCACGACCGACGCCTTCTTGTTTGCCACCACGTCAATGAAGCCCGGGTCTTGATGACTGAAGCCGTTGTGATCCTGCCGCCACACATGCGACGACAGCAGGTAGTTCAGCGAGGCAATGGGCCGACGCCACGGAATCTTGCCGGCCACGTCCAGCCACTTGGCGTGCTGGTTGAACATCGAGTCAACGATGTGAATGAACGCTTCGTAGCAGGAGATGAACCCGTGCCGGCCGGTGAGCAGATAACCTTCGAGCCAGCCTTCGCATTGATGCTCGCTCAACATCTCCATCACGCGGCCATCGGGCGCGACGTGATCGTCGCCGGGAAGAATTTCGGCCGTCGAACAACGGTTTGTCACTTCAAACACCGCGCCCCAGCGATTGGAATTCGTTTCGTCCGGGCTGAACACACGAAAATTACGAGAGTTGAGTTTCACCACCTCGCGGATAAACTCGCCTTGCACACGCGTAGCTTCACCGTTCACCGCACCGGGCGTTGGCACATCAACAGCGTAGTCGCGAAAGTCCGGCAATCGCAGGTCGTGCAACAGCAGGCCGCCGTTGGCATGGGGATTGGCACTCATGCGGCGCTCGCCTTTCGGGGCGAGGTCCGCGAGTTCGCAGCGCAACTTGCCTGTCTGGTCAAACAACTCTTGCGGGCGATAGCTCTGCAGCCACTTTTCTAAAATCTTCACATGCCCCGGATGGCTCATGTCGCCCATCGGCACCTGATGAGAGCGGAACGTGCCTTCGGTCGGTTTACCATCGACAACCTTCGGGCCAGTCCAGCCCTTCGGTGAACGCAAGATGATCATCGGCCAGAGGGGACGCGTCTTAAATCCGTTGGCGCGCGCCTCAGTTTGGATGCATCCAATCTCGGCGACCACGGCATCGAGCGTGGCAGCCATGAGCTGGTGCATTTCCATTGGATCGTCGCCCTCAACAAAATACGGTGTGTAACCATAACCGCGGAAGAGCGCTTCCAGTTCGTCATGCGGAATGCGTGCCAGCACGCTCGGACCGGCGATTTTATATCCGTTGAGATGCAGAATCGGCAGCACCGCACCATCGCAGACGGGATTGAGAAACTTATTCGAGTGCCAACTGGTGGCGAGCGGTCCGGTCTCCGCTTCGCCATCGCCGACGACGCAAGCCACGAGCAGGTCGGGATTGTCGAACGCCGCGCCGTAAGCATGCGACAGCGAATATCCCAACTCGCCGCCCTCGTGAATCGAACCTGGCGTCTCCGGCGCGACGTGACTCGGAATGCCGCCGGGAAAGGAGAACTGCTTGAATAGCCGCTGCATCCCGTTCTCGTCTTGCGAAATATTGGGATAGACTTCGCTGTAGGTGCCTTCGAGGTAGGCGTTTGCCACCAGCCCGGGTCCACCGTGACCCGGCCCGGTGATATAGATCACGTTCAGGTCGTGTTCGTTGATGACGCGGTTCAGATGGACATAAATAAAGTTCAAACCCGGCGTCGTGCCCCAGTGGCCGAGCAGGCGCGGTTTGATATGCTCCAGTGTCAGCGGCCGCTTCAGCAGCGGATTGTCGTAGAGATAGATCTGGCCGACGGACAGATAATTGGCGGCGCGCCAGTAAGCGTCCAGCTTGTGAAGCAATTCCGGGGAAAGAGTGTTTGACTTCATTGTTTTAGTTTTCTGAGCCGGTTTCAGGTACGGATGAACTGGCACGGCGGAATTGCCATTCCTTCACCAGGCAGTAAATGCACGGCGCAACAAGAAACGTGATGAGTTGCACGCCCATACCTCCCACACTGGGGATGGCCATCGGTTGCATGACGTCCGAGCCACGGCCGTGGGTGAGAAAGATGGGCATCAAACCGATGACCGTCGTCGCGGTGGACATCAGCATCGGCCGGACTCGTTTCAGCGTGGCCTCGATCACGAGCGTGCGGATTTCCGGGACGCTTTGCGGATGCTGGTCACGGAACGCATTCTCCAGGAAGCTGAGGATGACCACGCTGGCGTCGTCGGCCACGCCGAACAGCACAATGAATCCGACCCACACGGCGACGCTCAGATTCGCGCCATAAAACAGCAGCAGCGCGAATCCGCCCGACGCGGAAACCAGAATCCCGAAAAACACAACGAAGGCCAGCCACCACTTGCCCAGCCCCAGGTAGATCATCACGAACATCGCGAACAGCACCACTGGAACGAGCAGCGACAACCGCTTTGTCGCCCGCTGCTGGTTCTCGAACTGGCCGCCCCATTTCCAGTAGTAACCGGGCGGCAGCACAAGCGTCGCTTCTTCCGGCTTGCCAGCGGCGATCAGTTCGTCGCTGCGGCGTCGCTCGGATTGCAGCAGCCGTTCGGCATCTTCGACAACGCTGACTTCGTCGCGGTCGCGCGTATTCAACGTGACGTAGCCGACCAGCAAGCCATCCTCGCTCTTCAATGCCTGCGGACCTGTCGTGTAGCGAATCGTGGCGACCTGACCGATTGGAATGTGCGCTCCGCTTGAGGTCGCGACCAGGATGCGTTCCAGGTCGTCGAACCGTTCTCGCAACTCGCGCAGATAGCGGACGCGCATTGGATAGCGCTCGCGACCTTCGACGGTGGTGGTGATGTTCATTCCGCCGATTGCGATTTCGATGACGTCCTGCACATCGCGGATATGAACGCCGTAGCGAGCGATCTTGGCGCGGTCGATTTCATACTCGATATAGGGCTTGCCAACGATGCGGTCGGAAACGACATCGACTGCCCCCGGCACCTTTTGCAGCAGTGTTTCCATCTGCAAGCCGATGCGTTCGATTTCGAGTGGGTCGGCGCCAAAGATTTTCACTCCCATCATGGCCCGAAATCCCGACTGCAACATGACGAGTCGAGTCTGAATCGGTTGCAGCCACGTTGGCAGGACGCCAGGGATTGCGGTCTTGGTTTCAAGTTCTTGAAGAATCTCCTGTTTGGTGATGGGCCGCTCTTCCGGCCAAAAATAAGCCAGCACCGGCCGTCCCCAGTTCAACCATCCGACGTCGCTGTGCCAGCGTTCCTGATGAACTCGACGCCATTCCGTTTCGGGCTTCAGGATCACGATCGTCTCGAACATACCGATGGGTGCGGGATCAAGTGCCGACTCGACGCGACCGACCTTGCCAACGACGCTCTTTACCTCTGGCACAGATTGAATCGCGATATCCTGCCGAGCGACCACTTGCCGAGCCTCCGTCAGCGAGGCGGACGGCAGCAGCGAAGGCATAAAGAGCAGCGAGCCTTCGTCGAGCGGCGGCATGAACTCGCGGCCGATTCCTGGGAAGGTCTGATCAAGTCGGTTCCACACGGCATTGTCGGTGACATCAAGGCTCACCAGCTTCAGCGTCGCGGAGACCGGGTAGGCGACGCGTGCGAACCCGAGCCACACGAGCGCACCAAACAGGATCATCGAAACAGGGATCGCCAGAAAGGTTCGCTTGTGGTCCAGAGTCCAGCGCAGCAACGGGTGGAACACGCGCAGAACGCCCCGCGAAACGACGTTCTTTTCCTCCGGCAGCAATTGTTCGCGGCCCATTCGATAGACGGCAGCAGCGACCATCATGCTGATCCCGATCGCGGTTGGCCAACCGCTCCACCTGCTGCTTGTCCCCAGGACTGCGTGCAAGGCAGCATAAACAGGAATAACGGCAATAAGCCCGAGCACACCGCCCGCCATTAACGACTTTCTTCGCGACCAACGAATCGGCTTGAATAGGTAGTAGCACAGCACGGGCACCACAGTCAGCGCCAGCAGCACCGATCCGGCAATTGCAAACGTCTTCGTGTAGGCCAGCGGCTGGAAGAGCTTGCCTTCCTGACCGGTCAAAGCAAACACTGGAATGAACGAAATGATCGTATTCGACACGGCAGTAAGGATCGGTCCTCCGACTTCGGTGGCCGCCTCGTGAATCACTTCGTCGTAGGGACGTTCCGGTTCTTTGGCCAACCGCCGATAGATGTTTTCGGTCATGATGATGCCCATGTCGGCGACATCGCCGATGGCGATGGCAATGCCGGCCAGCGACATGATGTTGCTGTCGACGCCCAGCATGTACATCGCAATGAACGCGATTCCGAGCGATAGCGGCAGGGTCGGCAGAATCGCCAGCGAACTGCGCAGGTGCAGGAGGAAAATCACTACGATTGCGCCGACGACGAGAATCTCTTCCAGCAGCGCTTCGCGGAGCGTATCGATGGTTTCGCTGACGATGTCGGTGCGGTCATAGAACGGTACGATCTTCACGGGCACTTGCGTGCCGTCCGCCCGCTTGACGCGCAAGCCCGGTTCAATTTCCGCCATCTTGGCCTTCACTCGCTCCAGAACACGGAGCGGGTTCTCGCCGTACCGCATGACAACCACGCCGCCAACCGCTTCACGCCCGGCCTTGTCCAGCAGTCCGCGACGAAAATCCGGGCCGAGCTGTACCGTCGCCACATTTCTCACGAGCAGTGGCGTGCCATCGACTTCGCGAATGACAATGTTCTCGACATCCTGCACAGTCTTGACGAAGCCCACACCGCGCACGAAGAACTCAAAGCCATTGTTCTCGACGACCTTGGCTCCCACATCGATGTTACTCATGCGGACCGCGTTGTGGACCTCTGGCAATGTGATGCGATGCGCTCGCAACTTCTCAGGATCGACGTCGATTTGATATTGCTTGACAAACCCGCCGACGCTGGCCACTTCGGAAACACCTTCCACCGCTTGCAATTGATACCGGACATACCAATCCTGCAACGAACGAAGCTGACCGAGGTCTTGCTCGTCGGAATCGAGTGTGTACCAGAGTATTTGTCCCAGCGCCGTTGCGTCTGGCCCAAGGACCGGCACTACACCGGGTGGAAGTTTCGACATCGCGACATTCAATCGCTCCAGCACACGCGTCCGCGCCCAGTAGTAGTCGGCTTCGTCGCGAAAAATCACGAACACCATCGAGAACCCGAAGCCTGATGCCGAGCGGATGGATTTTACCTGCGGCGTCCCCTGAAGGCTGACCGTCAGCGGGTACGTGATCTGGTCCTCAACATCCTGCGGAGAGCGCCCCGGCCAATCAACAAAGACAACGACCTGCTTCTCACCGATATCAGGGATCGCATCAACCGGTGTGTTGATCATGCAGTAGTACCCGGCGATGCCCAACACTGCCGTCAACAGCATGACCATAAAACGGTTGTTGAGACACCAATTGATAATGAAGCTCACCATGAGGAGGCCTCGCTATCAATCAGGTGAATCAAGCCGTAGCCGTGTCGTTGCTGACACATGAGCCGCCACGCGCTAGCGTCCGGTATCTTCGAGAACCGTGGGCTAGCGCCCAGCGGCTGATATGCGGAGATAGGGTTCAATGTTTGTGCTCCCCGCCAGCCGGCATCGGCATGGACATCGCAGATTCGCTGGATCCGGTTTGTCCTTTGGGGAATAGCAAGCTCGGTCGGCCTTCAATTTGAGTCTGACTGTCGAGCAGAAACCCGCCGCGAACGACGACGGGATCCCCTTCGTTCAATCCCTTGAGCACGGGGTAGTAAAGCGTTGTGCGGCCGGCCTCATCAGTCGCCGTAGCAAGTGGGCCGACTTGCAATTCGACCAATTCGTAATTGCCGTCCTTTGTGGCGCGGTAGGCGATTTGCCGCCGACCCGTATCCAGCACGGCCGAGGCGGGAATGGCCAACGGATTGGATTCCGCCTCAGTGGTTACCTCGGGCGGGTGTTCTCCGTGTTCGGGCGATGTGTCTCCAAGAGCGTGAGCGGCATGCTCCTGATCACCCGAATTCGCGAATGGACTGCCCCGGGGGATCTGGATCAATTCCATCATGCAAACCGGGCACTTTCCAGGCTCGATTTGAATAACCTCTGGGTGCATCGGACAGGAGAACTTGCCTTCGAGTCCGGTAGGAGCCGCCACGCCGTCGCCTCGCAACCGGACGCGAATGGTAGCCGAGGCGTACATGCCGGCCTTCAACTTGCGATCCGGGTTCTTGAGATTGACCCGGACTTTGACAGTACGCGTGCGGTCGTCCAGAAAAGGATCGATGAAAGTCACGATCCCCCGGAAGGTTTCGCCTGGAAAGGCTTCGAGGGCGACATCGACTGGTTGCCCGTAGCGGACCGACGCGATGTCGTACTCGTACAATTCGAGGTACAGCCAAATCGGATCGAGTTCCGCGATGCGGTAGAGTTGATCCCCCTCCTTGATATATTGTCCGAGCCGAACATTTTTCTCGATGACGGTGCCAGCCAATGGCGCGTAGATTGTGACGTGCGTTTGCGGCTTTTGAGTCCTTTCGATCTCCGCGATCTGTTCCGGAAGCAATCCCCAAAGTTGCAGCTTCTCGCGAGCCATCAGCAGATTCGTTTCCGTAAATCGATCGCCCAGCCGTTCGGGCACCTTCTTGAGAGAATCGGACGCCTCCAACGCTCCGATCAATTCCGCCTGAGCTGAAACCAATTCGGGGCTGTAGAGTTCCACGAGATGGTCGTTTTCCTTGACTTCAATCCCGGTGAAGTCCACGTACAAACGATCCACGCGCCCGGCAATTCGTGCCGAGATAAACTCGACGCGGGATTCGTTGTAGTCAATCTTGCCAACGGTCTGGATCTCCTTGAAAAGTTCCCGCCGCGCGACAGCTTGTGTCTCCAGACCGACGTGACCACCTGCAGCGTCCTTTTTCGCCGTGAGCTTTGAAGTTGGTATCAACTTCATCCCACAGATCGGACACGATCCCGGCTGCGGCAGTCGCACCTGCGGGTGCATGGAACATGTCCAGACTTCGCTTCCGGCCGCTCCTTCGCTGGATGTCTTCGGCCACCAGGCGATCGCCAACACAAGTCCAACGATGACTACCGCTGCGATGCCCAGCTCGATGCGATGTCGTCTGGCGTTCGTGACGATGCTTTTGAAGACGTTCATGACGATGCTCCCACAGAGGCTGATTGGTCGGTCCGTCCGAAGAACTGACAGCCCAGCTTCACCAATTCTATTACGGTGACCGGGATGAGCGCTAACGCGAAGACCACGCCCCATGCCATCGGCCTATGGGTAGTCACATCGAAGATCTCCCGTGTGAAAGGCAGGGCGATGATACCGACCTGCAGCAGCGCCGACACCGCGACCGCGGCGAATACATACAGGTTCGTCGTGGGACCGAGTTGCCAGAAGGTCCAGACTCGGCTGCGAGCGGCCAATGCCAGGAACAACTGTCCGTAAACCATGATGCAAAAGGCCATGGTTCGAGCTGTGGCGACGTCTTCGCCGTCCGGCCCTAGCAGTAGGACGAATGCCACGAGACTGACCGCTGCCAGCAGCAGTCCGCGGAACAGGATCGCGGAACCGAGCTGCCAGGACAAAATCGATGCGCGTGGCGAGCGCGGTGGCCGCGACATCAGTCCCGGTTCAGGCGGTTCCATCGCCAAGGCCAGCGCCGGAAATCCGTCCGTGACCAGATTCATCCACAGCAATTGAACCGGCAGCAGCGGAGTCGGCCATCCTAACAGCGAAGCGAACAGCATCAGCATCAATTCCCCGGCGTTGCACGACAGCAGGAAGATCAGAAACTTTTGAATGTTGTCGTAGATCGAGCGGCCCTCTTCGACGGCATTCACGATCGAGGCGAAGTTGTCATCCATCAGCACCATTGCCGCCGCCTCGCGCGTGACATCGGTTCCGCTGATCCCCATCGCGATGCCGATGTCGGCCGCCTTCACGGCGGGCGCGTCATTCACGCCGTCGCCGGTCATCGCGACGATCTCGCCGCGATCCTTCCACGCCCGCACGACACGCAGCTTGTGTTCGGGCGCAACGCGCGCATAGACAGCAATTTGCGCGACGCTCGCCGTCAGTTCATCGTCGGACATCGCGTCCAGATCCTGGCCGGAAACGACGCGGTCGGTCTCTGACGCGATGCCGAGTTCTCTTGCGATGGAGGTGGCCGTGGCGGGGTGATCTCCCGTGATCATCACCGGCCGTATTCTCGCCTCGCGACAGCGCACCACCGCCTGTTTCACCTCTTCACGCGGCGGGTCGATCATCCCGACCAGGCCAGCGAACGTCAGGCCATTCTCGTCAATCGCGGGTTCTGCTCCGTCGTCGTCTCGATATGCTAATGCCAGGGCACGCAAGGCGCGGGACGCCATTTCGACGTTGGCCTGAATAAGCTCACGCCGACGTTCATCGGTTAGCTCGATAACCTTGTTGTCTCGGCGCTCCGAGACACACTTTTCCAGAATGCCTTCCGGAGCCCCCTTGGTGTATTGGACTCGGTGACCCGATTCGTCTTTGAGCAAGACCGACATCGCCTTGCGCTCGGCGTCGAAGGGAAGTTCCTGCACGACCTCCGGCTTTTTGTCGTCCGAGGTCACGCCTCCCTTCGTTGCCAACACGATCAATGCTCCTTCGGTCGGATCACCGATGACATTCCAAGTCCCTTTGGTCTCGCCGGGCTGAACTTGAGCGTGATTGCAGTATGCCGCGACGCGCAGCGCCACTTGTGCATCCTCGTCGGTCAGCTTGACCGGCTGCTCACTGTCGGGCGAGACCTTGAAGAATTCTCCTTGCGGGGCGTAGCCTGAACCCGTCACTCGGTATTGAACGCCGCCCGCCAGCAGTTCACGGACGGTCATTTCATTATGAGTCAGCGTGCCGGTCTTATCCGAGCAGATGACGGATACGCACCCTAGCGTCTCGACACTCGGCAGCTTACGGACAAGCGCGTTGCGTCGCGCCATTCTTTGCAGGCCCAGCGCCAACGCCGTCGTCACCACGGCGGGCAATCCCTCCGGCACCGCGGCCACTGCCAGACTGACCGACGACAACAGCGTGTCTAACCACGACTTGCCGTGCAGCAGCCCCAGCAGGAAGATGATGCCAACCAATACCAGGCAGATGATGACGAGTGTGCGGCCAAGTTTGGCAAGCTGGAGTTGCAGCGGCGTGGGTGTCCGATCATACGTCTGCAACAAGCCGGCAATCCGACCGATTTCCGTCTCCATTCCCGTCGCCACGACGACGCCCCGTCCCTGTCCGTTGGCCAACACCGTGCTTGTGTAGGCCATGTTTCGCCGATCCGCGAGCGGCGTGGACTCCGGCAGCACGAGTTCGGCGTCTTTCTCAACGGGCAAACTCTCGCCGGTGAGCGCGGCTTCTTCGACTCGCATCGCGAAGGCTGTCAACAACCGCAGGTCTGCCGGGACATTGTCTCCAGCTTCGATTTCGACGAGATCTCCCGGCACAAGTTCTCGCGCGGGAATCGAGGCGAGTTTCTCATCACGAATGACTTTGGCCGTCGGAGCGGCCAGACTCTGCAACGCCGCGAGCGACTTTTCGGCCTTTGCTTCCTGGAAGAACCCCAACAGCGCATTGAGCAGCACGATGGCCAGGATGGCCGCCGTGTTGGTCCACTCGCCCATGGCTCCCGATATCACCGCCGCCGCAATCAGAATCCACACCACAACATCACCGAATTGAGCCAGAAACTTTTTCCACGCTGGCTCCGGAGCGACGGTGGCGAGTTCGTTCCAACCGAATTGCTCACGGGCTGCAGTCACCTGTGACGCTGATAAGCCGGTTTGTTCGCTGCTCGACAGCGTTTGCAAAATCAGTTCTTTTGCCGTGGCGTGAGATGGCGTCGTCGATGTGGTCATTTGGTTCGTCATGCGATACGTGACCGTCAAACGCAACCGAAACAAAAAAGCCGACGTGACGGAACACTCGGAAGTATCCCACCACGTCGGCTTACTCACTAACTCGCCCCCCGGCCCAGGTCACAATTGGACAAGCCAGGTTGCGCTTTATTTAGTCATCCAACGGATTCACCTGACTCATCGAGAGGGGCCGCCTTTAAGGTGGAAGCAACTCACTTCTGTACTGTAGTTTATCGAATGATTCCAGGGTGGCAACCGCAGCGTTGGTTCTAAAGTCTTGTGCATGGCCGGGTTTCCAGATTGCGAAGGCGGGGTCGGGGAACATCTGCGGGAGTTGGCTGTGTTGTTTCCGACGCTGGAATCGGTGTAGGCAAGCTGTACCGGTAATAACGATTGCGACCGACGGGTTACGACAACCAATCCGATCGTTCGGCTTTTTCCAGGAGACGCGATAATACCGGAAACGATAGCTGATTAAGAGCTGCGCTCTCATGTCAGCAGCCGTGGACGCGGAGGTCGTTACGTGAACCGTGGATTCCAACTGACAGCTTCACTGCTTTGTGCGATTGTCGCGGGTTGCGTATCGACGCCTAAGCCCGCGACGTTGGCAGCGTCCGCGAAGCCGGCCATTGGACCAACATCGGCGGCGTCTATTGCGGAAACCGCCTCTCAGACTGTTCGGCTGCATACTCCCGAACGTGGGTTGCCTGCCGAGCCCGAGTCAGACGTTCGCCTCACCGCATACACGCCATACCGGTCCGAACAGGGTGCCGGCCCGCCCGAACCAGTCTTGGGGGACGAAGCTTCGCTGGATGACTTGATCCGATTTGCGTTGGCCAACAATCCTGAGATCCAGGTGGTTCATATGCAGGCCCATGCGCTGGAAGCCCGCGAACCGCAGGTACGGGCGTTGGATGACCCGATGCTGATGACCACGACGTTCCTGGAACCGATTCAAACAGCCGCTGGTCCCCAGGATGTCATCCTGAACCTCTCCCAAAAAATCCCCTGGTTTGGCAAACGCGACCTGCGTGGCCAGGTGGCCTTTCAGGATGCCCAAGCGACCTTTGCTCGAATGGCGGCGGCAGAACTCAGCGTTGTGGAGCAAGTCAAGTTGGCCTACTACGAACTCTACTTCCTTGATCGCGCGATCGCCGTGGACAAGGAACTCGAAGACCGACTGGAAGAAGTCATCGCGATCGCCGAATCAAAATTTAAGACGGCCAGGGAGAAGACGGGGTTGGAAACGGTTCTGCAAGCCCAGGTGGAATTGTTCCAACTCCAAACCCTGTTGATTCAACTGGAGCAAGCGAAAGAAAAGGCCAAGGCACGTCTTGCCAAGGCGCTTCACGCTCCCCGAGGGACGACGTTGGATGTCGTCCCTGCAATTCCAGAAACCAATGTGCCCCGCTCGGCCGAGGTGCTCGTTGCCATGATCGACCAATGTCAACCAAACCTAGAGGCCGTGCGCCGTCAAAGGATCGGCGATCGAGCGGCACTTGCGTTAGCGCAAAAGAGCTACTTTCCCGATGTAACTGTCGGCGTCAACTATTATGGGATCGGTTCAACAGGTCTTAGCCCTGCGGCGACGGGGGACGATGCTTTTTCCCTGCTAGTTGGCGTCAATTTGCCCATCTACAAAGAGAAACTCAACGCGAGCGTCCGCGAAGCCCAATTCAAAGCAGCTCGCACCGCCCAGCAGTACGACGCCTTGTGGGATGAAGTTCGGGCCGAAGTGCAAACCCAACACGCGCAGTTTATTGAAGACGACCGGATTTTCCAGATTCTTGACAAGGACATCTTACCCAAATCCCAACAGACACTGGATCTGTCCTTTGAAGCCTATCGCGTCGATCGGATCACGTTTCAGCAGCTCATTGAGAACTACAAAACGCTCCTGCGCCATCGCATCGACTATCATCGCCGCCTCGCCCAACGCGCTCAAGCTATAGCAACTCTCGAACGGGCCGTTGGTTGTGCTATTACGACGTGGCCCATCGAACTCGAAGAGATTCCCGTTGAGCCAACGATTCCGGAATCGCGGTAAGCTTCATGGCCGACACTTTTCCGATTCCCGTACGCGGGCGGATATTCGCGAGCGGTTTAGACTCCCGGGTCACATCATCGCGTTCCGCAGACGCAGGGCGTTGCTGATGACCGACCCGGATCTCAGGCTCATCACAGCGCCGGCACGGCGATCATTTCGCTCCGCAAGAAATCTGGTTTGCCAACCATCACCGCACGACCGGCGACACCTCCCACCGTCACCGAGCGAAAGTCTTTCAGATCGTCGAAAGCGATACCCTTTCCCTTCGCGCCCTGCACAATCGCGGCGGCAATCGCATGTCGCTGTTTTGCTTGAGGGAGGCGGCGAGACGCAGGAGTTCCTTCGCGTCGAAACCATTGAAAGGCAGGACATCCATTGTCACAGCATTATGTGCTTCACTTCCGCATTCATGGTTCAATTCTCCCATTTACAGCCAAGGCCGAGAACGCGGCAAACCATCTTGGCGATCATCCGTTCTTCCTCCGTGCGAATGACGCGGACCGCGACGGCGCTGGCATCCGAGGAAATCACGTCCGCGGTATTCGCATTGCGCGACTCATCCAGTTCAATGCCAAGGAAGCTTAGCCCCTCACAGATGCGTGCGCGGACGACTGGCGAATTTTCGCCGATGCCTCCTGCGAAGACGAGCGTGTCCAATCCGCCGAGCGCCGCGGCAAAGGAGCCGACCCACTTTTTCGCCTGATAACAAAACTGCGCCACGGCTTCCGCCGCCCGCACATCGTCTGCTTCTAGCGCGAGCAAATCACGCAGGTCGGAACTGATCTCAGATACACCGAGAAGGCCGGACTCGTGATTCACCATTTCCTGAAATTGTGTCGCGTTCATTTGTTCAGTGCGCGCCAGGTAAGAGACCAGGCCAGGATCCAGGTCTCCCGAGCGACTGCTCATCACCAATCCCGAAGATGGTGTGAAGCCCATGCTGGTGTCGATGCTCTTGCCGTCGTGCACGGCAGCCAGGCTTGCGCCGTTGCCGAGATGGGCCAGGATCACGCGACCCTTCGTTGTCGCCGGGTCGCCGAGGCGTGCGAGTTCCTCCATGAGGAATTCATAAGACAACCCGTGGAAGCCATAACGGCGAACGCCCGCCGCCTCGTAGCGTCGCGGAATCGGCAGCAGACTGGCGACCCGCGGCATGGTACGGTGAAAAGCGGTGTCAAAGCACGCAACCTGAGGCAATTTAGGATGGCGTTGACGGACTGCCTCGATCAACTCGATCTCAAGCGGCAGATGCTCCGGGTCATACGGCGTGATTCGGTGCAATTCATCGAGCAAATCTGGAGTGACCCGCTCCGGTTCGCTATGCGTCATCCCATGCACCACCCGGTGTCCGACGGCTTTGACCGAAGCGAAAACCTGCTGCGTTTCGAGCCAATCCAGTAGAAAATTGACCGCCGAACGGTAATCGGCGAGGTCGAGGGTGCGACTATCCTGCGGTTCTCCGGTAGAGTCCCTAACGGTCAAATTCGTGCCGCTCAGACCGATGCGATCCACTTTCCCATCCAGCCGCCGCTGCGGCGGTTCGCCCTCCGCATACAGCGCGAACCGGATGCTCGATGAGCCGCCGTTTATTGTCAGAACAGAAAACGGCTCGCGGCTGGCCTCCACAGTTTTGGCGTGTGTGGCCAACTCCGCTGGGCTTGCTGAATTTCTCAACTGATCATTGATGGGCATGACGGGATTTTACTTTGCCTACAACGTGCGGACGTCATCCACAGCAGCCTCCAGTTTTCTCCTCCGGCTTCGCACCGGCGGGCATCGACAGAAATTTTTCCCGGCAATGGTCGCTGCAAAAGTAGAACGTCTTACCATCGCGTTTGGCGTGGAGAGCGGTGGATTCGTCCACGGTCATTCCGCAAATGGGGTCTTTGGTTACGGGTTTCGATTCGTTCATGATCCGGTTACCTCTTTGGGTGTTGTGGTTACTGACTTTTGAATACGGTGGTCACGTTTTTGTGGGGTGCGTCGAAACATCTTGTTCCCGTTCTTTAGCGATTGGTGCTTTCTTCAGTCTCAGCAGTCGCGCGTTGATGGCCACAATCACCGTGCTGGCGGACATCAGCACCGCACCCACCGCGGGAGTGAGCAGCACGCCCCACGCGTAAAGCGCTCCAGCCGCCAGCGGAATGGCGACGACGTTATAGCCGGTGGCCCAGGCAAGGTTTTGAATCATCTTACGATACGTGGCGCGAGAAAGCTGTACGATGGCCACCACATCCAGCGGATTGCTCCGCACTAGAATCACGTCGGCGGTTTCCACCGCCACATCGGATCCGGCTCCAATGGCGATTCCCACATCCGCCTGCGCCAGCGCCGGCGCATCGTTCACGCCATCGCCGGTCATGGCCACCAAGACGCCACGCGATTGAACTTCCTTTACTTTGGCGGCTTTGTCTTGGGGCAAGACTTCGGCGAAGTATTCGTCCAGTCCGACCCGGTCAGAAACCCATTTGGCGGTCGCTTTGTTGTCGCCGGTAAGCATCATGCAGCGGATGTCCAGTGCCTTGAGGGCATCGATGGCTTGCTTCGCCTCGGGCCGAACAATGTCGGCGAGGGCAATTGCCCCCTGCAACTTCCCGTCCACCAGAACAAATACGACCGTCTTGCCTTGGGCTTGCAGGGGCTCCACGCGCTGGTCAGTGAGCGCGATGTTCTGGTCTCGCAGGTAGCCAGGGCTAACCACCTTGATGTCTTTGTCATCGACCCGACCCTCGGCACCTTTGCCGGTGATGCTGTTGAAGCCTTCAACGGGCAGCTTCTTATCCGAAGCGGCGGCGATGGCCTTGGCGATGGGGTGGGCGGAATTCGCGTCCACGGAGGCCGCGTAGCTGCGTAGCGTTTCATCGGTAATGTCATCGCCCAGCACCAGAGTTTCCGTGACGCCAAAGCGGCCCTCGGTCAGCGTGCCGGTCTTGTCAAAAATGATGGCCTGCAATTTCCGGGCGCCCTCGAAAGCAACGCGATTACGAATGAGCAGGCCGTTGCTCGCGGCGAGGGCCGTGCAGACAGCCACCACCAGCGGCACGGCCAACCCCAGGGCATGCGGGCAGGCGATGACCATGACCGTCACCGTACGTTCGATGGCGAACGCGAACTCCTGGCGTATCAGAACTTGCCAGACCAAGAAGGTGATGACGCCGCCGCCCAAGGCAACAATGGTGAGCCACAGCGCCGCGGTGTTAGCGAGGTCCTGGGTTTTCGATTTGCTTTCTTGGGCCTGCTTCACCAAGTCGATGACCTGCGACAGAAACGAATCCTTGCCGGTGCCCTTGACCTCGATGGTCAACGAGCCTTCCCCATTGATGGCCCCGCCGATGACTTTTGCGCCCGTCTCTTTGGTTACAGGGGTGGACTCGCCGGTGAGCATCGCTTCGTTGACCGAGCTCTCGCCCGCCACGATGACACCGTCTGCCGGAATCTTCTCGCCGGGCTTGATCAGAACTTTGTCGTCCAAGGAGAGTTCGTTCAGCGGCACGTCTTTCACGCTGCCGTCGGGCATGAATTTATGCGCGTCGGAGGGCATGAGCTTGGCCAGTTCCTCCAGAGCCTTTGAAGCACCCATTACCGATTTCATCTCGATCCAATGTCCCAAGAGCATGATGTCCACGAGCGTGGCCAGCTCCCAGAAGAACATCTTGCCGGTCAGGCCGAATACCACGGCGCTGCTATAGAGATAGGCAGTGGCAATAGCAACGGCGACCAGCGTCATCATCCCGGGGCGGCGGGATTTTATTTCGTCAAACAAGCCTTTGAGGAACGGCCAGCCGCCGTACCAAAAGACCGCGGAAGAAAGGCCGAATAAGACGTAGATGTCGCCGGGAAAACGAATGGCTTCTCGCAGCCCCACCAGCGTTTGGAGCATCGGCGAGAGGACGAGAATCGGCAGGGTCAGGACCAGCGAGATCCAGAACCGATTCCGGAAATCCGCCGCCATGTGCGCATGATGGTCCTGGTGGTCATCGTGGGTTTGATGGTCGACACCGGCGTGCTGCAATTGAGCTTCCGCCTCCGACCAATTCTCATCGGCGTGTCCTTGCGGACGGCCTTCCTTCTCATAGATGGCGTAGGCCTTCTTGGCCACCTCGTCGTGCGCCGGTCTAGCATCGGGTTTGTTCTTGGTTGCGTGTTCGTGTTTATTCATAGGGGGGTCTCCTATCATTTTTTCTGTTGCTCTTCCATCAACCCTCCTATTTTGGCGTGCGGAGTCCCAAATTATAGAATCCCGCGACTAACACGCCTGCAATCCAGCCAAGGATAAACGTAGTGATCAATCCCAGCACGACTTCGCCGGCCGGCACGCTGGTTTTCAGAATTGGCTCGACATTGAACCCGTGCAACAGGCTGTTGAAGAAGACCACCGCCTTCTCCCGCGGCACAGTGGCCAAGGTGAGCATGCAGCCGAGGTAGGACACCACCCCTGTCGCGCCGAATCCCAAGCCGAGGCGATTGGGGTTCAGCCTCGCCAATGACAGTGTGCCTACGGGAGCCGAAGGTGGCTTGGCGCTCCCGGAGTCGTGATTGCTTCTTTGTTCAATGTTGGTGCTCATGTTCGCGATGTCCTTTCTCTCCATGTTTGTGTATGCCGACGTGCATTTTCTCGGATATGATTCGGTTCGTCATTGGTTAACAAGTGGGTCTTCGGAAAGCACTGGCACATCACACGACCCGATGGCGATTGTTGCGGCTGCTCGAAAACGTGAGGCGATTGCGGATGGATTCGTGCGCCGCAAACGAAACAAGCCGACGTGATTGAAAGCCTGAAGGCATTCGATCACGTCGGCTTACTCCTCAACGAGCCCCCCGGCGCTGCCAGGGTGCTCCTTATTTAGTCATCCGACAAACTTAATCCTTGATCCGGCAGGCTGCAGGATTGACTCGCTGCGAAATGTCAAACATGCTCGATCCTATCGCGTGCCGTCTGGGAAAACAACGGCAGCAATTCGCGCCCTTCCTTCACAATCGCGGCTCGTCACTTCTTTTTTCCGACGCACTGCTCGCCTTCCAAGGGGTCTTGCTTTTCCACAATGTTGGGACTTTGTTTCGCCATCTCCGCATTCAGTGCCAAGTATTCTTTCCACTGCTCAGGGAGGTTGTCTTCGTGAAAAATGGCCTCGACTGGGCACTCCGGTACGCACGCTTCGCAATCGATGCACTCATCCGGGTGGATGTAAAGCAGTTGCTCGCTCTGGTAGAAGCAGTCCACGGGACAGACCACGACACAGTCGGTGTATTTGCAATCGAAGCATGGTTCAGCAACCACGTGAGTCATGATTGTTTCTCTTAAGTGCAAATATAAGCCGGATGAATACGCTAGCCAATTCGTTGACGTGTGGGATTACGTTTGCCCCAGGCGGTGCGAGCTGATTGTTCCACAGCAGTAGCCCGCTTTATCCACAACGGGTAGACTCGTAGCCTGATGCGTATCGAGTTTGCGCCGAGCTTCTTCAATAGGCTCATCTATGCCGCAGCATGCAGACGCGGGGCGCATAATCTCCTCAACCGGAATTTCTGAGGGCCGCCGGTCATTATTTGCTACCCCGTGACACACGTCACGTTCCGTCACGACGCCCACTAAGCGGCGGCTCTTTTCGTCTTCAACCACGGGCGAGCAACCGCATCCTGACTTGCGCATCGTCTCCGCGGCGTTCTGCGCAGTGTCGCGTGGCGAGCAGCAAGAATCCATTTCAACCGGTTCCATCTTGTCTTTACAACAAGTCATTTCGATTTCTCCTTAGACTTAGACTTCTCCGACGCTTCCACCGGAGTAGTGCTGACGATTGCCTACGTTAATCCCATGCTACTCCATTTCACGGACATGCGCATACTAACACTCGACGCTGTTAGTTCCGGCTCAGCTTTTCATTGGTGCGTCGCGTGGTCATGTTCCGCAGGAGCCGCCGGCGTACCGGTCTTGGCCTGCGTGTTTGGCCCTGTTTGATCCACCATCATCTGCTCGTGCATGTCCTTCATTGTTTCAGCACGGCGACGGCCTTGCCCCTTGCCTCCGCGTTGATGGCCCCCAACTGGGGCGTCTGAACTGCCGTGAGCCGCAGTTGGTCCTTGACCGCAAGAATGGCGATCGCATCGCTTGGGCTGGCCTGTCGACCTTGACAAATTGCCCAGCAAGCGGGAGCTATAGTTGGGAACTCACCGAAAGCAACCGTGCCACTTCTGTCCGCTTGAGCGCTCACAACAGTCTATAACCCAGGCCGCGCGAGACACAGAGACAACCGAGACTTCGCCGTCAAACGGCGCCCGCTGGGCGGCGAGAACACGAAAGCGGGCATAGCGCGCGGCGGGGCGAGAGAGACTTCACGGTCATTGGCCGCGTCGCAAGATGTTATGAGACTTGGCGTAAGAACGAAAAAAGCCACCGCCCGAAGGCGGTGGCTTTTCGTATAACCCGTGGGTAGCTCAGTTTCGCTACCGAGAAAACAAGTGGAGGGAACACGATTCGAACGTGCGACTGTCAGGTTATGGGGGATTTTCATGTACGGCGATCGAGCGCGAGCGGCTACTCAGCCGGCGCGCTCAAGCCGCACAATGGTAATGCTTTAGCAGTCCGCCGAGGCGACTTTCGTATCGGACGTGTTCAAAGCGAACGATGGCGGCCGGTTCGCGTTTCTCCGCAGCGATCAGCCGATTGCCAATTCCTTGATGTGGTCGGCAGTCGTGGTAGTAGCGGACATACTCCCGAACCAAGTAGTCGAGGTGGTCTTGACCGAATACCAAGAAGTGATCGAGGCATTCCTGCTTGATCGTCTGTACGAACCGCTCGATGTAGGCATTCTCATTGGGCGCCCGCACCGCTGTGAGGCGGACCTGCGCGCCGCCGGCTTTCACGACTTCATCGAAGCCCGCAGCGTAGTTTGCGTCGTTGTCGCGCATGATGAGCTTGGCTTCGAGACCGGCCGCATGAGCTTTCTCGAAGAATGCGGCCGTTTGGCGGACGATCCAGCCGTCGCCCAGCTTGAACGTGCCCGGCGATACAATCACTCGGCGAGTTGCCACGTTGATAAAGACCATGACGAAAGCCTGCTTGAATCCGGTTCGCGTGAGAACTCGCTTGCTGAAAAAGTCACATTGCCAGAGCGTCTCGGCGTGGGCCTTTAAAAACTCTTCCCAGGTCCCTTTGCCGCGCTTGGGGCCCGGATCGTGACCGCCTTCCCGGAGGATGTTCTGCACCGTTGTTTTGGATGGTGGTTTGATGCCCAGCTTGGCGAGCTCGCCCATGATCCGGGTGTAGCCCCAGCCCGTTTCTGAGGCCAGTTTCAGAATGAGCGCCCGAACTTCGTCGGGAGTCTTCGGACGCTCCATCTTCTTCACCGGCTCATTCTTTCTCTTATTTCGCTGCCAGCGCAGATAGGTATCGTAGCCGACGATCGTGATGAGGTGTTTGAGTTTGGAGCCAAGCGCGGAGCCGAGCTTGAGCAATCGGTCGCGCTCGTCGGGCTTGAGCACGATCCGTTTCTTGGGAACCCTTTTGCGTAGGATCTCGTTCTCAGCCTTGAGGAACTCGATCTGGCGGATCAGTTCGTTGCGGGTGCAGCGGGCGAGCAAGAAGAGCAGGGGCTGGAAGAGCCGTGACATGGCGATACAATCCGAGCAGTTTTTCAGCTGTATTGGGAAGTGGCAGACTTTTTGTACCCCGCTGAACCGCCGTGCCAAGGTAGGAAATGGCTCCCACAAAGCGATCGTCCGTGGCTCGCGCTTTTCTTGTCAGTACAGCTTCTCTAGCTTCGCGCGCAATGCCTCGCCGAATGTACCGTCGGTGAACCGGCACTCTTATCCCGCTCGCGCGAGCGCGTCGCTGTCAACACAAGCGACATGTTTTCGAAGAGGGTTCCTTTCGTTCAGCACCCACCGAAAGGGTCTCGAACTCAGCAACTCCACGTGCGATAAGCACTTAGAAAAATCGAAAAAGAGAGTATTGTTACGAAGAGGGTTCCTTACGGGGATCTGTTCACTTGTACAGTAACCGAAACCGACCCGCGAGTACAAGTTCTTTATGTGACAACCGACGCCCGGTTCGATCCCAGTCACTACCACCAATGCGTACTTGGCCCCACGCATCGCCTGCAGACACACCATCTCGTCGGAATCAGCATCGGGTGGACAGTCTCGCAGATACTCGTCAATCGCGTTACGACCGCGGCGATAGACGTTGTAGATGCAGTAATCCATCAGCACCGCGGACTCATCTTCATTGTCAAAGACAAACACACCGCGACGTAGGATGCCTAGTGCCCGGTCACAGCTAGAAGTTCGGGTTGGTGAAGATTGAAGAATGTGGGAGACTTCCGGCAACACGGAGGTGTCCCATGAACAAGAAGTATATTGTGCGGCTGACGGCGAAGGAACGCCGGATTTTGCGTGAG
>JBGSUJ010000028.1:0-21076 GCA_041753435.1 Pirellulales bacterium | reverse complement strand
ATTGCTCGCCGTTTTTGTTCCGCTCGTTCTTCCTTGGTCATCTTGCGTCCCTCCTTGGACTTACAACCACCGTGTCAGCCAGAATTACCGGACCCAAGTCTAGCCAATCCACCAAATCCTGCGAACCCGTTCTTACGCCCGTAGCGGCGGGGATTTCGTCTCGGCGTTGACTCCGCCCTTCCAGTCGGAGACAATCACTGGTTTTACCGGTGATAGCATGACCAAACCTGTATTTGCCATCTTCGCTATAAGCAGTCTGTTGGCGCTCGTCGGCTGCGGCCAGTCCGCGACGAACGAACCCATGCGGCTGGACAAAGTCTTCGCAGAAGAGCAACCTGAGCCACTGCCGACCGCAAAGCCGGTGGCTGAGACGGCCTTGCACTCCGAAGCCGAGCCTGTCCATGTGGAGCCCATCGAGCAAGCGGCCTTTACGGAAGAGTCGCCCACTGCCGAAGCAGAATCCACCGAGCCCGCCACCGTGCCGCCGGTGCTGCTCTCCAGCGAACACGCAGCCCTTTCCCGCGTGAAGGTCGGCGACGCCATGCCCGAGATCGAGCTGCCCAAGATTCAGGGCGGCATCGCAAAACTCTCGGCGCTGTACGGCAAGGCCGCGACCGTGGTTGTCTTTTGGAAGGGAGACCGGCAAATGGCCCTCGACGAACTCGCCGACCTTGGACCCGATGTGGTCCAGAATTTTGGCTCGCGGGGTGTCGACGTTATCGGTGTCGCCGTGGCCGAGCCGGCGGCCGAAGCTCGGTCGGTTATCCAAACGACTAAGGCCGACTTTTCTCAACTACTGGACGCGGATGGCAAGGCGTTCGACAAAGTCGGCTCCCAAAAATTTCCTTGGACATTGGTGCTTGATGCAAACGGCAAAATTGTTTGGTTCGATCTCGAATATTCCTTGGCCACGCGTCGCGAATTGCAGCAAGCCCTGCTAGCCACGGTTCGCTAGGAGGTGCTGTGTGCCAAATTCTGATTTGCCAAAGGAATTAACCAAGGTCGCCATCCTCGGCATGGGGACTGTCGGCTCCGGCGTCGCTCAGTTGCTGGTCGAGCATGGCGATCGCATCGCGCGTCACGCTGGCCGCAGACTGTGGTTGGAAAAGGCCGTAGTGAAAGACCTCAAGAAGAAGCGCCTTTACGATCCGCCGGCCGACGTGCTGACCGACAAAATCGACGCGGTGATCAACAATCCGGAGATCAAGGTGGTGGCACACCTCGTCGGCGGGATCGAGCCGGCGCGAGCGATCATGCTCAAGCTGCTTGAGAGCGGCAAAGACGTGGTCACCGCGAACAAGGCGCTGCTGGCCGAACACGGGGCGGAGTTGTTTGACCGCGCCCGCGAACTGGGCCGCTCGATTGCATTCGAGGCGTCGGTCGCAGGCGGCATTCCGATCATCGCCAACATCAGCCAGTGCCTCTCGGCCAACCAGATCGAATCGCTCGATGGCATCCTCAACGGCACGAGCAATTTCATCCTCAGCAAAATGCACGGCGACTGTACGCCGTATGCCGATGCTGTGGCGGAAGCTCAACGGCTCGGTTATGCCGAGGCTGACCCGGCGCTCGACGTCGATGGCAGCGATGCGGCTCAGAAGCTCGCCATCTTGGCCCACCTCGCATTTGGGGCCCGGGTGCATTGGGCTGAGATTCCTCGCGTCGGCATCGACAAGGTCGAAGTGATCGACGTGAAGATGGCCCAGGAGATGGGTTACCGGATCAAGCTGCTCGCAGTGGCTCAACTGGTGAGCGACGGGCTGCAATTGTATGTGTCGCCGACGCTCGTTCGCAGTGGCTTGCCGCTGGCAGATGTCACGGGGGCGTTCAATGCCATTCGCGTAGTCGGCGATGCCGTAGGGCCGCTGTTTTATCATGGGCAAGGGGCTGGGCAGATGCCGACCGCGTCGGCCGTGGTGGCGGATCTTATCGAAACTGCCGTGGGTCGCACTGCGATCACGTTCCGCACGCTGGAGCTCTGGTCGAAGCGAAAGGCCCGCGTCGGCCCGCGTGATTACGCCAAGGCGGTCGGACGGTTCTATATCCGTGCGACGGTGAAGGACAGCCCGGGAGTGCTCGCACAGATTGCCGATGTCTTCGGCCATTACGAAATCTCAATTGCCTCCGTGCTGCAGCAGGAGGCATCGAAAGATGGCGTCGTGCCACTGGTGGTAATGACGCACAAGTCGACCGAAGGGGCGACCCGCAAGGCCTGCAACGCAATTGATCGGCTGGATTGCGCCACGGGGAAGACCGTTCGCATGTGGGTCCGCGACTAACGAGCATCCATGAAATACGTCATTGTTATTCCCGATGGTGCGGCAGACGAACCGCAGGAGTCGCTTGGCGGTAAGACACCGCTCGAAGCGGCTTACACACCAAACATGGACCGCGTTGCGGCGGCTGGCGTGGTCGCTCGCGCGTGTCACACGCCCCCCGCCCTGCCCGCTGGGTCGGAGATCGGCAATCTCAGCCTGCTCGGTTACAATCCGTTCGAGTACTTCACGGGCCGGGCGCCGATGGAAGCGGCGGCCCAGGGGATCAAGTTGGGGCCAAACGACTGGGCGATTCGCTGCAATCTGGTGACGATCGAAGACCAGGTGATGCGCGACTTCACGGCGGATCACATCACCACCGAAGAAGGCGCACAGCTCTTAGCGTCGATACAGGAAGCGATCGCCAGCGATCCGCAGTTTCGCGGGGCAATTCAGTTCACGCCGGGTGTGAGCTACCGCAACCTGCTCATTTGGCGCGGCGACAAGCTGGCCCCACCCTTTTCGATGAGCGATACCCGCACCCGGGCGCCGCACGACATCACCGACCAGTCGGTCCTGGCGGAACACCCTCGCGGCCCAGGGAGCGACGTGCTCTCGGACTTGATGGCCGCTAGCGAGGGCATTTTCTGCGACCACCCCGTCAACGTTGCCCGACGGAAGGCTGGTAAGAGGCCCGCGACCAATGTCTGGCTCTGGGGCCAGGGGCAGGCCCCGCGGCTGCAACCTTTCACCGAAGCGTACGGGCTCCGTGGCACAATGATCACGGCCGTCGACCTATTGAGGGGCATCGCAGCCCTGGTGGGTTGGGATCGCATCGAGGTGCCCGGAGCGACAGGCTATCTGGACACTGATTATGCCGCCAAGGGCCGAGCGGCGATTGACGCGCTCCAGAAGTACGATATCGTGTGCGTTCACGTCGAGGCGTCCGACGAGGCCTCGCACGAAGGCCGCTGCGATGAGAAGCTCAAAGCGATCGAGGAGATCGACCGCCACGTCGTCGGACCGGTCCTCGCGGCGTTGGAGAAGCAAGGCGATTGGCGAATGATGATCTCGCCCGATCACCCGACGTTCCTCCGCACGAAAGTCCACTCGCACGGCAACGTCCCTGTCGCCATGGCCGGCGCCGGCATCGCAGCCGACGAATTCAAATCTTACGGCGACACAAACGCAGCGAAGTCGAAGCTCGCGTTCGACGAAGGCTGGAAAACGATGGAGTGGTTTGTCCGCAAAAGCGAATATTCGTCACTCATTTCTTGACAGGATCACAGGATCGGCAGGATGAGAAGAGAACTTCATTTCTTGCCGATCCTGTGATCCTGTCAAAACAAGTGTTGAACTAACAGTAGAGACAAAGAGAATAGCTGAGCAGGCAATGGGAATCATCGTTCAGAAATTTGGCGGCACGAGTGTGGCCAATGCGGAGAAGATTCAGGCGGCGGCGCGGCGGGCGATTCGCGCGCAGCAGGATGGCAACCAGGTCGTGATGGTCGTGAGCGCCATGGGGCATCAGACGGATTATCTCGTCGATCTCGCCAAGCAGATTTGCGATGACCCGCCAGCCCGCGAGATGGACATGCTGCTTTCGACTGGCGAGCAGGTCAGTGTCGCGCTGATGGCGATGGCGATTCACTCGCTCGGGTACGAAGCGGTCAGCCTCACCGGCGGTCAGATCGGCATCCGCACCGATAGCACCCACACCAAGGCCCGCATCCAGTCGATCTCCACCGACCGCATGAAGAAGCTCCTCGACGAGGGGAAGATCGTGATCGCCGCCGGCTTCCAAGGCATCGACGAAGATTTCAACATCACCACGCTCGGCCGTGGCGGCAGCGACACGACGGCCGTGGCGCTCGCGGCGGTGCTTAACGCCGACGTCTGCGAAATCTACACCGATGTCGATGGCGTTTACACCACCGACCCGCGGATCGTCGCCGATGCCCGCAAGCTCAGCCGCATCAGCCACGACGAAATCCTGGAACTCGCCAGCCTGGGGGCAGGTGTGATGCACAGCCGCTCGATTGAGTTCGGCAAGAAGTTCGGCGTGCCGATCCACGTCCGCAATAGCGCTAGTTTTAGCGACGAGCCAGGCACCATCATCGGTACGGTCTCTGAGTCGACCGACCGGGCAGTGAGCGGCGCGGCACTCACCAAGAACGAAGCTCAGATCACAATCGCTGGCGTACCGGATACACCCGGCTCAAGCCTCACAATTTTCTCGAAGCTGGCGGCCATTAATGTGGCGGTCGATATGATCGTGCAGAACATAGGAGCCGAAGGTCGGGCCGACATCTCGTTCACGGTGCTTGAAGACGAGTTGCCCAAGGCGCTGGCGGCGGTCGAAAAGGCGGCCAAGGAGCTGAAAGCCGAAGGGGTGACTCACAACGCCGACCTCGCCAAAGTGTCGATTGTCGGTCTGGGCATGGCAACCCAAACGGGTGTCGCTGACCGCATGTTCCGTGTACTGGCCGACGAAGGCATCAACATCGAAGCGATCACCACCAGCGACATCAAAGTCTCCGCCTTGGTAAACCGCGACAAAGCGCTCGATGCGCTGCGGGCGGTGCATGCGGAGTTTGAACTCGACAAGCTGCCAGGTGATCGTGTCGCCTTCGGTGAGCTGCCGCTACCGGCAAAGAGTGGAACGCCGGTCGACATCGTAGCCCGACTGCAGCGGATGGAAGACCTGACGATCGACAGCATCTCGCTCGACGAATCGCAGGCTCAACTCACGCTGTACGACGTGCCGGACCGCCCCGGCATCGCGGCGACGATCTTCGAAGCGATTGCCCGCGAGAACGTGCTCGTGGACATGATCGTCCAGAGCATGGGCCGCGACGACCTGGCCGACGTGGGCTGCACCGTGCCTCGCAAGGCGCTCGGTCACAGCCTGTCGGTGGTGAATAAGCTGGCCGCCGAACTCGGCGGCGAAGTGACGCACGAACCGGCCGTGGCGATTCTCACCGTCACCGGCATCGGCATCCGCAGCCACACCGGCGTGGGCTTGCGGATGTTCAAGGCCCTGACGGAAGCGAAGATCAACGTCGAAATGGTGAGTACGAGCGAAGTCCGCGTCAATATGGTCGTCGCAGCGGAGAAGGGCAAGGCAGGCCTGGCAGCGCTGAAGTACGCGTTTGCGGATGTTCTGGCGTAATGGCAACGTTTGGCGTCGATGGCAACGACGAATCAGTTCGACACTGGTAATAAATTCGTCGTGGCCGACGACGCCAACTTACTGCTGCTCCCCCAACACGTCGTTAAGCACGTCCTCCGACACGTAGATCGGCAGCGGCGGGTCGCAGGTCACGGCGACCGCGATCGCGTCGCTGGGGCGGGCGTCAATTTCCACCAACTCGCCGTCCTGGCGGACGCGGAGTTTGGCGTAGTAGGTGTGCTCGCGGAGCTCGCTGATCACCACGTCCTGGAACTCGGCTCCGAGTGATTCGACCGCATTGACGAGCAAGTCGTGGGTCAGCGGCCGGGGAGCCTCAAAGCCCTTCACGCGGCGGTCGATGCTGGTGGCCTCGAAGATGCCGATCAGGATCGGAAACATCCGGTGGCCTTCGACTTCTTTGAGATAAATCACCTGCTGATCATTGATCTCGCTGATGATGATCCGGGCAAGTTCCATCGCGACGGGCATGGGGGCGATCCTTGGGCGTTGGCGGCAGTCGAGCAGCGATCCGACTCCATTATAGGCGGAGGGGCGGCCGAGTTCCACGAGACCAATCCGGTAGGCCGCGAACCGCCTACTTCAGCTTCGCCAGTGCCGTCTCCACCGAGGCAAGCTGGGCCGCCAGCTCCGCGCGTTTGTCGCGCTGTTGCTGCACCACGTCGGCCGGGGCTTTGTCGACGAACGCGGCGTTCGAAAGTTTGGCGTCGATCGATTTGATGAACTTCGTGAGCTCGTCGCGTTGCTTTTCGAGCCGTTTGCGCTCGGCGGCGACGTCGATGAAGCGGCTCACGTCGACGTGGACTTCGATCGAGCCGCTTTGGCCAGTGAGGGTCGCGCTGGCCGCAATGTGTGGCGCCGCTGCGGAAGGTCCCCAGGCGGTGCCAGTCGCGTTGGCCATTTTGGAGAAGTAGGGCTGCATCGGCTCGAGACGCATCGAGGTCGGGGTGTCGCAGCGGACCGAAAACAGCAGCTCTTCCTTGAACGGAATGTTCTGGCTCTTACGGATCTCGCGGACCGCTCCGAGCACGGCCTGGAAGTTGGCGAACTGGGCCTCGATCGTGGCGTCCTGACGGGCTTTGTCGGGAACTGGCCAGGACGCAATGCACACGCTCTCGGCTGTCTGACCGAGCCGGGGCGTCCGCGACCCCGATCGGGGCGGAGGACCGCCCGGCTCGCTCAGACTTCGCTCGGGAGCCACTTGCGCAAGCAGTTGCCAAACCTCCTCCGTCAAAAACGGAATCATCGGATGCAGCAGCCGCAGCAGCGTATCGAGGGCGTGGGCGAGAACCCGCTGGGCGGTCGTGCGCTGCTCTGGCACCGCGAAGCGGGCCTTCGTCATCTCGATGTAGAAGCTGCAGAATTCGTTCCAGGCAAAGTCGTAAATCGTGCGGGCCGCGTCGGCGTAGCGGTATTTGGCGAGCGAATCCGTGACTTGTTCCGTCACGGTCGACAATCGCGACAATAGCCAACGGTCTTCAATAAGTAGGTCGTTGTCGGCGACCGCTCCCGGCTCATAGCCTTCGAGATTAATGAGCGAGAACCGCGAAGCGTTCCAGAGCTTGTTGCAGAAATTGCGGCCGAGTTCGAACCGCTCGCTGACCACGGCGCCGCGGGCGAGCGCCTTGTCCTCCGGCTTCTCGGCCCACTGGGTGCTGAACGGCTTCTTACATTTCTCACATTCAATGCGAGGCAACTGGCGATTCTTCTTAGTCTGCGCGAACTGGGCACCGCAATGCGGGCACTCGAAGTCGACCGGCAGCTTCACGTCTTGGGTATCGGTCGTGAGATAGGCGAGCCCGAACCGCAGGGCGTCGGCCCCGAACTTCTCGATCACATCGATCGGATCGACCCCGTTCCCCTTCGACTTCGACATCGTCTCGCCGTAGCCATCGAGGATCTTGGGCGTGATGTAGACCTCGTGGAACGGCACTTCGCCCATGTTGTAGAGGCCGGCGAGCACCATGCGGGCGACCCAGAGCGTGATGATGTCGCGCGAGGTGATGAGGGTTGTCGTCGGATAGAAAGTCTCTAGCTCCGGTGTTTCATCTGGCCAGCCGAGCGTCGACATCGGCCAGAGGGCGCTGGAGAACCAAGTGTCGAGGACGTCGTCGGTTTGAACGAATCCCTGCTTCTCCAACAGTTCCACAATATGGTGGTCGTAGACGTCGGGTGCCTCATTGGCCTCGCGCAAGACGCAAACGAAAACCGTAAATCCACACTTAGCACTCGATTCCTCTCGGAATGTCTTTGTCAAATCGTCATCATGAACGTATCGAAGACAAACTTGTTGAGGCTCGTGACACTTTTCCAAACTAGAGAGGCGATCCGACAGTTCGTCCTGAAACGAATCATCCAATGTTTTTAAGCCGCCCCCCCAATACTCTTGTTCGCTGTCGTAATGGCGAGACCAAACCGGTATCCGGTGTCCCCACCATAATTGCCGCCCAATCGGCCAGTCGCGCTTTTCGCCAAGCCAATCGAGATAGCCCTTGGCGTATCGCTCCGGCGTGATTTTCACCTGGCCGCTCGTGACCGCGTCCATCGCCGTTTGGGCGAGTTCGTCCATCTTCACGAACCACTGGTCGGCCAGGTACGGTTCGATGGGTGTCTTGGAGCGATCGGAGTGGGCGAGGTCGATTTCGCGGTCTTCGCGGTCGGTTTCAGGGTTGTAGAGGCTGGCGGCTTCCATGTCGGCGACCACCGCTTCGCGGGCCTTGGTGTGCATTTTGAGGCCGCGGTATTTTTCGGGGACGGCATCGTTCGTGAGGCCTTCGACCTTCATGATGTTGATGAGGCCGATCTCGGGGTGACGCTGGTAGACGTCGTAGTCGTTGGCATCGTGGGCGGGGGTGATCTTCACGCAGCCGCTGCCGAGCTCGGGCTTGGCCCATTCATCGGCGAGCAGCGGAATCTTGCGACCCGTCAGCGGCAGCTCCAGCATTACGCCGCGCAGCGCCATGTCGCGGAGCTTTTCCAACTGCGGCAAGAGATTCTTGCGGCGAGCCATAAGGGCTTCCATCTCGGCTTCGATGGCCGCTTTCTCTTTCGCTGGAGCGGAATGCAGTTTCTCACGCAGTTCCGCGTCAGCGCGGTCGAGCGCTTTGGCGGGATCGGGATGCACCGCGACGGCGGTGTCGCCGAGCATCGTCTCGGGCCGGGTGGTGGCGATCGTGACGTGCGTCGGCTCGCCGGGTTTCGGATCGATCACCGGGTACTTGAAGTGCCAGAAGTGCCCCTTCGTCGGCTCGTGGAACACCTCATCGTCGCTGACGGCCGTTTGCAGGAACGTGTCCCAGTTCACCAGCCGCTTGCCGCGGTAGATTTTGCCGTCCTTAAACAGCCGGAAGAACCACTCGCGGACTGCCTTGGCGCACACATCGTCGAGCGTAAACCGCGCCCGCTCCCAATCGCAACTGCAGCCCATCGCTTTGAGCTGCCCGAGAATGCGGGCCTCGTATTGTTCCTTCCACTTCCAGATGCGGTCGACCAGACCTTCGCGATCCAGATCGTGTCGCGTTTTCTTCTCCTCTTCGAACAGCCGCCGCTCGACGACGGCCTGCGTGGCGATGCCGGCGTGGTCGGTGCCGGGCATCCAGAGCGTGTTGAAGCCCTGCATCCGCTTCTGGCGAATGAGGATGTCCTGCAGCGTGTTGTTGAGCGCGTGGCCGATGTGGAGCGCGCCGGTCACATTCGGCGGCGGAATGACGATGGTGTACGGCTTCTTTGGCTTACCGGCAGCATCTTTCGCGCCCGGATCGGCGTGGAAGTAGCCCTTGGACTCCCAATACGGATACCAGCGCTGTTGCGCCGCACCATGGTCATACTGCGAGGGTAGATCTTTAAAGTCCATTTCGATTCGTCTTCCTCTGCGTCTCTGCGAGAGTGCTTCCGAAATGTCTCTCGCAGAGACGCGGAGACGCAGAGAGAGTTGATTTTGAAGATGTGGTAGTTGTTGCGGGTGCTACGTTGGTTGCTCATCCTTGCACAGTTTGTACTCGATGCTGTCGACCAGAGCGTCCCAACTGGCTGTGATCACGTTTTCATGAACTCCGACGGTGCCCCAGGTGTTGCCTTGGTCGTCGTGGCTTTCGATCACGACGCGGACGGCGGCCGCGGTGCCGGCCTCGGAATTGATCACGCGGACCTTGTAATCGACCAACTGCACGCCGCGGAGGTTCGGGAAATGACCGTTGAGCGCTTTTCGCAGGGCGGCGTCCAGAGCATTCACGGGGCCGTCACCCTCGGCCACTTCGTGCTTGGTTTCGTCGCCGACCCGTAGCTTGACGGCTGCCTCGGTGATCGTGCAGCCCTCCTGGTTGGTTTCGACATTGACGCGGTAGTGCAGTAGCTCGAAATGCGGTTGGAAGGTTCCTGCTGCCCGCTGTACCAACAGATCAAACGATGCTTCGGCGGCTTCGAACTGGTAGCCGCGATTCTCCATCTCGACGACCTGCTGCAAGACACGCTCCATCAACTCCTTGTCGTGCTGGAAGTTGTTCTTCGCGGTGAGAGCGACGATGTTCGACCGCCCAGAGAGCTCGCTCACCAGCACACGGCGTTCGTTGCCGACTTGTTCCGGCTTGATGTGCTCGTAGCTTTTGGCGGCTCGGTTCACCGCGTGGACGTGCATGCCGCCCTTGTGCGCGAACGCGCTCGGACCGACGAACGGCTGGTTATTGCGGAAATGCATATTGGCTACTTCGTACACATAGCGAGACAACTCGGTGAGATGGTCGACGCAACCGCCGAGCACCGAGTACCCCTGTTTCTTGAGCGTGAGATTTGCAGCCACAGAAATCAGGTCGGCGTTGCCGCAGCGCTCGCCCAGCCCATTGATCGTGCCTTGCACATGGACAGCCCCCGCGTCGATCGCGGCGAGCGAATTGGCCGTCGCCAAATCGCTATCATTGTGCGTATGGATACCCAGCGGCACCTCGACCGCCGCAGCCGCTTCCTTGGTGAGCGCGGCTACTTCTTCCGGCAGGCTGCCGCCGTTCGTATCGCACATTACGACGATTGACGCCCCGCCCTCGACGGCTGCTTGGATCGTCTTCTTCGCATACGCGGGGTTCGCCTTCCAGCCGTCGAAAAAGTGCTCGGCATCGTAGATCACGTCGTGGCCGACCGAGCGCAAGAACGCAATCGTCTCGCAGATCATGGCCAAGTTCTCTTCGAGCGAAACGCGGAGCACCTCGGTGACGTGGAAATCGTGCGTCTTGCCGACGATCGTGATCACGGGAGCCTGCGATGCGACGAGCGCTTGCATGCCGGGGTCGTCGGCCGCTTGAACGCCTTTGCGGCGCGTCATGCCGAAGGCACACAGGCGGCTTTGCTGGAGCGGCTCTTCGGCGATGCGCTGGAAGAACTCCGCATCTTTAGGGTTCGACAGCGGATAGCCTCCCTCGACGAAATCGAAGCCCAGCTCGTCGAGCCGGCGAGCGATGAGCAGCTTGTCCTGCAGCGAAAAGTTGACGCCTTCGCCTTGGGCCCCATCGCGGAGCGTCGTGTCGTAGAGTTGGATCCTGGTCATGCGTTCCTCGGTAAACGATTCAAGCTGGCTTTGTAGAACGCATAGCTCGGCCATCTTGGCGGGGATATCGGCACGCACAAGTCGTTAGGGCCGATCGCCGCCTCACGAACCGACCCAAGCTGGGTCGGCTATGTTTTCTACAGAGCGGTTTATGTTGATTTATTGTGCGTCCTGGGGCAAGACGCTTCTCCGGCGGACGTGGTTCAAATTCTCTATTGCCTCGGCTACACCTGGCTGTATTTTGGAGCGGTCTTCCCGACGCTTCGTTCGCCTTGAATGACCACCAATCGTCCAGCAGCGAACAATTCGGCTGGCCACCGACGACAGCGGTTGGTTGGGGATGGTCAAATTTCGCGCGACATCAACAAAAAACCCCGAGGCGTCTTCGGCCTCAGGGTCGGTGTGGATCGAAAGCTCTCGAAACGGCCCCTAAAGTCTCCGCTGGGCGAGAATCATAACGATCCTGCCGACGATGCCGGTGTTGATCCTGGCCACGTGGGAGAGAATAGTTCGCGCAGGGATACGCCCTAGTATAAAACAATTTGCGAGACTGCTACTGATCTTCTCGAAAAATAGCTGACGCTAGCCGTGTCGTCAAGTTGCCACAATTCTCGATCCAGGCGTTGCTGGTGAAACAAAGGCCAAGATTCGCTTGCCGCGGACGAATAAACATCCGAAAAGGTGCTCATTCCAAGCGGGGAAAACGTATGATTAGGGAACGGAAGCGGAAACGATTTGTTTCCAGCTTTCGGCTGCGGTCTTGGTTCCCCTCAATGCGGGAGTTATTACGATGTCTTGAATTTTCATGGTGGTGGGTGTTTCGTTGGCGGTAGCACTGATTTTTGGCGGTTTTCAAACAAACTCGCCTCAAATTCGCATCGCCTCACTGGCGGCTGCTTTGGTGGTGATGTTCACCGGGTTCACACTGGCTTCGTTCCGGTTGGTGCGCGAAGACCAGGTCGGGATCGTCAACAAGAACATTGGCTGGAGTTCGTTGCCGCCGGGCAAGATCATTGCCACCAACGGCGAAAAAGGACCACAAGCGCAAGTTTTGCCGCCCGGTTGGCACCCTTGGTATTGGCCGTTTATTTACGATATTCAAACTGTACCCATCGTTGAAATCCCAGGTGGCCAAATCGGCTTGCTCACGGCGGCCGATGGAAGACCTTTGCCGGGTGATGCGACCTACGCTCCCGAATGGCCGGCCGGGGAAGAAAAGCTGATGGCTGAAGACGCGGAGTACTTTCTGACCGAGAAGGGCGGCTTCCGCGGTCCGCAAACTTCGGTGCTCAAGCCGGGCAAGCACCGCATCAATCCGAAGCTCTTTACGCTGAAACAGGTGCCAGTCACCACGGTTCCCAAGGCAGAGGTAGCCGTGGTGAAGTCCAACGTGGGCGAACAGGTGCCGGGCGAGGGAGGACGGACGCTGGTCGACCGCGGCCAACGCGGTATCTGGCGGGTGCCGCTCTTGGAGGGCCAATACTATCTCAACACCGACGCCTACGAAGTCACGCCGATCTCAACTCGCAAGAAAATTGTCCGCTACACGGCTCATACAGAAGAACGCCAAGGAGCCGACGAACGGGAGATCATTGTGCGGACATCGGATGGTTTTACCTTCCCTGTGGATGTGCGGATCGAGTACGAAATTCGGCCACAAGATGCACCGCTGTTGGTGGGTACGGTGGGTGACGACATGGAAGGCCTACGCGGCGTGATGACTTCGGCGGTGCGGGCGATTTTCCGCAATAATGCAGAAGGGGTTAAGGCGCTAGACTACGTAAAGCAACGCTCGCATCAAGAGTCGCAGTCGCTCAAGATGCTGCAAAACGAAATGGGCAAAATCGGCGTGACGATTACCGGCGTACGCATTGGCGACGTGGGCGACGAAAAAACGCTTGGTTCGCTGCTGAAGACACAGACCGACCGTGAAATCGCGCTCCAGGAACAGGAAACTTTCAAAGAGCAGCAGCGGGCTGCGGAGGAAAAGAAACTGCTGAGCAAAACAACTCAAGAGGCCGAGGAAGAAAAGCGGCTTGCCACCGCCAGTTACGAAGTACAAATCGCTGAGCAGGAGCAGAAACAGCGCGTCATCCAGGCCGAGGCCGAAGCAAAGGCGATCGAGATTCAAGCGCTGGCCCAAGCCAGCGCTTATCAGCAGATTGCCGCGCAAATCGGCAGCAGCAACGCGGCGCTGATTGAGGTGCTCAAGATCGTCGGCGAGCGCGGCATTGAGATCACGCCACGTGTGATGGTCTCGGGCAGCGGCACCAGCGGAGAGAACCAAACGACTGCGCTCATCGGCACGATGCTCGATACGATGGTCGACCGCACCCCGGTTAGTCCCGCCAAGCTACCGCCTGCGGTGCCTCGTTAAATCGTGCGATGGTAGCTGCTTTGCATGGCTTCACTCGTCACGCTAAGTCTCGTAGTTTAACTGCATTGCGAGCATATAAGTCGCTTCGCGTTGCGCGTTTCGTTCGTTAAGAAACGCAGTTGCGCAGGCTGCACCCAATACGCAGGTTCACGGCTTGCCGCAATGGCCCGGACCGTCTACTGTGATTGCAGTTGAACCCACCACTGTCCGCCGCATCTGAACCTACCTCGGCGGGCACCCTAACTTGCGAAAAAGGAGGCTGTCATGCGCCCGCGGCTTCGCCCATTGGCCTTCACCCTTGTGGAACTTTTGGTCGTCATTGCGATCATCGGGATTCTGGTCGCGCTGCTGTTGCCCGCAATTCAAGCGGCCCGTGAATCGGCCCGCCGCAGCGAATGCCAAAACCATTTGAAGCAGCTCGGTTTGGCGGTGCAGATGCATCACGACACGACGAAGCGACTCCCGATGGGCCGCGATCGTTTCGATCAACTGGGCGTTTCCTGGGCCTTCCAGTTGTTGCCGAACTTAGAAGAAATAGCGATTTATCAAGCACGCGTGGCGACGGCCCGTGTAGACGACCAGGCCAATACACAAGCGATGCGCACTCCGGTCGAAACGTATGCTTGCCCGAGCCGGCGCATAGCGGCTGCCGATCGAAACTTCGACAACGACGATGCCGAACCAATCGTTTTGGCTGCTGCCTCTCTCGGCGATTACGCAGCCAATGCCGGCCATCAGTTTTCGACGGGAATGCCTGAGGGCGAATCAACTGCCACTCGCAAGTTCACCCACCCAGACCTGAGCATTGCGGGACCGATCTTCAGCGGTTCGCAGATCAGCATGCGGCACGTGATCGACGGATTATCCAGCACATTGGCGATTGGCGAACGGCATCTGCCGCCAGTGCCGGAAAATGTTACGCCCGAACGCGAGCATTATCGGCAGGGTGACACGGCATTTCTGGCCGGCGATCGGCCGGAAACGATTTTCGCTGGCACGGAGCACGGGCTGGCGGCCGGCCCGGAAGACCCTGCGCTGACGAAATTCGGTAGCGCCCACCCAGGGGTGACGCAATTCGTCTACCTCGATGGTCACGTGGCAACGATTGCCGACGACATCGAACTGGTGGCGTTCCAAGCCCTCAGTACGATCGGTGGCGAAGAAGTCGTTGTGAAGTAGGGCTACCGCTCGCGAGCCCAATCAAACCTTAAAGGTTGCTCTACCCGAAGTCTGCGACCTTGGATTGGTATCTACCGACCTTTCAGAGGTCGGCGACAGTCGCGAACGGGTACGCATGACCGGCGAGAGTGGTTAGGCTACTGCTGCGCTAGCTCTTCTTCTTCCCACTCGTCTTCGCTGGACTCCACGTTCCATTGTTCATCGACTTCACCGTCTTCGGCTGATTCGTCTTCGTCTTCCCATTCTTCTTCGTCGGCCTCAGTGTCTTCGTAATCCGCTTCCGCGGTTTCAGGGATCTCAGATTCGGTTACTTCATCCTCCGTGGCTTCGTCGCTGGCTGATTCGAGTTCGCTGTCTTCGTCGTCCCATTCCTCTTGGATGTCGTCGCCGAAGGGGGCCATCGAAACATCTTCGAGGTCGCTGGGCTCGTCGGGGTCGGGAACGATGCGATTGCGGCGTGGGGTGGGCAAAGTAGCGGACCCGGCCGTCGCTTGTTCGTGTCGCGGGAGTGCGTCGGTGACGGTGGGGCGCGATTGGGAACCGCCGCCGGGCAGAATGGCGGTGCTGCCGCTCGCGGCAGCGAGCTCGCCGGTCTTGGCTTGGCTCATGGCTTCCCAATCTTCGATTGAGATCATCACTTCGCGGGCCTGCGAGCCATTGTATTCGCCGACGATGCCATCCTCGGCCATGAAGTCGACCAGCCGAGCTGCGCGTCCGTAGCCGATGCCCAGCGCTCGCTGCAAGAGCGAAACACTACCCCTCCGCTCCCGGACCACGATATCGACGGCCGTTTCGTACAGCTCATCGCGGTTTTTGAGTCCGCCGCCCGCAGCTACCGCTTCGAGTTCTTCCTTGGTTTTGAGCTGCATCAATTCGCCGGCAAACTGGGGATCGTCGGTGCCGACATAATCCACGACGCGAGTGATCTCGTCATCCGAGAGATAGGTGCCCTGGCCGCGGAGCAGCGTGCTAGTGCCCGGCAGCAGGAACAGCATATCGCCGTTGCCGAGCAGCTTATCGGCGCCCATTTCGTCGAGCACCACACGGCTGTCGGTGCGGCTGGCCACTTGGAACGCGATTCGTGCCGGCAGGTTCGACTTGATCAGGCCAGTGATCACGTCGACCGTCGGCTTCTGTGTGGCGAGGATCAGGTGGATGCCCACCGCCCGGCTCTTCTGGGCCAGCCGAATAATGTGCTGCTCGACCTCCTTGCCGGAGGTCATCATTAGGTCAGCGAGTTCGTCGGCCACAATCACGATGAACGGCAATTGCCGCGGAATCTGCCGCCAATGTTCTTCCGACTCGGGTTGGATGCGTTCGCGGAGTTCTTCTTCGCCCAGCTGATTGTAGACAGTGACATGCCGTACACCAGCCTTCGAGAGCAACTGGTATCGCTCTTCCATCTTATCGACTGCCCAGGCCAGTATTGCCTCGGCCTTGCGCATGTCGGTGACGACCGGGTGCATCAAATGGGGCAGTTTGCTGTAGCCGTTGAGTTCGACCATCTTCGGGTCGATCATTAACATGCGGACTTCATCCGGCCCTCGGCTCATCAGGATCGAGACGATAATCGAGTTGAGACAGACGCTCTTGCCGGTGCCGGTGCGGCCGGCGATCAGCAAGTGTGGCAGCGTGGTCAGATCGACCGCCATCGGATTGCCGGCGACGTCTTTGCCCAGGTAGATCGGAATCTTCATCCGTTTAGCCTTACCGTTGGTTTCTTCGATCACCTCACGCAACCGCACGAGTTGACGGTTTTCGTTGGGAACTTCGATGCCAACCGTGTTCTTGCCTGGGATGGGCGCCACGATACGGACGCTCGGCACACGCAGTGCGATGGCCAGATCGTCGGCGAGGTTTGAGATTTTTGCCAACCGCAGGCCGGCTTCCAGCTCGATTTCGAACTGCGCGATGACCGGGCCGGTTTCGATCTCGACCACTCGGACGTTGAAGCCGAAGTTTTTGAAGGTCTTTTCGAGAATCTTGGCCTTCCGGCGGACTTCCTTCTCGTGTTCTTCGTAGCAGATATCGTCGTTAGCCAGTAGCAGATCAAGGGGCGGCATTTCGTAGGCGATTTCTAGATCGGCCTGCTGGTCGGCCGCTTCGAGCTGTTCGATCAATTCGTCGCGCTCTGTCTTTTTTGCGGCTGGTTGGCTGCGGCGATTTTTGATGCCTAGCGCTGCCTTCAAACCGCTGGCCAGCTTGGAGCCGGTGCCGGTTAATTCGTCGCCGGCATCTTCTGCGGAATTATCCACCTCGGCCTCGTCAGCTTCCGCGTCTTCTTCTGCATCGTCTTTGGCGGCGGCTGCATCTTCGGCTTTGTCGGCAGGGGTGCGAATGCGAATTTCGCGTTCTTCGTCATCGGCTTCCTCTTCTTCGTCCTCATCGGCCAGTGCCGCCACGATCTCATTCCCATCTTCCAAATCAGACTTCACTCGACTGGGCTGCCGCTGGACAGCCAACTGGCCGAGGTGGCTCAACTGGATCAGCGAACGCCCAGAAACGGTGGTTGTGACCGCCGCGGCTTTGAGCAGAACATAGTCGGTTGCTAATAGCAGGCCGGCGGCCAGCACACTGAAGCTGAAAATCAAGGCCCCAGCTTTAGCAAAGTGCATCTCCAGCAAGCTGCGGCCCATCGCACCGACGTAGCCTCCCGCGCCGATGACCGGGCCGGGTGTCCAGTTTGGAACCACCAGCGCCGCAAGCGTAGTGATTCCCACGAGCGACACCAGCCAACCGATCGCACGCAGCATCGGCTGGTCGATTTCGCGTCGCATCAGCAGCATCACTGTCAGCGCTACCAGCGAGCCGAACAAATAGTACGCGCCGAATCCGAGGCTCTCGAACAGAAAATTGGCCGTGTAAGCGCCGGCGATCCCGCTTGAGTTGCGAATCAATTGGCTGGGCGGGTCGACGAGCAGGCTTGGCGGATCGAAACGGTCGTACGACCACAGTGCGACGCCGAGAAATGCGACGCCCGCCAATAGCACCAACGCACACAAGTCGAGCTTCAGACTACGATTTTCAAACATGCGAGGCCGTTAGGATGCACGTCGCGTTACTGCCGCAATCTGTGGGAGACGTCTCCGACGCCGATGGAGCTTCCTGTGCGAACCAAGTTCAGTTCGGCGAGGAGGCCAACCACCCAGGGCATGCTGATTAGCGGACGTGACCAGTCGTAAAGGGTGCGCGCGAAATTGCTTGGGCACGTCCATGCCCGCGGAGCTATCCGTAACGGCTAGGGGCGCGAATCGCCATGGCTCACCGCGCATGCGGAGCGCGGCAAGAGCGACTCTGCCCGGCACATACATGGTTTCGGCCGCAGCAGCTAGGATTCCGTACCTTTCCCCAAGGCCACGTCAGGCCTTACGCCGCGGCTACTTCGAATATCTCCGCTCTAATGCGGAGGACCAGTAGTGTCGGCGGGTGGTTACCATCGAATTGCATAGAGCAACCCATCCGCCCTCGTTACAATCGGTACGATCGCCACGATTTGAGGAGTAATCAATTATTCATAGGTCGGACTGCGGACCAAAGTTTCGAGCAGGCCAAAGCTGGTTGGGATGCTTCTCGAAGAGGATCGCCGCGAGTTGCTTGGCCGGGTCGATCGCGACCCATTCCGGTCTTGGGTCGGTAGCGGCTGCCGGCGGACGTTTCAAATTCCACATCTCGATTGGGCGGCCGTGGCGGATTTCCGCAAGCTGCTTGACAGTGAGTGTAAGCTGCGGCAAGCCTTGCAATGCGGCCATCGGCGGCTGCAAATATTTGGCGAACGAGTCGGGCGTGAGTTCATCGAGGTTAACGGCGTCTTCGACGCGAAAGCCTCCAATCGCCGTGCGGACGAGGGCGGACATCACCGCACGGGTGCCGAGCACCTCAGCTAAATCGCGGCCGAGCGAGCGAACATAGGTGCCGCTGCCACATTCGATGGCCAGTTCCAGCTCCGGATATTCAAAACGGACAATGTCGAGCCGGTAGATGGAGACGGTGCGGGCTGGAAGTTCGAACTGCTCACCACGTCGGGCGCGATCGTAGGATCGCTGGCCGTCGACTTTAATTGCCGAGTGGGTAGGTGGTCGCTGCTGGACATCTCCAATAAATTGGGGGAGGGCTGCAACGATTTGGTCATAGCTTGGCTCGGGTGCATCGGGCACAAGCTTGACTTCGCCCTCGGTGTCGTCAGTGAGGCTTTTGCAGCCGAGTAAGAAGGTGGCCCGATATTGTTTAGGTAGCCGCTGAACGTATTGGATCAATCGCGTCGCTGGGCCGACGCAAATTACCAAGACACCGGTGGCGAGCGGATCAAGCGTGCCGGCGTGGCCGCACTTGACCTTGTGCATCAGCCGCTCGACCCGGTTCACGGCATCGCGCGAGGTCAGACCGGCTGGCTTGTCGACGTTGAGGATTCCGAAGGGAGGGGACATCACATAATTATTGTTGTCGAGTTGGCTTGATTGTCCAAGCGGTGGAGAACATTCACGCTCCCTCGTCACGGCGTGTCAAAAAACGATCGAAGCGTTCTCGCCGGCTGTACGTTTGCTTCGCCGGGTGTATAGTGAAGCGATCATGAAATGCCCCTATTGCCGCGTCGATAACGACCGCGTGATTGATTCTCGCTCCAGCCAGGACGGGCTGGCGATTCGTCGCCGCCGCGAATGTGTCGGCTGTGGGCGGCGGTTCACCACCTACGAGCGGCCTGAAGAAACGACGATCAAAGTCGTCAAGAAAGATGGCTCACGGGTACCTTTCGAGCGGGAAAAGATTAAGAGCGGCCTTGAGCGGGCCTGCTGGAAACGGCCGATCTCGAGCCGGCAGATCGAAACCACCACCACCGCGATCGAAAACGACATTTACCAGCAGTTCGAGAGCGAAGTCCAAAGTCGGCAAGTGGGCGAACTGGTGATGCGGTATTTACGCGACCTCGACGAAGTCGCCTTCGTCCGCTTCGCCAGCGTCTACCGCCAATTCAACGACGTCTACGACTTCTTCGAAGAACTCCGCCCGCTCCTGGAAGACGAAACCAAGCACCAGCCGCCGCGGTGAATGCGCAGCAGCGCAGTTGGCGGCGTCGGCCACGACGTCGGCGAATCGAATCCGGCCACACCCCGCGTGTACGCCCGATCCGCCGCGTATTTGTGCGGTGGACAGCTCGCCTCGCCACCTCTAAAAATGCAGCTTTCCCGCATCGGCCCGCCGGATCATGGGTTCAAGGGGTGTTTTTGTTTCGGGGTGGCCGTGTCCTATGCGCCGCAATGATTCGTTGACGTTGCAATACGTCTGTGTTCTAACTATCCGCAGTAGGTTGCGCCATCGCCCCAGCTTCCAGCCCGCTGTCACAATTTCGATCACTTCGGTCATTATGTCACCTTAGTGTCCTGAGTTGTAAATTCGCTGAAATAGCCTGGCGCTCTCATCGCGGATCGTGTAGGCTCTCTCGCCAGGAGACGGCCGCTGACGATGGGACGACCGAAAGCGGAGTTGGTGTTGAGCGACGAAGAGCGGCAGACGCTGGCCTGTTAGGCGCGGCGACCGAAGAGCAGCCAGCAATTGGCCCTTGAGGTCGCGGATCGTGTTGGCGTGCGGCAGCGGCAGGACGAACGCGCGAGTCGCCCAGGAATTGCGGGTCAGCATGCCGATCGTGGGGAAGTGGCGGGCGCGTTTCGTGGCGCGGCGTTTGGACGGCCTGTTGGACGAACCGCGATCGGGCGTGATCGCGCACGATCGACGACGAGCAGGTGGAAGCGGTGATCGTCAAAACCTTGGAAACGAAGCCCCCGCACGCCACGCACTGGAGCACCCGCGGCATGGCGAAAGCCACGGGCCTGAGCCAGACGGCGATCTCGCGCATCTGGCGAGCGTTCAACTTGCAGCCCCACCGAACGGAGACGTTCAAGCTGCCGACCGATCCGCAGTTTATCGAAAAAGTCCGCGACGTCGCCGGCCTGTACATGAACCCGCCCGCCCGGGCCGTCGTCTTGTGCGTCGACGAAAAGAGTCAAGTTCAGGCCTTGGACCGGAGCCAACCGATGGGTCCCGGCCAAGTCGAACGGCGGACGCACGACTATGTTCGCCAGGGGGACGACGTCGTTGTTTGCGGCGCTCGACGTCGCCACGGGAAAGGTGATCGGCAACTGCCAGCAGCAACATCGCCATCAAGAGTTCATCAAATTCTTGGAGTTGATCGACGCGCAGGTTCCTGAAACGCCGGGCGTCGCAATTCACCTGGTGATGGATAACTACGCGACGCACAAAACGCCGCAGGTCCTACGCTCCTACGCTCGTCGCCCGCGATTTCACGTCCATTTCATTCCGACCAGCTCGTCATGGCTGAACCAAGTGGAACGCTTCTTCGCCGAGATCACCAAAAACGCATTCGTCGCGGCGCCTTCCGCAGCGTCAAAGCGCTCCGCACGGCGATCGAACAATACCTCGAAGATCACAACCAAAACGCCCGGCCGTTCGCCTCGACCGCCAACGCCGACTTGATCCTCTCCCGAGTCAAGAAGGTTTGTAAACGGATTAACAACTCAGGACACTAGGAC
>JBGSUJ010000027.1:0-1585 GCA_041753435.1 Pirellulales bacterium | reverse complement strand
CGAAACGTATCGAGAAGGCAACGAGGAAGGAGCGCCGTCAGGTGTTTGACGGCAGGAGTGAGGGCGGGGGAGCACCGCGAAGATGAGCATCGACCGATTCCAGCAAGAACTCGAAGACCGAGCGGCCTTGCTGCGCGCAGGTGGCAATGGTTGTCCAGATACGCTCGCACCAGCGGCGGCCGGTTTCGCTGCGGGTGCCTTGCGTGATGCGGCGGTCGATCACCACGAAGCGGATCGCTTGTTCGGCAAGATTGTTTGTCGGCTCGATGCCCGGTGTGGTGATGAATTGGAAGTAGGCTTCGCCATGCTTGTGGAACCGCTTGACCAGGTTCTGGGCATGCTTGCCTTGCGGCACCCGGCTGGTCGCCACGCGAACGACCTCGTCGCGTGCCGCTTGCAGCTTCCTCACAAAACCCGCCTCGCTGAGCGTGTCTCGGCGATGGATCACTGCGAACAGTTCCCGCAGGGCCTCGCGAATCCGCTCGCCGTAGGCTTTCTGTTTCTTGTCCGGCAGCGTGGTGAGAAATTTCACGTCGCGGATCAGGTGGGCCAGGCAGAACTGCACCAGCACGTCGAACTTGCGCATGTACTTGCGATACGCGCCGAAGTAGTCGCAGCCCAGCACGCCGTTGAACTCTTCGCCCAGCGTGTCGATGAGCACCTCCGAGCCGCGCGACGGGTTGATGCGGAAGAGCGTGTACAGCTCGGCACGAAAGCACCACGTCCAGAACTTCTTGGCGTTTTCCTTGTGGCCGGTCTCATCCACGTTCAGAAAGGCCTCGCCCGGCAGCCGCGCCAGCAGTTCCTCGTAGGCGGGCGTCAACCACTCGGTCACCTTGGCGATCAGTTTGGCCAGATAGCCACGCGAAACCTTGATACCGACTACGTCGCGGAGAAACTTGCGGATTGTACTGAACGACGCATGGCAGACGCCTTTCATGAAGGCAACCAGGGTCGTCAGTCGAGGGCCGAACAGGCCCGTCTTCGCCACCGTCTCGGGTACGGGGGCGTAATGCACCTTGCGGCAGTGGGGGCACCAGTATGCCAGCATCTTGTGTTCGCTGATCTTCAGTGGGTTATCGATCAACTCCGCTTGCTGGATGACACTCGGATCGACCTTGCGCGAGAAAAGCAACTCGCCACCACAGTCCGGGCACGAGTCGAGCGTGTAGCAGAAGGACTCGCCGATCATCTCCGGAGGAAATTCAGGGCGCTCATGTCGCTTGTGCCCCGGTTGCCCGCCGCGTTTTCGCTTTTTCCCGCCCTTACCGCGCGGCTTCTTCGGCTTGACGATGTCGCTCGACGGCGGCTTGGAAGAAGTAGACGAGTTCTTGCGCGCCGCGGCCAACTGCTGTTCAAGTTGAGCGATGCTCAAGCGCCGCAGCCAGTTGCTCCTCCAGCTTGGCAACGCGCCGAGCGAGCTTGTTGCAGTTTGGACATTCGGTCATTTCCCGCAGTTTCATGGTGCGGGAGCATACGCAGTGGCGCGCCGTCAATCAATATCAACTCGGACGCGTGATCCGCCGAAATCCTCAACGATTCGCAGAGATTGTGCTTGCCAATTTTTGGGATTTCTTGGGGGGGG
>JBGSUJ010000026.1:0-4884 GCA_041753435.1 Pirellulales bacterium | reverse complement strand
ACCTCACGCAAAATCCGGCGTTCCTTCGCCGTCAGCCGCACAATATACTTCTTGTTCATGGGACACCTCCGTGTTGCCGGAAGTCTCCCACATTCTTCAATCTTCACCAACCCGAACTTCTAGCTGTGACCGGGCACTAGGTTAGTTTTCAAGTTCCTGTCGCGTGCTCGGGTGTGTAGGTGAATTGGTGAGCCGAGGGCGTCGGCGACGACACTGCGGATACCAACTCGTAATCACGGTCTTAAAACACTATCGCGAATTTCCGCGACAGGCAATACCGGGCGAGTAGCCCTCGCAATCGCTACGACAAACTCATAAATGGTGCGTATTGCCTGCGACTACAAGTTCCATAGAAGAATAGTTGCACTGCTGCATTTCGTAACCTAAGTTTCAATTGGCGGGTGTAGACGTGAGGACTTTCACGTCCGCCGCATGCTCATCAAACTGCAACTTATCTTGCGACCTGTTTTGCTTCTTCCACATGTTGGTGTGCGATTCGGTTTAGCGTACTGCGGTAGCCATGCGCGCCGCATGGCAGGCAGGGTTTTATGACGTCGACTGTAATCACCGTTGATCGCGAAGCTTTCGAGCATTCGTTCCGCGAATGGCAGGCTGATCAGACTGCGCTCGACAACCAGCTTGCAGAATCACTGGCTGCACTCGATGCTTACCAGTCGAATTTAGATAGCTGGCAGCAAGAACTCGTTCGCGAGCGAGATGCACTGCGTGAGATGCGTTCGGCCATTGAGCAGAACCACGCGAATGGCGAAGCCCAGGGCAGGCAAATCGAACAGCTCCATCAAGACTTGAACGAATTGCGACAAGAGAAATCATTGTTAGAAGCTCAGCTAGAGATATCGCGAGCGCGAGAAAATGAGTTGACCACCCAAATCGCAACCCAGCAGGATAGCTTCGGAGCCGAGCGACAGCAATGGGAACAGACCGCCCGTCAACTTCGAGAGAATGTGTGCGAAACTGCTGACTCCATTCCTACTCTGCTTCAAACCGAATCGCTGAGCACGGCTGATTCAAAATCAGACTCGCATCCGGCAGCAAACCCGGTGTTGGGCTCCGTGATGGAACAGTTTGGCAAATTGCGAAAGCAGCGATCGCTGAATCGGCCAAGTCCTAAACCACGGTAACTTTCGATGATGCAATTACGAAATTTCTTGCCGAGCGACTTGCCCACGTCTATTTGGATCCAGAGAGCCACCGGAGCCATTGTGTGCCTTGTATTTATTTGTGGCATCTGGTGGCATATTCCAAGTCTGCTGGGCGTGGGCGCTGTGGGATTGGTCGCCTATCTGCGGTACGGTTGGACCGCTGCGGCAGGCGTGTCGGATCCACGCACTTCGTCGCTCGGTTTCAAATGTCAACCGCGGGTACGTCCGAGTGTCGATCGAGAAGCACGAACGCTGCCAAACTCGAAACGTTGGCTTGGCCAAGAGGAACTCACAGAACTACCCGAAAGCACGGAGACACTGGTCGATCAAATGCTCGAGATGGGACGCTATGCGCTCTTGTTGCGGCCGCAGATGAGTCGCCATCTCGATCGGGAACACATGGTGCGTGCGGTGCGGCATCTCGATGATGCGATGGCCCTTGTGCCGGCCGGTCGCGTGTTGTTGGGTCCACTGGCCGAACTGTCGAGTTCCTCCAGCGGTGTGGTTGACGCCGATCCTAAACGGCTCGAACGATTTATGCAGCGGGTCGACACTCTTTACTTGGATCGGTATCCAGTGACGAACTTCGAATTTCAACAGTTCCTCGATGCCGGCGGTTACGAGAAGCTCGAATACTGGGACGAAGAAGCTCTGCCCGCCCTGTTGGATTTCGTCGACCAAACTGGCCAGCCGGGACCAAGATACTGGATTGAGGGGCAGTTTCGGAGTGGCGAAGGTCGGCGACCTGTTGTGGGAGTGAGCTGGTACGAAGCCGCGGCGTACGGGCGCTGGGCTGGCAAGCGGCTGCCGACCGATGCCGAGTGGACCAAGGCCGGCGCATGGCCTGTCGAGTCTGCGCCAGGCCGCATCGCCCAGCGCCGCTATCCCTGGGGCGAGTCATTCGACATCCGCCGGGCCAACCTGTGGGGTTCGCACCGCCAGGGCCCGGTCGACGTAGACGACTTTTCCGACGGCGAGAGTGTCGGCGGTATCCAGCAGTTGGTGGGCAACGTGTGGGAATGGTCTGCCTCGTCTCTGGCAACGGCGTCTGAACCTTCGATGCATGTGCCGGAAACCTTTAAGAGTGTTCGCGGCGGAGCATTCGACACCTACTTCGAAAACCAGGCGACGTGTCACTATGAAAGCGGAGAGCACCCGCTCGCCCGCCGCCACAACATTGGATTTCGCTTGGCGCTGCCAATGTCGACATTGGACGTTGCCGACGACAGTGATGCTCAAAGTAACGGATCCGAACAAGCGATCGTTCAAGCGGCTGAGACTTCAGCCGTCGAAACGACGTGCGTCTTCTCAAGGTAATTCTTTGGATCGACCCTTCTACTTCGATCAGCAATATGTCACACCTTGCACAAATTCCGTTGGAATCGTATCTGCTCGCGCAACAGGCCGCGCCGATTGAGTGCTTGATCTGCCAGCAGGAGAATTGCCGATCGGCGACTCGCTGCCGGTTCTGCCGCGCGCCGATGGCGCTCGCGCATCAATCCGAGAATCTCAAACATGCGCCGCGGATTATCGCGGTTCTCGGAGCCAGCGGGGCGGGTAAAACGACCTACCTCGGCATGCTGATGGATATCTTGACCCGTCAGGTAGGCCTGCCCCACATGACAGCCCGCGGGCCATTGTCGATTTCGCTCCAGCAAACGACTGCCACCGCACTTTCTACCGGTTGGTTCCCCGAAAAAACGGCCCACGACCCCGAACATTGGCACTGGGTGCATTGTCAGTTTCATTGTCGACGACGGCGGAAGCCGATCGAGGTCGTATTTGCTGACATAGCGGGTGATGCCTTCGCCGAAGAAACCGCACACGCCGGCCGCTATCCAGCAATCCAGGCCCTGTTGGCCCACTGTGCGGGCGTGATCGTGCTGGCCGACGCCGAACGACTTAAAGATGGCGATCACGAACATGATTTTGTTACGCTCAAACTGCTCACGCTTCTCGGCGATTTGCGCGAGGAGCAATTGCACAACCGCCGGCTCCGCACAAGCGAACGTCGTCCACTCGCGCTGGTGCTGACGAAAGCCGACAAATGCGATGGCTCCATCGAAGACCCCCATGAATTTGCCGAGGCGCATGCAGGCACGCTGTTAGGTAGTTGCCAGTCGCGATTCCCACGGCATCAAGTGTTTAGCTGCTCGGTGGCCGGCGCAACCGCTCACCGCGATTTGTATGGTTCGCCGCAATTGGTGCCGCTACGAATCGAGCCGCATGGAATCGTCGAGCCATTCGGATGGTTGGTTACAGAAATGGGTTAGGAACATCAGGCATGGGCTTTCAGCGAGACACGTTGTCTACCTGGCAGGGGAACCGATCAATCGATCGGCCTGATCCCAGTCCGTCCGGGCCCAAAAACTGGTCGCGTGAGGAAACGCGGCCCGATGTGATTGCGCGGCTGGAAGCGCTGGACGATTTGATGTTTGCAGCGATCGACGGCGACCCGGGAGCGCTCCAGGAATCGGGATCGGCCTGGCAGCAGGCATTGGATGATTTGGGTTCCGACACAATCGAAGAAACTCGCCGCCAGTACTTGCGCCACGCGCAAGGTGTCTGGGAGTCGCTCCGCCACCAAAAAGTACAGCCGCCACATAAGATCTTCGCGGCGATCGAAATCATCGGTCTCTTGGTGAACGCCGAGCGGTGAGCATCCGCAAGCCAATCATGGAGCGGACGCTCCTTCACCGGCCTTCCGCGTCTGGAACACCAGTAAGTAGGGCACAGCTGAGCGACCCTGGCGATCCTTGAAGTTGCCGAATTTCTGCGAGTTTAGCCAGAATCCGTAGGTGTGGTTTGGCTCAAGCCTGACCGGCAGCACGCAGGTTTTCCCGTCAGCAAGATAACGCGGCTTGCCAGTGGTCTTAGGATTCGTCTTGTCGGTCACAGTCGACCAGGACCAGCTTCCGTTCTGCATTCGCTTGCTGAATGTAGCCCAACTTCCCCCACGACGTTTGTTGTCGTGTTTTTTCTGAGATTCTTTTTCGTAGTTTTCGCTGCCAGTCGTTTGGCGATGGCAGGCGGTCCGAGGTCGGTGGCCGAGATCGCCGTGTCGTGAAGACCTTTGGACTTGGCGGTGGGAATTCGCTCGGTAGCCTCGGGGGCCTGTTGGTTCGCCCGTGCTTTCGTGACAAAGATGGGAAACACCACGCGTACTGGGCGCTCGTCGAGTCGTATCGGACTGAGCCTGGACCGCGGGCTGGACCGACTGCTGCCCCACAAAGCCGAATCGCAGACGTTCCTCAAGGACCGGCTGGGAAAACTCTTCGACCTGGAATACGACCTGTTGCTGTACGACGTCACGAGTACGTACTTCGAAGGTTTGGCGGCGGGCAACCCGCTGGCCCAAGACGGCTATTCCCGCGACCAGCGGACCGACTGCAAACAGGTGTGCATCGGCTTGGTGGTCTCACGCGGCGGCCTGCCGCTGGGCGATGAAGTGTTTACCGGCAACCGTCACGACAGTACCACGCTCCAGGAAATCGTGGCCACCAGGGAGGCCCGTTATGGAAAGACCGACCCGTATCTGGATCGTCGACCGTGGCGGACTGGACGGCCTTGAGCGAAGGCTGTTACCTGCTGCGGAGCAACGTCAGCGGCTGGAGCGACGAAGACTTGTGGCGGGCCTACAGCCAATGGACGGAAGTCGAGACTGCCTTTCGCATTCCCAAGAGCGACTTGAGCAGCCGCCCCATCTGGCACCAGAAAGAGG
>JBGSUJ010000025.1:0-24798 GCA_041753435.1 Pirellulales bacterium | reverse complement strand
CGGAAATGGTCGGCCTGGCCCGGCGCGATGCCGGCCTCGAACAGCTCGCGGAGGAGCACTTTGCGTTTGGCGGCGCTGCCGATGACGCCGAGGTAGGCCGGATGCTTGCCCTGGCGGAAGATTTCTTCGAGAATCGGCCGGTCGGTGCGGTGCCCCATGGTCATCGAGACGACGAAATCGTTGTCAGAGAGCTGCGCAACTTGAGCCGGCATGTCGTCGGTTGGGAGCTTGGTGAGCTTGCCGGAGTGCGGCAACTTGGCGAGCCAATCGGGCCGCGGATCGATGCAGACGATCTGGCATTCCAGCTCCAGCAAACATCGAACGAGCGATTGGGCCACGTGGCCTGCACCGAAGACGACAATTCGCCACGTGCGATGGTTGTGCGCCTCGAAGTACAACTTCACTGTCCCGCCGCAGGTCATGCCGACATCGCGTTGCAGGTTCCACTCGACGAACTGCGTGGCGGCAGCCTCATGATCGACAAGCATTCGCTGGGCAAACTGGATGGCTTGATTCTCAACGCGGCCGCCGCCAACGGTGCCGAATAGTAGGCCGCTTGGATCCACGAGCATTTTCGTACCGGCGTCTTGCGGCGTGCTGCCGACGGCGTCGACCATCGTCACCGACACGAAGGGCCCACCGCTCCGGGAGAGCTCGGCTAATTTTTCGATGAAGCCGTGCGGTGTGGGCATCGGAGAAGAAGTCAGGGTTCGGAGGCTAGGTGTCGGGGAGACGCTAGGGGAGTGCCATTGCTGTTGGGAGAGGGGTTTGCGATTGATCGGCGAGTTGTTGGCGTAGGACTGAGGGCAGTGAGGCAGCGGAGGATTTCTTCGCCGGTGGCCGGTAGTCGCAGGTTGCTGCAGCGATCGGGCGCAACGCAGCGCAAGGCGTGTTTCACCGCCGTCCACACGCAGGTGGCGTGCATCAGCGGTGGCTCACCGACGGCTTTGCTGCGGGCCACTGTTTCGGCGTTGTCGTCATTGGGGAAGAATTGGCAGTTAAAGACTCGTGGCACGTCGGTAATGGCCGGTATCTTGTAGGTGGTGGGCGAATGACTCAATAACTCGCCGCGATCGTTGTAGACTAGGCACTCCGCCGTGAACCAGCCCATACCCTGGATGAAGCCGCCGATTACTTGGCCGCGATCGACGCCCGGATTGATCGAGCGGCCGATATCGATCAACAGGTCGACTTGCTTAACAGAGAGATCGCCCGTGAAGCGGTCGATATCGACTTCGGCGACGGCGGCACCTTGCGAGTAGTACAAGAACGGATTGCCGCGGCCGGTGTCGCGATTGTAGTCGACGCCGGGCGTGGCATAGAAGCCGTGAGCGCCGAGATCGACGCGGTTGCAACGTGCGGCGGCGGCGAGTTCGCCGAAGTCGCAGCGCTGATCGGGGTTGCGGCGGTCGTAGACAAAGCCGTTTGCGAAGACGATATCGTCTGGCGATTCGGCCAGCCCGAGCTCGGGATTGGCAAACCGCCGAGCAGCAAAGGCAGCCAGCCGAGCTTTGATTTGGCGACAGGCGGCGACGGCGGCGGCACCATTGAGGTCGGTGCCAGCGGAGGCGGCGGTCGGCGAGGTATTGGCGTTTTTTTCTGTAGAGGTTGGCATCACCAGGACCCTGTCCCAGGCGATGCCAAACTCGTCAGCCACGAGTTGACGGATTTTGGTATTGAGGCCCTGGCCCATCTCGGTGCCGCCTGTCGAGACTTGGATTGTGCCATCGGTGTAGATGTTGACGATGGCGCTGGCTTGATTCAGAAAACGGGTGGTGAAAGAGATGCCAAATTTTACGGGCGAGAGCGCGATGCCGCGCAGCCGCAAGCGGTCGGTGGCGTTGGCGGCTTCAATCGCTTGGCGGCGGTTTGTGTAGTCGGACGATTTAACCAGCGTATCGACAATTTCCGGCAGATGGTTGCGGGCGAATATTTGGCCATAGGGCGTGACATTCTGCTGGCCCTTGTCATAGAGATTGAGCCGTTGCACTTCCAGCGGGTCGAGGTCCAATTCGCGTGCGATCTCGCTCAGGATATTTTCAATGGCTACCAGAGCTTGTGGGCCGCCGAAGCCGCGGAAGGCTGTGTTGGAGGGGTGGTTTGTAAAGCAAACGCGGCCGCGGATATCGATGTCCGGAATGTAGTAAGCATTTTCGGCATGGAGCATGGTCCGCTCCATCACCGCCAGTGAAAGGTCGGCTGAAATGCCGCCGTCAGAGTAAAATTGCGTTGAAAGTCCCAAGATGCGGCCGCTACGATCGAACCCAACTTTCCATTCATTGCGGTAAGCGTGCCGCTTGCCGGTGGAGCACATGTCTTCGTCTTTGTTGTAGATGAGGCGTGCGGCCCGGCCAGTTTTGTGGGCGACGAGTGCGGCCATCATTGCAGGAAGGGCGGCTTGCGTTTCTTTGCCACCAAATGCGCCACCCATCCGCTTGCAGACGCAGACAACCTGGTGTTGGCCCAAGCCGAGTAGCTCTGCCACAACAACCTGAATCTCCGTGGTGTTCTGCGTTGATGAATAGACGACCAACTGACCTTGTTCTCCCGGGTATGCGATGGCGGCCTGAGATTCCAAGTAGAACTGCTCTTGACCACCGATGTGAAGGATACCGCTGAGCCAGTGCGGAGCCGATTGAATGGCATTGGTGGCATCGCCCCGAGCGATCCGCCGAGGAGGGCCAATGAAGCGTTCTAATTCGATGGCTCGCTCGATCGAGAGGATTGGTTCGGTCGGCGCAGTGCTGATCTGGATGGCTTTTTTCGCGGCACGAAGGGCTTCGCGCGTCTCAGCAGCAATCAGAACTACGGGCTGGCCGACGTAGAGCAGTTCACTGTCGGCGAGCACTGGTTCGTCCTTCAAGAGCGGGCCGAAGTGCTTCTCGCCCGGGATATCTGCGGCCGTGTAAATGCCGACAACGTTGGCGATTGAGCTTGCCGCTGCGAGATCGAGCGAGTCGATCGTACCAGCGGCGATGGGGCTGCCGACAAATCCTACCAGCAACTCATCGGACCGCAGCGGCAGGTCGTCGAGGTACGGGGCCGCGCCGGTTACGTGACCAGTGGCCGAATCGTGCGGAATGATTTTGCCGATGCTTGTCATGGGAAAACTTAAACGGCTGCGAGAGACTGTTCGAGATAGAACTTCACAAGAACATTGCGGGCGAGTTGGTAGCGAAAATCGGCGCTGCCGCGGACATCGCTAATCGGCGAGATTTCACCGACAACCACGTCGCCAGCGGCATGCATCGTAGCCTCGTCAAACGGCTGTCCCCGGAGGAACTCTTCGGTTTGGGCGACGCGCAGGACGGTTGGGCCGCAGCCACCAATGGCGATGCGAGCATCGGCAATTTTGCCGTCGTCGATGCGCATCCAAATGGCGGCAGTGAATGTAGAAATATCGAGGTCGCGGCGGCGCGATACTTTTACGAGTTGGGTTAGATCTTCTGGTTTGGGTAGTGGAATACGAACTCTCGTCAATAACTCACCAGGCCGGAGGTCGAATTGTTTGTAGCCGCGGTAGAAACTTGTGATCGGAACAGTACGCACGCAGGTGGCATTCGCTAACTCCAATTCCGCTTCCATGATCATGAGTAATGGGAGCGAGTCGGCAATTGGCGACGCGTTGATGATATTGCCGCCGATCGTGCCCACGTGGCGAATCTGCGGCGAGCCGAAGATGGCGACGATTTGCTGAAACTCTGGCAGCCTGTCGCGGGCGATGGATTCCAGCTCGGTCCAGGAGGTGCGGGCACCGGCGACGATGGCATCGCCGCTCGCGCTCGATTCGATCGCTGCGCCCATCAATTCATTTACGCGATTGAGGTCGAGAATCAGCTCAGGGTCGATGATTCCCTTGTTGAGCTGTACGCCGACATCGGTGGCACCAGCGACGACTTTGGCGGTGGGATAGTTCCTCAACATGGCGAGGGCGTCGTCGAGCGATGTCGGGCTGAACAATCGGCGGACGCGGCTATTATGATGGACCTGGATCTGGACCGATTCGTCGGCCGCCGCCCTAAGATCGCCGAGCATTGCCTCGGCTGGGTATAAGTCGTTGAGCCGCGTGATTGCTGTGGAGTTCAAAGATCGACCCGCTTCGACGATCGAAACATAACCAGTGCAGCGACACAGGTTGCCAGTGAGACCGAGCCGCCAGGCTTCCTTGCTAGGCGATTCGTTCTCCTCGAGTAGTCCAGTCATGGCGACGACGAATCCTGGCGTACAGAATCCGCATTGCGAGCCGTGGCACTGGATCATCGTTTCCTGAATTGGCGTCAGTTCGCCAGAGCCGTCCACGAGGCCTTCGACGGTGACGATGTGGGTGCCGTCGAGTTGGAACATCCATTGGATGCAAGAATCAACCGGACGGTAATCGAAGCGGCCGTTGCCCGGACGACCGATGAGCACGGTGCAGGAGCCGCAATCGCCTTCGGAGCAAACGACCTTTGTTCCGCAAAGTGCCAGCCTTGATCGCAGAAAATCGCTGAGGCTGAAAAAAGCTTCGCTGCCAGAGACTTTCTGTCGTCGACCGTTGATGTAGAGAAGCAAATGGTCGCGCATGGGAAAACTCGCGGGGTCGCAGGTCGGCGACCGGCAGACGAGAGGCGATTGGTGAGGCCTGTTACGTCTATTATAACCGAAGTGCGAGTGGCGTCCCAATGGGAGAGCATAAATGCTTGGGCGGATGGGCGGATAGCCCGCCTGCTGAAGCAGGCTCGCCTGGAGGCGATATATGCTAGCCGAACCAGCCGCGGCGCATAAAAGCTTTACGGGCGGCGGCTTCGTCTGCCTCGATCTCAAAGAGCTTGTCGAGCTTCGTAATCTTGAAGACCTGCCGGATATCTGGAGAAATTGCCGCGAGTTTGAGGTGGACCTTGAACTCTTTGCACTTCTTCTGTAATTGCACCAGCTTGCCGAGCATCGACGACGACATGAACTGCACGTTGCGAAAATCGAGGATTACCCGTTCTTCGGTTGTGCTGTTGAGTTGCTTGAGGAGGTCGCTACCAAGTTGCTCAAGCTTGGATTCGTCGGTCAGCCGTGCGTCGGTAAGGCAGATGGTAAGGATGCCGTCTTTGGAATAGTTGACGACAGACATAACAGACTCTACCAGAGAACACGCGAAAAGGTCGCTCCAAGACTTCCGTAAAGATAGCGTAATTCCCGGCAGAACACCAGTAGGCGGGGTGCCGCAACACGCCAGGATCGGACCTCGCCTGGAAAATGTGAGCCTGAAAGAACCTTACACCACTTTGCGAACTACGCCCGTGACGATGCCGATAACTTGGGCGGTGCGGGAATAAATCGGCTTCATGGAGGAGTTGGCTGGTTGGAGGCGGACTCGGTTGGCTTCCGGGAACCAATATTTGAGGGTGGCCTCGCCATCGTCGGTGATGGCCACGACGATGTCGCCTCGGTGGGCGGTGCGGGCCTTGCGGCAAATAACGATATCGCCATCAGCAATCTGGGCTTCGATCATCGACTCGCCTTTCACTCGCAGTGCGAACTGGTTCTTGCGAGTTGGGAACCAATCTTCGAACTCAAACCGCTCGCCTTGCTCGATGGCTTCTGAGAGATTGCCGGCGGCGATTTGACCCACGAGGGGCATGCCGGTTTCCTCTTTATAGGCATCGTTAATCTGAATCGCGCGCGACATATTGGGCTCGCGGGTGATTAAGCCCTTCTTTTCGAGTGCCTTTAGATGGCACATCACGCCATTGGGGGAGCTAATGCCAAAATTGTCGCCAATTTCGCGGACCGTCGGGCCGTAACCGCGATGCGTAATTAGTTCGCGAACAAACTCAAACACCTCTTTTTGGCGGCTGGTAAGTTGAGCTATGGACATGGATCGGCCCTCCTGGGTAAGTAATTTTGGCTGTCGAACAGACAGGGGTTTTGATTCGATTGACCACAAGTGGTTGGCACGGAGATGCCAAACCTTAGTCTATAATATACGTGCGTACATGGTCAATAGCGTTCGTACAGGTATTCGGAAAATGGATCGGATTGGGGAGGGGTGGTTCGCGCCGGAGTCGTGCCAGTTTTCGCGATTTCCCCGTCACTGGAAGGCTCTCACCTGACCGCCAACCCTACCGCCCCATTTGGGTATCTTGTATGGTATTGCGTTGGACATGTTTTACGGTTTTTTGGAGCCAGGCATGTTGTTTCTCGCCTGGAATAACATAAGGAACAGCTAGCCATGATCCATGTGATTGCAACGATTGAAACGGCATCCGGAATGCGGGAAGATTTTTTGGCTGCTTTCGCTGAATTGGTGCCCGATGTTCGGGCCGAAAAGGGCTGTATCGAGTATGGCCCGGCAGTCGACTTAGCCACTTCTGTGGGAGATCAACTGACTGTGCGAGACGATGTTGTTACCGTCATCGAGAAATGGGAGAGTGAGGACGCCCTGCGAGCCCATTTGGACGCACCCCATATGGTACGCTATCGTCGGACTGTTAAGGATTTGGTGCAGGGGATCTCAATTCGAGTGCTCGAACCGGTTTGATTGTCGTAAGAAATAGCAGGCGAGGCACTCTCTGGCGATTGCTTCAGCGGTGATTGCTTCAGCGGGGCCTCCAATGCCGATTTCCTTCTACTGAAATTTCTCTCTCTTATGCTAGATCCGGTTCGCCAAGAAGTTGCGGCTACTTCCCGTACAGTCGTGGTGAAAGTGGGAACCCGAGTGCTGACGCACGAGGACGGTACGCTCGACCACGACCGCGTGACAGGTATTGCCGAACAGCTCGTGTGGTTGATTGAGGACCAGCGGCAGGTGGTACTAGTATCGAGCGGCGCCGTCGGAGCGGGCATCGGGAGGCTTGGGCTGCGGCGTCGACCAACGGATTTAGGTCACTTACAGGCAGTCGCTGCGGTCGGGCAAAGTCGCTTGATCGAAGCCTATAACCGTGCCTTGGAACCGCACGGGCGGCATGCAGCCCAAATTCTGCTCACGGCCGACGATCTCAACGATCGGATGCGCTACCTTAATGTGCGTAACACGCTGCTGGCGCTGTTCCAGTACCAGGCGATTCCGATTATCAACGAGAACGACACGGTACGCGTCGACGAGTTGGAGCGAAGTGTCGGCGATAACGATCGGCTGGCTGCCATGGTTACGAACTTGCTCCGTGCTCCGTTGCTCGTGCTGCTCTCGGATGTGGAGGGGCTGTATGACAGGCATCCCAGCCGGCCGGATTCGCGGGTCATTCCGACGGTGGAGAACATCGATGACGCCATTCGAAATTTTCAGATCCAGGCAGCGGTCAATTTGGGGCCGAACTATCTCAGCAGGGGTGGCATGGCGAGCAAGCTGGAGGCGGCCCGGTTGGCGACATCCGCCGGTGAGAATGTGATTATCGCGAATGGCCGGAGAGCCAATGTATTGATGGATATTGCAGCTGGTGCGGCTGTTGGTACGCTTTTTATGGCTCAGGGCCCGGCGGTCGCCTCGCGGAAACGTTGGATTGGGCTGACTGCTCACCCAACAGGAAAGTTGTTGCTCGACGCTGGGGCTCAAAAGGCGATCGAAAAGCAAGGCCGCAGCCTACTGGCGGTAGGCGTTTCGGCAATCGAGGGGATTTTTCAGAAAGGCGATGTCGTTGCCCTTTGCAGACTGGATGGATCGGAAATAGCCCGTGGGCTGATCAATTATGGGTCGGATGACCTCCTTAGAATCGCGGGGCATACCAAAGAGCAGATTGTCGAGATTTTGGGGCAGCGACCTTACGACGAGGTGATTCACCGAGACAATCTTGCATTGACAGGGAGAGAATAGATAAAATGCATAGCTTGAATAGCGTGCTATATTTGGGAAACTTCGGATGGCTGGCTGGTATGGAGATGCCGGTCTCCCCGCTCCCATTGCTGCCGTCTGGCCAAGGTTTCGGCCGACGTGTGGCCAAGCAGGCAAAGTTTGACTTTGCCGGCGATTGCAAATGCCTCCCCTTGGTCAGAGCAAAAATTCGAACGAGGCCGCTCCCTGCACAACGGGGTTCGAGCCGCCGGTCGCCCATGTCAATTTAGGTGATTTCTCTCGAGATTTGCTGCACCAGATTCTTAGTCTGCACGCAGAGTTCGGCCCGCTGGGGATGATACAAGACGGCGGCCAACGGGTCGCCTTTCTGTTTAGCCCCGAGCTGAACCAGCAGGTCTTAAGCGATACGACCCGCTACCAGGCACGTTTCTTTGCGATTCGCGGTCCGAAAAAGTCCGCCCAGCGGCGACTTACGGGTGGCCTGCTCTCGATGAACGGCCAACAACACCGCCGCAATCGCCGGATGGTGAAGGAACCGTTCAGTCGCCGGGCGATTTCCACCTACACGAAAACGATCCAGCGGCTCACCGACGCCATGCTCGATACGTGGAAGCCGGGCGAAGTGCGCGATATTGCCGAGGAAATGCGGCGGTACATGTTGCAGGTAACTAGTACCCTCCTGTTCGGTCTCGACGAACCCGAACTGGCGCTGCGGCTGGGCGATATGATTGCCGAGTGGGTGTCGATGAACGACGAGTTAGGTGCCGGAGCGTTAGTGCCCAATGAAACATTCAGCAAGCGGTACGAAGAGCTCCTGGTATACGCCGAGCAACTGGAAGCTGAGATCATGCGGATGATACGGCATCGGCGTGAGTCGCAGGATTTTGGCTGCGACGTACTCTCGATCCTTGTCCGCATGCATGACGAGGAAGGGGGCCTGTCCGACGAAGAGTTGGTAGGCCAGGCGGCGGTATTGTTTTCGGCCGCACACATGACGACTGCGCATTCGTTGTGTTGGACGCTGTTCCTGTTGGCCGAGCATCCGTCTGTCATGAGACAGCTTTGGGGCGAATTGCAGCGTGGTGGCGACGTGGAGAGTATTCCGACGGGCGACCTGGTGCCCGAGGGCGCGGCGTGGGGCGATGCCGACGGGCATGGTGGTGGCGACGAATCACTCTCCTTACTAGAGCGTGTGATCAAGGAAAGTATGCGGGTGTTGCCGGCGTCGGCCTATTCGCAGCGGATTAATGTCGAGGCGGTCGACTTAGGGCCTTACCGCTTGCCGCGCGGCACAGGGATCGTCTTCACGCCGCTGGTGACCCACCGATTGCCGGACATTTATGCCAACCCGAATCATTTCTTGCCGGATCGCTGGCTTACGTTGCGGCCGTCGCCCTACGCATACCATCCGTTTGGTGCGGGTGCGCGAATGTGCATCGGAGGCCCGTTGGCGCTGGAGATCATGCGGGTGGCGCTCGAACGGATTCTGACCCGGTTTCGACTGTCCTTGGTGGAGGGTACAAACGTCAGTGCCCATATTGAATCGACGATGCTGGTGCCTACGCACGGCGTGTCGATGGTGATCCATCCCGCCGATGGGCGTTTCGAAAGTGCTGCCGTAACGGGCAACATCCACGAGTTGGTCGACCTGGTCGAGCAGCCGGAGCCAGCCGAGGACGTAATTCTGCCACACAAACCGCGCTAGCCATCAGTGGTTGCGGATGCGGGCGTAGAGCAGCAAGTCTTGCGGCTGCTCGGTCAGATTTGGCAGTACGCTGTACCACCGCCAAGTGCCTTCCAGTTTCAGGCCAGCTTTCTCCAGCACGCGCACCGACATGGCATGATCCACGTGGCACCTCGCTTGAATTCGCCAAATAGTTGGGTTAGCGAGAATCGTTGCGACCATGGCCCGCGACACCTCCGTTGCAGAGCCGTTTTCCCAGCCATCGTGGGCTAAGCAGTAGCCAAACTGAACGGTATGCTGGTTGACGCTAAACCCAATTGAACCCAATAACGAACCTTCGCCGCGCGGATAAATTAGCCAAGTGCACATGCTGCCAGATTTGCGTTGCTCGTTACTCCAACGGACGAACTCGCTGGTTTCTTCCACCGTCTGATGAACGGTCTAACTCAAGTAACGACTCACCCTCGCATCAGAAGCGTAGCGTGTGAACATCTCCTCCGCATCAGCTTTCGTTGGCCATCTCAGTAGTAAACGAACGGTTTCGATCCGCTCCAGGTAGGCCATAGCTTTGCAGGGGGATTGCGACGATTGTGGCTGTCGGTTCAATGACCGCCGCCAGATGCCTGAGGATCGTAGGCCCGTAGCTGGCTTGGCCAAAAAACCGAATGTTGCAAATTGACAACGTGGATTTGCGGCCGGGAAGGGAGCCAATTAGGCTGGGAAACTAGAGGTCAGCGATGCATACCAAAGTGCGTCGAAGGCCACTCGCCCAAAGAAGCGCTCGCCCACTTGACTGCGGCGCGACTGCCTCTGCTGATGCGGAGGCGCGACTTGTCCCCACGCTGAAGAGGTCTGCCCCATGCGTTACAACTCACTCACTTTCGTACTTGCTCTCGCCAGTTTGTGGGCTTCCTGCGGTATGGTTTCGGCACAGGGCGACTCTTATCAGGCTGAGCTAGCCGCCGCGCGGCGGGCATTAGCGGTGGCGAAAATCGAAGCCCGGCATTACTGGCAAGTGGAATATCAGCGTGAACGACGCGAACTCAACGCGGCGATCAGCGTGGCCGACGCTGAAGTCCGTACGTTTCGGCAGCAGCTCCGCGCTTATGGTCCGTTCCACTCGTTTGCTTATGGTCAGCAACCAACGCTTGCCTATCGCGACTTGAAGCTGTACATCGCCAATGCCGAGACACGACGCCGGTTGCTGATCGACGAGCGCAATAACTTGGTCCGGACCCACACTGAACATTTGGCGTTGCTCGAGTTGAGGGTGGCAGATGCACGTGCGCGTGTGCTCGATCTCGAAGGCGGCGGGCTGATAGAACTTGAAGTGAGCGAAGCAATGTGAGGCTTGGTGTGGCCAATTCGCGGGCCGTTGAGTGGTGGGCGGCAAAGCCGTAGAATGTGGGACAGGCAACTCGCCCCCACCACCAACGTCCTACGCCTCCATGTCTGACTTGCACCACGAGTGCGGCATCGCCGCGATTTATCACCTGCCTGGCGCAGGTGTTAGTGCTTTATGCCCTCAGCAGGGTCCTGATGAGGCAACGCGGCTCATTCCGCGGATGTTGCTGGATATACAAAATCGCGGCCAGCTTTCGGCCGGGATGACCAGCTACAACCCGAATCGCCAGCAACTACTCGAAACCTATCGTGGGTTGGGTAGTGTCAGCGAGGTGTTTCGCTTGAGCCACCGAGGTAAGGCGGAGAATATTCTGGCGCATTATTCAGGTCGAGCGGCTATTGGTCATGTCCGCTACGCGACATGCGGTAAGGACGATTTGAGTTATGCCCAGCCCTTCGAGCGGCATCATCTGCAGAAGCACAAGTGGTTCAGTTTCGGCTTCAACGGGCAACTGGCAAATTACGCAGAATTGCGTGATAAGATACTGGCGGACGACGATCACCATCTCTCGCGGGCTACCGATACGGAAGTCATCATGCACGAGATTAGCCGCGAGCTCTCCGGCGATCGTCGCCCGCCGCTCGTGGAAGTGATGCACAATGTGGCCCAGCGGTTTGACGGGGCCTATTGTCTGGCATTGCTTGATGCGCTGGGCGAAATGGTGATTGCCCGCGATCCGCTGGGCTTACGACCATTGTCGTATGCGATTGAAGGTTCGTTGTTAGCCGCGGCAAGCGAGAGTGTTGCCCTGTTGAACCTCGGTTTTTCGAATCGCAATATTCGATCGCTTGAGCCTGGCGAAATGATTTACGTTGATGGTAAAGAATTCCGGTTGGAGCGATTTGCCGAAAGTCGGCAGCGGGCGCATTGTTTCTTCGAGTGGATCTACTTTGCCAATGTTGCCAGTACGATGGACGGCCGCAGCGTGTATCTATCGCGGAAAGCACTCGGCGAAGAACTGGCCCGGCTGGAGACGATTCCCATTGATGGCAACACGGTGGTGGTGCCCGTACCAGATACCAGCAAGTGTGCCGCCGATGCGATGGCCTACAAACTAGGTGTGCCCAGCGTCGAAGGATTAATTCGCAACCGCTATTCAGGTCGCACGTTCATTGAGGGGGGCGACAGCCGGATGAGCAAGGCCCAGTCGAAGTATACACCCCTGCGCGAAGTGCTTGACGGCAAGCGGGTACTGCTGGTGGAAGACTCGATTGTGCGTTCGACTACGATGCGGGTGTTGATCTCGCGGATTCGAGAAGTGGGCAAGGCACGCGAGATCCATGTGCGTGTGGCCTGCCCACCCATCGTGGCGCCCTGTTTCTATGGCATCGACATGTCGACGATTGCGGAGTTGTTTGCGCCGAAATACATTCGAGCCGAGCAGCCGATCGAAAAGTCGTTTGCAGAAATGGCGGAAGAACTTGGGGCCGAATCGCTCCGATATTTGCCAATTGAGTCGATCGCCAAGGCAGTCGATCGCCCTCCAGACGAACTTTGCCGGGCATGTCTCACAGGCCAATATCCGACGGTCCACGGGCAGCAACTCTACGAGATCGCGTTGGCTAATGCCGGTAGCGGCACAGAGTGCACGTCGAACGGCTGCCAACCTCTGCGGACCTACGAAGCGCGCGGTGTATAGCTTTAATTACCGTCAATCACATTGGTACCCAGATGCACGAGGAGCTCCCAAGGCGTCCCACGTTTCGCGCAGCTTTTTTGATTTGGTGTCGCGTGGCGGCCCTGAGCTTTGGCGGGCCAGCGGGGCAGATCGCGGTGATGCATCGCATCTTGGTCGAAGAAAAGCGTTGGGTGAGCGAGAACCGCTTTCTGCATGCGCTCAACTACTGCATGCTGCTGCCCGGACCCGAAGCGCAGCAGCTGGCCACCTATATTGGCTGGCTGTTGCATCGTACGGCCGGCGGACTGATGGCCGGGTTGTTATTTGTGCTGCCGGGGTTCATCAGCATCCTGCTGCTGAGCATGTTCTATGCGAGCTATCGCGAGTTGACGATCGTAGGGGGCATTTTCTACGGCCTCAAGCCGGCGGTGGTGGCGATCGTGGTCGAGGCAGTCGTTCGGATTGGCAAGCGGTCGCTCAAGAATCGCGTGATGGTGTTGGTGGCAGCGATGGCGTTCGTGGCAATTTTCTTTTTCGAAGTGCCATTTCCCTTGATCGTGCTGACGGCAGGTGTGATCGGATATTTTGGAGGCCGGCTTTGGTCGGAAGCGTTTGTGGTCATCAAGCCGCGTGTGCCGAAGGAGGGCGAAGCGATACTTCAGCACGCGATATCAGACGATATGGCCTCGGTTGTACGACCGTCGGTAGGTCGAACCCTTCGCGTGGCAGCGGTCTGGTTAGCGATTTGGATGACGCCGATTGCCGCGCTCTGGTCGATCGCCGGACGTGAGAGCATTTTTACGCAAGAGGCGCTGTTCTTCAGCAAATCGGCCGTGGTGACGTTTGGCGGCGCCTATTCAGTGCTCGCCTACATCGGCCAAGAGTGCGTTGACACATACCATTGGCTTGAGCCGGGCGAGATGCTCGATGGCCTCGGCATGGCGGAGACGACGCCCGGGCCACTGATTCAAGTGGTGCAGTTCGTCGGCTTCCTGGGAGCTTACCGCGATCCGGCGCCTCTCTCGCCGCTATGGGCTGGCATCGTGGGATCGGTGATCACCACCTGGGTTACCTGCGCGCCGTGTTTCTTGTGGATATTCCTCGGGGCACCCTACATCGAATACTTGCGCGGCCGCCAATCGCTTAACGCGGCACTTTCGACGATCACCGCCGCAGTGGTCGGAGTGATCTTCAATCTGTCGATCTGGTTCGCCCTGCATACGATGTTTGGCACAGTTACCGAGAATCGCGTGGCCGGCATTCGGCTTCAGGTGCCGGTTTGGTCCACAGTAGACCCCGTCGCGGTGCTAATCGCTGGCGCCGCGATGGTGGCGATGTTTCGCTTCCACGTCGGCGTGCTTACGACGTTGGCGGCAAGTGCGGCGGCGGGGCTAACGTGCTTTCTCTATCCGTGGAGATAGTGCTATACCGCAAGCGATGTGTGACGATTGTTACTGAACAAGTTAGTACGCTTAGAGCGGCCAGTCGCGCAACAGCCGCTCAGTTTCTTCGGCGTGGCCGGTTTCGTCGCGGACGATGTCTTCAAGTTGAACTACGAGCCCTTTGTCGCCGAATTCTTCTGCTTGCTTTGCTCGGTTGGTGTAGTCGACTCCCGCCTTCAGCTCGGCTTCAAGCACGGCCTCGACCATTTGCTTGTTGGTCTTGGCCGGTGGCACAGGGCGGGGCGAGGTGGTTGGCTCGCCACCTAGTGCGCAAATCTTGTTCGCTAGGAATTGCGCATGCAATTGTTCGTCAGCCACTTCGGTCAGAAAAAACTGCGAGAGCTGGGGCCGATAGGGTCCTGTCACTTTGGCGGCATAGGTGATGTACTGAATGATCGCGCCCAGTTCGCCGGCCAAGTCTTGATTTAGGGCGTCAATCATTTCTTGTTTGTTCATGAAAATGCTCCTCGTTGGTTTGAACGCAAAGTGCGTCCACGTCGATGGCCGATTCTCATGTCGCGGCTTGCGAAAACAATACCCGCCAACACGAGTAAAACGGACGACGGCTCAGGAACGGAAAAGGAGCTCGCTCCGCTGCTTCCTGTGAGATTATCTCGCCAAATCGTGTAGTCTGCCGCATCGACAATGTTGTTGCCATTGCCGTCGGCATCGCCAAGGTTCGAGCCGACCGCGGATTTCCACACCTGGTAATCCAACGCGTCGATCGATCCGTCGTAATTGTAGTCGCCCGGTAATTGCGAAGAAGCGAGACGAAAGTCGACGGCCAGCGGCAAATGGTCGAAGTCGTCGGGGTCGGTGCTTTTCGTGACGTCGAATAGTTGTAGTCCGGTCGCAGTTCGCTCAACCGCTGACATTGACACGGTATTGAGGATGAATTTGTTTGTCGCCGTGGCCACACTGTCTGTGTACAGGATGAAGTCGAGTCGGCCGGGATCAAAAGTATTGCCTCCGTCCCACCAAGTGAAGTCGGCCGGGCCGTTCCCATTATGGAAGGGATGGGCGTCGGCGAGTCCGCTGCCGTCCCAATCGGGCGGCGAATCGGTGCCGAAGGTAACCTCGTCGAAAATGTTGCCTGTCAGCAGCGTGTTGAGTGAATCGAGGCTGCCCACCATATTCAGGTCGCCAACTACAGCCATCGGCGTACCCGTGGGCAAAGTGATTTGTCCACCAGGGTTGCGGGCGTTGTGCATCCAATTTACCAGTGCATCGGAGTGTCGTTGCCGCTGCACATCTTCGGGACCTCCGGGATTGCCGCAGCATTTGTAATGGTTATTCATCACGTAGAAATCAGTGGCGAACCTTTCATCGGGCAAATCCACTTGGGCCATCGCCAAGCCGCGGCCCGTGCTGGGATTTGTATCAGTTCGTTGCGCCGTCAACGGATATTTGCTGACAATGACGTTGTCGCTGCCTTTGTGGGTGTGCCAAGTCGCACCACCAGGCAGCGGCATGATCGAATTCATCAAGTTTCGCACGTCTGTCGCGGTGAATGTTGTAGTTGTGTCAAATGGGCTGTCGATTTCTTGCAGATTAAGCACATCGGGATTGAGTGCATTGACGACACGGGCAAACTTTGCTGACTGCGTCGGACTGATTTCGGGAAAAATCGAGTCCCATAATACATTATAGGAAACAACACGGAGGTCGGTCGTCCTCACACGATCAATAAATGTGCCACTGTTTTGGGCAACGGCGGCGCGGGAGAGCGCGAAGAGCCAACAGCAGAGGATGGTAACGCGAGCCCAGGTCAAGTGTACCTCACACCTTGAAATATCGGTTCAAACAGTGGGGGCAACAGTGAGTCGACCCGCAGCAGGCCTTGTCGCGTAAGCTCGATCTGGCCGCGGTCGGTGTCGATCGTCAACAGCCCTTCAAGTTCGTACTCGGACCACACATCTTGCCAGCGTTGCAAAATATCGGCGGCGAATTTGTGGCGAAAATACTTTAGCTCAAGATAACCCTTCTTCAGTTGCAGCACCATCTCACGCACAAGCCGCTGGTGGGGAGTGGTCGCAAGCGCCCGGTGAAGCGGTAATTCACCCGTTTCGAGCGTGCCGCAGTACTGATCCCATTCGGGGTGATTCTGATAGTGGACGCCGGAGATATGCCCGAAACTGGCGATCCCGGTGGCTAAGAGATCGCTGCCGCGCCAGAGATTATCGCGGTAGCTGAAGTTTACTTGCTCTGGGTGTTTGACCATCGTGTAGGCGCTGGAAACGCTATAGCCGGCGGCGGCGAGCTCGTCGTATGCGTAGTCGAGCCAACTGCGTTTCGTCGGCCAGTCGGCCACAGGTGTTTCAAGGATGCCACCCAAAATGTCCTTCGAGTACACGGTGTTGAACGGTAATTCCATCTGGTAGATCGTGACGCTGTCGGGCTCGAGCTCGATCGCCTTGCGAACCGCCTCACGCCATTTCTCGGTTGTGTCGCCGACCATGCCGGCGATGAGGTCGATGTTTGTGTTGGCAAAGCCGACGGCGGTGATCCACGGCCAGGCGCGATAGATTTCCGGCGATTCGTGAGCCCGGCCATTCTCGCGGAGGATGTCGTTATCGAAGTGTTCAACCCCGAGACTGAGCCGGGTGATGCCAATCTCGCGGAGCGTTTTCACTTTGGCTTCCGAAAGCGTGCCGGGCTCGCACTCGAACGTGACTTCCTCGGCCGCATCCCAGGAAACATTGGCCCGCAGACGGTCGACGAGCCGCTCGAGTTGGCGCGAGCTAAGAAACGAGGGGGTGCCGCCGCCGAAATACACGAATCTAAAGGGCCGCCCACCCATCACCGGAAGTTGGCTCACCAACTCAATTTCTCGCGTCAAGGCTGCGAGATAGCGTTCGACTTCGCTCGAATTTTTGTCGGTGAACACTTTGAAGTAACAAAACTTGCAACGCTTGCGGCAGAACGGTATATGCAGATAGAGCCCGAGTGGCACCTCGGCTGGCGGCGCGTTCATTGCCGCGCGGACCGCCTCTACCCAGTCCGCCTTCCAGGCCGAGAAAGGTGGGTAGTTACTGATGAAGTAACTACCGACTTCAGTTTTGGTGCTGCTGGTGCTCACTGTTCCGCTGTCACGGCTCCGTTTTCTCGGGTGAATCGTCTTTCGCGCCAAAGCAGTACAGCGAGCCATCGCTGTTGCCGATGATGATCTTGCCGTCGACAACCACTGGGGATGCAGAAAAATTGCCGCCGGCGTCGAACTGCCAATCGATCGCACCCGTCGCAGCGTCGAGCACGTACAGCACGCCGCGATCGGTGGCCGCGACCACCTGATTTGCGGCAATCACCGGGGAGCTGTCGACGCGGCTGCGAGTTGGCAGCTTCCATGCTATCTCGCCGCTGGTGGGATTGAGGGCGTAGACGGCTTTTCCTTGGGCACCGTAAACCACAAGCTGGTCGGTCACGGCGGCGGCGGAACGGATTGGTTGGCCGCGTTCGGGGTCGCGAAACGTCCACGCAACCGTGGGGGCGGTTCCGCCCTGGGGTACGTCGATCGCGTAGAACGACCCGCCCTCAGTGCCAAAGTAGGCACGATCACCACGAACCGCGGCCGTGGCACCGGTTGGAGCGTCGATGGCGACTGTATTGGTGTCTTTGCCGGTAGTGACGTCGATGAAATGAAGTTGGCTGTCGCACCCAGCAACCAACAGCTGACCGCCGACAATGGTCGGCGAACAGCGCAGCGGCGCTTCAATTTTGAACTCCCAACGTTTCTCGCCGGTGGCTTCATTGAAGCATGCCAGCGAACCAGATTCACAAGTGACGAGCACGTTCTCGCTGCTCACAGTGGGCCCGGCATAAACCTCGGCTTCCATCTCGGCAGTCCAAATTTCGTGGCCATCCTCGTTAGACAGCGCGCGAACAGTTCCGTTGGAGTCGCCGACGTAAAGCGAGCCTTCATCGAACGCTGCACCGGCGAGGAACGCGGTGTTGTCGAAGGTCTTTTTCCAGATGCCTTGGCCGTCATCGAGCAAAACGGCGTGGAATGTGCCGACGTTGTCGCCCACGTAGACGATGCCGGCGTCGACGATGGCAGTCGCCTCGAAGCCGGCGTCCCCGCCTGCCTGGTAGGTCCAGAGGACTTCCAGCTTTTTCGGAAGTGAACTCTCGGCCACGCCGGAGCCCAATGTGTCGCGCCGGACGAGCGGCCAATCGTTAGCGAGAGCGGGCAGGGCAGTCGCCATCAAGGCAATTGCAATGACAATCTGTCGGCAGCGGAAATTGAACATGGCGATAACGGCTCTACAGTGCTGCTTCGTAGAGATTCTGGAAGTCGCTGAGGGTCATCGGCACCGGGTTGAAGGTGCCGGTCCATTGTTCTGCGGCGGCGGCGGCCAGGACGGGCAGGTTCTTTGATAGTACGCCATGTTGGGCGAGCGTGCCAGCCAGCCCGGCCTGTCGAGCCAGGCCAGCAACAAACTCGGCCAATGCATCAGCCGCGTCCTGGCTCGTGTGAATACCGAACAAGTCTGCCTGACTATCGACGAGTTCAGCGTACCAATTCCCCACTTTCTGGCCATTGTGACGGATCACGTGGGGCAGCATGAGCGCGATCGCCTCACCATGGACAATGCCAAAGTTTGCTGTCAGCGGATTGGCCACGGCATGAGTCGCGCCGAGCATTGAATTTTCAATGGCCAACCCGGCCAAGCACGCGCCGAATTGCATTTCGGCACGCGCGGTAAGATTGGATGGCTCGGTCAGCACGCGGCCAAAGTTAGTCGATAGATGCCGCCATGCCTCGCGACTGAACACGAGCGAGATCGCGTTGCGGCGCTTGGAGACATAAGTTTCCAGTGCATGCGAAATCGCGTCGATGCCGGTGAGTGCGGTTACGCGTTGTGGCTGCGTGAGCGTCAATTCTGGATCGAGAATCGCCACGCGGAACGCAGCGCGCTTATCGCCGCAGGCCATTTTAACATGGGTCTCGGCGTCAGCGATCAGCGCGTACGATTGTGTTTCGCTGCCGGTGCCGGCAGTGGTGGGCAGGGCGATCATAGGAAGTAACGGACCGGTCGCCTTGCCCTGGCCCCAATAGTCCTGCATCCGCCCGCCGCAGGAATAGAGGAAGTTGATGCCTTTCGCACAATCCATCGAGCTGCCACCGCCGAGACCGACGATCAAATCGGGCTGACACTCTTTCGCAAACTTCAATCCTGTATCCACATGCGCGGTGGTCGGATTTTCTTGGACCTCATCGAACAGGGCGACTGTGAGACCGGCCGTTTCGAGCGATGCGATGCCGCGCGGCGTGTGCCCCGCCGCGACGATGCCTGGGTCGCTCACCACGAGTGCACGCTTCGCACTTAAGGCAGCTGCTATCGGTCCTAGCTCGGACAATGTTCCTGTCCCAAAGACGATCCTCGTCGGCAGTTGAAAGTCGAACGGCGACATGGCAATGGGGCGGGAGATCATCGGGCGGGGGTGGTCTGCAGCGCGCGATTGCGATACAGAAACTCGAACAAGTTGCCTTCGTGCGGTTGGAGCCAATCAACTTGCGGCGTGGAAAGTGGCCCGAGATTGAGCCGGTCAATCTGCGTGGCCGCGATCAACTGCTGACGGAAAGCTTCGTCACCCGTGATCGCGGTGGCAACCAGCGTCGGGCCGATTGTTTCAAGCATAGCCGATTGCGGGCAAGCGACCACGCTCACGGCCGGGAACATGTACTCTTTATTGGCGGCCGGTGCAGCGGGCGAATCGCAGTGGGCAACGACTGGCCGCAGGTAGGCACAACGCTCGAGCTCGACCAGCCGCGGGCCATAGTCAGCGGTAACATGCTGGGTGTGTTTGTCCGCCAGATCGTGTTCGAGCGCCTGCCAAATCGCTGTGGCAGCACCTTCGATCGTGAAGGCTGCGAGCCCTGCCATTGGATCCTCCGGCGGCAGGACGTCGATGGGCCCCAACCGCTCGGCAATGGCCCGGGCGATCTCGCGCGTATGACGCGAGGCGTAGATGCTCGAGCAGTTGATGCAGCTTCGGCCACCGTTGCGGTAGACACTGTCGATCATCATGTCGAGGTAGTCGGGCCAGCGGTCGACCATGTCGTCGCCTAGCAGAATCTTGCTGAATCCGGGGCCATGCACTTGCACACCTGGGTTCCCTGCATACTGGGCGACCGTTTGTGGCCCGCCGAAAATCATGCTGCGGCGACAGCCCAATAGAATCGCACCGCCGATCTCAGCGCCCGCACCCGGGTAGATCGCGATCGCCTCGCGCGGAATGCCGGCTTCCACGAACGCAGCCGCGATGCGAAAGGGAGTCCAGGGTTCCTGCGAACCTGGCTTGAGCATCAGGCCGATCTGAAGTGGCACGACCGGCAACCACAGCGTATGCACTCCGGGCGAGTTCGAAGGCAGCACTGCGCCAAGCACATCCGCTTGTGCCTGATAACTCACGGTGACGCCGCGCCCCTCCTCGCCATAGCCGAGTGCAAGAATGCCGAGATCCAATCCACGCGTGAGACAATCGAGAATTCGGCCCATATTCTGCAGGACGAAGGCATTCTTTTCGAGATTCGCCCGACACATAGCCAACGGCATGCCGGTCGTCGCGGATTGGTGGGCGATGAAGTCGGTTGGTGACTGCTGCGAATCGCCGACGGGCAGTGTGCCGCCGACGAATAACTCACCGGCTTTTTTGCAGCGATCAATGAGCTCAGCAGCCGGAATCGAGCGTAATGCTTCACGTGCTCGTCGTGCGTGGCGTGCGTCCCGCTTCACGATGCCGGCACCCACTGTGCCGACGCGAACAACGGGCTCGCCGGTGAGGAAGTGGCCGATTTCCTCCGCTTCCAACGATTGGTACGCTTCGCCCCAACGGATGGCAGGCAGATTGATCATGTGTGCTCTCTTTTCCAATCTGCTAGTACACACCCACCGTGGTCGCTTCGGCCAGGCGGCGGAAGGGCCGGGTACCGCTGATGCCGTCCCAGGGATACAAGTCGCAGGGCGGCTCGCGTTCTCCTTCGTCGCGCTCGAGAAAGCCGGGCATGAAAAATTCCTTGGTGAGCGTGGTGAGCTTTGCGCGGCCGGTTTCGCCATAGCCGACGACGCGGTCGGTGTCGTCGAAGTCGACCACCTCGACCACGGCCCGGGGCTGCGGTGCATAGTAACTGATCTTATAGCCATCAGCGGCGGTCACTGGCTTCGAACATGCCAGCCCCATCAGTGTGTTGCCATAGGTGGGCGTCATGTAGATGCCGCTTTGTTCAGGCGGGCCGCCGAAGAGCTCCTCGACACAGAATCTCGTCCACTGCGGCGTGAACTCCGTGCCGCCGGAGAATATGCCCGTGATGCCCGTCTCAGCCAAACTGCTGCCTTTAGACTCCAGCGCCAGGCAAAGCGCCTCGATCAACTTCGGCGTACCGAACATGCACTTGATGTCGTGCCCGGCACCGAGAATCGTCACGGCCTGGTCGATGCAGTGCTGCTTGTAGGCTTCGAGATGTTCCAGCCAGCCCTTTTTGATGAGCTTGATGACCCAGCGTGGATCGAGGTCGATGCAGAAGCAAATGCCGCCACGATGTTGGGCCAAGTGTTCCACTGCCAGCCGAAGGCGTCGTGGGCCAGAAGGGCCGAGCATCAACCAATTCGAGCCCAGCGGAAAATACTTCTCAGGCAGCGTATTGCTGAAGAGCGAGTAGTCGGTGCGGAAATCTTCGATGGCGACACGGCTTTTGGGGACGCCCGTTGTGCCGCCCGTCTCAAATACATAAACCGGCTTGTCGGCCAGCCCTTGGGGAACCCAGCGCCGCACTGGTCCGCCGCGGAGCCATTCGTCCTCGAACAGCGGGAACTTCCGCAAGTCGTCAAACGAGCGGACCTCGCTGATGGGATCGAATGCTAGCTTTTTCTTAAAATCGAGCCAGAACGGGCAGCCTGTCGACTCGTGAAAGTGCCAGGCGACTGTCTCGACCACGTGGGCGTCGAGCGCTGCACGGGCTTGATAGACGACGTCAGTAAGAACATTGATCGACATCGGTGATTTCCAGTAAAGTTGGGACTTCGTATCAAGGCGCGGCCCTCTCTGACAATATCCCGCCGCGTACCGCAAGACAACGCTGAATCGCCTGCAATCGGCGGGGAGGTAACCCCCCGTGATCCTGGATCTAGGATCGCCAGCAGCGGGTTTCTTCCGGTCGGCGACTTCGCTAATCTTATGCAAGCCAAGAGTGGGGCACAGTGCAGGCGAAATGAGTTGCTCACCAGGAAGGTCCAGCATTGACTGCTATTGAAACCCAATCAGCCACTGATTCGCTCAAAGATCTTGCCCTTGACCATGCCTCGCGCGATTTCGCCCGTGTGCTGGCCTACGCCACCGTCGAAAGGGCCTTGGCCGACATTCAAGCCAGCCAGGTGCAGAGCCGGATCGTCTATATCTATGTCGTCGATGTCGAAGGAAAACTGCAAGGCGTTGTTCCCACTCGTCGACTGTTGCTCTCGCCGTCGCTGACGCCGATTCGTGAGATCATGGTCCGTAACGTGATTACGCTCTCGAGCGATGCCACGCTGCTCGACGCCTGCGAAATGTTCATCCTGCATAGGTTGTTGGCCCTGCCGATTACCGACAGGGCCGGCAAGATCCTGGGCGTGATCGACGTAGATGAATACACTGACGAAATTCAGCAACTCGACGCCAAGGAACAGAGCGACGAGATTTTTCAACTGATCGGCATCCACGTAGCCGACGTCCGCAAAGCGACTCTGCTCTCGCTCTTTGCCACACGCTTTCCCTGGCTGCTGTGCAACGTGGCGGGCGGCTTGGCCTGCGCGGTGGTCGGCAGCCTCTACCAAGAAGTGCTCGACCAAGTGTTGATCTTGGCGGTTTTCATTCCCGTGGTGCTCGCGCTTTCGGAAAGCGTGAGCATTCAGTCGCTTACTCTGGTGCTGCAAAAACAACACGGTCGTCCGGCAGAATGGGGCGAAATTGCGCACGACTTGGTGCGTGAGATGCCGCTTGGCTTGGCGCTTGGGGTGGCGTGTGGAGCGCTCGTCGGGCTATTTGCTTGGCTGTGGCGGGCTGGTGTGCCGGCGGCGCTGACGATCTTCGCCAGCATTTCCCTCTCGGTAATGTTAGCCGCGACGTTTGGCATCTTGGTGCCGTTATTGCTACACAAGATGCAGCGCGATCCGAAAGTGGCGGCCGGTCCGATTACATTGGCGATGACCGATATCGTCGCGCTGACGCTGTATCTCGGCCAAGGCGCGCTCTGGTTGCTGTAGAATAGTCCGCTTCCCTAGCTAGCGGGTATCCGACGATTTCCGGCTGACCTGTCCCTGAGACTCGGAGAAGGACGTGGTAGTCAGTTTTCGCATCCAGCCAAGCTCGTCGCTGGAAATTCCTGGCGCGCTGCCAGCAACACTACCTTAATCAACCCTGTTGGCTGTCCAGCCAATGGGGTCCACTTCAGGGCCCCCAGATCGCTCCCAGGTCGCTCCTTAATTTCGCCTTCTTCTGTAATTCCAAACTCCAATATCGGTCTCCTCGGCTTCGCGCCGATAGACATCGGCGCTCGCAAGCTGCTGGAAGCACGGTGCGGGACCGACGAAAACGAAGCAGAGTTAGAATCCCACGAATGGGCAGGCCCGAATACGATGGCACAACCCGCTATACGATAAATACATATTGACAAACAATAAATACTTGTTAAGATGCAGCTATTAACGATTAAGGGCACCATTTTATGAAAAGAAGCTCAACCATATTTCTTCAGATTGTCATTGTGCTCATCGGCGTCGCCGCTCTTGCGCTCCTGCTGTGGGAGCCTCAAATCGAGGGCCGAAACGCGCACGCCACGAACTTTGAAATCTACTTCCAAGATCCATTTCTGGCGCTTGTATATGCGGGCTCCATTCCGTTCTTCATTGCACTCTATCAGGCAATCAAGGTGTTGGGATATGTCGGACGAAATGAAGTATTCTCACCGGAAGTCGTGAAAGCTCTGCGGACTATTAAGTATTGCGCGCTAGCCATCATCGGCTTTGTTGTGGTAGAGGAACTCTTCATCTTGTTGATGAACAAGGGGGACAATGACAATCCTGGAGCCCCGATTCTGATGGGCTTCCTCGTTATTTTCCCTTCGGTCGTCGTCGCCACTGCGGCGGCGATGTTCGAACGGATTCTGCAAAATGCCGTGGATCTAAAATCCGAGAACGAACTAACGGTATAACGAGACCAGCATGGCCATCATCATTAACATCGACGTCATGTTGGCGAAAAGGAAGATGAGCGTCACGGAGCTCGCGGACAAAGTCGGCATCACGATGGCAAACATTTCTGTGTTGAAAAATGGCAAGGCCAAAGCGATCCGACTATCAACGTTAGACGCTGTTTGCAAAGCTTTGGAGTGCCAGCCTGGTGATATTTTGGAATACAAGTAGAATTGGATTCCAGTGCGCCGCCGCAACGCGATGGCTGTAATCGCCCTATGGCCATGCTCATACACAGCTTTGACCTCATCGGGAAGAAGCCGTCGCCGTGACACTGGCCGTTGAACCGGACTGACCAGCTCTACATTCCTGTACCAGGTGCTATGAAGGCATTGGGGCAATGCCGTTGTGCTGCTGGAGCGGAAAAGTTGCTTTAGGCGGGACAAACACTCCCGTCCCAATTCTGTTCGGCACGTGGTGTGCTTGAAGGTGGTTGGACGCTGAGGACAGCAATCGGCTGGTGGTAGTGGAGGCGGTGGGTGGTGGCGGGATGGAGTTGGGCGAGCGTGCGAATGAGCCTAGTGCGCAGCGTCAATCGCCTGCGGCGTCGGCAGCGCGCAGGAGACGCTATTTCGCTGAGTTGAGTTTTTCGATGTGCCGCTCCAATTCTTCCAAGCTCGCCCAGCCCACCAAATAGAAACAGATCATCTCGAACGTCCGCTTG
>JBGSUJ010000024.1:0-5355 GCA_041753435.1 Pirellulales bacterium | reverse complement strand
CGACCCCCGACTCCTGCTCCCCTGTTTTTCTGTGACATCTTCGAAACTTTAACGACTTACGACGACGCCCAGGTGACATCTTCGAAAAAACAAGGCGCTTTTGAAATGCCGCCCTGTCATCTTCGGGAAAACAAGCGGTTTGCGTCAATTCGCCAATCGCGACAGCGACAGAAAGCCAATCGGCAGCCTCGTTGCTCCGTCCAGCGCCAAGTCGGCCAGTGCTTGACCCAACACCGGCGCGAATTTGAATCCGTGGCCCGAAAGCCTTATGCCCGCGCGAGAAACTCGCCGCTACGGGTGTCGACGCGAATCTTTTCGCCCTGCTTCAGGTATTCGGGCACTTGCACGATGGCACCCGTTTCGAGCGTCGCGGGTTTGGAACGCGAGGTCGCCGAATTGCCTTTCACGGCCGGGTCGCATTCCGTGATCGTGAGGTCGACCGCTGTTGGTAACTGGATGCCGACGCACTGCCCGTTGTAAACGAGTGCCAGCATGCCGGATAAATCCTCGGTCATGTACTGCAATTCCGTTGCCACATCGGTTCGCGAGACGGCGTATTGGTTGTAGTCGCCCGAATCGAGGAAGTGGACGGTCTCGGTATCGGCAAACATGAACGTCACCTCTCTTTTGGCAAAGTCGGCATCCGGCAGGCTTTCGGTTCCCTTGAGAGTGACATCCGCTTTTTGCTTGGTGACCAGATTGCGAGCGCGAAACTTGTAGAGTGTCGCCCCGCCGCGGGCCGAGGGTGACTGCACGCTGACATTTTCGATGATGTGAGGCGCCTCGTTGTGAACAACGATGGTGCCCGGCTTGATTTCTTTGGCGAGCATAGAGGCAACAGATGGAGGGTACAGAAAACTAGGAACAGGCAAACAATTCTTCGCTCAATTCGAACTGAATCGATGAGTGGCGGAGTTGGCCCCGCACATACTCGCTAAACCAGAATCGCTCCCGACGCGGGGTCAATTGGCAAGCCCTTGGTCAGTCTGGCAAGCGCTTCGACAACACCTAACAAGCTTGCCGGATCGACAGCTTCCAGCCCGAACTCCTCGTCGTCATCGGTAAATGAGTCTTCCTCCGAGTTGATCCGCTCGAAGTGCATCACATCGAGTCGCGCATCGGCACGCAGCAGTCGCTTCAATTGGTCAGCAGTCGCTTCGCCTTGCAGTTGCTTGGCCAAGGCTGCACTCTGCTCGATGACAGCCTCCCCAGTTTCGTAGCTAATTTCGACGGCAGAATGGTCATCGGGCGCTTGCACTAACAGCGACTCGAACATACCGTCCTCATCGGCTTCGAGATTTTCCAGCGTAATCCGCCGGCCCGAATCGGCAAGCGCTGCTTCGACCTGGTTGAGCGTCGGTCGGCCAGACTGCTGGAAAAGAATAAAGTACGTATCGCGCCACTCGAGCTGATCGCCCGCGTTTTCGCCATCTGTGTCCATAACTGGAACTCCCTTCTCACTGCAATCGGGAAAAACGATCACCACTCTTGGTCGTCTTCAGGCAAGTCCATTTCACCGTGCCAAGCTTCCAGGCTTTCCAGCATTTTGTCGCGTTCGGCGACCGAACCCCACACGGATTCGCCCTGTTCTAGCCGAATTTCGTAAAATCCCTCGCGGACACAATCTTCTTCTCCACAAAAATGCGGCGTCGCAGCGACCCACATCACGCGATAGAGCGGAATATTCTTGTCGTCGATGCGACAAAAAATTGACATAGTTCGACAGTCCTCAGGTTGATTTTCCAAGTTCAACGCTGCGGCGCGTCGCCGCACGCACGGCCGCGCAGATGGTCTTCTGGAAAGCATTTTCCTCCAATGCCTTGAGCCCCGCCAGGGTTGTCCCCCCAGGGCTCGTCACGCGGTCCCGAAGCACCGCAGGTGTCTCTCCGGTAGCCAAAACCATCTCGGCCGCACCAGCGACTGTGTGTGTTGCCAGGCTGGCCGCCAATTCGGCCGGTAACCCACAATCGATGCCAGCCTCGGTGAGCGACTCAACCATCGTATACACAAAGGCTGGCCCCGACCCCGAGAGGCCAGTTACCGCGTCAAGTTGCCCTTCAGGCACCTCGTATGCCACTCCCACGGCCGAGAGCAACTGGGAAACGAGCTGGCCGTCGTCGGCCGTTGCCGTCGGCCCCAAACTGTAAGCACTAGCGCCGCGACCAATGAGGCAGGGCGTGTTGGGCATCACCCGGATAACTCGCTGGTCCTTGGCAAGGCCGCTTGCAAGTCCAGCGAGAGTTACTCCCGCCGCAATCGAAACCACCAACGCGTTGGGGTGAATTACCTTGCACACTTCGGCCAACACCGCGTTCATCGACTGAGGTTTCACCGCGAGGATCACCACGCCACACGTCGCTAACTCATGCCCATTCTCCGCGACCACCTGTGCTCCCGGCATCTCGCTGGAAAAAGCGGCGCGGGCCGCATCGCTCGGATCGCTCGCTAGCAGCGCCGTCGCAGGCACCAGCTTGGCACCCACAAACCCGCGGCCGAGCGCGGTCGCCATTCGTCCTGCGCCGACCAGTCCGATCTTGATTGCTAGCATGGTCGGGCGCAAGAGCAAGCGAAAATAGTTGAGATGGGAGCTGACAGCACAATTCCGCAAATGCTGTTTGTCCCACATCCTACGCCATTTTGCCAGCGTTTACAACGACTCGCTGCTGGTAGCCGATTTTAAGTGGCTTCACATTGAAACTTTACTGGCGCCAGCAATCGCCCAGTTAATCTGGGCGCAGCGGAGAATTTCTGAGACAGTCCGCCACGGGTTCCGACGATGATTCTTTCATGTTAAGTCGTGAGAATCACCGGTCGGTGCGAATCTCATTCGGAGGTATTTGCGTAATGCGATACACGACACGTGCGATGCTCGGCGTGCTGCTAATTTTTGTCACTGGGGCGACAGGCTTGGCTGAAGAAACCAAATCCTCATGGTGGAGATTTGGCAAAAGCGAGACTGCACCCGAACCTGCTGACGCGTTCACCCCGGCGCCGACGCTCGTTCCCTCGACATCGACGGCCGCTGCCGATTCAGCTCCCGCATCGGAAGCATCCTGGCTGGCCTGGCCTTCGCTGCCGAAATTTGGCTGGCAGGATTTCAAATCGGACAACGAGATCGCTGAAACCTCGGCATCGCCAGTTGCAAGCTCGCCCCTCGCGACATTGCGCCGGGGTCAACGAGGCCCATTTGGCAAACCTCACCATCAATCGCGGCCGCGTAACACCTGGGCCCAGCAACCTGCCAGTGCTACTTCGGAAATCGCCGGTAATTCTCCCTGGAAATCGATGACCGAAAGCACGCGGAACGCATGGCACAAGACCGTCGACTTCGTAACGCCGGGCGACAGTTCCGATGAACCCGTCGTTCGTCGCGAGCCGGTCGATTCTTGGTGGAGCCGGATGTGGGGTTCCGAACAGAAGCAAGAGGGGCCGCAGACCGTTACTGAATGGATGGCCCAGGATCGGCTCGATCCCTAGCCTCGACCATTGGCGGATGGGGACCTATTACAGAATGCATCCACCTCTCCCGACATCTGTCGGTGCGATGAGTTGATTTGCCGCGAAGCCTGGACAGATCGCACACTTCTGCCACAATGTGGCCAACGGTTCCAATCGTCAAACCGCTCGCAAGACGAGGTGCGCTACATGGCCACAAAACCTTCGGATTTGTTAGGAAATCTTCCATCGGCAAGCCAACTCTTGGAGAAGCCGCCTGTTCGAGCGCTGGTCCATCGCTGGAACCGCAGCGTGGTCGCAGCGGGTGTTAGGTCATTTCTAGATGAAGTAAAATCCGATTTGGAGCGACGGGCTTCGGAAGCCCATTTGCCGTCTCTGCGCGAACTAGCGGAACGAGCAGCCCAGCACGTGGTGCGGCTTCAGCAACCGGTTGTCCGACCTACCATCAATGCGACGGGCTGTTTTTTTAGCAGGTCATGGAGTTCATTGCCCCTTGCAGACATCGCTTTGGAACGGTCGGTCGCGCTGGGAGCCTGCTTTATCAAGGACGATAGCTGCAGCGCAGCGAGCAAAATTACTTCGCTGATTTGTCGACAAACTGGTGCCGAGGCAGCGACCATCGTAAGTAGCTACTCTGCCGCTGTCTGGGCGGTATTGGCTGCGACGGCAGCGAATAAAGCAGTGCTCATTGCTCGCGGCGCAGTCGGGCTGCTGGAAAATGAATGTTCCTTGGCAGCGATTGCCCCCTTGGCGGGAGCCACGCTGCGCGAAGTTGGCACAGTAAACCGCGCATCGGCCGCTGAATTCGAAGCCGCTATCACTGACGAAACGGCAGTTATTTTGCGTCATTGCCCCACCGACTATCGCATCGTCGGCGACGTGCAGGAAGTAGAAGTTGAGGCACTGGTCGGACTGGCACGCGATCGAGAAATCCTCTTCGTCGATCTGCTGGGCGCCGCGCCGTTGGTCAGTGGCTTACCGGTGCTCGGCGATGCAATTCCCTCGTTGGCTGACAGCTTGACCGCCGGAGCGTCGATAGCGATTGCCCGTGGCCAAGGGCTGATCGGTGGCCCGCCGTGTGGTATCGTGGTTGGAACTCGCAGATTGATTCGCCACATCGATTCGCACCCCCTGCACTCTGCTTGTCGGCTCGACTCTTCAACTGCTGCTGCCCTGGGGGCAACGCTCGAATTGTATGAACAGCCTGCCCAGTTGCAGCAGCATCTGCCTTTGTTTCAATTGCTGTTGGCCTCAGTAAAAAACCTACAGCAACGCGCCGAACGACTGGCTCCACAAATTGCCGCGGCTGAAAGCATTTCGTGCGCTACAGCGATTCCCGTCGAGAGCCAACTTGGTCCACCTCGCTGGGACAACGTCAGGATGCCATCCTACGGAATCGCGGTCACGCCGACAGACGGCGATGTCGATGGGCTCGCGCACCGACTGCAAAACGCCCCGTTCCCGGTTTCCGCTCGCTTGCAAGCCGACCAGATTGTCCTGGACCTGCGCACGGTGTTGCCGCGACAAGATCAACGGCTGGTCGAAGCATTTGCTGGACCGGCCGGTATCTCACCCAAAAACATTGATCAGACGGCTCACTTGGATGGCATTTGAACCAGCCGGCCCCTGGATACGTAGCTAGCGGAAGAATTGGTCGGTTTCGGAACGCCGCCCGCTCCACCGTTTGTGGACATGCAGCGGCGGAAAATCCCCGCCCGGCGAATCGTCCGACTAAGCTCTTCAGTGACCCGACTACCCTGCCTAGTGCTCTGTCACAGCTTGATTTTCGGGTAGAGAGACTTGAGTTTACCGCGGGCGTCGCGGACTTTCATTTGCCAGTCGACGCCGCGTTGGGTGGCGTTGGCGTCGGTTGACCAGGCAGCCAGTTCCGACTGTAAG
>JBGSUJ010000023.1:0-12701 GCA_041753435.1 Pirellulales bacterium | reverse complement strand
CGACCCCCGACTCCTGCTCCCCTGTTTTTCTGTGACATCTTCGAAACTTTAACGACTTACGACGACGCCCAGGTGACATCTTCGAAAAAACAAGGCGCTTTTGAAATGCCGCCCTGTCATCTTCGGGAAAACAAGCGGTTTTTTCACGCCGCTGCACACAAGTACCCAGCTCCAATCATTCCGTTATTCCCCCACCCCAATCACTAGTAGTGTACAAGCCCCGGAACCGCAAATTGCTGGTTTTCTGCTGTTCACTCTTGCCACGCCATTTGAACACCGATACAGTACTCATGCGTACACTATTATGCCATTGTTACTTGGGAGCCGATCACCACCTGGGAAATTGGCGGGCAGTCCGATCAGCGGAAGTTTCGATAAAACTCCCTGCTCATAAGCTCTCTGTTCCCCGTTGCGATCGGCACCTTGTATCGGAGCCACTTCTGGTAGATAAAGGGTCTTTTCATGGTCACCGTTGCCAGCAAACCAGTTGTCACCAATCATCGCCCCGCCTCGGGCGCCACCACCAGCCCAGCCCCCCAAAACCGCATGGCCAAACCAGACAACAAATCCAATAGTAAATCCGACAAGGCTTCAAAGAAGCCCATCCGCGTCGCCGGCACGAAGGCCACCAGTGTCCTTGAGTCCAGCGCCGATTTGCGGAACATAGTTTCCGCCATCGAAAAGCAATTTGGCGAAGGGGCGATCATGCCCCTGGGCAGTGATAAGGCCGTCGCCATCGAGGGCATTTCGACCGGCAGCCTGGCACTCGATATCGCGCTGGGCGGCCAAGGCATGCCGCGCGGCCGGATCATCGAAGTCTTCGGCCCCGAATCGAGCGGCAAGACGACGCTCGCCCTGCACGCGATTGCCGAAGCCCAAAAGGCAGGCGGCATCGCGGCCTTCATCGATGCCGAACACGCCCTCGACCCCAGTTGGGCCAAGAAGCTCGGGGTCGACCTCGAAACGCTGCTCGTCAGCCAACCCAGCTACGGCGAAGAAGCGATGCACATCACCGAGATGCTGATCAAGTCGAACGCCGTCGATATCATCGTCGTCGACTCGGTCGCCGCGCTGGTACCGAAAAAGGAACTTGACGGCGAGATTGGTGATTCCCACGTGGGCTTGCAAGCTCGGCTGATGAGCCAGTCGCTCCGCAAGCTCACCGCGGCCATCGCCCGCTCGCGGACTACCGTGATTTTCATCAATCAGATCCGTGAAAAAATCGGCGTCATGTTCGGCAGCCCGGAAACAACCCCTGGCGGCCGCGCACTGAAGTTCTACGCTTCTTGCCGGATCGATGTCCGCCGCATCGGCCAGCTCAAAGAGGGCGAAGAGGTCATGGGCCAACGAGTCCGTGCGAAGGTCGTCAAAAACAAAGTCGCGCCCCCGTTCCGTGTTGCCGAGTTCGACATGATGCACTCGGACGGCATCAGCTTCGAAGGCGATGTGCTCGATCTGGGCATGGAACAGAAGATTGTCTCTCGCACCGGTGCCTGGTTCCGCTACGGCGACCTGCAACTCGGCCAGGGTAAAGAAAAGGCCCGTCAGTATCTCAAGGAAAACCCCAAGCTCGCCCTCGAAATCAAGGAAAAAATCATGGCTAACGGCGGCGGCAAAGTCGGTAAGCTGGCCGCCTCGACCAACAGCGACGACGACTCGCTGGGCGACGACTGACCGTCATGCTGGCAACTTTTCGTGCTGGCAACTAGACCGTTCGGCAATGCATTCACTAGATTTAGCTGCTCAGATGACTTAAGGTGACAGTGAGCCAAGAGCTAATCGTCACCTCGAGTTAAACCGCAGATGGACAGCCTGCAGCGATACTGGGTCACTTTCGTCTTTGCGGCAGCTTTGCTTGTCGGCAATAGTGGTGTCGCTGCACCGCAAGACCTGACGGCGACCGATGCATCGCTCGGCACTCGCTGCCGGCTGTGGCTACGGACGAAAATCGTCCGCGAAGTCGACCTTACCCGCTACGGACTGGTGCTCGACGACAATTGGCAACAAGCGGATGCCACCAAGCCAGTCGTAGTCGTCCTACACGGCTTTAACTCCCGCCCTGAGCGGAACCAAGCGATGCTCAATGCGGTGCGAAGCGCCGGTTACCCCGCAGGCACTTTCAGCTATCCCAACGATTACACCATCCCCGCTTCGGCTCAGTTGCTCTCTGGCGAATTGCGGCGATTCCACCGCCAGTACCCTAACCGACGAATCGCTCTCATTTGTCATTCCATGGGGGGCATGGTGGCCCGGGCCTGTCTGGAAGACTCGTTGTACGATCCCGGCAACGTCGAGCGCCTGATCTTGATCGCACCACCCACCTGCGGCTCAGCCATCGCCCAATTCGCCGTAGCCACCGATCTTTGGGAACACTGGCTTGCCCGGCGGGACGGCGGACCTTGGCGACGCGTCCGCGATTCGGTCATCGACGGACTTGGCGAAGCAGCCGACGAACTTTGCCCCGGCTCCGACTTCCTCACCGAACTCAACATGCGTGCGCGCAACCCGCGCGTCGAATACACGGTGCTGCTTGGCACGGGTGCGCGGATGACCGAGGCGGAAATGGAATGGATCCGTGAATCGGTCGTTCAAAAACTTGCCACCATTCCTGGTGCCAAACATAGCGCTCAGCAGCTAGATACGCTGCTTGGCGAAATGGAAGAACTTGTCGAGGGCAAAGGAGACGGTGTTGTTGCGGTCAATCGTGGCCGACTCGAAGGCGTTTCCGATACCCTGATATTTCCATTCGGACATCTTTCGGTGACCGGCGAACCAAGTTGCGACATCGTCCGCCAGGTGCAAGCCGCTGTACTGGAGCGGCTGAACTAGGAATCTGTTGGGTCAACCTACCGGATCCGGCGCCAGCGACCAAACAATATTCCGCCACCAGAGAGCAGCAAGAACAATCCAATTGGCTCCGGCACAATACGGACGGACCCCAACCCCTCGGCCGCTACCTGCCCAGCGCCAATTCCGGGCAGGGCAGTACCAAAATTATCCCGCCAAATGCTGTAGTCCGCCGCATCGACAATCCCGTTCAGATTCCCATCGGCAAAAGGGGCGGTCGTGCTCCCGATAAAGGCTTTCCAAAACTGGAAATCAGTCGCATTGACCATACCATCCCGAAAATAATCGCCATCGAGCATTTGACGGACGAATACAGTCGCAGGTTGATCATTTGGGAGAACTAACTTTGCGATGATATCGGGAGTTGCGACCAAGCTCGAGTTCCATATGTTTCCCAGACTGATCCCGCGAAACGCAGGAAGCGTCCCACCAACACCAAACGTCGCCTCCGAAAGATTTGTCGGCCCGAAACTCAACTCAACCCAATCTGATACAGGATCAATGAATCCATTGCCGCTCGCATCGTATGTACTACTGATCGAAGTCCACACGCCAGCCGTCCCGTTGAGTGCTCCACTGGGAGACTCCAGCTCGTAGAATGTAAAGGAGAACGGATCGGCGTTTTCGTTTATGAGCCGAACTTCACCTGTCAACGGAAACAGTTGTAGTGTCACTGAGGTGGCTTGTCCGAACACAGCATTAGCGCCGAGACTCAAGACAATCGCCACCGCTGAGACAAATCTTCTCGGCTTCAAAAATCGAAACACTAATCGACCTCCGCCCGAACTCGCCAATAGCTTCCACTTACTGAAGACCACGCCACTTACCAAATCGCGCCGATGGGCCGACGCCATTCGCAAGCCATTAACCCGTGGAGAGCTTTCCAAAACCGTTCAGTTGGTTGCTGTTCATCATAGCTAGAATCGACAACCTTAACAATAAATCGGGCAGTTTACAGCGATTGTAGAGCCACTGCCGAACACGACACCGGTTACACGCGACACCGGTTACCCAGGGGGCTGTCTCGCTTTACTCTCTGGACACTTCGAAGCGAGTTAAGAATCGAGCAATATCAAGCGGTTACTTGCCGCGGCCGCCCCACGCGATCGACCTGCCACACCCGACCAATAGCCGGTTCATAAGCGGTGAGCCACCCCCCACCCCAACAATAGGTATCGATGCAGATCAAATGCCCGACATCCAGAATCTCCCCGTCTTTCTGCGAAGTATGCCCAACCAAGGCCGTTTGTCCCGAGACATGCGGCCCAGGAATATTTGTTCGCAACGAGTGCCAACGGTAAACGTTCCAACGCTGCTTGGGGAGTGCCAGCTTTGGATCGTAGCTGCCATGCACGAAAAAATGTTGGTCGCTTTCGAACCAGTCGACCCAGCCTCGGATGAAATCGAGGTGGGAATCGGGAATTTCCCATGTACCATTTTGCAGCGCATAAGATTCGAGCGTGGCGGCTCCTCCACACTCCAACCAATCGTCTGGCTGAGGCCGCTGGTCGAGGTAGTTGAGCATCAGCTCCTCGTGATTCCCAAAAATGGGGACCAAGCGACACTTTTCGCGCAAATCAAGCAGCGTCTCGATCACTCCGCGGCTATCAGGCCCCCGATCAATGCAATCGCCCAGCATGACGATCGTGTCGTCGGCCCGCAGTTCAATACTCACGAGCAGACCGCGGAGTGCTTCGGCGCAGCCGTGAACGTCGCCGATAGCAATCACTCGCTGAGGCATAAACAACGTAACGATGAGATCAAGGGGGGCCTATAGTGCAACGCTTCAATTCTCGCCGTTCAGGGCAGCTTAGACAATGGTGCTTTCCCAGGCCAGTGTTCGTTGACAACCAGTGTCCACACGATAGGATAAACAACAAAGATAGGCGGCGTTTTCGCTATAGTTCGAGCGGACGCTTGGATGTTAACTTCGGTAATGGTGTAGTCCATACTCCCAGGGGTTCTTTTTGACGCGCTCGATCACGGAGGCTGATCAAACCTGATGTCGCAACCGATTACACAACTGGAATTCGCTCGTGCCGGTCAAATCACTCCGGAAATGGAATATGTCGCCAAACGAGAATTGCTGGAACCGTCGCTTGTACGCGACGAATTGGCAGCCGGCCGGATGGTGATTCCCGCCAACAAAGTCCATCTCGCCGGCCGGCTCGAACCAATGGGCATTGGCATCGCCGCTCGGTGCAAGGTCAACGCCAACATCGGCAACTCGGCCGTCACCAGCAGCCTTGAAGGCGAACTCGAGAAACTTCACACCGCGGTCCATTTCGGTGCCGACACGGTGATGGACCTCTCGACCGGTAAGGGCATCGATCCAATCCGCGAAGCTCTCATTGCCGCATCGCCAGTACCCATTGGTACCGTGCCGATCTATCAGATGCTCGAAGAGCTCGGCGGCGAGATCGAAGATATGCGGCCGCAACATTTTATCGATATGGTCGAGCACCAGGCCAAGCAGGGCGTCGACTATATGACAGTCCACTGCGGCGTGATGCTTGAACACTTGCATCTCACGATGAATCGCGTGACCGGCATCGTCAGCCGTGGCGGATCGCTGATCGCCAAGTGGATGATGGCCCACCGGCAACAGAATCCGCTCTACACGCATTTCGACGACTTGTGCGACATCATGCAGCAGTACGATGTTACCTGGAGCTTAGGTGATGGCCTGCGCCCCGGCTCCATCGCCGATGCGAGTGATCAGGCACAATTCGCGGAGCTCGACGTGCTGGGCGAACTCACCACCCGTGGCCAGGCCCGCGGCACACAGGTGATGGTCGAAGGGCCCGGCCACATCCCGATGGATCAGATTCAGATGAACATCGAACGGCAAATCGAGATTTGCAACGGCGCGCCGTTCTACGTGTTGGGGCCGCTGGTGACCGATTTCGCGCCCGGCTACGACCACATGACCAGTTGCATCGGAGCCGCGATGGCCGGCTGGTACGGCGCCGCGATGCTCTGCTACGTGACGCCGAAAGAGCATCTCGGCCTGCCGGAGCGAGAGGACGTCAAGCAGGGCATGATCGCCTACAAGATTGCGGCCCATTCGGCCGATATCGCCCGCAAGCGGCCCGGCGCGCAGGACCGTGACGATGCCCTCTCGCGAGCTCGCTTCGCGTTCGACTGGAACGAGCAGTTCCGGCTAGCGCTCGATCCTGAAACGGCCCGGGCTTACCACGACGAGTCGCTGCCGCAGGACACCTTTAAGAGCGCCCACTTCTGCAGTATGTGCGGGCCGAAGTATTGCTCGATGAAGATCACCGAAGAAATTCGGGCGATGGCAGCGGAGAATCCGCTAGAGTTGCCGGTAATGCCGGCTGGCGCTGCTTTACACAACAGCTAAATTCCAATATTTCTAGTTGCTTTTGATGAGGATGCCACGATGAAGCGGTTTGCATATCTTGCCTTGTTGTTGCTGGTGGCCGGATGTGGGCAGCCTCGCCTCGAAACCGCTTCGACCGCGGATGACGATACCACAACAGTGGCCTTCAACCTTGCCGGCGCTCCCACCGTCGAGTTCAGCATGCCGGACATGATGTGCCCGGAAGGTTGTGGTGCGAAGACGAAGGAAATTCTCTCCGAGCAGCCGGGCGCGAAAGAAGTGGTAATCGACTTCGAAGCCAAGCTGGCCATTGTCGCCGTGGAGGAAGAACTATTTGACGCCGAGGCGGCCATCGAGGCACTCGTCGATCATGGCTTCGAGAACTCGTCGCTCCATTCGGCAGACGATGAAGCAAAAACAACTTCCCAAACGGACAAACGACTAGCCGATTGATTACTCATTTATCATTGGTCCAGCGGCTCATCTTGCGGACGATAGAGAATCGCCACAGGCAACATCAAGGCTGCTGTGACGGCGAACACGACGCTGCGCGGCCAACCGGTTGCATCTAGCACCCACAGGCAGCCTTCGTAGAGCACTGCTCCGATAATAATGCCAACCCAACTAAATTGATTCATCGTGGCGACCATTCGCCCTTTCTCTTCTTTGGGCGGACGCGACTGCAAAGCAACTTGCACCGGCACAATGAACATGCCGGTAAAGATACCCATCAAGATCAATACAGGAATGCTACCGGCATAACCGAGCAAATGACGATGCGGGCCGCCAGGCAATGCCATTACCACGAGGGTTACCAATAGACCGACAAGTCCGCCGGTCACCACGTTGCGATTGACGCGCCCGTGTGACAGGTAGCCTCCTAAAACACAGCCGATCGCAATTCCCAAGCCGATCGAGGCGGCCAGATTGCTGGTTTTATCTTCGGAGAGGCCAAGTTGAGTCTTGCCCAGAGCGTTCACCGTGGGCAGAACAATGCCACCGACCATCCAAAACATGGCAACAACAATGATCGCCCAAAATAATTGGCGGTCACGGCGAAGCAATTCACGAATCTCGCGCGGCACACCCCAACTCGACCAACGGTATTCTAAACTAGGCTGAGCGACAGGCACGCGCCGTACGAGGAGCGACGTGAGCGTGCCGACCACTGCGAGCGCGACACAGGCCAGCGAGGCAATCCAGATTTTTCCGCCGGTGAGAGTCCACAATTGGCCTGCCAGCGAGGTGCCGAAAATGATGGCCAGAAATGTGAGCATTAGAAAGATGCCGTTCGCTCGCGGTAGGTCACTGCCGCGGAGCATCTCTGGAAGAATTCCGTACTTGGCCGGACCGAAGAATGCACTTTGCACGCCCATCAGGAAAAGCACTCCAAACATGCCAGCGAGGCCAATTTGCCCGTAGAACCAGAAGCCAACGAAACCTAAAAACATGACGGCGATTTCGGCGACCTTCGACGCGATCACGATCATCCGCTTGGGGCAACGATCCGAAACAGACCCGGCGACTCCCGAGAAGATCAGAAACGAAGCGGCGAACACAATCTGCGCGATACCCTGACGATCCTTGGCGGAACCGGCCGCGATTTGGGCGGCGGTCGGCGTGGCAAGCAGCAGAATTAGCTGCTTGAACAGGTTGTCGTTGAACGCGCCCAGGAACTGGGTGACGGCCATGCCCCAGAAGCTGGTGTCGCGGGCCAGCGGCGGCAAGCGATCGTGCAGCTGGCTGTGGTCACTTGCGACGACCTTGAGCGTACTCGGCAACGATTCAAAATCGCCACCAATTCGTGATTCAGGCAAACCCGATTTATGAGCCAGTGGCGTCTCCATGCTGACAATTATGACGGAGCGTTGGCCATGGCAACAAGATCAGCCGGTGAGCAGAGGGTAAAAGGCAACTCTGCTGGCGAAGGTTTGCAAATTTCACATCGATTCGACTTCGCCGATGACGCAAATGCGTTCTTGTTTGGATTAATGCGGCCCCAGACTACGGGTTTTGAGTTGGGCAAACACTTCTGGCAGCGGGTAATCGATGATCGGAAGACCTAAGCTTGCAAGCTCCTTGAGGCGATAATAGCCGCGAGTGACAAGGCTTTCTTGATCTCGGACGAAGGTGGCATCGAGGGTGCGTTTATCGAAGGATCCTTCCACGAACAACGGTTCGAAGTCATCGGCGACGATGTATTGGGCGAGTGTCGGGTTGCAGCGGATGTGACGCTCCTTGGTTGTGTGAAGGACCTCTGGGTCCAACAGGCCGATCACGTAGCGGAGGTAGAGATCGCTCTCGGTGAGCCCGGCCACGTCTTGGCCGCAACTTTCGCAGAGGTAACCTTCGTCACATTTGGCCATGATAGGGAGGCAACAGTTGGAAGGCGCTGCCAATTGCTGAACAATGAACTAGCGCCTTCCAACGCGCCTAGCGCCTCTTTCACAATCCCAGCACATCGTTCATAGAGTACAAGCCGGGCGGTTTGTCTTGGAGCCATTCGGCAGCCAGCAGCGCGCCTTGGGCATAACAATCGCGGTTCGAGGCGGCCACACGAAGTTCGAGCGTTTCGCCGAGCATGCCGAAAATGATGGTATGTTCTCCCGGATTGTCGCCGGCTCGAATGGCATGGTATCCGATCTCGTTCTGCGGCCGTTTGCCAGGGCGGCCTGTGCGGCCGTGAACGTGTTCCGTTTGGCCCATTTTGTGGGCGACAATTTCACCAAAACGGAGCGCGGTACCACTGGGGGAATCCTCCTTAAAGCGATGGTGGCGTTCGATGATTTCAACATCGACGCCCGTCGGCAAATCTTTCAGAGCTTGGGCCGCGATTAGTGTGAGCTTCATGGCGACGTTGACTGCCGTGCTCATGCTGGGTGCCCAGACGATCGGAATCTGCCTAGCAGCTTTGTGGATGAACTCGTGTTGGTTGGCATCGAGGCCAGTCGTGGCGATAACCAAAGGCTTTTTCACATCGAGACAGTGGGCGGTAACGGCAATCGCGGCATCGGGGACCGAAAAATCGATCACCACATCGGCATCCGATTCACCTACGACACCGAGCGGGATACCAAGTTCTCCGACACCCGCGATCAGGCCGGCATCCTGGCCGAGCGCGGAATGATTTGCCGATTCGAGCGCCGCAACGATTTGGTATCGCGCGTTCTGACTGGCAACGGCTGTGACACGTTGGCCCATGCGGCCAGCAGCTCCATGAATGGCTATTTTCATGATGATTGGTGCTTCACTTGAATCGTCAGGAGGAAAAGACATTTCTGCCGACGTTACGCGTTTCATCGACGAACAACATGGTCCATCCGACTCTTAGCTGTTGAGCTGAATTGCTCGCACGATTTCGTCGAGGTTGTTGTCGACTTGGACAGCGCGGTTGGCAAAGGCGGCCCGGCTCACGCCACGGCTGCCAAGCACTCGGTTGAACTCTGCCTGATCGTGCGTGTGGTAGGCGACCGTCGCCGTGGGATCCTTGAGTTGGTGGCCGGTGAGGATGGCGACGACGCGCTCGTCAGGGGCAATCACGCCTTCTTCGCAGAGCATTTTTGCCCCGGCAACGCTGGCTGCGCTGGCTGGCTCGCAACCGAGGCCGTGGGACCCAATTTGGGCCTTGGCATCAAGCATTTGTTCGTCGGTAACTTCGCGGACCACGCCATTCATCCACTCTAAAGTGCGGAGGCACTTGGTCAGGTTTACCGGCCGATTGATTTCGATGGCGCTGGCGATCGTGGAAGCGCGGCGGCCAGCATCATCCAGTTCGGCGTAGTAGTTGTTGATAATTACGGCGTCGGGTCGGCCGGCGTTCCAGCGGAGGCCGCGGCGTTCATAGAGTTGATAGAGCGTGTCGGCGCCGGCGGCGTTGATGACGGCAATCCGGGGTAAGCGGTCGATGAGACCTAGCTCGTGCAACTCGTGAAACGCTTTTCCGAACGCGCTCGAGTTGCCAAGATTGCCGCCAGGTACGACGATCCAATCGGGCACTTGCCATCTGAGGCCCTCTAGCACTCGAAACATGATCGACTTCTGGCCCTCGAGGCGGAAGGGATTCACGCTGTTGACAAGGTAAATGCCTTCCTGGGCGCTGACCTGAGACACGCGTTGCATCGCGTCGTCAAAATCACCGGCGATTTGCAACGTGAGCGCGCCGTAATCGAGTGCTTGGGAAAGTTTGCCGTAGGATATCTTGCCCGAACCAATGAAGATGATCGCCTGCATCAGCTTGCTCACGCCGCAGTAGAGAGCGAGCGACGCGCTGGTGTTGCCGGTCGAAGCGCAAGCAGCGCGGCGAGCGCCGATCATGTGAGCATGTGTGAAGGCGGCCGTCATGCCGTTGTCTTTGAAGCTGCCCGAGGGGTTTAGACCCTCGTATTCGAGATACAAATTCCCCGGCTGCATACCGACGTAGCGACCAACTGCGTCGGAGTGATGCAGCAACGTCTGGCCTTCGCCAATCGAAACAATTTTTTCGGTGGTTGCGAAGGGGAACAGCTCGCGAAATCGCCATACGCCGCTCAAGCAAAGCGGATCGTAGCGGCGGCTCCACTTCTGCTCAAACGCCGCAAGCGACTTGGGAACCTCGACTGCATCCCAGTCATAAACGACATCCAGCAGCCCGCCGCATGATTTGCAGCTGGTGCGAACCTCGTCCACGGCGTAGGTCGCCGCACAACTGGGCAGAATGCAACGCTGATAGGCCAAGTCGGTCTTCGTTTTCACCGTCGAGCCCAAGGTCCACTCCTCTGCGCGCATCAACAGCGCGAATGCCCCCGCGGCGTGGGACAAGCAATCCATGTTTTCCGCTAGTAAATCACTAGACCCTAACAACTTAGTGCTAGTTTAACGAAGTTTGTCCCCTGTCGCAACTCAAAACGATAGGCCACGCGACCCACTCACTAGCTGGACATTTGTGATGGACGGATTTAGAATAACGAGTCTTCGCCCGCGTGGGTGAAGAGCACAGGCGGAGGCGTTAGGCAACTGGGAGACCATCGATGAAGAAGACGGAAATGCTGGCTTACAAGGATATGCTTCACTCGATCCGTGCGCGGCTTCGGGGCGACGTCTCGGCAATGGCTGAAGTTGCGTTACGGAAAACGGGGACGGAAGCGGGCGGCACCGGCATGCCCATTCACATGGCGGAGCTCGGCAGCGACAATTTTGAACAAGAGTTCACGCTCAGTTTGATGGAAACGGAAGAAGACACCTTGGGTCGCATCGAAGCTGCACTCGAGCGGATCGACAATGGTAGCTATGGCCGGTGCGTCCAGTGCGAAAGCGCAATTCCCAAGGCACGGCTCAACGCGATTCCCTACACGCCAGTTTGCATCAAGTGCGCCGAGGCGCAAGAAAACCTCCCATAACGGGGTTGCTGCGTTCGCAGTGGCTGTTCAATTGTTGCTGATCAGGAGGCCACTCTATGCCTGATGTGCCACGGAGCCGGTACATCCTGTTTGGCGCAATCGTGGCAATCGGTTGCGCCTCAGATCTCGCCAGCAAAGCTTGGCTGTTCTCCTGGCCGGAACTACGCGCGGGGCAGGTTCACTGGCTCTGGCCTGGGCACGCCGGTTTCCAACTTAGTTGGAATGAAGGTGCATTGTTTGGTGTGGGGCAGGGGAGCACCTGGCTATTTGCGACGCTCAGTGTGCTAGCCGGAGTGGCCATCCTGGTTTGGTTGTTTCGTTTTCACGGAGTACTTGATTTGTGGTTGACCGCTGCACTTGGCTGCGTGATGGGCGGCCTCCTCGGCAACCTCTACGACCGATTAGGACTGCCCGACCATTTCTGGCCCGGCCGTCCTGAAGGAGCCCATCAGCCAGTGTACGCGGTACGCGACTGGATACTCGTCCAATGGAGCGATCAATGGCGCTGGCCTAATTTCAACTTCGCCGACGCGTTTTTGGTGATCGGCGCGAGCGCGCTCTTCCTGCATGCCATCTGCAAACCCACTTCGAGCAACGATGCGTCAGCGGGAACGAGCCTTCCAAGCTGATCGCCGCCGAGCACCCAGTTGGCCAACTCAACGGCCCGCGAAGATCACCCCTGGGAGCACAATCCATTATGTCCCCTGCAGAGAGAATTCAAGCTGGCTGGCGTAATTGCGTCACGCCCACCACTCGTAGAGAATTAAAACCGGCAACATAGACATTCACTTCGATTGGAATACAATTAGGGGCGACCGATATTCTGGGCGACACTTCCTTTGGGCTCGACGAAGGACAAGTCGGTTCTTGACCACCCCCCGATCGTCGAAAGCCCTGGGCGTACCACCCAATTCACTCATCGATTATCTCGGACAGCCCTATTCCAACTGCAAGACAGAGATCAATTGACGATCGCCTTCCGCGCGTGTTAGAAAGGTAACCGTTCACGGGTCGGGAACCTACAAAACAAGGGTATTGTGAATTCTGGGCTCGCTTGCCACGTGGCAAAACGAGCCAGCGGGATGATCGCACTTTCGCTCGTACACCGATAGCATGCAAAATCTCCGAGAATTTCG
>JBGSUJ010000022.1:0-11015 GCA_041753435.1 Pirellulales bacterium | reverse complement strand
GGCGATGCGAAACGAATCGAACATCCTGGCCTCCTTGCCGTGAGTGGGTGCGTGTCACAACACCCTCATGCCAAGTGAGGCCGATTTCGTCCATATCAATCATCAAGACAACGACTTACGAAAGTTCAAGTGCCATTCGTGCCAGAGACACCTGCCTGGAGAGTGCCGCTGATATTTGCTGTGGCATTCGCCCCGCTCACCACGACTTTGTTGTCGAGATTGTTGCCGCTGTTATTACTGATAAACAAATCACTGCCCACGATTAGCGAGCCGTTGCCATCGGCAGCGCCCAGTAAGTCTTGTCCGACATACAGTTCGCCTAATCCGGCTGATCCCACATACAGATCATTGGTGACTTGAAGCGTCGAGTTGCTCACCCCGGCACCGAAAACGGCGACCTTGCCTGAGCCACCTGCGTCGCCCAAGACCATGTCGTTACTGTTACTGCGGACCAAGCCACCTGCTTCGACTGAAAGGGTCGCGTCGCCGAGGTTGCCGATTTCGAGCCGGGCCATCAACCACTGCGAGCCAGTGCCGTTGACGGTGACGTCGCCGCTGGAGTCAACATTCAAGGCCACGAAGGCATCGGGGCTGGTGAAGATGTTCTGGTTGAGTACTCCGCCAGCAGTAATATTCAAATGGCCGGTACCCGATCGACCTATCAAAACGTCCTCGGCGATCACTTGGGAACCGGAACCCGAAATGTTGAGCGTTCCTTCGCCATCGGCAAGGTAGCCCAATTCAAAGTTGGCGATGCCGCCGGTCACGTCGTTCACGATCCGCGCCAGTCCGCCCCCGGTGACATTAAGTGTTCCCGTGCCAGCTTGACCGATACGAAATCCATTCGCATCGTCGAGCCCGTCGGTTTGGAGCGTGGTGCCGGCCCCATCGACATTGACCACGCCAACCGAGCCCAGTTGATTCCCGATAAAGATGTCTTCACTTCGGAAGTCACCGCTTGAATTGAGCGTGAGCGAACCGAAACCTTGATCGCCCACAAACGCATCGCCCACGTTGTCCCAGTTCGGCCCGTTGAGGGTAACGATGGCACCATCGCCCAAGGCGGCAGCCAGCACGTCGTCGATCCTGACGATGCCGCCCGTCGCGAGTGAACCGCCGCCGAGTGTGACGCTGCCATCGGTGAACGTGACGTTGTTGGCCGCCGAGGGCGCCGCCACGATGACAAAGTATGACGCGTCCGCGTCGAAGAGCGCGTTGTCGGCGGCCTTGGCAAAGTCGTCGCTGGGATTCCAATTCTCAGCGTCGTTCCAATTGTTGAGCCCCAGGCTCGTGTCAGTCCAAGTCCGATCGACCGCCCCGGCTTGCGCAGCGAGCACCATGAGGAACAAGGCACCGATCAAGACTTCGCGGGTCCGCCGGACAAGGGTGTGGCGCATGTGGTGCTCCCAATCGTGGATTTGTTTGGTGCCGGGCCGTGGACTTGTCGGCGGAATGTCTCCTGACAAAGCGAAATGCGGCGACACCCAACAGGGGGTCACACGCGAAACAGTCCTAACTTAGCCCTAATCCAAGCAGCAAACAACCAAATAATTTGCGGGGACGGCCAAGTTTCACAATTCCTTGGCCAGGGGCGACGAATATTGTCGAGATTGTTTGGCCGCGCTACCATGCGAATGGCGTAAGGTCGCCAACAAGCTGCGGCGAGTTGGATCTGGCGATCGTGTCTCAGCGCCAGGCAGACACCTCGCAGGCTGTTGAGTATGCGATCGAAATCCGCCAGGTCTCCCTGCCGCGCACCGTTCAGAATCGCATCGACTCGCGGGACTTGCCCACCGGCATTTTCACGAACACGAGAAAATAGGAGTGGTTCTTGCGGGCGTGGGCCTGCTTCTTGAGGCGGCTCACGGCGGGGCGGTTCTGCCGCACGACGACGAACAGGTCCTTGGTGTAAAAGCCGTTTGCCTCGTAGTGGTTGATAATTTCGACATGGGTCAGTCGCTGGCGGTTGGCGCTGACTTCGTCCTGGCATTTGACGACGAGCACACCTCCCGGCCGCAGCACGCGATGCGCTTCGGCCCCGGCGCGGAAGTAGAGGTCGAGCACCGCCTGGTGATACTTGGGTCCGCCGACGGTCCGCTGGCCGTTCGAATAGTGTTCGCGGAAGGCGGCGTGCGAGCTGCCACCGGCGAGCTGCGAGCCCGCGCGGCGAAAGAGGCCTTCCATGTAGGGCGGATCCAAAACGACGCAGTCGAGAGACCCCGCGTCGTAGGGCAGCTTGCGACAATCGACGCCAGTCTTCAGATCGGTCGCCAGCAGGTGGTAGCGATCCGCGTCGACGTGTTTCCAGAACACGCCCTTGCCGTAGGTCGCGTCGGCAATCGTCGCCCCGTCGGCCACATGCAGCGCGAGCACTTGTGGAAAGACTTCCGCATTACCCGCCAGATGGGCCGAAAGTGTCACCTGGCTGGTGGCGACCCCGCCTGCTAACCGTTTCATCGGAGCTTTCAGCCTAACTGGACGCTGTGGTTTGGCCATCCGAGAAACTCCAAGCATCGTGCGGAACTCGCTAACTATAGGCCGTCCCAAGCGGCAATGGCAGGGGGTGGCCTTTCCTGCGAGCAGCCACCGCCAATTGGCTTGCGACCTGTTCGGGTGCCGGATTATACTGGAGATGGCCCAGGAGACGCCGTTTTTTGCAAGCCTCTTGGTCCGTCTGTACGAACTTCCTCCACGAGATTCCGACCTACTGACGCTTCATTCAACGCCGTTCTTTCTTGCCGAACGGCCTCCGTTGGTCGGTGTACTGTTTCTCGTTTTCTTGGTTACCGGGAGTTTTCTACGTGATCTATTTGCGTCGATTGTTGGTGGGATCGTTAGGAGTTTTGATGGCCCTGGCTGCCTTCGGCGTCGGCAGTGCCTGGGGTTGCGATGCTTGCCGGCGATTTGGCATGCATCTGCATGGCAACACATCGGCAGGAGGCGATTCCTTCAGCGACGGCCTCTCCGACCCGGAGGACCCCAGTGGCGCGGCTAGCTTCGTCGTCTCCGGCAGCAAGTGGCCGCAAGCGGGCGGCTTGGGTTCGCCGGTGACGCTGACTTACAGCTTTCAAAACATGTTCGATGGCGGACTGCTAATGCCCAATGACCAGCCGCTGCCCAAGGCGCTCATTCGCCGCTCGATTGAAGAAGCGCTCGGAGTGTGGGCCAGTGTCGCGCCGCTGCATTTTGTCGAAGTATTCGACAATGGTCTGCCTTATTCCAATGCGTCCGCTGAATTCGGTCAAATCCGCTTCCGCCACATTTTTATCAACGGCCCCGATCCGGCTCCGCCTGCTCAACCGATCGCCAAGGCACAAGCCTTCTTCCCCAGTAGTAATGTCTTGGGCGGCGATGTCGAATACGACCACGGCGACCGCTGGCAGGAAGTGGGTACGCTATCCAACCCGGATCTCCTCGGCGCGACCATCCACGAGCTCGGCCATTCGCTCGGCCTGAACCACTCGAACCTGCCCGAAGCGAACATGTTTTGGATTTTCACCCGCACCAGCGGCCTGGGCACCGGCCGGTTGCACCCTGACGACATCGCCGGCATGCAAGCTATCTACGGTGTCGGTAGCGGCACGGTCACGTCGCTCGTGCCGGAACCGGCGAGCGTTGTGCTGGCAATTCTAGCCGCGGGGACGGCGATTTTCTCAGGGAGTCGACCGCGGCGGCGTCCCGTGAGATCAGTCGAACAGAATCGTCAAGTTTGCGAGCCCCATGAAACACTCGTCGTACGTGGATCGCTTGCGGCAGTACGTCATCGAAGACGAGATAATTGCCTCTCGATGCTTCGTCGAGAGTTCTCGCCAAATTGCGGTTGTGCTTCACCGATCAAAGGAAACTCGCTGAGCAGTTCGATCCGGCCATCCAACCGCTCTAACAGGCGAGTTGCCGCAGCGACATTGTCTGCCGCAACGTGCCGCCAAACCGCGATCAGGTCATTCTCAGATTGCGCAGAGCGGATGATGCGATGCATGCCAGTCTGTCACGCTACGGGCCGTCGTTCCGCCTTCGCGACTAGCTCAGGCACCGTTGCCGTCGAAGTATGACCTCGAGCCATCTGCTTTCGGGCCAACTCGAGACCTTCGCGGAGACACTCTTGCTCAAGTTCCGGAAAGCGACCTTGCTCGCAGAGTAAGTAGACCTTCCGGGTCTCGCGGTCGGAGATGTCGCTGGGCACATCCGGCTGCGCCAAAAGCGCTGCGCGTGGGGCGGGCGTCAGTTCGAGGTTTGAGGTGTCTATACTGGAATTATGCCACCGCCAGCGTGCGGCGAAATCAGCAATTGGCGGGCGAACTTTTAGCGGCCTTCCAGCTCATCCACTGCCGCCTGCTGAAAATCCTTGCGGATGTCCGAGCCATCGGCATTGCCAATGTCGCCGCGCTGAATCAAGAGCACGAAGATCCGCTGCTTGCCTGGATCAATCCAGGCCTCCGTGCCATACGCACCGCCGTGGCCGAAGGAGCCGGCCGACAGCATGCCGGTGACACCCTGCGGTTCGCGCACCAGCCCCCAGCCCAGCCCCCAGCCGCTACCCGGTGTGAAGCCGGCCGTCAGATCGCCTGTCTGCGCCTTCGTCATTTGATCCACCGCTGCGGAGGAGATAATTCGCTTGCCAGCGAGCTGGCCGCCGCCGAGAATCATCTGATAAAAGCGGTGCAAATCACCCACCGTCGAAAACAATCCGCCTGAGGGACTCGCTACGCAGCCTGGCTCGCCGGCGTTGCCCCAGCGCTCAGCCGGAACGAGCGATGATCCCTCGGCACTCTTGTGATACAGCTGTGCGGTCCGCTGGCGTTGTTCGTCCGAGAGTTCGAACGTGGTATCATTCATTCCTAAGGGCGAGAAAATGCGTTCTTCCAGGAATTGGTCGAATGGCTGCCCCGAAACGATCTCCACGATCCGCCCCACCACGTTGATGTTTGGGCCATATTGCCAGCGCTCGCCGGGCTGAAAATCGAAGGGCCGCGCGGCAAGCGAATTCGCCGTCGCCTCGAGCGATTCGTAGCAGCCCTGGTCGCCACCGAGCCCGGAGGTGTGCGTGAGCAGGTGGCGAATTGTGAGTCCCTTTACCGCCTCGCCGCTGGCAGTTTTCGCGTGGGCGAATGCTGGAATATATTTCTCGACCGGATCGTCGACGGAAACCTTCCCTTCGTCCACTAACATCATCAACGCGGTTGCTGAGATCGGCTTGGTCATCGACATGATGCCGAACAGCGTTTCTTCCCGCATTGGTTTTTCCAGTTCGATATTGGCGAAACCGCCGACCTCTACTGCCGCTGGCTGCCCCATTTCGTGAGAGAGCGTGACGTAGCCGGGGATCTCCTTGGCGAGCACGAACTTCATCATCGCTCGGGGCACTGTCTGAGCCGGGCTGTCTTTGGCCCAAGCGCGATGCGCTGTTGGGGAACCAGCCAGCCAGAAGGCCACGCAGAAGACCAAACTCGATCGATGAAGAAACACCTCCAAGCCCTCCTGTTGATGAAGAAAGCGAGCCGCATCTCTCGAGCCAGTTGTTCTAGGCGGGCTCGGCCTGCTGCGTCGCCTCCATCGCTTTCCTTTCATTCCTCGAGCGGCATGAGCAGCCACAGGACCACATACACAACTGCCCCCGGAAAGGCGGCCGAGAGCACCGACAGCAGCACATAGGCCACTCGTACCCCGTCGGAGTTCCAACCCAACCAGCGGGCGAGGCCGCCGCAGACGCCGGCAATCCAGCGGTCGTTGGGGTTGCGAGCCAAGCGAGTCGTTTCCATTGCGATAAACCTCCCATTTTTGACGATCTACGGCGGAATTCATGCATCCGCCAAACCGTCCATTCGCTCGCCACGTAGTGTTCTTGTATACGATTATTGTCGGGTTCTCCCGGCCGAAAAGCAACCTACCCCCCTGGCCGACCAGAAGTCGCTTGGTGGGAGCATTGTCTGTGTTTTTTGAACTTGCCTGCCGATCGGCCAGTTTTCACGATGCAACGCCTGAGACCGAAAAAAACCGTCCACGCCCTGATCACAGCCCTGTGGGCTGCGGCGGTGGTCGTTTCGTACCCAGCAATCGGCGATTGTGCCACGGCTAGCAAGCTCGGTGACTGCTGCCGATGGAGCGAAGAGGTCATCGCAGGCGGTCTCGATTGTTGCCAGAAGGCGAAGTCGACCGATATCGATGCGGCCTCGCCGTCGATCAGCACGTGCGGTATCGGCAGATGTCTCTGCGGCTGGCCCGCCAACCCGCAAAACATTCCGCTGATTCGCTCGACGGATCGTATCCAGCCGGATTACGCCGTCACGTTCGCGGCCATTGTTTGGTCGTCTGCCGACGCGGATGCGGGCAAGCAGTCGTTCGCCGTCTCCGCGACCAATCTCGTTGCGATTCCGCATCGCATTCTGCACTGCAGCTGGTTGATTTGATTCCGGCCCGTACGTCAAGCTTTCAGCCTGACTCACTTGTCATTCGGAATCAAACTATCATTTGTTATCAGGCTAAAAAGCCTGACGTACCGACAACAACTAGAAAGAGAGTTATCTCATGTTTACTAAAACGCTTTGGTCTTTGGCTTCGTTTACTGCGCTCGGCTTGGGCGCGCTGGCGTTCGCTTCCGCTCCTGCTTCCACATCAGCCATTGGCAGTTGTTGCAGCGAAGGCGGCTGCTGCAGCGATAAGGATTGCTGCGAAGGCTGCCCTGATTGTGGTTGCGACAAGGAGTGCTGCGACCACTGCACGGACGACTGCGACTGCAACTGCGAGTCATAATCTCAAGGCCCGTAGAAACGCAGAAACGCCGGCCGGGCTCGCAGTAGCGAGCCTGGCCGGTTTCATGTGTACCACTGGTTGCCTCAACTAGTGGTCCGCAGCAACAGGAGGCAGCGGCGACGTTTTGCCGAAGGGACAAGTCTCTCTGTCGCGCCAGTCATGAACAACTGCCTCTTGCCGCTGCGCGACCCCGGTGGGGACAACTGGGGCTAGCCGCTCGCGCAAGCAGGCCCGGCCGGTCACTTGCGCTTACCGTCCGCCGCGAGTCCAGTTGACTGCAATGGGGCCGCTACTCCGACCAGATATCCGACGTTCGCGCCAAAACGTCAGGCATGTCGGGCAGCTTGGCACTCGGCACGGGTTCGTACCAGAACGATGCGCAGGACCAATCGTCCTGCGTCTCGAGGAGCCGCTCCTGGTAGGCAATTTGCTGGATTGTGATCCGCGCTTCGTGTTGCCAGGCGATGGGGTCGGGCAGATGCCAACGGTAGATCGTCACCAAGTCTTTCTCATTCAAGCTGCAACCGTTGTAGAGGAACGGCGCGAGTTGAATTCCCCAGGCCAGTCCCACATAGTCTTCGCTGCCGGTGCCGCAGATCGTGGGGAATTCCGAATCGCCGTCCATGAAGACCTTGATCTCGCCTTCGCCCCACCACTGCTTGGGATGCAAATTGCGGATGCCGATCACTGCGCCCACAAAGCGACCGCGTTGCTTGCGCTGGGGAAGTAGCTCAAAATCGCGTTTTTCAACTGTTGGATTCTCGCGGCGGAACAACGTGTGTAGCCGCCCGACATCCTGCGGATGCTTGTCGCCCAGTGTGTAGTCGATCTGATAATACAACGGAACCGGCAGCTTGCCTTGGTTGGTGAAAGTCAGCTTCGCTTGCGTTACAAACGGCATCGGCAGCCAGATGTTTCGCCCGCCCGTTGGTCCCATCGAATGCACGGCCGACTGGTAGGCCGCGATCCGGCCATGCGCACAACCGAAAAAATCGCCGATCGGGCATTCCATGCTGGGATGCGTTTGGCCATCCCAGTAAGCGCGTATCACGCAGGCGCGCTGGACCGCCGGGTCTTGATTGGTCGTGAGCCAAATGTGACGGATTGTGCCCGGACCCTCGATATCGCAGAGCTCAACGACCTCCCCCGGCTCGATTTGACGCATCGGCGCGCCCTTGCGTCCCTCGCCGAGCCGACTGGCTGCTCTGCCGCCTGCCCCCGCTGCGCCGGTCGGGTTTTCGAACGAAATCGACCGCGAGGTCAATCCCGTATCCAACCGATAAGGTTCGTGTATCAGATTCACCGGCCGTTGTGCCATGACAGTTGGCGTCCCGATGAGCAAGGCCAGCAGAGTTGCACAGGTCGTCAAGAGAGACAAGACGAATGGTCGCGTTGGCATGGTCACTTTCCATGTCGCTTCGGAAGGGAAGCCGCTCAGTAACGTCGTGTATTATCCCTGACGTTGCTACGCCGGCAACCGGTCTCGAATCGGTATTATCGCTATTCCCTGTAGGAGGGGTTCCTGATGCCGAGAAAGGTAGCGTGGCATCGGTCTCAGAAAACTCCTCCAGTGAGTTTTTAACGAGCCGGAAAGTTCTCCTTCTCAACTCCGGAGGAGACAAAAAAACGTTCTGGTTGACCAAGCAACCAGAACGTCTGTGATTTTTGTGTCGCTGGATGTTCCGAAGCGCTCTTTATTTCGAGCTGGAGCCATCGCTGTCGTCTTCCTCTTCGTCTTCCTCGAAGGCAGCGCCAGCTAGCCGCTTAGTGCTGGAGCCATCGCTGTCGTCTTCCTCTTCGTCTTCCTCGAAGGCGACAGTTGCCTGGCCGGCTGCTAGGGTGGTGGACCTCACGACTAAACCCGCGGGAATGACTAAGGCCAACAAAACGAACCCCCAAATAACCTTCATGTCTGTCTCCTATTCAAGAGGTAGTGTGCAGGAACTGCTCGAAGTTCAGGATGCTAATAATATACACTATCCACCTAGGGTAGGCGCGAGAATTGTCCCGATCGGTGAACCAGTTCACACTGGGCTTTAATCCAGCGAGTTTCGCGGGGGATTTTATTGCTGCGGGGATAGGGAAACTCGAAAGCCGCTAGCATTCAATGCTTTTAACGGGTGGTGGACAGGTCCCAAGAGCAGAGGGCGCGACTTGCATCCGCCAGTGCGAATGTGACCCTGGGAAATGTTACCCTACGGCAAGATCGCCGCGGTGCCCACCACGGCGCCCGCTTCGAGCATCGCGCCGCGCAAGCTGATTGGCACGGGATTGATTGTGTATGGAGCACAGCTGCCCGGGCGGTAATGCCCCAAGGTGTACATGCACTCGTTCGGCGGTGTCACGCCCATGCAGTACGGCAGCACCGGCAGTGTGACGAAGAAGTGGGCACCCGAGACGAGCGGATCGACGTATGGTCCCCACGAGTGGCCGTATCGTTCGAGCGATTCGTTCTCGAAGTAGAGTGGCTTGTGGCACAAAGCCGAGGCCTTCCACATGTAGGTGATTTCATTCCAATAACGGCCGGTGTGCCAGGTGCCGTCGTCGATCGAACATTCGAAGGGAAAGTCTCGGCCGGGGTTACCGACGATGGCAATGTCGAGACTTACTTGATTGAGTGTGTGTTCTTTCAGCCGGCGAAATTCCTGGTCGCAGTCGACCTGGGCCTCGCTACCCTCGTCTGCGAGACTGGGATCGTCGATCGGCGGCAAGCCCGCATCGGGTTCCAGGTCGGATTCGACGAACGGATCGGGCCGTGGCCGATCGCGCGGCGGTGTTGGTTGGAAGGTCCGCGGCGGTTGGCGCTGCTGGGCTCCCGGCTGACGAAAATCATCCTCCGGCTGCGTGGCGTCGTCTGGGGGGATGGACTCGGGCGGCAGGGGCATTTCCTCTTCGAGTTCCATTTCGCTCGATTCCTCTTCGAACAGCGGCTGTTCATGCGGTTCTTCGGAATCAAACATTTGCTCGCCATAACGACCATTGCTATCGGTAGGCGGCCGGAAGTCGAGTTGGGCCGAGCGGACCGTGCGACTCGGGCTGGCCTCGACCGTATCCGCTTGGTCGACGACCACGCTGCGGTCGGAAGAGCCGGCGGCCTGCTGGGCGTCGAAACTAGGACCTTCGAAAATCTGCCGTGCATCCTCCTCGAAGGCAACTTTCCGCACCGCGCCGTCGCGGCGGGCCGTTGGCCTGGTCGGCGGAGAAGTTTTTGAAGAGTCAGCCGCTTTCGAGATTGGTTGCGAATAGCCGCTTGGCGAGAATCGTTTGGGCCCCACCTTGCGCCACTGCAATTCCGTTGCGGAAGCGAGGTTGGCGAAAACCGCCAGCATCAATCCGACGGCAATTGGTTTTAACTGAACCCTGAACCCCGAACCGCAAACCTTCTTTTCACGATTCATCCCCAGCCGAGTACTCGGCCGAGTAGTTGGGTGCTTCCTGCGTGATGGCGATGTCATGGGGATGATTCTCCCGCACACTGGCGGCTGTAATTTGAATGAACCGCGCATCCGTGCGCAATTGGTCGATCGTTTTAGCGCCGCAATAGCCCATGCCGGCTCTAAGGCCGCCCACAAGCTGATACAAAAACGGGCTGAGCGAACCTTTGTAAGGCACGCGGCCCTCGACGCCCTCGGGGACAAGTTTTCCGTTTTTCGCATCGGTACCTGCCGCTTGTCGGTATCGCTCGCTGGAACCTCTCACCATCGCGCCAAGCGAGCCCATGCCGCGGTAGGCCTTGTAGGTTCGGCCTAGGTACAGCACGCGTTCGCCGGGGCTTTCGTCGAGCCCCGCCAGCAGCCCGCCGATCATCACGGCGTGGGCCCCGGCAGCGATGGCTTTGGTGATGTCTCCCGAGTAGCGAATCCCTCCATCGGCAATGAGCTTGACGTTCGTTCCCTGAACCGCCTGTGCGGCCTCGTATATGGCGGTGACCTGCGGCACCCCGACGCCGGAGATGACCCGCGTCGTGCAGATCGATCCCGGCCCAATGCCTACTTTGACGGCGTCGGCCCCCGCGGCGATCAAGTCGCGGCAGCCCTCGGCTGTGGCCACGTTGCCGGCCACGACGTCGATATCCCAGTTCTTCTTCAACTCCTTGACGGTGTCGATGACGTTGGCCGAATGCCCGTGGGCGCTGTCGACCACCAGTACATCGACGCCGCGCTTGATGAGCAGCTCGACCCGCTGATAGTCGTGAACGCCGACGGCCGCACCCACCCTCAACCTGCCTAGCCCATCTTTGCAGGCTTGCGGATAGCGCCGCATCA
>JBGSUJ010000021.1:0-3763 GCA_041753435.1 Pirellulales bacterium | reverse complement strand
CTTACAGTCGGAACTGGCTGCCTGGTCAACCGACGCCAACGCCACCCAACGCGGCGTCGACTGGCAAATGAAAGTCCGCGACGCCCGCGGTAAACTCAAGTCTCTCTACCCGAAAATCAAGCTGTGACAGAGCACTAGCTTGTCGCCCCCTTCCTCGAGCACGTCGCGCGAGAGCCGCCCAACCAGCTCGTTGTTCAGGCGCAAACGCATCGGGCGAAGTCGCTTGTAGAAAGCAGCGATCTCCGCCGCGTCCGTGGGTGGGTTCGATGGGCGCTTGAGCAATCCGAAGAGACTCATGGTTCACCTCCTTGTCGACTGCCGCCGCCGGCACAGATTGTACGAGCGGGCAGCATCACAGCTCAAGCGCAGAATGGGGACTTGCCGCCTATGAGAACGAAAAAGGGGAATTCTACTTTTCAGCGATAAGTAGAATGTCCCTTTTGGTCCCGCCCAGCACCCGCTCGAAGGGGCGCGTAACGGGCGTGCGTCTCAAATCGCGCCAGCCGCGTCACGCCGCGGCGAGAGCGCATAATCCGCCAGGCCACCAGGAGCGATGCGCACTGCGTTGCGGCATGACGCTAGATTCGCCGATCGCAAGCCGCCCCGTCAAGAACAAAGCGCTGCGTCCGCTTTTCTCGATCGAGCGACGCGTTAGGCCTCAAATTCATTCCCTTTCCCCAGATTGCACCTCGAACACTTTGTGGCCAGGTTCTCTGGCACGGTCTCGCCGCCCTTCGACCAGGGCACGACATGGTCCACGTGCAATTCAGTTCCCGCTTTCTCGAGCGGGCTGGCCCCACACGTCCCACACCTGAAACCGTCTCGAAGCAAGATGCGAAACCTAAGCCGCTCGCTGATTTCGCGCTTCGTTCTACGAGCCTGAAGCCGCTGATTCGGCGACGGGGTGGAGGAAGCTGCGGCGTCTTCGGAATCTGATGGTTCCTCCCGATTGGCCCAATCGATGAATTGTTGGAGAGCCCGCGACCAACTGTCGAATCGATTCTCGTACGTGCCGGCAGAGTACTGGGACAGTGGTGCCTTGATTTCGCTATAGCTCGGTTGCCGGCCGAGGGCCATCCACGCGGTCCGCAGGTTCTCGAAGAGCTCCTCGTCGGAGATTCCAATACGAGAGCGGCTAGGCTGAAGTTCGGCCTTCCCAAGTGCCGTGAACCAGGATCCGAAGCGCCGTTGCAATGTGGATGCGTGGCCCAGGCCATACTGGGTATACTCGGCGATTGTTACGGTATCTCGACCCAAATCTCTGGCGACGCGCCGCAGATCGTCTAACAGCTCTTGGTCGCTGAGGCCGCGCGCCGTCTTCCGTAGCTCGAACTTCATGGATGCTCCCGAGTTGGTGTCTCCTCTTGAAGCCTAGCTCAATATTATTTGCTCGCTGATATGAGTTGTAGTCGCTATCGAAGCCCAATTTCAGGCTTGGCATTCCCCAGCCGTCAAGCATTTTCCCACGTCTCATTGTGGTCATTGCTGCGAGCGCAAGTTGACTGGCGAAGTGCGTGTCGCCACGGCGACTCGACGTGGCGAGTTGGCGTTTTTGGCTGTTTTTTGTCTTCGCATCGGCGACAATGACGGTACCGATCTGCTGTGCGTAAGCGTCGGACTGCACGATCACGGCCGGCCTCTTCTTGCCGCGCACGCCCGACGGGTGCGGGAAGCGAACCAAGATGACATCGCCCCGCATCATCGCTTCTCCGAGGCGTCGTCATACTCTTCCCACTCGCTGCGCTCGCCGGCATCCCACGCCAACGCTTCGATCTCCTCGCGGGTCCAGGGACTGTCGTCGTACTCCTCGCCTTTTAGTCGCTCGTACTCGCCAACGCGAAGCAACACGAACGTCTCCTGCGTACGCGGGTTGACGACGCGCGGCGGAGTTCCCTCTGGATGCTCCAACTCCTCAATTTGTTGTTCAGTCAACTCGATCATCCTTTAATTCTACCACATCGCTGTCGATGTCAACTGATAGGAATTTTAATCCCCCCGCGAGGCTGATTTTGAGCGTCGTTCGGCCGTTTGTCAAGCATTTTTCTGCCCAAGTTCTGGTTGGGCGGGGCCGAGTCGCGTTTCCCGATGGTGTGGCAGCGGAGCGGTGCGGTGCTTTTGTTGGGTTTTTGAGCTTCGCGGAATGTTTGCGCGGCGGAGTGGAGCCTCGCGCGCGCAGCCTCCCTGCGAGGCGTTATTGGCCGCAGAAAGCCTATAGATATTCTGGATCCAGCACCAACTGCAGCTCGCGCGACTGGACCGGCTGACGCTCACTCTCAAGCCGTTGGGACTCGAGAAAATCGGGGTCAGGCACGAGTTCCAGATCGGCCGCTGCATCGGCAAGTCGACGAGCGCCGCGCGGCGGCGCGCGCGCATTGGCCAGCGTACGCAGCGGCCCCTCCCACAGGCCGCAGTGACGCAGGATTCGCTCGATCACTTCGTGTTGTCGGCGCTCGATGAAGCTAATGATCTTCATTCGTCCGCCACACTCCGGGCACTCCAGTGGATCGACTTCGTAGACCCGTTTGATCAGCATCGCCCAGGTGGAAACCGAGCCGGCGCGCGGGCCGCTGCCGGGAAGGGGGTCGGACATCTTGTTCGCGTCCGAAGGGGTCAGGCACGTTTTCTTGCCGTCGTCGTTGACCGTTGGCGCCTCGTTTTGCGCACGGCAAGAAAACGAGCCAGACCCCGACTTGGCGCGCATGCCGCGGTGGCGGTGCGAATACCAGCCGTAGTAACGGACCAGGTGCTCGCCCTTGTCGGGTATGTGCTGGGTCAGCTCGGCCAGGAAGTCCAGCGCGCTAAAGACTTGGAAGTTGCGGCGGGGGCCGCCACGGAAGTCGGCGCTGGCCGGGCCGGGGAAGCGGCGGCAATGGTCTTTTTCGGCCCGGTAGATTACCGAACCCTCTTCCGTGAGACGCACGACGCGGGCCAGGCCAAAACGGGCAGCGGAGGATATATTGGGCCAGTCGCTCCAGTCCAAACCGGTCGCCCGCTGCCAGACGGACGCTGTCGTCGACGCTGAAGCCCGAGTGGGTCCAGGCCGCCCAGCAGGCGGCAGTCGAAGCGGAAGTAGACGCGGAGTCGTTTGGGAATGGTCAACACGATCTCCCGGTGAGCGACCGATGGGCAGAACGTCTGGGCGATGCCGTGTGCCATCAGCAGGCTCCGTTTCTGATGACAACTGGGGGCAAACACACCGCTGGCGACAGGAGAACGGGACGAACATCTCCTGGCAGCAACCCTGGCAGCGGACGCGGGCGAAACCGAAATGCAGGTCACCACAGCGGAGGAATCGGCGGCACACCGTGCCGATCACGGCCCGCCAAGGGCCGTAGCGCCGTTCGTAACGATCGTCATCGGTGCGTTCGAACTCGGGGTAGTAGCGTTCGATAAGCTGGTAAAGCGGCGAGCTGCGCGGCCGGCGGGGACGATAGACCGGCGCTAGCTGGTGCGATACCGTGCCCACTGGACTGTCGCTTGGCGGTGGGAGGTGGAAGGGACAAGAGCGGGAATTTGTGAAATAAGATACATGTGTATACTATCTCCTGGCGGAGCACCAGCCGTGGAAGCGAGGTCAAAAGTTGGGCGGCGATCCATTGGGACCGACTGCGGGAGCCGTTGGGCTTTGACCGCGAGTGAGCTGCCCTGCGGCACGACGATCTGCCACACGCGACACCCCAGCCTCTCTGTCTGCCTGACGACCCTCAATAATGCCGCCCTCTCGATCCACCGTCTCCGTTCCGAGCCTAAACTTCCGGTCCGA
>JBGSUJ010000020.1:0-3078 GCA_041753435.1 Pirellulales bacterium | reverse complement strand
TGCGCCCGCGCGCGATCGACCGGCTGCGCTCGCGGTTGCCGAGCTGGGTCGACGAGAACGACCGCTTCGAGCTCGTGAACGCGCTCGACCGGATGGAGACCCTGGTCGACGAGCTGCAGGCCATCGAGCAGCGCGAGGCCGGCCTGGAAGCCGAGGTCGCGGCCCGCCTGAGCGAGGAGACCAACCGCAACCTGTTCATCCTGTCGGTGGTCACCGTGATCTTCCTGCCGATGACCCTGATCACCGGCATCTTCGGCATGAACGTGGCGGGCCTGCCCGGGCTCGCGGACCCGAGTGCGTTCTGGTGGGTGATGCTGGCGATGTCGGTGGTGCCCGCGGTGTTCCTCGCGGCACTCCGCTGGCGCCGGCGCTCGTAGGCTCGGCCGCATCGCGCGCACAGCGCCAACTGACGCAGTGTTCCATATGGAGCTGAAGGAGAATCGCAGCGCTTCGGCCGCCGCGACGGCCAGCGACAAGCTGCATTCGCCTAGCCTCCGTCGAGAGGTCCGAAGTTTTCGCTTGGTTGGCAGGCAGGCTTTCGCCGAAAATCGGGCTACCCTTTCGTCGGAAAGCGAATGCGCCGAACGTTGGCTTGGCTATCATCCTTGCCGAGGCAACCGGAGTGCACACCATGAACTGGCAATCGATCGGCAGCGTCCACGCCAGGGCACGGGCACGGCAGCGCGGCATCTGCAATCAGGTGATTGCTCTCGTGCTGACCCACGCCGATCGGGAAACGCCGGTCGGCGGCAGATGTATCGCCATTACGCTATCGCGAAAAATGGCCCAGCGACTGATCGGCCAGGGAACGGAGCCGGAGCTAGCCGAGCGCGGAACCAGGCTGGCCCTGGTGGTCGGCTCATCCGGCCGGATCGTGACCGTGCTCCGTCAGCTTGGCAGCCAAGGCCGCCGTTACCGCCGTCGCTAGGCGCTCCGGTCGCCCTCCAGTCAATAGGACAGATCAGTGACAGACAATGTGCTCCCCTTCCGCAAATCACACCGCCGGTCCCCATCGTCCGACGCCCATAGGCGCGAAGCGGAGGAGGATCAGCGGAAAGATGCCGAGCAACGTCGTCGCTGCGCTGAAGAGATCGAAAAGAGGCTAGCCGTTACCGGAAAAAGGCACAAGCGTGGCCCAATTCTTCCCGTGTCAGACAAGATTTATATTGCAGAGAATCTACATACGATCCTAGATATTGCTCATAATCGAGGTCTTGACCGAAAGCAGATACTTCAGTACGCCAAACTTGGGGATCCGGATAAGGATTCCACCAAATTTTTGTACCAATATACTTTTCCAGACCGAAACAAAAGCGAACAAAACAAAGCACGCGTAGGCAGACTGAGCAGAGTTGTCAATAATTATCTAAAGATTGCCAAATCAATAGGTAAATTAGTTCAGAATGATGAGCTATGGTTTGTAGGCGACTTGTTTCGGAATACCTCGTATGAGGTTGATCCATTGCCATCAATTCAGAATGAAAATTGGATATATGAGATCCGAGATCTAGTCGACGCCCTATCGAAATCGGCGATCAAGAGACATGACGGACTAAAGGACTACCTGTGCGACCTTAGTTGCGGCTACCTCGGCTGGCACGCGACCTGTGGATTTGGTGAGTTCGAAAGTCTCCATCTCGGCAGGCCGGTCGTTATCCGTGATAGACAGCGTAAATGGATGCGCTGTCTCGGTTATATCCCAACAATCCATCTCTACGATGAGTTGCTTGGTAGAAAATCGTTCGAGAACGTTTTGGCCTTTCGAGATGGCGAAGCTAATGGTTTGTGCGGAAGAGATTGGGAAGAATTTGAATTACAACATACTCAGTGTGCATCAGTTTACGTATATAGAGAACTACTTCTTGGTATTGCTCCCTTTGAGGAACAGAGATCGTGGTACGCATGTTTTGAGAAGCGACTCCGATTCTCGATTTCTGTAGGTAGTATTAGATTTTCTACTTACGATCCGTTCGCTAATGTGTGGGATCTTGATTTCAATCCAGCAATACGGTCAGAATCGTGCGAGATCTCTGATGATTCCAATGAATTTCGGATCGAATTTCCAAAAGACTGGATCGATCATGTCCCCTTTGACCCAGATTTTGTTGACGAGAGCGGCTGTCGGCCCGGCGAGGAGTTCTACTACGAGCGCGTCGACTGCGCCTCGATTCGCAAGTATCTTGGCACCCCGGACAATGCGGACAACATCCAACTGGGGGACTGGTGGGGCGACGTGCGCGAAGATGAGCGTCGGGACACGTTCTTCGACGAGCTCGAGTGGCATTATACATGGGACCTAACGAAGCCCTCGTCCTGCCCACTTGGTACCATCGGCCGTGCCATCGAACAAAACTTGATCTACGACAGCGATCCGACTCGCCGACTGGATGAACGACTCTTCGCGGCTGTTGCGACTAAAGTCGAAGAGGCCGAGTCGAAGCGAGCGGAGCTGGACCAAGATCGAGAAGATCGGATCCGCGACTTGAAGCGCCGCTGGGATGCATCGTAGCAAGACCGCGGAAGTGCGGTGCATCCATAACCGTGAGGCCATAACGCCCGTCGTCGAAGGGATAACCGGCACACGAGCAAATGCAGCTGTGCTGCCGCCTCAAACCGCCACGAACGCGGCCTCGCCCGGCCGGCCCTCGCACTGCAGGTAGACCGCGGGCTCGACGGCATGGCGCGGCAGCGCCACGAGGCTGCTGCTCACCGTGCCGTAGTCACCGTCGGTGACGATGCACATGGCGTCGCGCGGATCGTCGCCGCGGCGGTCGCGGGCCGCGAGCAGGGTCTGCCATGCCGACCAGTCGCCGGTGGCGGGATCGGGGGCGTCGACGAAGCGGAACTGGGGCAGGAAGCGGGCGATCCGCGGCGATTCCGGATCGTCCAGCTCGCCGGCCTCGATCATGTGCAGGCCTTCGGGGATCGGCACGGTGCGGATCGCACCATCGCCGGCATGGCGGATCCAGAACGCTTCGAGTGCGTCGGCGACGACCAGGTTGAACGGACGCCAGGCCGCGGGGTCGAGGCCGCTCAGGGCGTCGGCGGCATCGCCGGCCTCGATCATGTGCAGGCCTT
>JBGSUJ010000019.1:0-1575 GCA_041753435.1 Pirellulales bacterium | reverse complement strand
CATCAGGTCCGAAGGATAGGACTTGCGAGGCGAAGCTTTGAACCGCATGGGAGTGCTCTCCTGGGGAACGAGGGAAAGCCCCAACATACAATCAAATCACGACTTATGGCGATGCCAGTATTCGGATAGACTCTTACTCATTCGTTTTGACCTACGCTCCTGCTGGAGAGGTGTTCTGCCTCTTGATTGGCAACTCCCTTGCCGTGACCTATCTTACAGGTGTCAGGAGTTGGGCCCACTGCCAGGAACGGGGCGGTCCGTTTTCCGCGGCAGTTGCCGGCCGGGCTGCTGCGGGCGAGTAGTCTTCCACGATCGCAGGAGGTTCTTCCATGATTCGCAGCCATTCGGTCGCTTTGGTGCTGGTCCTGCTCAGCGGGACGCTCTGCTGTAGCGCCCGCGCCGCCGGAGACTCCGCCGACGAAACCGCAGCCATCCGCAAAACGTCCGACGAATTCGTCGCGGCCTTCAACCAGGGCAACGCCCAGGCGGTCGCCGATCTGTGGGCCACCGATGGCGAGTTGGTCGATGCCGCGGGCCGCACCCACCAGGGCCGCACGGCGATCGCTACCGCCTATGCCGAGTTCTTCAAGTCGCATCCTCACGAGCAGATCGAGGTCGCCATCGACTCGATCCGCCTTTTGAACAGCGATGCGGCCATCGAAACTGGTCGCGCCTCGCTCACCGCAGGCAATTCCGCCTCAGCCAACTACTCTGCCGTGCATGTCAAACAGGATGGCAAATGGTTGATGGCCGTGGTCTACGAAACGAGCGCAGACTCAGAAGTAGTGCCTGAAAATTTATCCGACCTCGAATGGCTCGTCGGCGAGTGGACCGGCGAAGAATACGGTGCCCGAACCGATATCGTCTGCCGCGCTCTACTCGGCAAGAAATTCCTCCAGCGCAAGTACAAAGTCACCGCGGCCGACGGCCAGGTAACCACCGGCATGCAATTGATCGGCATCCACCCGCGTACCGGCCAGATGATGTCTTGGGGATTCGAGTCCGATGGCGGCCTCACGCATGCCACCTGGCTGCCACGTCCAGATGGCTGGGCCATCGACGCGATCGGCTTGCTCGCAAGCGGCGCCGAAACGCACGCCGTCAACCTGCTCACCAAACTCGACGACAACGCCTACTCTTGGCAATCCGTCCGCCGCAGCGTCGACGGAGAGCCCCGACCCGATACCGACGAAGTAATTCTCAAACGCGTTGTTGAACCAACACCAAAGAAGTTGTAGCCGAGGTCTCCAAATAACTATAGCCGAGGTCGATGACCTCGGTTCGTGACTTCCGTCCTCTTCCAACCTCACTGCTCCCGGCCATTCAACTTCACTTACCCATTTCCATCGCCTTAACCGACATGTGACCAAGCCATGACTCTGCGCAACCTACTCACCGTTGTGATCCTCTCTGCCTTGGTGGCAGCTCCCCAAACCACTGCGCTCGGCCGAGGCTTCGGCGGAGGCGGCGGCTTCCACGGTGGTGGCGGCAGTTTTGGTGGTGCCGGCGGATTCCATGGCGGTGGGGGAGGCTTCGGCGGCGGGGGAGGTTTCGGTGGTGGTGAGGCGGGTCGCG
>JBGSUJ010000018.1:0-6233 GCA_041753435.1 Pirellulales bacterium | reverse complement strand
CCACGATCGCCGCGGCGGCCTATCTCAAGACGAAGAATGGGGACTCCCGCTCCGCCTGGCGACTCCACACGCATTTCGACGTCGACCGCGGCGTGCCGACGAGGATCGACGTCACCAGCGGCAAGAACGGCGGCAAGACCGACGAAAAGGCCGTGCTGCGCGGCAACTTACGGCCCGATCATTGCTACCTGATGGACCGCTGGTACGCCCAATTCACGCTGTTCAACGAGATTCATCAACTCGGCAGCAGCTACGTCTGCCGCCTGCGCGACAACAGCGCCTATGGGATTCTCGAAGAGCGGCCCCTCTCTGCCGCAGCCCAGGCGGTCGGTGTGCTGAGCGACCAGATCGTCCGGCTCGGCGCGACAAGTTCGACCGCAGCGCGCCCCAATCATCCGATTCGCCTCGTGCTGGTCGCCTGCACGCCCCATGGGAAGACCGGCGGTCGCAAGGGCGGCACCGCCGGGCCGCCTTCGGACGGCATCCTGCGAATCGCCACGAATCTACTCGATCCGCCCGCCGAGATCATCGCCGAGCTGTATCGCCCACGGTGGACGATCGAAATCTTCTTCCGCTTCTTCAAGCACGTGCTGGGCTGTCGCCATTGACTCAGCACGGCCCCTGCCGGGATCGAGATTCAGACCTACATGGCGATCATCGCCTGCCTGCTCTTGGCGCTGTGGACCGGCGGCAAGCCGACGTTGCGGACCTACGAAATGGTCTGCCTCTACCGGCAAGGCTGGGCCGACGAAGAGGAATTGCTCGCGCATCTCAAAAAGCTCAAGCCGCACGTCACGTAGGCTCATTCTTGCCACAGAATGCCGGCCAGCTCGACGCTGCGCAGAACTACGCGAACGCTGCATCCGGCGCGCGCCGACGTTCCTCTCGCCACTCCTGTTGCTATTGGTTGTCACACGCCATGCAGCTCAGAATATTTGCTGCAATCGCCGGGCCGAACAGGCGTGGAATGTCCCCCTTTTCCCTTCCGCGGTTCCCGGCGGCGGCGATCGGCGGGTGCCTTTGACGTCGCCGATGCTCACGCTGCTAAACTTCCTGCATTTGCAGCGGCTCACCCGCTCCCCCGGCCGCCGTGGCGACCGGGGGTGAGCAAGAGAACACGTCGGATCAACCACGTCGACGCCGCCGCACGACGAAGCAGCTTCCCATTGCTAAACCGAGCAGCACCACGCTGCCTGGCTCGGGAACTACACTCATGCTGGCGTTGTCGAAGGCCAGAACTCCAAGTTCGTTTGAGGCGAACCATCCGTAGCGATTGCCGCCGACGGTGACGTCGATCACGTCGGTCGAATCAGTGAGCAGCCAACTGTTGACGAGCGTGCTGGCGGAGTCGAGGAGGCTCAGTTCAACCTCCAGGATTCCCAAGCCGTTGTCGCGGAATTCGTGCATTAACGTGTACCAACCGGTCTGATCCACCGATACCGGATCACGAGCGGGATTCTTGGGAAAGCTGTTGGCTCGTCCCGCGTTATTGCTGGCGGTAAAGATGAAACGATTGGTGCCCGCGCCGGGTCCCTCGACATCCGTGGAATCGTAGAATCCGGCGTTGAAGACAAAGTCGCGCCGGAATGAGCCGTCGGACCCGTTGATGGCCGAGGTGAAATCGAAACGGGTGTCATTCGCCATGCCCGCCTCCATATCGAGGTAAACGTCTACGGACGTGGTGTATTGTTGAAATGGCACACCAACGTTGTTGCCCGCGCCGAAGTTGTACCCGTCGGCCGGCACAGTGGTGGCTCCCCAACCCGTAAACGCGGCGCCGCTTCCCGCATTGTTGTACTGTGCGTGAAAGCTACCAGCCGCCGAGGGCACGCCATTGGTGCCGGATGCCACGCGATCGACTCTCGTCGGGTTCCATCCCAAAACGTCGGTTTCAAATCCGTTGGAATAAATCTGTGTGGCCGCCGCGACGGAAACAAAGCAGGCATACAGGGCAGCGGTGGCAAGGGTCTTCTTGATAACGATAGTGGACATGAGCGTTCTCCTTGAAATTGGTAATGTGAAAACTGTTGCAGTGGGTTGTAAATGTCGAGTGTTGCTGTGTTCAGAGGTTGACACTAAGCCTAGGTTTCATCGTGACTCACCCGCTCCCCCGGCCGCTGTGGTCGCGACCGGGGGCGAGCAGGAGAACACGCGTCGGCTCAACCACGTCGCCGACGACGCACCACGAATAGCCCGACACCTGTGCCTGCGATGCCCACCAAGAGGAGGCTCGCCGGCTCGGGAACGATTTGCACGCCGACGTTGTCGATGAAAAATCCGCCGCCATCAACGCCCAATTCGGGGTTACCCGACAGCCGAAACAGCAGCGTTTGCACAGGCACGCCTAACGGCTGCAACAATGGTTGACTGGCCAGGTAAAATTGCTCCCAACTGGTGTCCGTGTGAACCAGGCTATCGTTCACAAAGTATCGGGCCACGTCGTTGTCCGGCCCGTCCACAAAATCGATCTCCATTCGCAGCGTATGAAAATCAGTGTAAGACAGATTGGAAGCAATCGTGAACGGTCCACTGAAGTTCCCCGACGTGTCAACATCGAAGGTATCGATATCGAGTCCGCTGGAGCCGTTGTCTGAGATGGCGGCGAACGTCTGTCGGCCGCCTTGGCCGTTGTCGGCGCTAATCGTGATCCGTGCGCCCATTTGTGTCGCACCGGTCGCCGAGCGGAAATCAAACTCGCTGATGAAGCTCTTGAACGCTGCGCCGGTCGATGTTTCGCCCGCGAACTCGTTGGGCATCGAGTTATCTGGGTCCAAGACCGTGTCCATAGGAATGCCACCCGGCCGAGGAGCGAATGGCATGTCGCCAAAGCTTCCCGAGGTAATCGCGTTGGACACGCGCCACACGGTGTTCCCGCTGAAGTCGACCACCTCTTCATCCCAGGTGCCATCGACGCCCCAGCCGCCTTGTCCGTCAACGCTTACACCCGTGGTGAAACCTTCAAAATCAGTGAAGCTGTCCGCGCGGGCGGTGTAACTCATCGTGGCCAGCATCGACATAGCGCTGAGCAAAATCGCTAGGTTATAGAATTTCGTGGACATTAGCGTTCTCCTTCTACTTCGGGGTGAAAAATCAGTTCAACAAATCAGTTCAAACAGTTCCTGATGGCAGAATCGTACCTCTAAAATTCAAATTGTGCGTGTCTCAGGTGTTTCTCCTTTCGGCAAGGATGGAAATCGATAGTCTGTGTCAATGTGTAAGCTGAGGAATTCCTTTTTCGGGGTCCTCGGGTTGCGCCGAGGGCCGCGAAAGAGGGCCTTGCCGAAAAATGCGAGCGTGCAATTGGTGGTGCGTTGCAGGACAGCCGATGCGTTGCGGGGGGAGCGTCGCAGCGGCCGCCCCGCGTTGCTTCCTCAGCACGTTGCGGCAAGGCGGTGCGAACGTGGGGGTAGTACGTTCGACAGGGGTGTTAGAATGTGAGAGTCTTGGATGTTCAGCGGTCGACCTCCTTCCGAATCGGGTGGCTCGGGAGTGGGCTGTGGGCCGGCGGAAGGTTGGGCTTACGCTGCCGGTTGCAATTGTCCGGCTCGCGGCATGGCGTGCAGATGCCTTGGCTCGAGCGCCGCCCGGCGGTCCAATTCGGCGTCCACCATTTGCCGCGTTTTACTGCTGCCGAAGATGGTCAACATCAGCAAATGCTCCGGTGCCGTGGACGGGAGGCGATGTTGGATCGATTGACGGTATTGACGAGTCATTAGTCGCTCCTTTCGTGGTGGTTTCCCGCGGCGCGGGAATAGTTGGATCAAGTCGCTGCAGCGCGTGCGGCCACGCCGTTGCTTCGAGGGGTGATCGTGTCGACCGCAGTCAAAGTTCGCACGCTACTCAGCAAATTGCGCCGCCGAAGCGACGCGACAATGTCCTCCAGCCAAGCTTCACTAGGTAGTTCGTGAAGCACCAGCAGTGCGCCCAGCGACCTGGCGACAATTTCCTGCTCGGCAGTGACTTGCCGATCGATCAGCACCCATCGCTGCCGCGGCCAAGCCGCCAGCACGCGTCGCACGAGCGTCCACACGTCCAAAGTGGGATTCGCCAAGCCGACCAAGAGCAAGTCGAAGGACATCAATCGCGTGATGGCGGTCGCCTCGCGGATCGAACTTACCGTATACAGGTCGAACTCGCGGATGCTATGCCGCAAGCCGGCCACACCGGTAGCGAGCAGCGTTGGTCGTAGGGATTGAGTCATGGTATTTCCGTCGTTCGTTGAACTCGTGTCGCGAATGCCTTGCCGCGACGCGAACGACAGAATACAAATGCGAACGCGATGCCAATCGCGCCAGACCGTGCGAAACCAAGTCGCAAGTCGTTTTTGCCATGCAACTTGAGACTCGCATTCGATGACGAAGGGCCGCGAGCCGGACTTTCGCTGCGCATTGCACTATGAACAGCTCGCTACCGTGATCCGAAATCACAACCACGGTGCATCACACGACTTAGAAGCCGGACCGGTTATTTTGACCAGCCCAGGTTAAAACGACCTGATCCGGCGACAAGCGACCGCAGCCATGTCGAATTGAAAGCGTGGGTTCGCGCAGCAGCGAGTCGCCGTTGGCGGTGCAACAGATGCAGAAACCGCCCGCCGCGATGCAACGAGCCGTTAGCGGACTCGGATCTGGAGCCGCTCGATCCGGCGATTGAGCCGCTGAATGTTGACGCCGAGCAGACGGCTGGCGGCTGCCTTGCAGTGATTCGTCCGCCGGAGCGCTTCGACAATCGCCTTTCGCTCGAGCTCCGCCAGGCACAACTCCGACACAACGGGTGTGCTCGTGTGTGCGTGTCGCACGCGCGGCGGCAAGTCGGCGAGTCGGATCTCTTGGTCCTTGGCCAAGACGTGGGCCGACTCCATCGCGTTGGCCAGTTCCCGGACGTTTCCGGGCCAAGAATGTTGCTCGAGCGCCCGGGCAGCTTCGGGCAGTAGCGTTCGGCACGGCTCGTCGTACAGATCGGCCTGGAGCTGCAGGAAGTGCTGGGCGAGCGGCAACACGTCGTGCGTTCGCTCGCGCAGCGGAGGCAAGAGGCTCGTCACCACGTTCAAACGATAGTACAAATCCTGGCGAAAGGTGCCCTCTCGAACCATCGCAGTCAGGTCCCTGTGCGTCGCGGTGACGATGCGAACGTCAACCGGTTCCGCTTGTTCGGCACCTAGCGGGACGACACAGCGTTCCTGGATCACGCGCAGCAACTTTGCCTGCAAAGGCAACGATAATTCACCGATTTCGTCGAGAAACAGCGTTCCGCCGTGAGCGGCGCGAACGAAGCCCAGAGTCTCGCAAACTGCGCCCGTGAACGCCCCGCGCAGGTGCCCAAACATCTGGCTCTCGAACAGCGTGTCCGAGAGGGCCGAACAGTCGACAGGAACAAACGGAGCCGCGGCGCGATCGGAATTCGCGTGGATATAGCGGGCCACCATTTCCTTACCGGTGCCGGTTTCGCCCAAGATGCATGACGGTGCACTGCCGCTTGGCGACCATCAGCGCGATCGACTTGATCGCTTCCATCGCGGAGCCGACAAGAGAGACCGGACCGAAACAATGGCCGCCGGGGGCGCTGGATTGTCCAGCGCGACGGGGGGAGATGCAGTTTGTCATGGCAATGTTGCTTCGTCATAGGTGGGGCACCGGGGCACCCCTGCTACCATCCAGGCTGCAAGGGAGCGGGAAGTTGTTTGGCCAGACGAAGCAATGATCGCCCGCGAAGCCGCGGCTACCAGCGACTTCCGCGACTCCCAAAATCGTTTGCTCACGTGCGATCAATAAAGCATTAGCGTTCCTTCTAGGAAAGGGGGCATCCGGCCCGTCTGGCCCGAAACGGCAACATAGCAATGACCAATCACGATAGCAATGATTGGTTGAGGTCTTTTCCTGCAGATAGCGCATTCGCGCCTCAGCTCTCGCACAGGTAAGCCATTGGACGTTAAGAACTTGCGTGCGATTTCCGGTTGGCGATCGAGGCAGAAATCGCCAGAGATTCGTATTGGAGGCGGTTGAGTAGCTATTACTGATAGGAATTTTAATTCCTCATCGAGACCTGATTTTAGATTTCGCATGATCCAGTTGTCAATTGTTTTGGTCACTTTCGATCCAATTTGCGTCGTTGGTGGGCCGTGACTCCGGGTTTCGCGGCGGGCGGTTCTTCGGCCGTCGCCGATCGTGCCGGTTTTCTGCATCCGCTCCGGGGCGGCCAGCGCAGAATCGCCGTTACTGGCGCAGTCTTTCCAC
>JBGSUJ010000017.1:0-17046 GCA_041753435.1 Pirellulales bacterium | reverse complement strand
GTCGCTCGAGCTCGACGGGCGCATCACGAGAGTGCATGGGGGCGCCATGCCACTAGGGCTCGTCGTCGAGCGCGAAAGCAGCCTCGAGCAGTCCAACACTCGACTCACCCGCGCCAAACGCGCCATCGCAGGTGAGGCAGCGGCTCGGGTGCAATCGGGTCAGAGCATCTTGCTCGACGTGGGGTCGACGACGCTTGCGGTGGCCCACGCCCTCGTAGACCGCACCGACCTCACAGAGGTCGTCATCGTCACCAACGGACTCGCCGTGGCCCTCGCGCTCGAGCCCGCCATTCCTCGCTTCACGGTGGTGGTCACGGGCGGAACGGTGCGCTCATTGCAGCACTCGCTCGTCAACCCCATGGCCACGACCCTCCTCGATGACGTGCGCGTAGATCTTGCTATTCTGGGTGCGACCGGCATCGACGCCGAGACGGGGGCCACCAACGTGAACTTGCCCGAGGCTGAGGTCAAACGCCGCATGGTCGCGAGTGCCGCCCACCGCGTACTCGCCGCCGACTCATCAAAGCTCGGACGAGTGCACCTGGGGCGGGTGGCGACGCTTGCCGAACTCGACGAACTCATCACCGATGAGGGGGCAACGGATGCCCAACTCGCGCCACTGCGCGCGGCAGGCCTGCGCGTCACCACGGTGCGCCCCCTGCGCGCGTAAAGTGACCGCATGAGCACACCCCCGACCGGCGAGCAATACGTTCTGCACCACGACGGAGCCCACGGGCCCGTTGAGGCCATCATTACGACCGTGGCGGCTGCGCTGCGCCACCTCACCGTTGATGGACACGATCTGGTGCAAGGTTTTCGCGAGAACGAAGCGCCCCCGTTTGGTTGCGGCATTGTGCTCGTGCCGTGGCCCAACCGAGTGCGAGATGGTCGATGGGTTCACGAGGGCGCTGTCACGCAGCTAGACCTCACCGAGGTTGACCGCTCCAACGCCATTCACGGACTACTGCGCAACACGCCCTACCAACTCGTCGATAAGGTCGACGACGCGGTCACGCTGGGCGCCGCGGTCGTTCCCCAACACGGGTATCCGTTTCACCTGTGGACCACCGTCGAATATCGACTCACCGGCAACGGCATTCGTGTGACGCACTCTGTCACCAACCTCGGCGAAGTTGTCGCACCATACGCGGTGGGGACGCATCCGTTCCTTCGCGTGGGTGATCACCCGGTCGAAACTCTCACGATCACGGCGCGCACGGCCGAGCACGTGATGGTTGATGATCGACTCAACCCGGTCGGAATCGAACCTGCCGAGGGACCGTGGAACCTGCGAGACGGTCGGATCATTGGCGAGCTTGCCCTCGACGACGCTTTTCGAGTGGAGGCGGACGCAGACGGCATCGTGCGCACCGTGCTGTCGGCAGTTGACGGCACTGAAACCGAGATGTGGCAAGACGGCGACTGGCGCTGGTTGCAACTGTTCATCACCCCCGCCTTTCCGACCGCGGAGGGTCTCGTCACCGCGATCGCTGTCGAGCCCATGACTGCCCCCGCCGACGCACTCAACTCGGGCCTTGACCTGCGCTGGATCGAGCCTGGCATGTCGTGGTCGGGCAGCTGGGGTATCTGCCGCCCAGTATGAGGCGAGCCATCCACCTGCCTCGCCTGAAGGCCGCCCGCGAACTGGGGGGCCACAGGCTCTAGGTTTGGGGGCTTCTGAATGATTGGATGGGCACGGGGGATAGAGAGAGCCCCCGTGCGCGCACAGGCCGCGTTCGATCACCGGGGGAGCCATCGATGGCTGTTGCAGCGAAAACAATTGTGGTGACTGTTGCGGGTGTTCTGGTTGTCGCAGGGGCGTTCGCTGCCGCACCGCTGTTAGGGGATGCCCTGTCTCAACCCCTTGCCGCGAGTGCGGGAGTTGCCGGCGACCCGGTTGAGTTTCGCGTCAACGCCAGCGGTGAAACGTACGGAAGCCCTATCAACGACAACGTTCCGCAACTTGTCCTGACGAAGGCCGACGACGGCGACTTTGGCTACATTCGGCTCAGCGAATTTGATCGCCAACGGAACGCGGCAAAGTCGACCACGAATCCTGATGCTGTGTTCTCGGTCAAGGTCTACGAGGCTGACGGCGTCGCCATCATCGGCACGTTCACCGTGACCGCTGACATGCCCAGCCCGCGCGACGGTTTCAACAACTAACACCCGCGCCCGCTTGAACCGTGTGTACGAGTAGGCCCCGTCGGGCTCGAACCGACGACCCACGGATTAAAAGTCCGTTGCTCTACCAACTGAGCTACGGGCTCGATTAGAAGCAGGGAGCAAGACGCGGGGGGCAAGGAGTAAAGCTCCTCCTTCTCCCGGCACCTTGCTCCACGCTCCTTGCGATCGAGTGGGGATGACAGGAGTTGAACCTGCACTCCTTTCGGAACTGGAACCTAAATCCAGCGCGTCTGCCAGTTTCGCCACATCCCCGAAACAGTTTGAGTGAGCGGTCAGTGGCCAGTTGCTAGGGGAGCAACTGACCGCAGACAGCAAACCCGCGCGATCGACTGCAATGGCAGTATAGCCGCTCGCTCTAGAGCGGACTAGGTGCCAGAATTTGCGGCGATTGGCTGGGAAGGAATTCGGATCGTTTCGGTGCGGGTGTGTCCCCGTGATTCAACGGAGAGCGTGAAATCGGCAGCGCCGGCGTCGAGTAGCTCGAAGAGTCGGGTGTGGAAATCTTGAGCGTCGGAAAACTGGAATCCGTTGATGGCATCGATGCGATCGCCCAGTGCGAGGCCTGCCGCGGCCGCTGGCGAGTGGGTGGCCACGCGAGTAATAAAGACCGATCCCGGCTCGGCTTCGTCGGTTCGCCAGGTAATGCCAAGCCGCGGTGGCTGGGACGCTGGCCAACTAGCGAGCGAAGCCATGGAGTCGCGAGACTGTTGGCGTTGCTGGACGGCGAGAGATTCGGAGTCTCGAGCCGGGCGGTAGGCTGGTAAGTGGTCAGCGTTTGCGGCCAGGATCACCGTGGAGAGCAAGTAGCGAGAGACTAATTCGAGGCCCGCATAGTTGATTTGTTCGGCATCGTCGGCAGGTTTATGGTAATCGTCGTGCAAGCCGGTATGCAGCATGACGATGGGGATGTGTCGTTCGAGGAACGTCCAATGATCACTATTTGCCGCGAGTTCCCAGGAGAAGTCGAGCCACAGCGAGTTGTCGACCGGTCCGCTAAGAAATCGCCGCATGCCGTAGCCCGTGCGCGTGCCGAGGACTTCGAGCCGACCCTGGCGGAGGCGGCCGACCATATCGATGTTGAAGGCGAGTTGAATCGCAGAGGTTGGTATGGTGGGTGCAGTAAACCAGTGTTTCGAGCCGACCAGGCCGACTTCTTCACCATCCCAAAACGCGAACAGGATCGAGCGGCGAGGCTGGATGTTGGATTCCGAGATGGCCTCGATAGTTTCCAAGAGCGCGGCGATACCGCTGGCGTTGTCGTCGGCGCCATTATAAATGTTACCGATTGGGCCACGAGCGTAGCCCTGTCGTCCGTCGCCAACATGGTCGTAGTGAGCGCCGACGACAATATATTCGTGATTGAGAACGGGGTGAGAGCCTGGTAGGAGGGCGAGGATATTGCGTCCGCCGCGGCCGCAGGGCTGGAAATAGCCGTGGTCGGTGGCGGCCGGCGTCAAACGTGTTTGGCGGAGTTGCTGGACGATGTACTGACCGGCGGCGTAGCCCCCACGAGTGCCTACGCCGCGACCTTCGAAGACATCGTCGGCGAGGGCAGCGACGTGCTCGCGCAGTTCGGATGCCTGAACGGATTCGGCCGCGAGACGTTGTTGCGCATCACCGGCAAAGGAGGCCGAGACAAATTGGAGAACGAGCAGGGCGGCGAAGAATTGCGAAGTCATAACGTAAGGATAGCATGGCGGGCGGAAAAGTGCAGGGCGGATATTACGCGCGGGTTGGAGGGTTGAAGCTGGAGTAGAAGGACTGAACCGACAGCGACAGGAGAACAAACGGGAAGCAAAATTCGTCTTGGCCGCCGCCGCGAACTGGTGGGGCTGCGGCTGAGATTTGTGGGCCGCGGCTATTTGCCGATGCAGAACGATTTGAAGATACGGTCAAGTATATCGTCGGTGTAGACTACACCGACAACTCTGCCGAGTTCCGCGAGGGCGACGCGAACGTCGGCGGCAACCAGTTCGTCACCCGCACCGTCGGCGGAAATCTCCGCCGCGCGGGTTAGGGCCGCGTCGGCTAGCCGTAAGCTATCGCTGCAGCGATCGGCCGTGGCGGCGACGCAGCGGCTGCGCTGGTGGGCCGCCGCTGTAGATCGCAGGGCGGCAATCGCTTCGCCGAGTTCGTCAAGGCCAACGCTGGTGACGCTGCTGGTCAGGATGGTAGGCGGGATATTACGGAGACCGATCTGTTCCGCATTCGGTGCGAGATCACATTTGGTGACAACCACCAGCTCGGCCGGCGGCACCACGCATTCGGCCAAGTGCGCCACTTCGACGCAGTACGCACGTAGGACCGCCCGTTCGAGTTGCTCCCGGGTAAGTTCCTGCGCCGACGCAGCGATGTCAATCGTGGGATCGTCTTCGATGCCGGCGGTGTCGACAAGTTCGCAGCGAATGTCACCCAATTCAATCGTTGCCGTGAGATAATCGCGCGTGGTGCCTCGCTGCGAGGAGACGATTGCCGATGCACCAGCGCGACTGACCGCACCGAAACGCTCGGCGAGCGCGTTGAACAGGCTGCTTTTGCCGGCGTTCGGTACGCCGAAGAGGACCACCTGGCAGGTGTCGGTTGCCGCGAGCCGTGACGACATCTGCTCGCTCACGGCGCGGACCTCATCTACAGCCGATTCCAACCGTGCTGTCAGCTCGGCGGCGGAAATGAACTCGATGTCCTCTTCGACAAAATCAAGCCCGGCTTCGAGTTCGGCCAGTAGCATGAGCAAGTCTTCGCGGAGTTGAACGAGAGGTCGGCCGAGATTGCCGGCAAGTTGTTCGATGGCGGCATGCAGTTGGTCTGGGCGTTGGGCGTCGATCACGCCGAGCACGGCTTCGGCTTGAGTCAGGTCGAGGCGGCCGGCGAGAAAGGCGCGGAGTGTGAACTCGCCGGGTTCGGCCAGCCGAGCACCGGCGTGGCAGGCGGCTTCCAGCGTGGCGCGCAGAATGGGAGGCGAACCGAGCGTGTGAAACTCGGCGACTGGTTCGCGTGTGTAACTGCGAGAGGTAGGCCAGTAAAAGAGGTCGCACGGTACGCGCTGCCTGGCAGGGCCGTGGAGTTGGATGGCGAATTCGCCGGGAATTGCCGTGGGGAGTGAGACGGAGTTGAGGGTGTTGCGGGTGTGGGGAGTGAAGCAGCGGGTGGCGATGTCGGCAGTCGCCGGTCCGCTGACACGCACCATGCCGCGGGCTGCACCTCCCGGAGCGGTGGCAATTGCCGCGATGGTGTCGGTTGGATCGTAAGACACACTACCGTTTTCGTTTGTTCTTGGGACCCTTTTTGCTGGCTTGACCGTTACTGCTGCCGTTATTTGAGTCGCGCGGTGGCGGGGGAAGCGGTGTTTTTCCAGCTTGCTCGTCCCCATCCCCTTTGGCTTTTTTCAAGAGCCGCCGTTCGCCAAGGCCCCACAGGCTTGAAGCGATGAAGTACAAACAGAGGCCGCTGGCCACTTTGTAAAACAGCAGACCCATAAAGCCAGTCATGTATTTCATCATCTTTTGCTGCATCACGCCTTGCTCGTTAGTCGGCGCGGGCATCGACATTTTCATTGAGACCAAGAACAATGCGATGGTGACCAGAGGTAGCACATTGAAGTAGGGTCCCAAGCCGAAGATGCCTTCACCATTGTTGATGAAGTCGGGCATCAGCCACGACCAGTTGTAGAGCATGTCGGGGGCGGAGAGGTCGGAACACCAGCGGATGGCATCGGTGAACAGCGGCGAAGCCCGCAACTCGACATCGACCATGATCGAGCGGTAGAGCCCGATGAAAATAGGTAATTGCAGGAGCACCGGCAAGCAGCCGCCGAGTGGGTTGATCTTGTGTTTGCGGTAGAGTTCCTGCATCGCTTGGGATCGTTTCTGCATGTCGGTCTTGTGTTTTTCGGTGATGCGGTCGAGCTCGGGCTTGAGGGCCTGCATCCGGGCCATGTTCTGCGTTTGCTTGAAGCTGATGGGGAACATGGCTCCGCGAACCAGCACCGTGAGCAAGATGATGGCGATGCCAAAATTACCCACGACACTGTAGAAGAAATGCAAGACGCTGAGCATCCCGCGGGCAACAGCCCCAAAGGGCCACATGCCGTAGTAGATAATGTCGCGAAGTGAGTAATTGGGATCGCCCGCTGCCTGATACTGGGCGAGCAGCTCGGGCCGTTTCGGGCCGAGGAAAATTTCGTACGAATCGCGTTGAGATTGACCAGGCGGGAGCTCCACGATCTTACGAGTGAGTCGGCAGGAGACGTTGGTGAAACGGACTGGTGTCTCGCGTGGCACGGGTTTAGGGCCGATGCGAATGGCTTCGGTCGAGTCGAACCAATCTTCGTCGAGCGATTTTTTCACAGGGATGATAACAGCCGAGAAGTAGACGGCATCGACGCCAACGAAAGCCAGCGAGGCGTCGTGTCCCATCGGTTCGGCTTTGCCTTCGGCGATGGTCGCGCAATCGATCTGCTGCTCGGCCATTCCTTGAAATCTCACGACGACATCGCGGAGACCGGCGGAGCTGAACCAGCGCTGGCTGATTTTGTGGGTGTACCACCAGCCTTCGATGGGCAAGCCGGTGGGGCCATCGAGTCGGTAAGCGACCGATTGGACGACATCGCCCAGATTCTCGACTTCGACATCGAGCTTGATGTTGTAGGCCGGATAGTCCTGGTTATCATGGCTGGCGGGCGGTACGGGCTGGAGTGTGTAACGCTTGATGAGCTTGAGTTTTTCGGCAGGAATGGTGCGTTCGAAAGTAACGGCCGATTGTTCGTGGGAAGTAACGCTCCAGTTGCCCTCTTCGAGCCAAGCGGCGATGCGTTGGGAAGCGAGCTTTTTAAGCGGCAGACCGCCGAGGGTCGACATCGAGACAAGGAAGGAGGGCGGATCGACGAATCCTTGTGGAATCGTGCCATTGCGCATGAGGATGTTTTCGATCTCGGGCCGCACGACTTCGAGCGGCCGGCGGACGAGCGTAGCCACGAGTTGCCGCGGTGCACCGCCGTCGCGGACGACGTTTAGCGTGAGCTTTTGGCCAGGTCGCGTCTGGCTACGCTGGGCCTCAAATTCGTCGACAGATTTCACTGCGACCATTTCGCCCTTGGGAAGCTGGACACCGACAAAGATGTCGCCGACCCTGACATCTGCTTTATTCGCTGGCGTGCCGGCACCGACGACCTGCACTTTCAAGCCCGCGGAGGTTGGTTCAAATTCTAAATGCCCAAGATATCCCGAGCGATCGACAAGATCGCGAAAGCGCGAACTAGTGAGTTCGGCCCGGCGGACGGCTGCCCCCTGGTTGGTGAGCGTGACTAGCATGCGGTAGCCCGAGTCTCGGTCGAGAGAGCCCAGGCTGAGGTATACGAGCGAGGCCTCGTCGACAGGTTCATCAGCTGCTGCGTCGTCAGCTTGTTTGGCGTTGGCTTGCGGCGCTTGATCCGATGGCACTTGAGCGGGTTCAGCAGCGCGTTTCCTGCCTGCTTCAGGTTGTGCAGGTTGTGCCGCGGCACCGGCCTGCTCGCCATCTTTCGCCTTGGGCTGCAGCGGTGGCGGGAACAGCATGTTGCTGAGCATCAGCACTGCCATGGACAGGAACAGAAAGGCGATAAATTTGCTTTTATCCACTGGGGCGAGATTCCTTGCTTGGTTCGCTTGGATTAGGCAAGGAGACTGGGAAACAAGGAGCGGGGCTGTTGAGCCGGCACTCCATGTTTCCCAGTCTCCTTGTCTCCTTGCCTAAATCACAGGTTGCTAACGTCCTTGTTTGATTCGATCGCCGAGGAAGTCGTCCAGCTCGGGAATGTTGTAGATCTTGTTGGCCGTCACGCCGAAGTCGTATTCGATGCGTCGGAACGAAAGCTGGCGATCTTCTTGAATCACGTAGCAGGGGCGATTATCACCGTCGCGGGGCTGGCCGACGGAGCCGACATTGACCATGAATTTTTGGTCGTCATATTGGTAAGTGCCGTTAAGGTCTTCGGGGGTCATGAAGTTGCGGCTTTCGGTGAACACGCCGGGCACGTGGGTGTGGCCCTGGAAGCAACCGCGTGGCACCAGGCTGAACAATTTCTCCATTTTCTTTTGGTTGTAAATGTCTTCAGGGAAGACATACTCATTCACTGGGTTGCGGGCCGAACCGTGGACATACATCCAAGGCTCGTCGCGGTGCATGCGGGGTAAGGCGCCTAAAAAGTCCCATCGGCGGTCGATGGCGGCCCGTTCGGAGCGCGAGTTTTCGAGCTGATCGCGGGTCCAAAAAATCGCCCGCTCAGCGCCGGTGTTGAATCCCTCGGGATCGAACAATGCGCCTTGATCGTGGTTGCCCAGCAGGCAGACTCGGGTATTCTCAATCACAAGGTCGAGGCACTCGCATGGATTGGGCCCATAGCCGATAATGTCGCCCAGGCAGAAGATTTCTTCCACGCCTTGGCTACGGATGTCGGCAAGCACTGCCTGGAGAGCCTCCAGGTTGCCGTGGATGTCGCTGATGATAGCCCGTTTCAAGACGTGGCTGGCCTTTGCAAAATTGGAAAACACGAACAAACCAGCAGTTTACGGTGTTGGATCGGCGCGGGTCAAGCCGCATCCCCTGCTTCCCGCAGATTGTCCGTAGCAAGGCGTGGACGACAGGTAATTGGTGTCGACTAGTGCGAGCCAAGGATCGGGCGCCGATTGTTCCAGAAAGTGAGTCGATGCGAATCCTGGCAATTGAAACTTCGGGCCGCGAGGGGTCACTGGCTTTATTGGAGGGCGAGAGCGGGGGCGAACTGGCTGCCGCGGGGTTGGTGCGAGAAGTGGGGGTTGCAGGGCCCGAGCGGACAGCCCAAATTTTGGCACCTCGGCTCGATGAATTGTTACGGGGGGCCGGATGGATGGCCGATTCGATTCAATTGGTGGCGGTGACGGTCGGGCCAGGGTCGTTTACTGGCCTGCGAATCGGTGTGACGACGGCGAAGGTCTTTGCCTATGCGGTAGGGGCAGAGGTGGTCGGAATGAACACATTGCGCGTGATTGCCCATCAAGCTCCGCCCGGCGATTCGCCACTGTGGGCGGTGATGGATGCCCAGCGGCAGGAATTGTTTGCCGCCCAGTTTGACGGCCAAGGAGGCGCGCTCGTTGAAACGCAAATCGTCTCGCAATTGGAGTGGGGCGCGATGCTGCAGGCGGGCGACCGTGTCACGGGGCCTGGTTTGCGGCGGTTGCATCGAGCCCTGCCAACGAGCGTTGAAATGGTCGAGCAATCACTGTGGCAACCACTGGCATCGACGGCGGGGCAAGTTGGCTGGCACGAGTTTCAGGGCGGCCGACGCGACGATCTCTGGAAGCTCTTGCCGCAGTATTACCGTCCGAGCGCGGCGGATGAAAAAAGAGACAAGGAAAGAGGGAGACTAGGAGACAGGGTGCAAGAGTGAGCAGCGCGCTCCATGTCCCCACCTCATTCTTGTCTCCCAATCTTTGCTTATCCTGCTTCCAGAGCTTCTCGGGCAACGTTGATGGTCGCGTCGATGTCTGCGTCGGTATGGGCGGCGGAGATGAACATGGCTTCGTATTGGCTGCAGGGGAGGTAGATGCCGCGGTCGAGCATGCCCCAGAAGTAGTGGGCGAAGCGGGCGGTATCGCAGCGGCTGGCGGTGTTCCAGTCGGTAACCAGATCAGCGGTGAAAAACAGGGTGAGCATGCTGCCGACCCGGGCAATTTGGTGAGGGACTTCGGCTGCGGTCGCCGCCGAGCGGAGGCCGGCTTCGAGTCGTGTGCCAAGTTGTTCCAGCCGTGTATAGGGCGGATCGTCGCGCAGCGCGCGAAGCGTAGCGCAGCCGGCGGCCGTGGCGAGCGGATTGCCGCTCAGTGTGCCGGCCTGAAAGACTCTGCCGGCCGGGAGCACATGATCCATGATTTCGGCGCGGCCGCCGTAGGCGCCGACCGGCAGGCCGCCGCCGACGATCTTGCCGAGGGTGGTGAGATCGGGATGGATGCCGAATCGCTGTTGTGCCCCGCCAAAGGCTACTCGGAAGCCGGTCATGACTTCGTCGCATATGAGTAGCGCGCCGTGTTTTTTGGTGAGCTCGGCAAGTGCATGGAGGAACTCAGGAGTTGGTACGACGACTCCCATGTTGCCGACGACCGGTTCGAAGATTACGCCGGCAATGCGTGGGCCGTGGTCTTGGAAGAGCTGGGTAAGACCGTGGGGATCGTTGTACGAAGCAATGAGTGTATCGCGGGTGTTGCCGGCGGTGACGCCTGGTGAATTGGGTACCGCAAGGGTCGCGGCAGAACTGCCGGCGGCGACGAGCAGGCTATCGACATGGCCGTGATAGTTTCCAGCGAATTTGACGATGACATCGCGGCCGGTAAAGCCGCGGGCGAGCCGAATGGCACTCATGGTGGCTTCGGTGCCGGAGTTGACGAGCCGCACCTTTTCGATGCTCGGCACGGCCTCAATAATCAGTTCGGCCAGTTCGTTCTCGGCAGAGGTTGGCGCGCCGAAGCTGGTGCCGCGCGGGATGGCAGCTTCGATTGCGGCAAGGATAGCGGGGTGGGTGTGGCCGAGAATCATCGGTCCCCAGGAACCGATGTAGTCGACGTAGCGGTTGCCATCGACATCCCACAGGTAGGCACCGGCGCCGCGATCGATCACGATGGGCTCGCCGCCGACCGCGCCAAAGGCACGGGCCGGACTGTTGACGCCGCCGGGCATTAAGTCTTTGGCACGAGTGAAGAGAATGTGACTAAGGCTTCGTTTGCTCATGGGTAGCCGTGAGTTGGGCAAGTTTATTATTCGCCGTGGCGACGAGTTCCGCCGCCCAAGGGCGGTCCCCATATAATTGAACGACGGCTTGAAAGATGGCTCGCGCGACAGCCGGCTGTTGCTTGACAATTTTGTCAGCAGCGGTCAGCCGCTCGCGAATTGCGGTGAGTTGGCGTTGTTCAAGATTGGCCGCGTCTTTGCGGAGTTGTACCAGTTGCAATTTGGCCAGTTGAACACACTTCGTGCGGCGATCATCCGTATTGCCGGGCGTACCAGCCGCTGCGTACAGGTCGATGAGCAACTCGAGCTGGGCGAGGGCGGAATCGGGAGCGATTTGGGCCTCGTTCATCGCGGCGAGGTAGAGCGATTCGACGGGCAACAGTGTTGGATCGACAATTCCGCCACGGTGCCGCAAGAGTTGCCGGTGCATTTTGTCGAGCTCCAGTCGCTGCTGATACTCACGCAACTGGGCCGAGCGTTGATCGTGAGGAAAACGGGTGACAAACTCACCGATTTCGCGCTCGACATCTCGCATCGAATCAGGATTGTCTGATTCGGCGCGAGCGGAGATTTTTGCGTACAGCTCCTCTGCTGTTGAATCGCGGGAAAGATACCAGCCGAGTGCGGCAAGTGCAGCGAGAGCCACGGCGAGACTCATCAGCGGGGCGACGACGGTGACCCATGGCCGCGAAGACTGTTTTTTTCGTCGCGCCAGATCCTCTTCGACCGTAGTGAAGACGTTGGCGTTGGGCGTGGAAATCGTTGCCGACTTAGTGAAGCTCAACGACTGTGCGGCGGAGGACAGGCTGGGGCTGTTCGCGGCCTTGTCGGCCACCCTCGTTTCCGCGATGTTTGTCGCTGGTTTGTCCGCGCCGTCAAGAGGGCGAGCCACATTTGCAGCAATTGGTTTTGGTAGCGGTGTGACCGAGCGGGGCAGCTCGGTTTCGGCTTGCGTCACGGCGAGTGCCAAGGAATTGGCGACACCAGGACCGAGGGCGACTGGATGGCTAGGTTCGCCGGCGAGCAAAAAACTGTCGTGAGCCGGGCGCGTGAGAGCCATCACCATGGCTTGCAGGTGACGTGCGAGCACTGCCATATTCGGAAACCGATCGGCGGACTCCTTGGCCAGCAATTGAGCAATTACGCCTTCGAGTTGTTTGGGAGTATCGGGTGCATAGCGGGTGACTGGTTCTGGCTGTGCAAATCGTTGCAGTTGCAGCATTTCGGGAAGAGATTTCGCACGAAATGGAGGCCGCCCCGCGAGTAGCGCGTACATCACGCCGCCCAGGCTATATTGGTCGCAACGGGCTGTGATGGGTCGCCCATCGGCTTGTTCGGGCGACATATAATCGGCGGTCCCGAGCACACCACCCGCAGTGGTGAGGCTGCTGGCGTTGCTGAAGAGTCTGGCGATACCGAAGTCGGCCAGCTTCACGTGCTGGTCGTCGGCGAAGAGAATGTTGGCGGGTTTGATATCGCGGTGGATGATACCGTGGTCGTGGGCGTGTTTAAGTGCGCTACAAAGTTGAATGGCGATCTCGGTGACTTCGCGCCAATCGAAGCGTCGGCCGGCTTTGAGTTCGTCCTCGAGGCTGCTGCCGAAAACCAGTTCCATCGAGTAGAACAGCACACCGTTTTGCTCGCCATAGCCGTAGAGCCGCACAATGCTTTCGTGGCTGAGCGTTTTGAGCGACTCAATTTCCGCTTCAAACCGCTCACGGAAGCCTTCGGCCAGAGCGAGCTGCGGGTTCAAGGCCTTGATCGCGACCTTGCAACCCGACTGGGAGTCAGTCGCCTCGAAGACCGACCCCATTCCCCCTTTGCCGATCTGGCGGTCGATCTGATAGGGGCCAAGTTGGGTGAGTTGCATCATCGGTCGGACAATTGAGCAAATAGGAATTCCCAGCAGGTTGACCGATCTGAGAAAACCGGCCTAACGTGAACGCTAGCAAGCAATGTTTAACGCCTAAGATTCATCGTAACATTGCGGCGCTGCGGAAACCAGCAAGCAAGCTGTGTCGTCCCGGGGCGGGATGGCGGGAAAGGGGGAATGATCTTGAGCTTGCCAGCAGGATTGGTTATTTAAGTCCGCCCTGCTATGCGCAGCTGGAATCGGTTTGTGGTCCGCGGAGTCAATTTCATGCGACGGCTGTATCTCCCCCTAACGATTTTGCTAGTCGTTTGCCTGGTGATGGTGGGCGCTGCTACCGCCGCAGAGCCTGGGCAGCGACCGCAAAAATCCCGCGTCACGAGCCCTGGCGCGGCGGTGCGGAGTGGGCCGGCGGACTCGTATTATTTGACCGACACTCTACCCGAGGATACCGTCGTCGAGGTGTACCGCCAACAACCGGACGGTTGGTGTGCGATTCGTCCGCCCGCTGAGAGCTTCAGTTGGGTATTTGCACAGCATGTGCGGCTGGTGGGGGACGGGTTGGCGGAGATTCAACAGCCGGATGTCGCGGCGCGAGTTGGCAGTCGGTTGAGCACCCAGCGCGATGTGGTGCAGGTACGCTTGCGGAAAGGCGAGACGGTAGCAATTTTGGGACGCGACGAGCGCGATGAAGGTTTGTGGTACAAGATCGCTCCGCCAGCTGGAGAGTTTCGTTGGGTGCAGGCGAAGGACATCGGCTTGGTGGCCACACCGGCCGAGGTCGAGGAGCCCGCGAACCGTGTAACACCAGCTTCTGCCGAGGAGCCGGTCAAGGCATCGGCCGTCGAACTCTTGGCGCCGCCGTTGGCTGCCAAGAACGATTGGTCTGCGGCGGCGCGCACCGAGCCCGCGGCCGACATCACGCCGATCGCTCCGAGCGTAGATGGACCTAGCGCTCCGACGACAGCCGATCTCGCCGCGCAGCTGCGTGACCTGGAACTGCGGCTGTCGCGGATGGTTGCTGAATCGCCATCGACCTGGAATGTTACTCCGCTCGAACAGACCGCCGAACAGTTGCTAGCCCGCTCGAACACGGTGGAAGACCGCGAGGCGGTGAAAGTCACCCTGGCGAAGATCGATCGCTTTGCGGCGATTCAGCGACGTTATGCGGCCGTGAACGGCTCGGTGGCCTCGGTGCCCAACGGCATGACGGTCAGCGGAGTCGCTCCGTCGACGGGGATGGAGGCAGACTCGCACCGCGGTGTCGCGCCTGCTTACGATGCGGTTGGCATTTTGCGACCGGTGGTTTCGCGCCGACCCGGCGCTCCCCAATATGCCCTGGTGAATGCCCAGGGCCAGGTGGTGACGTTTGTCACCCCGACGCCTGATGTGAATTTGCAGCCATACATAGGTCAGCAGATTGGCGTAACGGGTAGCCGGGGCTACATTCCCGAGTTTCGCCGGGCCCATGTGACGGCTGGTCGCGTCGCGCCGCTCAACCAACGCACGTTGCGTTAGCGGGCTGTCACTGCTTACTGCCGCCGTTGTCGTAGTCGATTGGCGACTTCAGCGATTCGCGGATCGCGGTCGTGGAGGGCGACTTGCCAGGCTTTCTCGAGCAGTTCCGCGTCGTTGGAGGTAGCCATGATGGTAATGGCTGCCAGTCGCACCTCGGCGTTCTGATCATCGGCCAGCAAAATCAGCCAGGCATGGGCGACGCGATCGGGCGTGTTGAGCAAGTCGTAGACCAGCTCGACCCGCGCGCGAGTATTATTTGACAGTGCTAATCGCACGATGTCCTTCCGAAGACTGCCAAAGCCCCGCCGCTGAAGCTCGACCTCTATCTGCCTTTTGGGTGTACCGTAGGCGGTGAGCCAGCGTGTGAGCAAGTCGCGCGAACTGAGTTTTTGCAGCTGGGTGGCTGGATCGACTTTCTTGCTGGTGGTCGCGTGGTCTGACAGGGGAGAGGCGTCTTGCTGCTCACTAAAAGGTCGGCGGGGAGATTGTCCTGAGGTTGGAGGGGAATTGAATTCGTTGGATTTCGGAGGCGACCCATGTTGCTGGTGGTCGTGTGTAATAGATTCATTAACGACCGGTGTTTTAATGAATTCAGATTCGGTGGCGTGGCTCTTGTCGCGTTCTTCCCAAACAGCAATCGATTGCAGCGCGAGTCGCGAAGGGGGAGCAAAAACATCGTTGGGCTCGCGGGCCAGACTGACGGCTGAAACAGGGACGTTTGCAGGGGCCAACTGGTGGGCGTCGTTGTTGGTCAACAGGAGCAGTGATTCGCACTGAACTGCCAGGCTTGCTGGGTCGCGAGGAGATGCGGAATTGGCCAGGCGGACCAGTGATTTTGTCGTATTTGCGAGCCAAGGATAGTCGATCGTCAAGAACGAGTTCCGTTCCTTGTTCAGCGCTTCAGCCAGGCGGGCGATGCGTTGGCTGACTTGAGCTTGATTGTTCGACTTGCGGAACTGGCAGTGCCATTTTCTCAGCATTTCGCTGATCGAGAGTTGGGCCTGCTGAGCGACTTGACGCGAGGGCGAGGTGGCAGCGGCGACAATGACTTCGATCGGTGGCTCAGGGAGGCGGGCGAGTTGCTGGAGCGCGGTCTCAGCTTCGCGCACGGATCCAGCGCTCAGAATGGCAGACAATTCGCCGACGAATTGTGCTCGCTGAACATGTGCCAGCATCAAGACCACTCCCCAGATGGCCCCCAGGGCCATCGGGAAGGTCAAAAAAAATGACCAACGCAGAGGCTTCGCTTCAGACAACGCATGAACTCCAACCGATGCTTAAGCGAGCATTGACAAGTCCCATTTGTCCGCCGTAAAGGCTCGCGCCAGCAATCGCACAGCAAGGTTATTACGTCGAGATCGGCTGGCCGGTTCCCAGAGCTTGGCGGCATTACTGCAGATCGGGTTTTTTTCTGTCGGCCGATTGGTCTGCGGACCGAAATATCTATCGGACCGACACACTTTAACGGGTTGCTAGCAAAAGCGCCCAGACGATGTGCCGCCGTGGGGAGGGGGGAAGCCGATGGTTGCGCAACTTTCGCGCCACAACTGCCAGGTGGCTGGCACGGTTGGTGAAGAATTCAAGCCAAGGAGCAGCGCGATCAGGGCGTTGACTCTTGTTCTCCTTGTCTCCCTAATTTCCAATTTCCTTGTATTGGAAACTTCGGTGCAAGCGGCCGAGCCAGAAACGGGCACAACCGCTGCCGACGCGACGTCGCAGCGGGCCGCCCGGGAAGAGGCGATTCGGGCAATTCCCTGGAAGCGAATGGCCGAGCCGCAGCGACGCAAACTGCAGCATGTGGTGCAGCATGCCAGCATGTATCGCCGGCTGCCGACGCGGGTGATCGACTGCGATCCCGATTTGTTTTCCTTCCTGTTGCGGCACCCGGAAGTAGTGGTCGACGTGTGGCAGATGATGGGTGTGAGCAAGGTGACGCTCCAGCGTGTGTCGGAACAGGCGTTTCAGGGGGACGATGGTTCGGGGACGACAGGCAAGGTACGTTATCTCTATGCCGACTGGGGCCCCGAAGCGAAAAATCTGGCCGTCGTCTATGCCGACGGCGCCTACGAAGGCCCGCCGTTTATCAATCCGTTGCGGGCTCAAAGCGTGATCGTGCTCCAATCGGGTGCGGTGCGTGAGACGAATGGGCGACACTACGTGACAGTGCGAGTCGACTCGTTTGTGCATATCGAGCAAATGGGTATCGAGTTGGTGGCCAAGACCGTCCAGCCCTGGATCAACAAAACGGCGGACCGCAACTTCATCGAAACGCTGGGCTTTGTGAGCACTTTCTCGCAGACGGCTGAAAAGAACCCGCAAGGCATGCAGCGACTGGCGTCGCGGCTGCCGACCTTGGACGAACCGACGCGGGGCGAATTGGTCGACCTGTGCTTCCGGGCGGCACAGCGTTATGCGAAGGACGATGCCAAGCTGTGGACGAAGCCGTATGTGCTGGCACAGCGAGTGGAATTGCCGGCTGTAACGGCAAGATAGGCGATCAAGCAGTCGCACAGTTCGTGACGCCTTCGAAGATGTCAGCGTTTTTTCGCACCTGCCTGGGCTGGTTTTGAACCGACCGAGGGCTCCTGCATGGCGCTTGGCGCAGACCGCGAGCGCTGCCAGGGGCGTTGGTTGCCCTGGTGTCCCGCGAACGCTAGCGGTTGGCGAACAGCGAATAGCCAACCGCAGACGGCTGGAATCGAATTGTCAAAGATCAGTCGTGCAAGCCGTGGTTG
>JBGSUJ010000016.1:0-9712 GCA_041753435.1 Pirellulales bacterium | reverse complement strand
CAATGCGGAGCGCTGGTTAGTACATCAAGAACTGCCCCAGCTGCCGCGGCCGCGCGGGACCTGGGAAGGGTCCCGCGGGCCGCCTGCAACACTATCTTAATCAACCCTGTTGGCTGTCCAACCAATGGGGTCCACCTCACTTTGCACCAGTCGCAAAGCGGCTAACGCCAAGCCGTTTGGAATAAACTATATGCTGAAAGCTTCGCGCATGTCTCTGCGACCAGCTATCCCAACTACTTTTGCAGTCTTTCTTGTAATAAGTTGCTGTTCGATCGCGACGGCTGATTACACAGCCGATGACCTCGTCGCTGCAATGCGATTTAATGATGGCCTTCTCCAGGAATGCGTGCTTGAAGGCAGCGTTGTTGATAAAATACTTCCGCCGCCACCGCCCCCCACACACCCTTGAAGTAGTCGTCAAGGGAGGCCTGGATATTTCAAAGCTCCCAGGAGCCGATAAGATCCCCGATTTGATGCTCGAATATGGGACTGCCAGCGGTATTCCATTAGCTGACGTCCCGGCCGACTACTTGCCGATAGTGCAGCTTATCAGAGATAAAAAAATAGTCTTGAAAACTGTAGAGAACAACCGGCCGAAACCCGTGACGCATTACAATTACGGTTATGTTCTGGCTCAACTGCGCGGCGACGTCGCATTGCAGCTTTACGGCGGAGACCGGCATAAAGAGGCTCTGAAGATCGCTTTTATAACCAAAGGCAACCTAATTCTACGCTGGAATACTTCGCAGGAACTTGGGAGAGACGTGATCTGACGTCCGCCCATTCCGTTAGCATCATCCATGAACAAGCATTATGGTACTGTTTTGCGCTCGGCGTCGGATTTGGCGAGCGAGTCCAGTCTGCCACTCTCCAGTCAAAGCGGGGAGACCAATACGTACTCAGTGCAAAAGTGTCAATTTGGCCTGGAAAGTCGCACGATGCTGAACTGGTTGTGGATGGCGCAGGGCTAGTAAGGCAAGCGAGCATCAAATGCAACTCCAAACGTGTGCGCAGCGAAAGCTCCGGAGTACGCACGATCCCCGACACTGGCACACGGATCGCATCTCAGGGTCTAATTGGTCGTCCCTGACAAAGCTCAGAAGTCCTTGGATTTTGGGGTGCAACGGCCGTTTGAGGGCGCTAGAATTTGCCAGGTATTGATCCGGTAGTCCCCGAAAGCTGGCAAAAAATGAAACCGAAAAAGCAGACGCCGCCGTGTGAACTCTTTGGCGCGCACCTGAGCGAACTGCTCAATCCAGAGCACCCCCTTTACCTGCTGGCCAATCAGATCGACTGGCGACAGTTCGACCTGGCCATCGACGCCTGCTACGCCGATGAACTCGGTCGACCAGGGGTGAACACCCGCCTGATGGTCGGCCTGATGTACCTCAAGTACACGTTCAGCGAAAGCGACGAATCGGTGGTGGCCCGGTGGGTGGAAAATCCGTATTGGCAGTTCTTCTGCGGTTGCCAGTACATGCAGCACGAGTTGCCAGTCGATTCGTCAATGATGAGCAAGTGGCGGAAGCGGGTGGGGGCCGAGCGTCTGGAAAAGCTCTTGGAGGCAACGATCCACACAGCCCTGGCCATGCAGGCGCTCAAGCCCCAAGAGTTGGAGCAGGTGAACGTCGATACGACCGTCCAGGAGAAGGCGATCTCCTTTCCGACCGATGCCCGGTTGTACCACAAGATGCGGATCGCTTTGGTGCGGTACGCCAAAGCGCTGGGAATCCCCTTGCGTCAAAGCTACCAATTCGTGGGGAAGAAGACGCTGTTTTGGCAGCATCGGTACGCTCATGCCAGGCAGATGAAGCGGGCGGCGAAGATGACCCGCAAGCTGAAAACGCTCCTGGGGCGGGTGGTACGGGACATCGAGCGGAAGGCCCGGAAGATACGGGGAAAGATTGTCGACGAACCGTTGCGCGAGTTGTTGGCACTGGCGCAGCGTTTGCTTGCCCAAGAGCGTGACAGCAAGAACAAAATCTACAGTGTGCACGCTCCGGAAGTGGAGTGCATCGCCAAGGGTAAGGCGCACAAGCGTTACGAGTTCGGCTGCAAGGCGAGTGTGGCCACTACCAGCAAGAACAATTGGATCGTCGGCGCGCAGGCCCTGCACGGCAATCCGTATGATGGGCATACGTTGGCTGGAGCGCTCGAGCAGATCGAACGCCTCACAGCCAAAACACCCCAGGACGTAATCGTCGACAAAGGTTATCAAGGGCACGGCTACGAGGGGAACGCGACGGTGCATGTCGTGCGCACGATTCCGAAGCAGGCGACCCGCGCGGTGCGGCGGATGCTCAAACGTCGCGCGGCGGTGGAACCGACGATTGGCCATCTGAAGAGCGACAACCGGCTCTGTCGCAACCATCTCACCGGCGCAGTAGGCGACCAGATCAACACGATTTTGGCCGCCGCCGGGTACAATCTGCGGAAGCTGCTGCGCTGGATTGTTTTTTCGCCCGTTTTAGCACGATTGGAGCGGCTGGTAGCGCTACTGAACTTCCCAACGCCCCTCCAACGCCGTCTGCTGAGTCGGTAATCGACAGGAGCATGTCGACGGAATTTACCCCGACTCAGCCGAAAGAGGATTTATCAGGGACGACAAGCTAACTTTGGCAGACTTGACGAGGGTAAGCCACAATGGTGGATAAGCCAGCGACAGAATTACCATTACTGGGCGAAAATCTGTCCCGAACGCGGCGCTCGCGGCGATCCCTTGATCGGCCGCCCTGCAATACAGGGGACTTCCGCCGTGGCGTAGCCCGCTGAATACAGCACACGCTTAAGTTGATGCAGCTCGCGAATGCTATCGGGATATACGGCAATCACCACGACCACATTGTCGGCGGGGTTTTCGTGCAGAAGTTGCTGAAATTCGGAATTTGGCGCAATGGCTTTTTCCATAGGATCGCCCAGCGGAAGTCGTTCAGCAATGATTTCGTACCAGATTAGTTCGGGCCGCGCCATCGTGGCCTGCATGCTGGCTGCGCCGGGAATTTTGGGGTCAATCCTTCCGCCCACAGACACGGGCACACTACCGACCAGATAGCGAACGCGAAAGCCGTTAATTGGCCCTACTGTGTTAATAAAACGATCTTGGTCGCGCAGTCTCCAGATGTTCTCTTTCACGTCGTTAATCGTGGCGTCAACCAATTCATGGGGAATTACGGCGACATGGCCGGCCGAAAGCTGAAGCAGTACTTCTTTACCCGTAGATCGGCGCGCCAGCGGAGTCGGTTGATTCTCAATGGCTTCCACTTCCGTGGGCTGCGAGAGCAAAGACACCTGTTCGCGGGTAAGATTTTCGAGCATCGTTTGCGATTCAACTAGCTTGCGGCGGAGATCATAATCGCGCTGTTGATCGGTCGTAAGTGCTGACCGACGCTCATTGAGTTCTTGTTCAAAGGCAGCAACATACGTTGTGAGGTAATTCCGTTCATCGGCGCGAAGTGAAGTCTCACCGCGGACATCGACGACCTGCCGCATCAGATTCTCGAGGTCTTTCTCAATGACCAGCACCGCTTGCTGGACCGACTGTATTTCTTGAGTCACGTCGTCCTTCATGGGCGCAACAGTGGCTGTTCCACCCTCGACCGCCGCATCGACGACAGCTTGAGATGTCCTCAATCCGATCACGACAACCAGCAGGATGATGATGCCTACCATATTGGTAAGCACATCAAGGAATGAATCGTGGCCCGGCATGTCGGCCGATTCATCTTCAGCGGCTCGTGCCATGGATGCCTCCTTCAGCATGCTGTGCGACGGCTGCACCACGAACTTCAATACCGCTATGCTGCAACAGCCGCATCAAGTCGTCGACGCGATGATTGCCATCGGCTACCACCTTCAACTCGACAACAGGCCGCCAGTAGAGGCCCTTTCCGGCCATCCCCCAACTGTCGATCCGCGCATCGACGGCGTTGATCAATGCTTCGTAAGCTGCGGGCGTCCCATCCGCAAATTTGAACTCGCTCCCCGTCATGTTCTCTTGGTTGGCAGCCGATGCTTCCGCCAAGATCGACATCACATCGTCGCGCACAACCACTTGAATCGTCCGACGGATCGGAATCATGCCGGGATCGGCGTTTCGGATCGCCCAGTTCTTACCGCGGACTTTGGTTTTGCTGCGCTGGGCGTTATGCTCGGGATCGTTTTTGGAAACCGCGGCGCGAGCCATTGCATCGAGTTCTTGTTCGGCATCGCTGCCGCCAGTATACGTGCGGGTGGCTGGCCTGCCGTCGGTGGATTCCGACTGCTCAGTTAGCTGTTCTGTTTGGCTGCCAGCCCCTGCACCACGTGGACCAGTGGTTACGGGGGATTGCTGCCCATTTACCCCAGTCTTGTCCTGAGAGCCATCGCGAGCCGAGGCAGATTCGTTGGACACGCCACTCTCGTTCGATCCGGACTCACCTGCATTGCGGGCACCGGCGGCGGTCTGTTGAGATTCGTTCGCACCACGGCCTAGATTACCTGTGCCACCGCCTGTACTGGTAGAAAATCGATCTCCTCCCACTGTCCCTGTCCCCGGCGCTTGACCAATTTGGTCGTCGCCATCTTCGAGGCCATGATCGTCGGCTGCCCCGCGAGTGCCTCGGCTGGCGACTCCCGCATTGCCGTAGCCCCCTGCGCCTCTAGCCCCACCACCACTCCAGCCGCTACCCCAACCATCGGTACCACTTCCACGGTAAGCACCAAAAGCTTGCGGAGCTGCGGCGGCTAGCGCCCGCAAACGATTGCGAGATAGTTCCACGGCTTGATACTCCACCACTGCAAGCTGCGGATCGGCGGGCGCATACCTCAGTTCCCAATCTTCTTCCACCAATTCGTAGCCGAATTCCGAGTCCCAACTCTGGATTGCCTCGCGAACCAGATAGTAGAACTTTACGCCACTTGGTCTCACGATGATCAACGGATAAGGCACCGTGGGCTGGTCAGCGAGGCCGCTCGCTTCCTGCCGCTGCAGGTGCTCCCGGGCGGCACGGATCGCCGCGACAAGGGGATTGCCCGGCCCGATCGGCGGCTGGAAGTCTTCGATCGTCAGCCGGATGCCTTCGGGCTGCAGAATCACTTCGTCTTCCAAACACTCGATATAGATTGGTCGGCGACTTGTGCCGCGGCGCCCTTGATAAGGCACGATCGCGTACGATTTGGCGTGCGATTTCATATCGTCTCTTAGCTCATCAATCGTTTTGCGAGACTCGACTATCAACTGCTCTAGCCGTTCGATTTCGCGTGTTGCCTGTTCTCGATCGTCATAATGCTCCCCCTCGCGCGCGTTGAGTTCGGCCGCAGCGACTTTCAGCGACTCGAGCTGATCTCGCAGGCGCCGCATGTGATCTTCGAGGTGACTCAGCCGACCTTGGTCTTGACGGAGTTGCTCAGCCGCCTTGCTACGGACTGCTTCGAGTTCGGCACGATAGGCTGCCAAACGTTCGAGCTCACGTAGCACCACTTCGTCCACCGGAGCTTCTTGGGCTCGCAGGGCTGCGGCTGCTTTGGCAGTAGCAGCCTCTTCGGCACCGCGCTTTCGTGCAGATTGCGCGACGCCAACCAGCACGACCAGTAGCGACCCGATCGTGCATAACAACACGGCGATGAACGGGAAGAGCTGAACGCCGCTCAGATTTTCTTGGCGATTGCGGCGGCTCATGCGGCGTGGCTGGCTGGCTTAGTTACGGAAGACACATCGGATATCCCTCGGGCTGACGTGTAACCCATGCGGGCACAAAGCAATTGAATTGCGGCTGTAAGGTTCAGAGCCATTTCGTCGAAATGCTGTGTGCTGACCAAAGCATTGAGATTTTCATTCAGTGCATCTTCAAGTTGCTTCACCTGACCTGTGGCGCCAACCACCTGGAGCAGCACATCGCCCTGTTTGACAAGCTGCTCCTGCTGACGAACAGTCGCTTCGGCAGCTTCGACCAACGCAATCTGCATTTCTTTGAGGAGGTTTTCGCTTTGCTGGATAAGATGTTCCTGGCGATCGGCAGCCACCACCATCGCTTCGCCTAGTGCCGCCTCAACTTCGGAGAGGTGCTTTCGATTTTCTGCGGCAAGTTCTTTTTCGCTGGCAGTCAGCACTTCGCCGTGGCGGTGGAGCGACTCGACGAGCAGTTCGGCTAGCTTTTCCAGGCCTTCGCGGAGATGGCCGACTGTGTCTGCCGAGCTACGACTAAGCCTGTCCGCATATTGGTGGGTGCCTTCGTTGAGCCGCCGCGCGTGTTCATCGAGGCTTTGTCGCAGCGCCCCTGCGAGCGAATCCTGAAGGATTTTGCCCGTCGAGGTGCTGACATCGGCCCATTGCTGATGGGTTTCCTCGATCGAAAAGCGCCAGACCTCGGCCTGCCGAGAAGCGAGAGCCTCGACCGCCTGGATTACTTGCTCCGACATCCGGCGAATCGAAGCTACGTTCGGATCGCTCTCAATTCCGCTGAATTGAAAACGGCCGATCAGTTCTTCGGATGTCCGCGCATCGACCAAGCTGCGAAGTCGGCTTTCCGATCGCTCGACACCGTATTTGACAAACATCAGAACCATCGTCAGTGCCAAGCCCTGGGCGGTCGTATCGAAGGCGATACCCAGGCCGTGGGTGACTTCCGGCATCGACTTTTCCATCGCCTCGGGCGAAAGCTGGGCAATCGCAACCGTGATACCGATGATGGTACCCAAGAATCCGAGGATCGGAATTGCCCAGATGATAATTCGCACCAGGGCGTAGGAACTATTCGTTCGCTCGAAGTCTAGGTCTTCTAAATGACGCAGTTGCTGTTCGAGCGAGTCTGCCGAATCTTTGCGGCGAATCGTATCAAGAGCTTCCCGCAGGCGACGGGTCAAGTAATTCTTCTGCAACGCTACGGGCAAGTCTTGCAACTCGGCAATTAACTCGTCACAAGACGCGACGGGCATACCTCCGAGCGGCACCGGCCCGAGAGACACCTTCCCGACGGATGCGAACTGGCTGGTAATCTCCATGAACCGCATCGCCAACGCCGCGAGCCCGACGAAGAAAGTGACGCCGGTGATAAACTCAACCGGATGCCCCGCCATGTAGCGATCGAGCAGCGGGCTGCTGATCCAGCCCTGGTTTAGCGCTGCGTAAAAGGCGAGACCAGCCACACTGCCCCAAACAATTGGCAGACGTAGAACCCATTCCACGAGCGATATAACACGCGACACGGCGAGCGTCCTTTCCCCGGTTCCACTGGTTATTGTCCGTCGGGCGGCGAGTCGATTGATCGCGCGTCCGCTAGCATGGAAGCCGAACCGACGGTCCCATCTCCCTCAAAATCGGCTTAACCGGCAAAGTTGATGAATGAAACTGGGCCGAATCGCTCCTAACTTCACCTATCCGCTGGCACGGCAGAATCGGCACAGATTCTCAAAGGTTTGCAACGGAGCTGCCGATAACTGTGTTGCTTCAGCCCCGCGTCGAAGTGAAGAACGGGGTCGACAAGATACTTGACTGCGGCAGAGACTCGCTGACAGCACTCGAACATTGATGTGGCATTCCCAGGGGGGCGCAGTCCGGGCCCGGCTTTCGAGCCGCCCGGACTGCTTTTATTTGGGCAAGCCCGCTGGGAGTGAAGATTGTCAACCTCCCACGGCTCGGGCCATTGGGCAGTACCCCGCTTCTGTTGCTGTTCACAGCGATATCGAGCATCGCGGCTTGCGTTCGCACCTTGGACTATAATAGTTCTGTTGCATACTCGTCGATTCACTGCCAACTTCCCGCCTGAATGCCAGCGCTGGAGTTCCGCTTGACCGACTCACAGGCCAACGAAATGGCTCCCGAGATTATGTTGACGGTCGTGATCCCGGCCTTCAACGAGATTGCCACGATCGACAAAATTCTCTCCGCAGTGCGCGAGGTCCCCGTCGAAAAAGAAATCATTGTGGTCGACGACTGTTCGACCGACGGCACTCGCGAGCAATTATCCGCACTTGCTGAATCCGACGGCTTTTTACGCGTGTTCTATCACGACATCAATCAAGGCAAAGGCGCTGCATTGCGCACGGGTTTCGCCCAAGCACAGGGCCGCTTTGTGATTGTCCAGGACGCCGACCTCGAATACGATCCGGCCGAATATCCGCAGTTGCTGCAACCACTTTTGACAGGCCGTGCCGATGCGGTTTTTGGCTCGCGGTTTACTCACAACGGCAGGAAACGAAAACGGCCTACCTGGCACATGTTGGGAAATAGCTTCCTCACGTGGCTATCGAACTTGTTCACAAACCTCAATCTTTCCGATATGGAGACATGTTTCAAGGCCTTTCGGCGCGAGATTATACAAGACATTCGGCTCGTCGAAAACGGCTTTGGTATTGAGCCAGAAATTACCGCGAAGCTCGCTGCCTACCGCTGCCAAGGCACACCTTTGCGGATTCAAGAGGTAGGCATTTCCTATCGAGGCCGTTCCTACCAAGAAGGTAAGAAGATTGGCTGGCGGGATGGCCTGCACGCCATGTGGTGCATTGTCCGCTACAATTGCTTTCGGTAAACAATCGCCGCGCCGCCTGGCGGATGGTCACGCCACGTTCTGAGCATACTGAGTCGGGTCGGCAGCACCCCAGCAGCGGAATGCAGCCGCTCGTTCTGCGCACTTATTGCAGCCACCACAATGCAGACCACCTACGGGTGCAAGGCACGAAAAAGTCAAACCCAGTGGTACATCACGGCCGAGCTGCATGACGCAGCGCTTAGAGAGCATCTCGAACGGCCGCACTATCCGCACCTCGCAGCCCGTGGCCCAATCAACCATCGCTTCAAATCGTGCGAAGAACTCGGGTTTAGCATCGTCGAACGGATTGGCGGCTAGAGTCGCCAGTGCCATTCTCGAGATGCCATGCATCGCGCACCACAGCATCGGTTTGAGCAGCAGCAACGGATTTCGCCCCGGCAGAAACACCGCCTCGTCAGCTGAGTGGCTGTCTGGCACCGATTTTCCAGTGATACTCCAGTGGTTTGCATAAAGGTCGTCGACGGGCATCTCAAGCCCGATCAGCGGCTCTAATTTTGGCTGTTCGAGCACTTTTAAAATTGTACGAACCGCCATGAGCTCCTCGACCTGCCAAGCGCAGCCGGTTCGCACATAAAAAGGATGCACTCGCCATCCATGGCTCAGCAACTGATAGAGCAATATCGCGCTATCAAGCCCACCGCTAAAAAGGATTCCGGTAGTCTGCGTTTCAGTGGTTGATGTCTTTAAGCTCAACGAAGGTTCCGAGTGTCGCATGAGAATCTATCTCGGCTGGGGGAAGGTACTTATTTCGAGAGCGTAGCCACACAGGCGGACGAAGCTCGCTCGATTCGCCTTGCATTCGCGATTAATAGTGGATCAGGAACCGGCAGAGTTCACCGATGCGAGAATTGCCGATCTCCCCGATAGTGCTGCTGCTGATTTCACGTAACTCTCCTGAATTCCTGCCCCTTCGGCAAACGTAAGACATTGGAAAGAAATGACATAAGAATTACTTCGCAGACCCGACACACAACCAGCACGGGTCTTTCAGCCCCCTCCTGAAGGTGGAACTACCAGCTTCTATATGCGTCGCGTGCAATCCATCAGGCGTAACCGTTCACGGGTCGCGCATAACCTAAACGGTAAGTGGACAGTCAATCTCGAAATTCTCGGAGATTTTGCATGCTATCGGTGTACGAGCGAAAGGGCGATCATCCCGCTGGCTCGTTTTGCCACGTGGCAAGCGA
>JBGSUJ010000015.1:0-2090 GCA_041753435.1 Pirellulales bacterium | reverse complement strand
GCTACCCCAACTTTCCCAACGTTTGCCGTAAGTCCTTGCGCCGCAACGGGGGGAGCCCCCGGTTTTTTCACGACCCATTGGTTTTTTGCAGCCAGTCGAAAACAAGCGGCCGCGCCTTTCCCTGCTAAGGGCAACTACTCACCACGGCCGCTTTCCGCATTATTCGCCCACCGGCTCGTTGCCTTACTGACAGGGGCCGATGCGTAGGATAGCCGGGTAGTCCCTGAGCCTGGCACGGCCGGCAAGGCGGTGTTTCTTCACCTTGCCGATTCTGGCCAATCAGGATTGCGCATCGCTCTTTTCGATACCTAGCGCCGACTTGCCGTTTCAGGGGCTTGCGACTTGAAAACCAATGTTGTTGTTCTCGTTGGTCGGGTTGTCGTGGTGCCGTCGTGTCGCTGTGGTTCTTTCCCGCATCAGGGCTCTGTATTTTACCACGACGACACGACGTAATTTCAAAATCGCCCGCCCCACCTGCAGACAACTCAGCGCGGCGAAAGAGAAAGGGTCAAAAGGAAAAAGGATAAAGGGTTAGCCTATCGTCTCCTCCAGAACAACATTCCCAGGCTTGCTAAAGCTCCTAACAGCATCGTCGTTGGCTCAGGGATACTTGCGACTCGAAAACCAATGAGGCCGTCCTCGACGGTCGGGTTGACGAAGCTCCGGAGCGACGACGACAAGAAGCTGGAGAGGCCGCTCCAGTTGCCGCCGCGAACACCGCGAGCAGACGAACTCGAGTCGTTCATCCGATCGAAGTCTGTCTCTTCCCATTCCCAGACATTGCCGCCCTGACCCATCGTGCCGTAGGGGCTGAGCCCGCCGGCCAGCATGATGTCCGCGGGGCCTTGTGCGAACGATTGGCCGTAAACTGCCGTGCCCGCCGCGGTGCCACTGGCCACGGGCGTGGGTGCGTTGTCGCTGCCTGTCGGGAAGTTGAAATAGTCGCCGCTCGTCGGGTCGAAGTACGCCGCTTTGTACCACTCATCGACACTGGGCAGGAAATACCGCGCCCGACTGTTGCGAAAGAGATTGTTCGGGTTAAAGCCCGCGTCGCCCGCGTCCCAGAGTAGAATATCGGCACCCACGTTGTAACCAGCTTCCCCCGGCTGAAGGGCGAACTTATAGGCCGGCGCGCTACCGCTCGAAATGTTGAGCCAGTTCACAAACCGCGCCGCCTCGTTCCAACTCACCGAAGTCGCCGGCCGGTCAGCGCCACGAGTGTCTTGGGTAATGCCCAGACCGCCTGCGGCGTTGGCCTTGTCGATCATCTGCTCCGAGATTTCAAACTGGCCCATGCGATAGGTGTAATCGACCTGGCCGGCCGGGTTCGGATTGCCCGTGATATCGGCGGGGTTGCCGGGGTTGCCGATCGTGACAAAGTCGATGTTGAACAGGTTCACGCCGCTGCCGAAGCTGTCGGCTGCGACGCGATCGGCGGAGGTGATGCACGAGAGTGCCGCTGCGAGGAGCGCGAGCAGACTGGTGATCCTCATGAGTCTTCCTGTCCAAGGCGGTGCTGGCGGAGAAGCGAGTGTATGAAGAACAACAGAAGCGGGCGAGGGATCGAATCCATTGTAACAAACAAGCTGCCAACCCCCGAAATTAGTGCGCGAGATTTTTCGGAAAATTTCCCGACGGACCAGTTCCAGGGCCAGCCACGCTCCGCCGAACTGCCGGCAGTTCTCGACCCGCACCCGCGTCACGTCGCTCTCGACGAGTAGAAAGGGTGCTCGTTGTGGCGAAGCGCTCGTCGGCTCGGCTGCCTGCTCCACGCCCAACCGGCCCGCTTCGTCCATCCGCTCCCGATCGGCCACCGTCCGTTGCCGCGGACCGCGCTCGCTGCAATACGATTCGACGAGCGCCCAAGGCGCTGCGCGCTGGCCGCCCAGCCGACGACCATCGGGCCGCCGGAACAGGCCCTCCTGTTAGCAATACTTCCCAGGACTTTTTTCCACGCCAGGCCTGGCCGGACAAAAGAACTCGACGAACCCGCACCCCATCCCCATCGCATCACGACTGACGCCCAAAAATTGTCTGAAAAAATCGCTACCTAACGGATTGCGTCGAAATGCTGGGCAAGTTGGGATCGT
>JBGSUJ010000014.1:0-15303 GCA_041753435.1 Pirellulales bacterium | reverse complement strand
ATCCGGGGCCAAGACGGCACGGAGCCGAGCGACGGCGACGACAAATTTACGGTAACCCCCTCGTGAGCGAAGGACTTCCAGTCCGTAGCTCACAAAATCCTCGAACCTACCGGCTTCCAGCCGGTAGTGGTTCAGTCAACCAATGTGGCCGCGGCGGTACTGGATAGCACGGACGCCATCGTCGAACGGTACAGTTACACGCCGTATGGCGCGGTGAAGTTTTTGGACTTGTCCTTCTGTTCCTCGTCCCTCACCGGCAACATGTATTGTCCTGCCTCAGTTAGACATTAAGCTTTTTGAGTGATCGCTAAAAAAATGGTTGACAGCGAGAATCAATCGAGTATAGTAAGCGTCGTTGCCGAAGCGCGGTAGTTTTTTAACAGCGCTTTTATCGAGGCAACACAATCTGAGCTTTTCGTTCGGTTGGATCTTAGCCGAGTAAGCTAGTGAAGAACTGCAATTGAAGATACTTCAGCCGTCGCGTTAGCGTGATTGGCGAGGTGGCTTTCAGTTGCGTTTTTTATAGCCCGGCATGAAAGCGCTTGCACTGGTTAAATACCAGTGTGTCTTGCCTTTCATTTAGCCGCGATGTGTTTCGCTTTTCAAGCTGTCCGCGTGGACTGCTATTTTCGTGTTGGTGTTTCTTGAAGGAGAGATCTGATGATGATGAAGGCGTATTTCGCTGCATTGTGTGCACTCGTGTTGTCCGCTCCGGCATCGGCCGCAACGATGTTGTTCGATTTCGGTAACACAGCCAGGCAAACACCCGGCGGATGGAATAATGTAGTGCCAGCAACCACGACGCTATTCGCTCTGTTCGACAGCGACGGCAACATCGTGCCGGGCGACGCAGGCTTTGAAATTACGGACACATTCTTTCAAACTGGTGAGCCATCTCAATTAGGCTCCGAGGCCCCGGTCGGAGACGCGGCAGCTTATCCGGTAAGTGCCACCGACGACTATTTCTTTGGCCATATCGGTCCCTTTTCCGGCGCAGACGACAATCAACTTGGTCAATTCAAATTGTTCAATCTCGATCCGATGTTGTCGTACGATTTCACTTTTTTTGCGTCGCGGCAAGTTGTTGCCGATATTCGCGATGCCCAATATACGGTTCGGGGAGCGAATTCGCAGTCTGGCGTGCTCAACGCTTCGAATAACAATTCAGAAGTGATCAGGTTTACTAGAATTATTCCAGACGCCAATAATGAGATCTTCGTCGATGTTGAGCCTGGTCCGAATAACAACAACTCCAATGGTTTTTACTACATTGGCTTGATGCAGGTTGATTCAGCCGTCGTGCCAGAGCCTTCCACCTTTTCTCTCTTTGCTATTTTTCTATTGGGAACTGTGATTCGTCGGAAGTCGCGCTGTTAGGCGTAACTAAGCCGGTTGATTGCCGAGGGTGTGGCGGGTTGTTGCAATCCGTCATCAAGTCTAATAGATAATCTAGCTTGGGAGAGATTCGATGATTAAGCAAAAGTGGCTTGTCGCCATTGTTTTCCTAGTGTTGCCCATCGCGACGGCAGCCGCCCAGCCAAAGAATGTGCTGTTTTACGGCAATAGCTTTACTCTTGGATTTGGCAGCACACGGTCTGTCAACGCAGTGTTTCGGGACATTGCAATTGCGGCTGGCCATCCTGCACCGCTAGCTCAAAGTGCGGCCGCAAGTGGCCAGAGCTTGCATTGGCACCTAAACAACAACACCAACTCTATTTTCACGCTGATTCCTCCCAGCCAAGATTGGGATTTCATCGTGATGCAGGAACACTCGACGAAGTTGACGAAGGTATTTGACGGGTCGCCAGCATTTCCGACGAGCCTCGAAGAGTCGAAGTTGGACGTCGTCGGATTGTACAACCTGGCGACCACCCGCAGCGCGAATGTAGTGCCGGTGCTATTCGAAACGTGGGCGCGAGGTCCGGGGCATGCGTTCTACACGGGCAGCACTCCTGCCTATTCTGGCCCCGCAGCGATGCAAGCCGATATCCGCGCCGGTTACGATTTGCTAAAGGAAGCGATTGATACGTCAGCGGGCACCAATTTGGCAAAAATCGCCCCCGTTGGCGACGCATGGGAAAACGCAAATTTTACCCAATTGCATGCCCCGGATCTGTGGCACGCACAGAATCGCGGCACGCTGCTAGCAGCGTTAACGATTTATGGCACGATCTACGATGATCCGACTACCAGCGACATTGACCTAAGCAGCGTGTTGGCAAGTCTAGGACTCTCACCGGCTGATGGTGCTTTTCTGACCGCGGCGGCCGATGCAACGTTAGTTCCCGAGCCGCACACGTTGGTATTGTTTGGCACGACTTGTCTGGGTTGGTCACTTCTTGGGCGTCGACACTCTCGCCAATCGGTCGCAATCCGTCGCACGTGCGATCGTGGCCGCTATGGTGACACTCGTTGGTGCAAGTTGTTTTAACTCGCAACAGATTTTAATCAGAAAATTTGAGTAAGAAGTCGTTTTGAATTGCTGGATTGAAGAAAAACGCTACGGCTCCAAGCCTGTGGGATCAACCATGGGAAGGAGCCGTAGCGGTGGATCGTCGAAACAAGTACGCCTAGTAGATAGGCTATCAAAGACACTACTGTAGAGACCTATTGTCGACAGTATCTAGTTGGCCAGTTTCGCCACCCTCAGCTTCGATAGCAGTCGTCAAACAACGATAACAGATTTCGAACCGGATCCAGTCGGATGATAGACGTGTTGAATAGGCCAAGTGGTGGGCGAGCGGAAGAAACAGCCCCGGGTACTTAGCTGCTGAGAGAGCCGAATTATCCGGGGCACAATGCGTTTTTCGAACTGGAATTGGTTATTTCTTTGCTTTGACGTATTTGTCGTTGATCGCGTTCCAATCGAAGACGCTCCAGATGGCGGCGAGATAGTCCGGGCGGCGGTTTTGGTACTTGAGATAGTAGGCGTGCTCCCAAACATCGATGCCGAGGACCGGCGTCTTGCCTTCCATCCAGGGATTGTCCTGGTTCGGAGTGCTGGAGATCGAGAGCTTGCCGGCACTATCGACGCTAAGCCAGGACCAGCCGCTGCCGAAGCGGGTCAGGCCCGCTTGAATCAGATCGGCTTTGGCTTTCTCGAAGCCACCAAGTTCAGCATCGATTGCCTTGGCGAGTTCGCCGGTGGGGGAGCCACCGCCCTTGGGGCTCATGATCGTCCAGAACAGCGAGTGGTTAGCATGGCCACCGCCGTTGTTGCGCAGCGCTCCTTTGATGTTCGCGGGGACTGACTCGATGTTGCGGCAGAGATCTTCGATGCTCTGCTCGGCAAGGCCGGCACCTTCGAGGGCTTTATTGAGGTTGGTGACGTAAGCCGCATGGTGCTTGTCGTGATGGATTTCCATCGTTTGGGCATCAATATGGGGCTCGAGGGCGTCGTTGGGGTAGGGCAATGGGGGAAGAGCGTATGCCATGGCTTCCAGCTCCTGTTTTCGAGGTCCGAGGGGTGTGATCCTTGTGTCTACCGCCAAGATACCCGAGGGGGAGCGGAGTGACAATTGGCTGGAAGTAGGGGGCGGAGCGTGTCAGAGGAGAAAGCGTGGAGCAAGCCCCGCCGCTAAACGGCCAAAAGGAGAAATAAGATGGCAGTGGGGTGTCACCCTGGCGTGGGGCCTTCGATGTCGCGGAGGAGTTGAGCGAGGCGTTCGCGTTGGCGGTCCATTTCCAGGTTGAGATCGCGGAACAGATGGGCGTTGAGCGGTCGCTCTTCGGCTGGCTCGGTGGCTGTAGAATGATGTTGCAATCGCTGGTTAGCACGCTCGATGCAATCAAGATTCAAGGCCAGGTTGGCGAAGACCTTGTCGATGGCAGCGGGCGACGGCGCGTCGGAAACGCGTTGACGTGTACGGAGTAAAGTTCGCGCGGAGGCTGTTGGTGGGAGTTTCAATTCGCTGGAGACAGTTTTCATGGTGAGACCTGTTGAAGTCGGAAGATAGAGGTCAGTCCAGGGTTACCAGTGTTGCGTCGATTGTTGATTGCGACGCACGGCCTTCATGCTCGATGGCGATCAAATATGATTTGAGGCTGCCCAAGAGAGCGCGGGCCTTGCTGATGGTGCTATCTAAGCGACGGTCGCGGTCGCGACGGGGACGAATGGTAACCTCGATGAGTGTCTCGACGTACTCGCCGGCAGCAACACCCTGGGCGTTCGTGCGAGGCACCCGCGCTTCGAAGAAGTGCAGCTCAATCGTGAAGGTCACCTTGCGATCACCGTTGTGCCGCTTACCCGACGCGACGCGATTGGTGAGCTCCATGCTCATTTTGTTCTCGCTGATATTGAGAATTCTGGCATCTTGATCGGAGACAAAGCCGCGTAGCTTTTGGACAGCAACATCGAACGGCACGGCCGTTTTAAGTTTCGACTCGACCAGTGCCTGTCTAGTCCAGGTGTGGAACGGCCACCACGACCTCGTATTCTGGACATCGCACATGCCCCCACCTAGTTGGACGACTTGGTTGCGGCCCTGATCTTTGGCTTGAATAAGCGCTCGGTCGGCGCGGCGGAGCATGGTCTCGGGTGTATCGCCGGTTTGTAGTTCGGTGACACCGAAGCTGGCAGTAATGGATTTTTGACCCAGGTTTGCATACTTTAGGTCGGCAAGTTGGCGGCGAATGAGTTCGGCTTTACGGACGGCCGAAGCATTATTGCAATCGGCACAGAGGATGGCGAATTCTTCGCCGCCATAGCGGGCCACCAAGTCGCCGGAGCGACACATCGACTTTAGCAAAGAGGCGAAGGTAATAATCGCAGAGTCGCCCGCCTGGTGACCGAAGGTGTCGTTGATCTGCTTGAAATGATCGATGTCGGACATGATCAAACTGCAGGGGAGGTTCGACTCCTGATGGGCAGCCACGAAGTTAATCAGCATGCGATCGAACTCAGCGCGATTCGCAACTTGAGTGAGTGGGTCTTTCGAGACCTGGACGTGAAGTTCCTGACAACGCTCTTCCAGCGAAGCTTCGGAGGAGACATCGTGCATCAGGACCGCTGCGCCCTGCATCACACCGTCGCTGCGGCGAACCGGAATGGTGTGCAAGTCGACTGAAACATAATGGCCCTGTCGGCCCATAATGTTGACGCGACCGAGTGATTGGACGCCCGATTTGATGGAGTGGGCCACGGGGCAGTCGTCGTCGTCGATCCGGACTTGATGGGCATTGTTCAAATCCAGCAAGCTCGGCAGAAACATGCGGCCAAAGGCGGCCTGGCTACTCACCCCGGTCAGCCGTTCGATACCGGTGTTCCAAAGCACGATGCGGCAGTCGGAGTCGACGAACAAGACACCATCGTGCATGTTTTCGATGAGCACCTTTTCGAACAGTGGCAGGGGTGAGTCGGTGGCGGAGACGCCCAGCGATGCGGTGCCACTGGCTTCGGCCCAAGGCAAGTTACCAGCTTGCCGCGAAAGATCTCGGAGCCAATGGCGAGCCAGCTTATCGGTGAGCAGGTTTTGATTTTGAGCAAATAGTTCGCTGAACTTCCGCACGAGGTCAGGGTCGAACTGGGTGCCCGCGCATTGATAGAGCTCGGCGATGGCACGTTCGCGCGAGCGGGCTGGGCGGTAGACATGGTCCGTGGTCATCGAATCGAAGGCGTCGACAATCGAAAGCATCCGGGCGGCGATTAGAATTGAGTGACCGTCGACGGTTTGGTTTGGCGACTTTGCGTCGAAGCGAACACGGGCGAAGTTGACAATGTCGAGCACATCTCGAGGCGCACCGCAGCCTTCGAGTATTTGGATGGTCATCGCGGTGCGGCGAGACATCGACTCTACTTCCTCCGAAGAAAGTCGACCTGGTTTGAGGAGCACCTTGTCGGGAACGCCAATTTTGCCAACATCGTGTAGCAACGCAGCCACTTCGAGTGCGTCTCGCTCGGCTGGATCCAATTGCATCATCGCAGCCCACGAACTGCAGCCCAGGGCCACGCGCAGGCTGTGGGTCGCGGTGGCGGGATCCTTGCAGCGAAGGGCCGTATGCAATGCGCTGGCGATACCAAGTCGAGCACGGACCAGTTTTGATTCGTTGTTGTCGGAACGTGTCGATGGATTGGCCCGGCCGCTTTGCGCGGCCGCTTCCTCGAGCGCTTCAAGCAGCAAGGCCAACTCGGCCGTGCGATCCGACTGCTCGTTCGGGACAATCGCAGGCACAGCCGCGAAGCTGGGCGAGAGAATGGTTGGTGTGGCTGTGTTTTCGGCCATGTCGCGTGGGTGTTCGGAGGGTGTGAGACGCGGGCCCATCCGGATGGGCGAATCGTCGTGCATCTCCACCAAGGAGCGTAACCCCCCGGCGGAAGTAGCGTTTTTCAAGCATTGCGGTGAGCAAAAGCCATCTAAGCTTAGGACGCCCTGGGCACATGGGAACGTTTTGCGAGAGCGACCTAGGCGGTTCGCGGCAAAGAAAATGCGACGAGCGTCGGCTAAACGTGCATAACTAAACTGGCTGGCAACGGCACCCGTTGAGTAGCTTGCCCAGCCAGCACAGCCGTTATGACCGCTAGCTGGGAATTGGCACACCAGCGGGCAGTGGCAACATGCCGAAATGGATTATGCACCGGATGCGGAAAGTACGGTTATCCGGTATCGTATCGCGTTCGCGGATCATTCAGGTTGCGCTCTATGTCAAGCTTCCTTGGACGTAACAGTCGGCGGCGGCGGGTGCTCAGTGAAGAGGCACTCTCCGCATCGAGTGCTCATCTGGCTTGGCGAGCGGTGACGCCAGACGATCCGGTCGAAGAGACGCCGCGCTACAGCGATGCGGCCGGGGTGGAGCATCACCCGCAGGTGACCGACTTTTTTCCGCGCCGCTATCGTACGATCGGCATGCTTGGTGTCATTGGGTTAGGGACGACGGCGGTGGTCGAGGCGCTCCATTATTTTGTGACGCCACTTTCCGCGAGCTACGGCTACGAAACGGCAGCGGCGTTTGATTTGACGGGCGTAGGCGGCATTGCAGCCTGGTTGTCGGGCGTGGTGCTCGCGCTGAGCTCGGTGACGTGCCTGCTGATCTACACGTTGCGGCGTCACCGGATCGACGACTTCCAAGGTCGGTATCGAATCTGGATGGCAGCGGCCATCGGTTGTGCAATTTTGAGCGTCGAGAGCGTTGCGCCGGTGCATCGCATGCTCTCTGCAGCAGCGGCCTATCACACCGGTTGGACGGGACTGCGAAGTCATGCCGCTTGGTGGCTGGGACTGGCGGTTTTGCCGCTGGCTTGGATCGGGCTACGAGCCTGGCTCGACGCCCGCGAAAGCCGGCTCTCGGCGGTCTCGCTGGGGGTTGCCTTTACTTGCTATGGCGTGGCGACCGCCAGTTTTCTCGGTCTTGGAGCGGAGGTCGCCCCGCCATCGGAAGTGATGATCACAGCCGGGGCTGCACTGGTCGGCCACTGGATGTTGTTGGTGGGCGTCGTATCGTATGGCCGGTTTGTGGTGCTCGACGCACAGGGTTTGATCCCAGTGAGTCGCGGCAGGCAGACCGATTTCAAGTCAGGAAAAGTTGCGAAGGATCGAGAAGTGAAAGACGTGGCATCACACAGCGATGCGGCGACCTCGAACAGTCCGCTGCATGCGTTCCGCGAAAGCAGGAGTAGCGTGCCGAAGGTTGATAGCAAGTCGACGCAATGGGTCGATGGTACCGAACCAGTGTCGGAAGGCTATGACGAAGAGGATGGCAACTACAACAGCCGCAAATTGAACAAGGCCGACCGCAAAAAGTTGCGAAAGCTCAAGGCCCGCGATCGGGCCGCCTAGACGAACTAGCTCTTAGCTATTAGCTTTTAACTGATAGCCAGCAGCGTAGGTTTGATCTGCAGAGTGGGTCGTGCGCGTGAATTTTCTGGCTAAAAGCTAACAGCTTTCCGCTCAGAGCTTTCCTTGCCATGACTGTCCGCACACGCTTCGCTCCCAGCCCGACGGGTTATCTGCACATCGGCGGAGTGCGGACGGCGCTCTTTAATTGGCTGTTTGCCAAAGGGCAGGGAGGGCAGTTTGTTTTGCGGATCGACGACACGGACCAGCAGCGGAATGTCGACGAGGCACTTGCACCGATTTTGCACGGGCTGAAGTGGCTGGGACTCGACTGGGACGAAGGGCCGGATCTGGGTGGGCCATTCGGGCCGTACTATCAGTCTCAGCGTCTGGCCCGCTACCAAGCGGCCGTGGGGCAACTGCTTGTTAGCGGCGCAGCGTATCGCGACTTTGCCTTGCCGGAAGAGCTGCAGGCAGAGCGCGACGAAGCACAACAAGCGGGCAGGTCGTTCATCTACAGCCGGCGCTGGCGAGCGGAAAGTGCTACGGAGGTGGCCAAGTTCGAGGCCGAAGGTCGGCAGGGCGTCGTGCGATTACTGATGCCGCGCGAAGGGACCCTGGTACTCGACGACTTGGTGCGCGGCCGCGTCGAGTTTCCCTGGGCGAACGAACAGGACCACGTCATCCAGCGGGCTGACGGCACTTGCTTGTATCATTTGGCATCGGTGGTCGACGATCAGGCGATGCAGATTTCGCACATTGTGCGGGCCGAGGAACATCTCTCCAACACGCCGCGGCAGGTGTTCATTTTTCAACAATTGGGCTACGAACTGCCAACCTTCGCCCACTTGCCCTATGTGGCCGAGCCGGGCAGCAAAACGAAGCTCAGCAAGCGTAAGCTCGAGAAGTATCTGAAGAATCGCGATTTCGCTGCGATGATGAAGCACGGTCAGTCGATCGCGGAGCGGCTGGGGCTGTCCGTCTCGGCGGAAACTTTCAACCCGGTGATTGTCGACTTTTATGAGCAGGTCGGCTATTTGCCAGAGGCGATTCTCAATTATTTGTTGCTGTTGGGCTGGTCGCTGGATGACAAAACCGAGGAGTTTTCGCGCGAGGAGATGCTCCGGCATTTCTCACTCCAGCGCGTGAATAAAGCACCGGCCAGTTTCGATCCCGAAAAGCTGAAGTCGTTCCAATCGCGGGCGATGCAGCGGTTGCCGATCAAGCAGCAGGTGGCGCGGGTAGTGCCGTTCTTGCAAAAAGCCGGGCTGGTGACCAGTCCGCCGCCGTGCGATACCGGCCCGTTTGTGACACAACTGGTGGAAGCAGCCGGAGATCGCATGAAAGTCGCGGGCGACATTCTCGATTACGAAGAGTTCTTCGTTGCCGACGACAAGTTTTCATACGATGCCACCGCGTTCGAAAAGCGGATCACTAAACCGGCTGGTGCGGTCGAGTTGCTGACAGAGTTTCGCGAAGCGCTAGCCAACGTGACGCCGTTTACGGCCGCACAGCTAGAATCCTGGCTGCACGAATGGGTCGCCGCCAAAGGGATCAAAATCGGCGAGATCGTGCATGCGGTCCGCGTGGCGGTGACAGGCAAGGCAGTTGGCTTCGGGCTGTTCGAAACACTGGCCCTGCTTGGCCGCGAGCGGTGCCTGATGCGGATCGATCGGGCCACTTCTCTGGCAAATCTCGCAAATTAGTTGTCGCACAACCGGCCACCGACAAACCCGGAGAAAATGTTGGCAATCACCCCCCCGCGTGGTTAAACTTACATTTCGGAACAGACCGAGGCGCGACCTTCAGGCCCTGACCCCTTCGCGCTCAATCGGCTGGCGATGATCGACGACGTTTCTACCTCCGGTTCGCGTTGGCGCGAGCGCGCGATTGCGGCCACGCGCGAGCGGCTCAAACGACTGGAAATTGAGGCGCATCGCATCAAGGCGGAGTTGGCGCGGCTGGAGTTTGAGAACGAGCACGAGATTGCCGACGAGCTCTCGGATGAATTAGGCCGCAACGGGATGGAGGTAGCCTGGCCTGCGGCAATTGTGGCCCGCCCGCAATGTGATATAGCGCCAAGGCCAAACGAGTTTGGTTCAATCCAGCGGCCAGCAGCGAACAAGCCCGTCTCGGCCGCGATCGTGCGCCCCGAAGTCGTGATCCCATCCAAGGAGATCGGGAGCAAGATTGGAGAACCGTCGAGGAAAATACGGCGCAAAACATCGTCGGCGTGGATACTCAGCATGGCGGCCCATGCGGCCGTGCTAGCCCTGCTCGCGCCGATGACGTTTGCGCTGTTTGCTCATGACGAGATGCCCCTGCTTGCCCGTTTTTCCGCCTTGGACTCGCCGTTTATCGAGGAACCTGTTGCGACGCCGATCGAGCTGGTGAGTTTTGAAGAATTCGAGCTGCCGGGGGATGTAGCCAGCGAGGTAGCGAGCCTGGCTGAGAGTGCGATCGAGGAACCTGTGCCAGTGGGCCTCCGAGCCGACTGCAACCCTGGGCCAACTGCACCCATTGCCGACCGATGCCGGAACCTTGATGGTAGGGAGTGGCCGAAGCCTAGGCAACGCGCGGGCAGGCGGTGGCGGGCGGGGTGCCGCGGGCGATGCCGCTCGACTGGGGATGACCAACTTCTTCGGCACTCCAGCCCAGGGCAACTGCGTGGTATTCCTCGTCGACAACTCCGGCAGCATGAAGCAGGGGCGGATGGAGACGACGCTCTTCGAGTTGGCACGGAGCATCGAACGGATGACCGACAAGCAACGATTCTATGTGGTGTTCTATAGCGATCAGGCCTACCCGATGCTCTATCCCGAGAGCGTGATGGAGCCACTCGCGGCAACCCAAGCGAATAAGCAGCGACTTTACCAATGGTTGCAGACGGTCGAGTTGTGTAGTGGTGGGGCGCTGGTGAAGGCGATGGAGCTAGCGGAGTCACTACGGCCTGAGGTGGTGTACATTCTCTCCGATGGCGATATCGCCGGGTCGAGGACGATGCAGCGACTCGCGGAACCGAACGACCGCAAGTTTGCGATTCACACGCTTGGCATGGGAGTGAAAAAGCCGCAGGACGCACAAAACCTGGTCGCCATCGCGCAGGCCAATCGCGGCACGTTCCAAATGGTCCGGCCGCTGGCGGCCGCGGTGCAAATGGCCAAGGCCCGGCCAATCCGGAGCAATCCGTATGGCGTTTCGTGGGGCGAGAGCACTTTGCAACCGATCCGCTGACGCACAATTCGTCGCTTCATCTGCCTACTCTTTGCAGCTTATCTTTTTTGCAAGGTTCCCGCTCAAGTTTATCGGTTGTATTGGACGATCCAAGCAGGGGGTGTATTCCCTGCGCGGTCGGTTTGTCGCTGTCGGCTGACCGTCATGCTTACGACCAGCGTCACCTGGGCATGTCAGCTCGGGCACGGGAATGGACTATGGGCGATGTGATGGGCGATGCGATTGAAAAACTGGGCGGCAGCGTCATGAACCTGGTGCTCGGTGCGCTAATCGTGTGGGTCGGCCAAACCACCTACCAACATGCGGGCGTTTTGGCGAGCCTCGGCGGCACGTTCGCCAACATCGATGAAGACTTTGCAAATGTCGACAAGCGGCATGAGAGCCTGCGCAAGTGGCTGGAAAATGTGGTGAGTGACATGAAAGACACCAACCGGTCGCAGTTTACTGCGAAAGAGGGTGATAAGGTTATCGCACAAATTCGCAAGGTGGAAGACTCGACGATCGATTTAGAACGAAAATTCAACGCCAAGTTCAACGAGTTGGAACTGCGGCTGGTAGGGCTACAGGCATCAGGCCAGAACCTGCAACAGGTGACGTCCCTACAGGCCGAGGTGGCGCACCTGCGGTACGCGATGACGCAGGCCATGGCACCAGCCGAAGTGCAGTATCAACAAGCAACGAGCGTCTCGCAACAGCCCATCTATTTGCCGCCGGTGAGTGGACGGCGCTGATCCGGCAAACAAGCCTGAGGACTCATAGACCAACGCTTGGGGTCGGTGTCCTCTCGACCGCCAATCACCCGAAAAGATTGGGGCGACGTTAGTTGCCTCTTTGGCCGCCTTCGCCGGATGTTTTACCCTTATCGGCTTGGGGCTTCGATTCGCCGGTGGACTGGTGAGCTTCCCCTTTTTCTGGACGGCCACCAGGCCAGGGTGTGCCGAGGGCTTCGCTCAGTGCCTTTTGCAGGCTCTTGGGGTCGACCTGGCCGCTGACACGGTGGACGAGGACGGTGGTCCGGGGGCGAGCTTCTTCGTCCAATTGCCGGACCATGGTCACCACGTTGTCGAAGAGCTCTTCCTGCACCGAGACAATCAGTATGTTAGCGATTTCGTCGACACCGACCGACAGCGCGCCCTCAAAGCCGAGCTTGACGGGTGTAGGCCGTTTCTTATCGCTATTGTCGTCGCCGCTAAGGCCGCTGCCGTAGCGAATGATCGTGGTCCGCTCTTGGTTGGCCGCATCTTCTTTCTTGTCTTTCGATTGAAATTCGCGGTCGCGCGAGCTGAGCAAGTCGCGGTACACGTCCTTAATCGCGGCGGCGATTGTCGCGGCTTTGGAATAGCGGATTTTGATCGCAGCCGTGCGGCGCGACTTGATCGAGTCAGCCGGGGCAGGACGATCGTATTCTTTGATGAGCTCCTCAATTTCCCACAGCTGCCGCGGCAAAGCGTTGGCCACCAGAATTGTATTGCTCGCCGTGTCCCAGGTGATCATCAGCTTCTTGCGGCGGCCGAGGCCGCTACCCGTAGGCTTGTCGACCAAGGCCATCGGCTCGCCCCAGTAATTGCTGACGACGTCCTGCTCGCCTTTGATCTCCTGTTCGAAGTAGTCGTAGAGCGTGAGGTACATGTTGTAGGCAGAGACATAATCGAGATGGAATACTTTGAACCGTTTCTCGGGCGGGGCGATTTGCTCGATCAAGTCTTCGAGCCGGTCCAACGCAGCGGTATCGGCCGAGCTGAGCATCAGTCGGCCGTCGGAGGTGACGGAGATCGTCACAGGTGGCGCCGAGGATGTGGTTGTCGGGTTCTCGGCGGGCGCCGTTTCGGCGTGCGTCTGGGGGTGACCGCTCGGCACATCCAACTGCGCGAAACGGGCTGTCATTTTTACCTGAGTCGGCCGAGCGGCCGACGTTTCGGACGGTGATTCGTCGAGAGGTGTTTGCGGTGCCGGTTGCTTTTTATCGACAGGCACAGGTGCTTGTTCCGGCACGCGGATGATCAGTTCGTTGCCGCTTACTCTCGGCCAGACGGCTTGAAGCTGTTCGAGCAATTGCTGGCGGGCGGCGTCGCTGCCGGGCTGGATGAACCGCACCGGCTCGGGGTTGGCCTGCTCGGGCGGCACCTCGCCCATTTGAGCCAACAGCTTCCGCACGTCGGCCAATTCCTCTTGCGTGGCGCGCAGCATCAGGCGGTTGCTCTCGACGTCGGCAGCCACGCGGAAACCTTCGTGCGGGCTCTTGTCTTTCTCTTCTTGGCCCCGATTGCCGAAATAGTAAATGTAGCGGGCGTTACTGTTATCGTCCCCCTTCTCTTCGCCGAACATCAGTTCCTTGATCGAGACGGCCGCCAGGTCGGCCGAAATTTTCCGCAACCGCAGTACATAAAATTCGCGGCCTTCGCCATCAAATTGCTCGATTAACTGCTCGATTTTGGCTTGGTCGGCAGCGCTCGCCTGAACCCAGAGGCTCTTGCTGCCGCCATCGGCCCGCAGTTCGGTCCAGGGGTCGAGGCCGCCGATTTCTTCGAGTGTTGTGACCAGCTGTTCGGGGTCGAGCGTTTCGAGGTGATATTTTTTAAACTGGCGACTATCGGAATCGGCAGTTCCATCGACCAAGATCGCACCTCCTTCTACGCCCTGAGCCGGCACGTCGAGGTAGCGGATCGTCCGCTCGATGATTTTCATGTACTCGGGCGGCGCGTTGGCAAGTACGCTATTGCGTTGCCGGTTGTACGCGAGATAAATCGGAGGCCCATCTTTCTTGAGCATCGACGTCACGTCCGTCCCCTTCTGCTGCATCTGCATCATCAGCTGTAGCTTTTGCTGTTGCATTTGCAATTCCATTTGCGAGGGCCGCGATTTGGGGTCGAGACCAACCACCACGTAGAGCACGTCGATGATTTGCTCGGCCCGCGCGTACTTGAGCGGGAACTCGCGCGGCACGATGCGGCCTTGCTGAACGAGTCGCTCCTGGTTCAACAGCTCGCTCACACTGCGAAGGTTGGCAACTGCGTCGATGACCAGCAGCCGTTTGGTGGCCGCGAGCGGAAAGACTTTCGCATGCGGACCAAGCAGTTGCTTGAGATCGTCTTTGGCTTTATCGACTTCCAGGCCCTCGGGCAGTTCGAACGAGACCTTCACGAAGTCGTAGGGTTTATGGTCGTAGAGCGCGTCTTCGGTCGATCGCGGCACGAGGCTCGGATCGAGCTTCTCGATTTTGAAGACGCTCAAGACACCCTCTCCGATGAGCATCGTATAGCCACGGGCCGCGAGATGGCGGTTAATCAGGTCGCGGACTTCGTCGAGCGGGTAGCTTTTCTGCGTGGTGAGATTAAGGTAATCGTTCGGCAATTCTTGCCAATCGAGGCTGGCATTGGAAAGGCTGGCCAGCCACTGGAGCACATCGGGCCAGGTCTGGCCGACGAAGTTGAAAGCCGGGACGCGGCCTGTCTTGTCGAGCTGGACATCGAACTCGCGCGGGTCGGGGACGCGGGGCGGCTTTTCGGGCCGCTTGATCGACGAGTCGTCTTCCTTTTTCTTGTCCTCTTCTTTTTTCTTGTCGCCGTTCTCTTTTTTTTCATCTGGTTTGGGCTGCTCGCCGCCAGGCTGGGGCTGGTCACCGCGACGGGCGCGCATCATGGCCTCGGCCTGCTCGCGAGACATCGGCTGCTGGCCCGGGGTCGTTACTACATTCTGAGCGATAGTCAGTGAAACGGGCGCGAGAACAACCGCGACACACAACAGGGTGCGGCTAGTAGTATGCCGGCGATAGCGATTGCCGCTGGATTGCATAACGATCTCGATCCTCACGTTTCGATGAGGGGAATTCAGAATGCGTTTGACGCCAGTGCTGCGGCGGTTCTTGGTCATTATACGCGACGGAAACGGTCGCCACAAACAGGCCCCGACTCCGGCGATTCACTTGGCGGAACGGCTCTGACGAAACCAAACCTTGATTTAGCCAGGTTCGATTATTGCCGACGACCAACACGCAGGACCGGTTCAGGGCAGATGCGCAACATGCAGCAATTCCGTGACGAGGCACGAAAACCCGGCCAGCATGTCAAAATTTTCGATAAATCGCCCCGAGCCCACTATCATCCGTCACGACCTCAGAGCGTGTTTGAAAAGGTCTTGTGAGTTTTGGGAATAAAGGGTATTTACAGGCGTGTTCGGTAACTGGAGCCGCTTTGGTCACCAGGAGCAACTGGCATGGAAGCCGTATATCCCAGCGATCTGTCGAACGAGCAATGGCAGGCGCTGTCGCGCGTGATTCCTTCGGCCAAACCGGGCGGCCGCC
>JBGSUJ010000013.1:0-2811 GCA_041753435.1 Pirellulales bacterium | reverse complement strand
GGCCCCCCATAGCCTCTCGGTCGAAGCGAAAGTGATAAGTGCTCCGCCTGGGGAGTATGGTCGCAAGGCTGAAACTCAAAGGAATTGACGGGGGCTCACACAAGCGGTGGAGGATGTGGCTTAATTCGAGGCTACGCGAAGAACCTTATCCTAGTCTTGACATGCACGGATTAACTCGGTGAAAGCCGAGCCACGCCTTCGGGTGGAACGTGCACAGGTGCTGCATGGCTGTCGTCAGCTCGTGTCGTGAGATGTCGGGTTAAGTCCCTTAACGAGCGAAACCCTTGTCTCTAGTTGCCAGCGAGTTATGTCGGGGACTCTAGAGAGACCGCCGGCGTTAAGCCGGAGGAAGGTGGGGATGACGTCAAGTCCTCATGGCCTTTATGACTAGGGCTGCACACGTCCTACAATGCCGCGCACAAAGGGAAGCAAACCCGCGAGGGCAAGCAAATCCCAGAAAACGCGGCTCAGTTCGGATTGCAGGCTGCAACTCGCCTGCATGAAGCTGGAATCGCTAGTAATCGTAGGTCAGCATACTACGGTGAATATGTTCCTGAGCCTTGTACACACCGCCCGTCAAGCCACGAAAGTGGGGGGGGCTTAAAGTCGCTACGCTAACCTTCGGGAAGCAGGCGCCTAGAGTCAACTCCGCGATTGGGACTAAGTCGTAACAAGGTAGCCGTAGGGGAACCTGCGGCTGGATCACCTCCTTTCTAAGGATTCTTAGAAACTGCGGGCTGGCCTTGCAAATAGGCATTGGCCCGCAGGAAAAGCTGTCGATCAGCTATGATCGCTCAGCATGAATGGGGAGTCTGCGGCTGACAGTTGAAGGATCCGTGCGTGCGATGCAAATCGCTCGCACAGCTTACCAAATTGAAAAGATAGACCCGGCGTGAGGCTGAGCCGCCTCACCGCCGGGTTTTTTTGCGCGCTGGCGCTGGCCTATTCCGCAACGTCATCGGCCACGGCGAATAGTGCCGATACATCAACGGCGAACTCGTTCAGCAAGGCCAAGGTCGCCTGTTGGTCACGAGTAAATTGACCGTGGACTGCGTATCGATTGCCATCCAGGCGATGTACGACCACGGATTGCTGTTCGGCATCGACGATCCAGTAATCGGCGATCCCGGCCTCGGCGTAGTCGGCCAGCTTATCGTCATAGTCGCGTTTGCGGTCCTTCGGATCGGGACTGACGACTTCCATCACCAAGTCCGCTCCGCGCCAGATACGATTGGCGCGTAGGTGAAAATTCTCCTTGCGAAGGAACAAAACATCCGGCTCCCGAAAATGCCCGCGTGGGATTCGAACGCGCAGCGGCGGAAACGGCACAATGCCCAAACCGCCTTTGGCAACAAAGCTCAACAGCGCGTGGTAGAGAAACCCGGCCAGTGCCTGGTGCAGTTCGGTTGGCATTGGCAGAAACTCCAATCGGCCATCAACTAATTCGATTCGCCGGTTCGTGCCGTCCGTCAGGTCGAGATACGCCTCTTCCGACCAACGGCCTTGTTCTGGAAAGAGCGTGGCAACTTCCCAGGCGTAGTCTGCGTCGGAAGATAGCGGAACGGTCGACATGCGACATTTCCCAATTGCCGCCGTTTGGTCCCTGCGGCGAGGTGAAAGAATACCGTGACTGGACTCCAGTGTAACAATCGTCCGCCGACCCGTAAATTCTAGCGAAATTACCGCAGGTCGACCGAGCGGGGCCCGGCCGTACGCGGCCCAGCCCTGCGGGTCCTGGCTAGGCGTGGATCTCGCATTTCCCAGCGTGTCCTGGAGCGTGGCCGCCTGTCGCCCAGCTCCTCTCGTAAATGGAATTCGGCCACCATCGACCTTTTCTCCCACTTGAATAATATTAAACAACACTTTAATATTATTCGATAGGAGAATTCGCTCATGGCTGCCACGGCACCGCATCCGCTCGATTTGCTGGAGGCCGAGGATCGTGAATTCGTCCTCCGCTTCGTGCTAGCTTCCGGCTCGCTCAAGGACGTGGCCGAGGCCTACGGCGTAAGCTATCCGACTCTGCGGGCCCGGCTCGACCGGCTCATTGAGCGGTTGCAACAGGCTGTCGAACGGCGCAAACCCGATCCCATGGCCGAATTGCTTGCCACTCTCGTGGAACGCGGCGAGCTCAACACCCGGGCGGCTCGCCAACTGCTCAAGCTCCACCGCGAGCAATCCAATAACAACTCGTAATTGACTCCTATTTTACAAGAGAAACGGAGGATCGAAATGGCCGACCCCTGGTTTGATCCAAACACCTTTGGCGCCTGGTTCGGAACAGTTGCCGGCGGCGGATTCGGTACGCTCTGCGGATTGCTTGGCGCAACCGCCGGATCACTGGCTCCCCGCGGCCGGGGCAAATACATCATCATCCCGGCTTGGATCATGTTGATCTGTGTTGGTGCTTCGATTGTGCTATTCGGCGGATATGCCTGGGCAGTCGGTCAGCCCTGGGGCATTTGGTACGGCCCCGTGCTGTTCGGCCTGATCCTCACGGTCGTCATGGGAAGCTTGCTACCCATGATCCTGGCGCGCTATCGGCAGGCAGAGCACCGCCGCATCGATGCCGATGGACTTCGCAGTGCTTGATATCACCAGTTGCCACGCAACCTGACGCACCAGCCGCCTCAGCCCCGGGTTTTTTTTGCGCCCGGTGCGCGATATGCTTTCAGAGTCTATCCGAAAAAGATTTGCAGGTTTTTGTGAGGTTTTAAGCCGCTCGGGCTCGGTAGCGGAATTGTCGCTCGTCGGCCGGCGCGAGCCGCCGGAGCATGAGATGCGTTTGGCTGACTTGAATCATGGCGGTGC
>JBGSUJ010000012.1:0-19769 GCA_041753435.1 Pirellulales bacterium | reverse complement strand
ATTGCTCGTTCGACAGATCGCTGGGATATACGGCTTCCATGCCAGTTGCTCCTGGTGACCAAAGCGGCTCCAGTTACCGAACACGCCTGTAAATACCCTTTATTCCCAAAACTCACAAGACCTTTTCAAACACGCTCTCAGTGATTTCTGCGAAATTGGCGTTTCCAGGAAATGCGGATGCGAATTGTCGCTCTTTTCAAGAACCCGAAAAGTGGTGCGTCAGAGAAGGTGTTAGAGAAGGTGTTGCATCAGAGAAGTTTTTCAAACTCAGCCTCAGAGAGGACGGGGACGCCGAGCTTCTTGGCCTTGTCGAGCTTGCTGCCGGCTTTTTCGCCGGCGACGACGTAGTCGGTGTTTTTTGACACGCTCGAAGCGGCGTGGCCGCCGTGGCGGGCGATGAGGGCTTCGATTTCGTCGCGGCTGAATTTGGTGAGCGTACCGGTGACGACGAGCGTCTTACCGGCAAGCGCGGTGCCGGCGGCACCGGTGACGGTGGATTGTTCGATGTCCAGCTTGACGCCGGCGTCTTTAAGTTCCTGGATGACGCGCTTTCCTTCAGGGCTGTGCAGGAAGTTGTGGAGCGACTTTGCGATTTCGGGGCCGATGCCCGAGGCCTGGCCGCGGACGGTGAAGTTGGCGATGTCGTCGTAGGAGGCGGCGGTGAGGGCATCGATCGATCCGAAGTGTTCGGCGAGGATGCGGGCGGCCGTGGAGCCGACGTGGTGGATGCCAAGGCCCACCAGCACCCGTGCCAGGCCGCGGTCCTTAGCGGCTTCGATGCCGGCGAAGAGGTTGTCGGCCTTTTTGTCACCCATGCGTTCGAGGGCGAGGAGGGCTTCGCGTTTGTTGCGCAGCGAGAAGACGTCGCCGAACGTGGTGAGCAGGCCGGCGTCGGCGAGTTGGTGGACGACTTTTTCGCCCATGCTATCGATGTCCATTTGGCCGCGGCCGGCGAAGTGGATCAGCCGCTCGCGGAGCTGGGCGGGACACTCGGGGTTGATGCAGTAGCGGCCGGACTCGTCGAGTTCGCCGAGGGACGTGGGTTTGGGGATGGGTTCGGGCTGGCGGCCCTCTTTGGAGGCACGGGCTTTCTCGCGTTCGACCCGAGCGGCATAGGATGCGACTTCGTACTCGCGGCGTTGGTCGTATTCGATTTCGATCTCGCCGCCGCACTCGGGGCAGCGCGCGGGCGGCTTCATCGGTTTCAAAAGGGGCGGCCGCTCGTCCAACACGACGCGGACGACTTGCGGGATGATTTCTCCCGCCTTCTCGATGATCACGGTGTCGCCGATGCGGATGTCTTTGCGGCGGACTTCGCCGAGATTGTGGAGCGTGGCATGCTGCACGGTGGTGCCCGCAACAAAGACTGGCTCCATGTTGGCCCGCGGCGTGAGGATGCCGCTCTTACCGACTTGCCAATCGACGGAGAGCAACTTGGTGACGGCCTGTTCGGCAGCATACTTGTAGGCGATGCACCAGCGCGGGAAGCGGCTGGTGTAACCGAGGCGCTGTTGGAGGTCGTAGCGATCGACGCGGACGACCATCCCGTCGACGCCGTAGGGGAGCCGGGTCCGCTCGGCTTCGAAGCCCTGGATCACACGCCAGACCGTGTCGATGGAGTCACACTTTTTGGAACGAGGGTTCGAGGCGAGGCCCCAGGTGGTGACGGCATTGAGGAACTCGCTGTGGCTGGCGAAGCGGTCGTCGCTGTATTCGCCGCGGCCATGGGCCATGAATTGGAGGCGGCGGTGGGCGACGATGTGTGGGTCGAGCTGTTTTAAGGTACCAGCCGTAGCATTACGCGGATTGGCAAAGGGTTCGTCACCAGCGGCAAGGAACGCGGCATTGAGGCGTTCAAACTCGACCATCGGCATGTACATCTCGCCGCGGATTTCGAGCACATCGGGGACGGGATGCTGTTTATATTCGCGGAGCACGAGTGGCACGGAACGGACGGCGCGGACGTTCTGCGTGACGTCGTCGCCGCGGACACCGTCGCCGCGCGTGGCCGCGAGCACGAGCTTGCCATGTTCGTAGCGAAGGCTGATCGCGACCCCGTCGACTTTGGGATCGACGAAATAGCCGCCCGCGACGGGATAACCATCTTCGTCGGCCTTGGCGAGCAGCTTTTCGCGTTTCTCGCGGAGCGATTTGACTTCGTCCGCGTTGGCCGCGTCGTCGCTGCTTTCTTCGAGTTTCGCCAGCTTGGGGTCAACGGTTTCGAAGGTGCGGGCGGCCCACTTGCGCAGCGACTCGACGTCGTAAGTGTTGTCGATCGAGTACATCGGCCGCGCGTGGGCGATTGTTTGAAAGCCCTCGATCGGCTCGCCGCCGACGCGCTGCGTGGGGCTGTCGGGCGTGACGAGCTCGGGATGCTCCGCCTCAAGGTCCTTGAGTTGTTGAAGTAAGGCGTCGTACTCGCGGTCGGAGATCGTCGGCGCAGCGTCGACGTAATAGCGACGATCATGCTCGCGGATTTCGTCGCGGAGTTGGGCGATTTGTGCTTGGATGGATTTGGCCACGGGGGTATTTTACTGTCCATTAGGCGTGCTGACGACGCCGAGGCACCGCGACAGTCACCGTTTTTGACGTTTCACTATCGCAGCGGTTATACTTCGTGCAGTCCGTCGCTTCGCTCCCGCGGTCAGTTGGGCCTTTTCGTGAGGCGGGGGTCAATCGATTTGCTATAATTGCGATATGACAACTGAACAGTTTCGAGCGATGTTGCACCAGCAGCCGTTTCGCCCTTTCACCATTCGCATGGCCGACGGGCGAGCATTTGAGGTTGCCCACCGAGACTTCGTCGCGATGTCACCCACGGGCCGCACGGTGATCGTGTACCAGGACAACGAGAATTTCAGTGTGCTTGACTTGTTGCTCATGTCCGAACTTCAAGTCGTTGACGGTCATCCCGCCTGACTGGCCGCTGCAGTTGGGTCGCGGAGATTGTCTCTCGCGTGCCAGGTGATTGGGGCGCGAAATGATTAAGAACGATCAAGAACTAGAGGCCACCTTGGGACGAATCCCACACTTCCAAGCTCAGCTTGCGCATTTGCGCAAAACAGAGACGAATCCTACGAACTATCGCCTTTCGGCATCCTGGTTCATCGCTGAGTATTGACAAGATGCAATTGGAAGTCCGCGAGTATCTCAGCGCGTTGCCGTCGCCAGCGGGATCGCCGGCATGACGCCGCGGACGCGGTCTATTTGGAGGACGACGTCGGTACGAGTTGTCGCAAAAAAACAAATTCTGATCCGGTTCGTTACCCCGTTTTGAGGTGAAGTGATGTCGCAGTATTTCTTGGCTGGGAACGTGTGGTTGCTCGTCGCAGCGGTCGTGTACTGGGGCCGCGAATTCAACACCGCAGGCGACGTGACACGGTGGAAACTGTTTGGGATTGGCCGCGTGTTTGAAGCGTACCAATATCCGTGGGCGCTTGGTGCCGCAATTGTCATGGCGGCGGTGTGCTTCTTGCTTGGCATGCGCTGCTCGCGCAATGCTGATTAGGCCGACGTGTCCTGTTCGAAGGCTCTCTCGGCAATCTGACGTAGAGACTTACCGCGCGGGTTCGAGGCCGCATTCAGGTACGACCGTGACGTTCTTCCCCGTGGCCGAGTTGGGGATCAAGCACAAGAACCGCATCGGTTCGCTGCCCGTGTTGCGGAATTGGTGGCGGTCGTTGGGGGCGACGAAGACGACGTCGCCGGCGGTGAGGGGGAGTTCGCGGTCGCCGTCGAGGATCGTGCCAGCGCCGGCGAGCACGTAGACTTCGTGCTCATAGTCGTGAAAGTGGTGGGGCGTGTGGCCGCCGGGGGCGACTTCGAATTCGCGCATGGCAAAGGTTGGGGCGCTATCTTTCTCACCGACAAGCCAGCGGACGCGGCAGCCGGCGGCGCCTTCCATCGTGACTTCGTTGGCGGGAACGTCTTGAAGCTTTTTCAGTTGCATGATGGGGACCTAACTCATTTTTTGACGGGATAACAGGATTTGTCTGGATCGACAGGATGAAAGGCCACGAAGCGAATTTGTTACTCCGGCATGGATGACTCCTCGTTCTCCGAGATCCAGATGAAGTCGCGGACAAACATCACGTAATTCTCATCCTGTAAATCCTGCCGATCCTGTTATCCTGTCAAATTTTCATTGTGACCCGGTTTTGGAACGATCGGCGGCGCGGCGTTGCCAGTATTCGTCGGTACCAATGGCACCAACCGTGCAAACGGCGAGCAGCGCGAGTTCAGCCAACAAGGCGGTATTGCCTTTTTCGTGCATCCACTGTAGCAAAGCGTGTTCGGCGACCGGTTCGCCGGTGGTCGCGGCGCGCGATTCGCGCGTGGCCATTACGCCGTAGGCCGCTGCGGTGACGACAAACGTCAGGCCGATGACGACTAACAGGGTGTAGAACGGATTGGCAGATTTCTTGTAAGGTTTCATGGCGATGGCTTTCGGATAAGACTGGATTATAGCGTTTTGGTGGGCCGCATGGAACTCGACCCAGAGTGCTCCTGCTGGCGATGGGGCAGCGGTTGGCGTACACTGAAGGGTTCGGCATGAACCAACGACGCCAACAGGGAAATAGCGGCCGTGAGCGAGCGTGTGATCCGACTCCGCGGGGTGGCGGTCAACAATTTACGACAGCTTGATCTCGACCTGCCGCACCGCCGGCTGATCGTCGTCTGCGGCGTTTCAGGGAGCGGCAAGACGAGCCTCGCCCTCGACACACTCTACGCCGAAGGTCAGCGGCGGTACATTGAAAGCTTCTCGGCCTACACGCGTCAATTTTTGGAACAACTCGACAAGCCGGAAGCAGAACTGATCGACGGCATCCCGCCAGCGATCGCCGTGACGCACAGCGACCCCAGCCGTTCGAACCGAACGACGGTGGGCTCGAGTACCGAGGTGAACGACTATCTCAGCCTGTTTTTCAGCCGGCTGGGTGAAGTGATTTGCTACGGCTGCGGCAGGCTGGTACGGCGCGATTCGCCCGAGAGTGTGGCGGATGCAATCGGACAACTCGCAGAAGGCACGCGGTTGATGCTCGGATTCGAAGTCGAGGTGCCAACCCGCAAAGAAATCAACGATTGGGTCGCCGATTTATTGGAGCAAGGGTACGTGCGGGCCGTGGTGGGCGGCGCGATCGAGACGCTCGAGTCGCCACTCGCAGCAAAGCTGAAGGTATGCGACCGCATTTCGATTGTAGTAGATCGCTTAAGTGCGGGATCGGCAACGGTGGAACGGTTGAGCGAGTCGCTGGAGACGGCGTTCGCGGCAGGGGATCGATCGTGCGTGGTGTACGTCGAAGATGCGGCGGGGGAATTGGAGATTGATGGTCGTCGATATCGGCGGATGGCATTCAGCGTGAAGTTGAGATGCGAGCCGTGTGGGATCGATTTTCCGGAGCCCGAACCGCAACTGTTTGATTCGAATCGACCCTTGGGAGCGTGCTCTGAGTGCGAAGGCTTTGGCAATATCGTAGCGACGGACATGGACCGAGTGATCCCTGATCCAACGAAGTCAATTCGCGCAGGCGCGGTCGCGCCGTGGAATACGCCGGCTTATGAGCATGAGTTGAAGGAATTGCTGTCACTCGCCCAGGATTACAAGCTGCGGGTCGACGTACCGTGGGCGGAATTAAGCGAGGCCGAACGAAAAATAGTCGAGGAGGGGATGCCCGAGCGGAAGTTCGGTGGGCTGCAAGGATTCTTCCGATGGCTGGAGCGGCGGAAGTACAAGATGCATCTGCGTGTGTACTTAAGCCGATGGCGGTCGTACTACCCCTGTCCGAAATGTGAGGGAGCGCGGCTCCGGCCGGAAGTCCTCTCTGTTCGCGTGGGTGGAAAGAATTTTGCGGACGTAATGCGGATGGAGATCCGGGCGGCGATTGCTTTCTTCGATCAGTTAGATCTGCCGGCGTGGCAGCAGCCGATTTCGCGGCCGCTTGTGGAGGACGTGGGGCGGCGATTGGCATACATGATGGAAGTCGGCGTTGGATATCTCGCGCTGGAACGCCCGCTACGGACGCTGAGCGGCGGCGAGGCCCAGCGGGTCGCCCTCACGGCAACGCTTGGTTCGAGTCTGGTCGACATGCTCTACGTGCTCGATGAACCGTCGGTCGGTTTGCATCCGGCTGATATCGAGCCGCTAGCCGGGGCGATCGAGGGCTTGCGCGATCGGGGTAACACGGTGGTGGTGGTCGAGCACGAAGAGGAAATCATTCGCCGCGCGGATGATGTTGTGGAAATTGGGCCGGGCGCTGGCGATGGCGGCGGATTGGTCGTATTCCATGGCACACCGGTGGAAATGCAGGAGTCGCCGGAGAGCCGGACCGGCGATTGGCTCGCGGGACGGCGGCGGATTTGGAGCGGCCGACGGCGGACGACCGACCATGGCTGGGTGAAACTCCTCGGCGCACGCGGCAACAATCTTCAAAATCTCACCGTCGAGTTTCCACTGGGCGTGTTGTGCCTGGTGACTGGATTGAGCGGAGCAGGGAAGTCGACGCTGGTTCGGCAGACTCTCTACCCGGCACTTGCGGCACAGCTCGCTAAGAAAAAGAATGAGGATACTTCAGTCGGCAATGATGCGTTGGAGTTTGAGGATGTATTCGGCACCGGGCAGTTAGAAGACGTGGTGCTCATCGATCAAACGCCAATCGGCCGGTCTCCGCGGTCGAATCCGCTCACCTATATCAAGGCGTTTGATCTGGTGCGCGCGGTGTTTGCCGACCAGCCAGATGCGAAGGCCTGCGGGTTGACTGCCAGTGCCTTCAGTTTCAACGTGGCTGGCGGGCGATGCGAAGCGTGTGAAGGGGCGGGCTACATCGCCATCGACATGCAGTTCATGGCCGACGTCTATATGCGCTGCAGCGAGTGCGGTGGGAAACGCTACCGGCAGGCAGTGCTCGACGTGAAATATCGCGGCATCGATGTTTCGGAAGTGCTCGACATGACGGCTCGCGAGGCGTTCACGTTTTTCCGCGGGCACAAAAAACTTCAGGCCCGGCTAAAGCATTTAATCGACGTGGGGCTTGATTACTTGCGGCTCGGCCAACGGGCGACTACGCTTTCCGGCGGCGAAGCCCAACGGCTCAAGCTGGCGGCGTACCTGCTAGCCAAGCGGAATGGACGGACACTGTTTGTGCTCGACGAACCGACGACAGGGCTCCATTATTCCGACGTTGTGCGGCTGTTAGACTGTTTTGAAGCGCTGTTGGACATCGGGCATTCGCTGGTAATCGTCGAGCACAATTTGCAGCTGATGAAATCGGCCGACTATCTCATTGACTTAGGGCCGGGTGCCGCCGCAGAGGGCGGACGCGTCGTCGTGGCGGGGACGCCGGAGGAAGTGGCCGCGTGTGCCGAGTCGGCGACAGGCCGGTTTTTGGCGAACGAATTCGCGCGCGACGCGACCTTGTTGAAGGAGACGCCCGTGTGAATCAGGTTACCTGGGAAATCTCGGTGAGGGAGGTGTCCGAAGTGGAAGCGAAGGTGTTGGTTCGCTATTCGGGCACGGTGGGCGCGCCGATCTTTTTGCGCGGGACCCTGCGCGGGCCGTATTGTGAGAAGACTCGGACGCTGCCGGCCGAGTATCCGTTTCGCGGCGTGGTGGTTGGTGAGATGGCAGTCGAGGCGGTCGTGACCGATCCGTGTTGGTGGTCGGAGGAGTTGCCGCATTTGTATCGAGCGCAGGTCGAGGCTGTGTGTGGCCATGACGTAGTGGACAAATATCATGGGGAAGTAGGGTTGCGGCGAACGCGTCCGGCCAGAAATTTTGACGGCATCAAGTGAGCGAACAAATTCCCAATCGATACGATCGTCAGGTGCGATTCGCGCCGTTTGGCGCTGAAGGTCAGCAGAAGCTTTCAGCGGGCCGGGCACTGGTGTGCGGTTGCGGTGCGCTGGGGTCGGTGATCGCGGGAACGCTGGTGCGGGCCGGTGTGGGCTTCGTGCGGATTGTGGACCGCGATTTTGTCGAGCTCAACAATCTGCAGCGGCAGTTTTTGTTCGACGAAGATGACGTTGCCAGCACCATGCCAAAAGCGGTGGCGGCGGCGGAGAAGCTGCGGCGCGTCAATTCATCGATCGAGCTCGAACCGGTGGTCGCTGACGTCACGTACCTCAACATTGCCACGCTGGCCCGCGATGTGGACGTGGTGGTCGACGGCACCGATAATTTTGCCACGCGTTTTCTAGTGAACGATTATTGTGTGAAGCACGACAAGCCGTGGGTGTATGGCGGCTGCATCGGGGCCGAGGGGCAGTCGATGACGATCCTGCCGCACAACACGGCCTGTCTGGCGTGTCTGTTGCCGGAGCCGCCGCCTCCGGGCAGCACGCCGACGTGCGACACGGCCGGCATCTTGGGCCCAGTCGTCGGGTTGATCGGTTCGCTCGAAGCCTGTGAAGCGCTGAAAATCCTCAGTGGCCACGCCGATGCTATCAGCCGGTCGCTGAGCGTCGTAGATATGTGGGACAACCGGCTGCGGCAAGTGGATGTTTCGAAGCTGCGTGAGCAGAGTGACTGCCCCGTCTGTTGCCATGGCGAGTACCGCTGGCTCAGCGGCGAGCGAAGCGGTGCATCGGCCGTCCTTTGCGGGCGAAATGCCGTGCAGGTGGCGGCCCCAGCCAACACGACACTATCGCTCGATGAGCTCTCTACACGGCTCATTGGCATTGGCCGCGTAGTGCGGAATCCATTTTTATTACGGCTCACGGTGGACGAGTATCAGCTCACCGTGTTTCCGGATGGCCGCACGATCATCCACGGGACCGACGACGTGGCCGTGGCGCGGACGCTGCAAGCAAAATACATCGGCAGCTAGCAGGTCTGCGGAATTGCGTGGGTGACTTTGCGGACGAGTGAGAGTTCTCCGCGCGGCGGAAAGCTACGGTTCGCCCGACCGGTGCAGCTTGCCAGTTGCTTGGTAGAGGTTGCGGGCGCGAGGGCAACACGTTTCATTTTCGCGCTGCTGCAACCGATTCAATCCGCAGGGCCGGACGCACGTCGCTGCCTTCGTTGGAGCATGAGAATCTTCGACCCCGATTCAAGCATAGCCCCGGCTCTCTGCGGGGTGCGAACGGGTGCGAAATCACGTAGCCGCTGGAAGTTCGACCACTTTTCCCAATCGGCGCGCGCGCCAACCTAAACTGCAACGAGCATCTCATCGACTATGGCAACTGTGGAAGCAATCCGACCCGTCGTCCGAAGTGAATCGGTCCCATTGGGGACGTCGCCGCAGAAATTGGTGGGCCGGCTGGGCCCCTGGCAACTAGTCAGGTTGCTTGGTGAGGGCAACCTAACACGCGTCTACCAATCTCGGCCGGCCGATGCCCCTTCGAGTCAGCCAGCCGCATACGTGGTGAAACTGTTGCGTAAGGAATGGTGGCGCGACCCCGAGGCAATCGACGTGCAGCGCCGCGAAGCGTGGGTCGGCAGCCAGGTCTCGCATCCAAATCTGGTGCCAGTGCTCTCGGCGAGCGTCAAAGAGCCACCGTTTTATGTGGTCATGCCCAAGCTCGAAGGGGCCAGCCTGGCGCAGATTCTCACCGAACAAGGGCGGCTCGATATTCCGGTCGCGCTGTGGATTGCCAGGCAAACGGCGGATGCGTTGGCCGCGCTGCACGATGCGACGAACATGATTCATTCCGACGTGAAGCCGGCGAATCTGTTGGTTTCCGCTTCCGGGCACGCCACGCTCTTGGATTATGGTTTTGCCCAATCGCCGAGTGAAGGTCGACATTGGTCGACGCGGCCGATTGCGGGCACGCTTTCTTACATCGCTCCGGAAATGGTAACCTCGGCCCTGTCGGCCGACCCACGGGCCGACGTTTACAGCCTGGGCGTGACGCTTTACGAGATGCTGGCCGGTCGGCGGCCTTTCGAGAGCGACGATCCGGGTGAGTTGGCCACGCTGCAGCGCGAATCGAAACCGGCCGATGTGCGGCAGCACCGGGCAGAAGTGCCAGAGTCTGTCGCCTCGCTGCTCGCTTCGATGCTGGCCAAAGATCCTTTGCGGCGCCCGGACACCGCTCGCGAATTGGCGCGGCGACTCGTGCGGTTGGAAGTGGAGAGCTTTTCGCTGCGTTAGTGCAGCAAAGTATCAGCAGTCGGGAATTTCGCCCCGATAGCTCCAGTCGAGGACTTGCATCGGGTGGACGACTCTCAGTCGGAGGCCTTGTTCGCGGGCTTCGCAGGCGATTTGCAAGGCGCAGCCGGCATTCGCCGTGATGCACATGGTGGCGCCGGTGCCGCGGATGTTCTCGAGTTTGCGGCGGCTGAGGCGGCCGGCCATTTCGGGTTCGGTAAGATTGTAGGTGCCGGCGGCGCCGCAGCAGAGTTCAGTTTCCGGGAGGTCACGCAGCTCCAGGCCGGGGATTTGGGCCAACAGTTCGCGGGGAGCGTCGCGGATTTTTTGGGCGTGTAGCAAGTGGCAGGCGTCGTGGTACGTGGCGATCGCGCGGACTTCACCTTCGGGGCGGACCGGGCCGAGTTCAGCCAGGAATTCATTCACGTCGCGGACCTTGAACGACCAGGCTGTGCGCGCCGGTTGCTCAGCATCGTGCCAGTGATGGCCGTAGTCTTTGAGCATTGAGCCGCAGCCGGCGATATTGTTGATGATCGCGTCGAATCGCGCGGGTTCGAAGGCGGCTCGGTTCTGGTCGGCGAACGCACGGGCTGGTTCGCTCAAACCGCCGTGAAAGTGAATTGCTCCGCAGCACTCTTGCGACTGGGGCACATGGACATCGCAGCCGTTGTGCTGTAGGACACGCGCCGTGGCCCAATGGACGTGACGAAAGAGTGCGTCACCCGCGCAGCCGAGGAATAAGCCGATTGTAGCTCGGCGTTTGCCAAGCGCAGGCAGGAATTCGGGTAGCGGACCTTCATTGCGCTCGGTAGGCGGGAGCATTTCGACCATCCGTTGCAACTGCCCCGGCAAGAGCCGGGTGAATCGAGTGGCTTGCAGAAACGGGAGGATGCCCAGCCGCTGGGCAATCCGCGCGGGGATGAGCGCGCGACGGAGTTTGTCGCGGTAGGGCAAGAGGCCAAAGAGAATATGGCGGTGGAACCAATCGTATTGCTTGGTAGTGCCGCCGGCCGCGCTGTCCGCTTCGGCCATGGCGACGCGAAAGGGCTCGATGAGCTTGCCGTATTGTACGCCGGAGGGGCAGGCGGTTTCGCACGCGCGGCAATCGAGACAGAGATCCAGATGGCGCTCGACGCGCGGCGAAAGTTCAAGTCGGCCGTCGGTCACCGCGCGCATGAGATAAATGCGTCCGCGCGGGCCGTCATTTTCATTGCCGGTCTCGACGTAGGTCGGGCAAGCGGCCGTACAGAGCCCGCAATGAATGCAGTCCAGTAGCAAATCGTAATCTAGCGCTGCGCCGGGATTAGCGGGCGATGTGTTGTCGATGGTTTCAGTCACGATGGTCAGTAGACGAAGCGGCCGGGGTTGAGGATGTTATGGGGGTCGAACTGCTGCTTGATGCGTTCCATGAGGATCGTCGCGTCCGTGCGGCCGCCCCAGAGGATGTGTGGGGAGAGGCCTTCGAGCTTGGTGGCCAGCACGGTGAGGCAGCCGCCGCGGGCGATCGTTGCGGGCCGCAGCTTGCCAACGAGCACACGGCTGATGTCGGCGGGAGAGAACTGGGCGAAGCGGGCGACCAAGATACCGCTCGCGGCGTGGGCTTGAATTGTACACGCTGGGTCGTGAGAACGCAGGTCGTCAATCGTAGCGAGGATGGCGCTTGGCGGCACCGCAATTTTCAGAACCAGCGACGCTTCGTCGTGTTTGGTAGTGGCGCCGCGGTCAGCAAATTCGATTTGGTACGACCAAAGGCAATCGGCGATTGGGGGGGGCAGCAGCTGCGCTCCAGCGGCACCGCCCTGCCAGAATTCGTACTGGACATGCTCTGCCATCCACTCGGCTTCCGCTTGAGTGCCTTCCACACGGACGACAAGCGTCGCGGTACTATCACTCTTGCCGGCGAACGCTTCTTGGTACCAAGCCGTGCCGACCAGCAGATCGATCGCAATCGGTGTGGCGGCAAGGTTCACGAGTCTTGCGAGAATTGTCTCAGCGACGGCCAGTTCCTGACAATTCGCAATCACAGTGGCTGAACACTCGGGTTGCGGTTTAACTTTGAGGGCCAGTTGCGTGATAACACCCAATGTGCCGAGCGAGCCAGTGAGCAGTTTGCAGAAGTCGTACCCAGCGACGTTTTTCACGACGCGGCCACCGCTTTTGAACGCGATGCCACGGCCGTCGACAGCGTGGATCCCGATCACATAGTCACGCATGGAGCCATGGCCCAGCCGGCGCGGGCCGGTCCAATTGGTCGCCGTGACGCCGCCGATGGTGGCTTCGGCAGCCCGAGGGACGTCGATCGGAAGGTGTTGACGCTCGGCCGCCAGCGTAGATGCAAGATCGTCCATGCGGACGCCCGCTTCGACGACGATCGTCATGTCGCGCGGGGTGTAGTCGACGATTTTCGAGAGGCCGGTGAGATCGAGTTGGCGGTCGTCGGCAGAAAGCGCGCCGCCGTATTCGAGGCTGGTCTGGCCGCCGATGGGGAACACTGGCAGCTTGGCTTGATGCGCGGTGCGGAGAGCCTCGGCGACACCGGCTTGATCGGTGAGGGCGTTGGCGTCGGTAGTTTTCGTAGCGCTGTTCATCCGATTTAATTACAGCGCGGCGCGGCGGCCGGGGTGGATTTGCTCCATGCCGCAAGCGCCGGCGGTGGGGAGCATTTTGCCGGGGGTCAGTAGGCCGTGCGGGTTGAGGGCGATTCGCAGCCGCTTCATCACTTCGACATCGTCTTCGCTGAAGAGACGTGTCATGAAGTTGATCTTTTCCAGACCGATGCCATGCTCGCCGGTGACGCTGCCGCCACAATCGATGCACTCGTTCAGGATCTCTTCACTAGCGGCCAGCACGCGTATTACTTCCTCCGGGCGACGCTCGTCAAAGAGTAGGATCGGGTGCAGGTTGCCATCGCCGGCGTGAAAGACATTCACAATGCGGATGTCGTGCTTCAGACCGATCTCGCGGATGCGCTTGAGGATTTGTGGCAACTTAGTGCGGGGAACGACTCCATCCTGCGTGCAGAAACTGGGGCTGAGCCGGCCGATCGCGCCGAAAGCCTGCTTGCGGGCTTTCCAGAGCTGCAATCGCTCCTTGGCGTCCTTGGCGAAGCGGACTTCGCGGGCATGCTGCTCGCGGCACAATTCGGCGACGCGGTCACGCTGAGCGTCGAGGTCGGCTTCGAGACCGTCGACCTCGATGATCAGCACTGCCTCGGCGTCGAGTGGGAAGCCGAAGTGAAATGCTTCCTCCACTGCGACGATGATGCCCTGGTCCATCATTTCCAAGGCCGCGGGGATGATGCCGGCGCCAATGATGCTGCTGATGGCTTGCGTAGCAGCGTCGATCGAATCGAACACGGCCAACATGGTGCGACAGCCTTGCGGATTACGCGTGAGGCGGACCCGGATCTTGGTGACCACCGCGAGCGTGCCTTCGCTGCCGACGATTGTGCCAACCAAGTCGAGTCCGGTCGAATCTTCCGCCGGACCTCCGAGGCGGACAATCTCTCCCTCGGCCGTGACGATTTCGAGGCCGAGCACGTGATTCGCAGTGACTCCGTACTTGAGCGTGTGGGGTCCGCCCGCGTTGGTGCCAACATTGCCGCCGATAGTGCATGCGCCCTGGCTCGAAGGGTCGGGGGCGTAGTGGTAACCGGTGTTGGCGAGGTGGCGATTAAGAATGGCGTTGACTACGCCCGGCTCGACGACGGCGTAGCGGTCGCGGAGATTGACCTCAAGGATTGCCTTCATTCGCGTCAGCACGATGATTACTCCGCCACCAACCGGGGCACCGCCGCCGGCGAGGCTGGTGCCAGCCCCGCGTGGCATGAACGGTATACTGTGCAACGTGCAGAGTTTGACGATGCGGGCGACTTCCTGGGCCGATTGCGGCAGGACGGCGACTTGCGGCAAATGTTTTTCGAGCAGGAACGCGTCGCACTCGTAGACCAGCAGTTCCGACTGAGCGTCGAGCACGGCCTCAGTGCCGACGATCGCGCGCAGAGCATCGACGAAAGTCGCTTGATCGCAAATGGCGGTCATTGGCGTACCGTGGGTGGCGTGTACTCGACGGGAAGCCGATGATTATAGGCGATTCGCGGTCGCGTGCCATTAGGACACTAGGAGAAGTGCTAAACCGCTAATTCGCAGGCGACGTTGTCGGCTGCGATCCCGGTAAAAGAAATAGAGCGTGCCACCTGTCCCTCAGGCGGTGGGGAGAGAGGCGGGACAGGTGGCACGCAGGCGGGAGGAGAAGAGCGGAAATCGGGCGGAGGAGTGAGGAGGATCGTTAGGTAGTGGCTTCGAATTGTGGAATCGGGCCGCCGTCGAGGAAGCCGACCAAGACGCGGGCCCGATAGGGTTGCTGTAATTTGCGGACGGCCTTCGATTCGATCTGGCGGACGCGTTCTCGGGTGACGGAAAAGATTTTGCCGACTTCTTCGAGCGTGTAGGCGTAGCCATCGGCCAGCCCGTAGCGGAGTCGGATAATTTCCCGCTCGCGATAGCTGAGATCGGTCATCACGTCGTCGAGGCGGCTTTTCAGGCTTTCGAGATTGGATTCATAAAGTGGGTCGTCGTCGCGGCCTTCTTCCAGGAACTCGCCGAAGAAATTGTCTTCATGGTCGCCCACCGGTTGGTCGAGCGAGAGGGGCTGGCGGGTCATTTTCATGATGCAGCGGGCGTCGTCGATGGAGAGTTTGGCCATCTCGGCAACTTCTTCCGGATTCGGCTCACGACCATTGAGTTGAATGAACTCGGCGGTGACGCTGCGGACCCGGCCCATCGTGTCGATCATGTGGACTGGCAAGCGGATAGTTCGGCTTTGGTCGGCAATGGCTCGCGTGATAGCCTGGCGAATCCACCAGGTGGCGTAAGTCGAGAACTTGTAGCCGCGGGCATGTTCAAACTTATCGACCGCCCGCATCAAGCCGGTGTTGCCTTCCTGAATCAGGTCGAGGAACGACAGCCCGCGGTTGCGATATCGTTTGGCGATCGAGACCACGAGCCGCAAGTTGGCTGCCGAAAGTTCTCGCTTGGCCTGGTCGTACTTTTCGCGCCGGACTTTGCTGCGGGAGACGAGGCGGGCTAAGGTGGCCGGGGTTTCGAGCGTGATCTGCATCAAGTAGCGGAGTTCGCTGCGAAACTCGGCCTGTGGTTGCGGCCCATGAATGGAACTTGGATCGGTCAGATGCTTGCGAATCGTTGCCATGCGGTTGGCAATTTCGTGAAGCTGCTGCATGATGGGAATCAGCCGCCCGATGCGGAGGTTCAGTTCTTCGACTAGTCGGACAATCTTGTTGCGGCGATTGATCAGGCGGTGCCAAGCTTTTCGCTTTTCGGCAGGACTGCGGAGTTTACTGACAGCCGTGCGAAAGTCGGCCTGGTTGAGCCGCAGCAGGTACTTGATGGTGACAAGATTTGGCACCAACCGCTTGAGGGTACGCTTCTTTTCGGCAGTGTTGGTGACCGAGATTTCGATCGTGCGGTCGAGCCGCAGCTCGCCACGATGAACATTTTCCAATAGCTCGACGGCACCTTGCAGCACGAAGTCGTTCGCCAAAATGGTGCGGCGGAAGTGGGTCCGGGTGGCTTCAATGGCCTTAGCAGAGGAGATCTCGCGCTCGCGGTTGAGCATCGGGATTTCGCCCATCTGCATCAGGTACATGCGGATGGGGTCGTCGATGTGCGACTCGCTACTGCCACCAACCGCATCGAATTCGAACTCAGTTTCGGCATCTTCGTCGACGACCGCTTCTTCTGGATCGACGAACGAAGTGACTTCAGCGTCGGGGTCGAGAATGCCCTCCACGTCATCGTGGTGACCGTTTTGTGGCTCGTCGAAAGTATCGCTGGCCGACCGGGACCGCTGCGCGGGTTTGTTGGCAGTCTTGCGAGCGGGGCCGTTCTTACTCGTGACGGCGCTTTTGCGGGAACTGGTGGGATAGTTGCGTCGCACAGGCATTTCCTCGCGTTGTGCCGGGACCAGAAAAGTTGTGGTGATGGCGACGAGTCATTGCACGGCCGGTGCCAAGCGGCAGGGGCGGGAATCGCAATCGGAACGCAAATGGTTTCAGCGCATCAGGTTGAGGCTTGTCGCGCAACGCAGGCGCGGCGTAGTCCACTCGCCCGCGTGTTGACGCCTGGCAACAGGCAGGGAGAAATGCGTTGCAGCAGAGCAACATGGTGGGTGGTGGGCCAACCTTGTATGCGCTACAATCGATAGGATTGGCGCTCGGTGAGGTTACTTGCGCGGAGCAAGCTCCGCCGTTAACTTTGTCCACAGTCCCCGACCCCCGACCTCTCTTTCATGTACATGGCCAGTGGCATTGTCGACGTTCGCGTGACGGGTGCCGTAGGCACGATCCTGCTCAATCGGCAGGACCGCAGAAACGCGCTTTCTCGGGCGATGGTTGCTGAATTGCAACAAGCATTCGACGATTTGCACCTGGAAAAGCGAGTGCGGGCGGTGGTCCTGACGGGGGCGGGCGCCACATTTTGCGCGGGCCTCGACGTACACGAGATGCATTCGCTCGGAGGTCTCCCCGAACAGGAGAAAGAACAGCACTGGGGCGACGCGGCGGTAGCATTCCGCAATTTGGTCGCCCAAATGATCGAATTCCCTAAGCCGATCATCGCGTCAGTCAATGGACCAGCCGTGGCTGGCGGGGCAGGACTGGTGTTGGCCAGCGACATCGTTGTGGCAGGCGAGGCGGCGCAGTTTGGGCTGCCCGATCCGCGACGCGGCGTGGTGGCCGGCGTGGTGGGGCCGCTGTTGGCATTTCGCGTGGGGGCTGGGCCGGCCGCACGGATCCTGCTTACCTCGTCGCTCTATCCGGCGGCGGAGGCCTTTCGGCTAGGCATTTACCACGAGCTGATCGGCGAAAACCGGCTGTGGGCCCGGGCGGTGGCGATCGGCGAGGAATGTGCCGCGGGGGCACCGGAAGCCGTCCAACTGACGAAGCGGCTGCTCTACGAGACAGTCGGAGAACAGCTCTCGACGCAGCTTTCAGTGGGGGCGGCGGTCAGCGCGACCTCGCAGACGACCGAAGCGGCGCAAGAGGGGATCGCGGCGTTTGTGGAGAAGCGGCCGCCGCAGTGGAAGTGACAAATTGGCCTATAGTCGGGCCGGTACGCTCTCTCTTGCTAATGCGGGTTCGCCTGATTGACGCTCAATCCCCCTGGAATTCGACCGCCCGAAGGCTTACAATCTGCGGGTTAGCTATTCACCTGCAATTATTATTTGAAACCTGAGTTGGGACGAATACGATGGCTGCTAAGAGTGGCAAACGGAAGAAAAAGGTCGAAACAGTTTTCCTCGTTTGCGAGGAAACCGGCGACTACAACTACACAATCCGTCGCAAGACCGGCGGCGAGAAGCTCAAGCTGAGCAAGTTCAGCCCGCGGCTACGTAAGCACACGACGCATGTAGAGAAGAAAAAATAAGATGGAAGGGGGAGTGGGGACGGGGGGAAAGCGAACGTCCGCATTGCCTTCCCCCGTCCCCACTCCCCCTTCCCACTTTGTTGAGCACGGATGTCATGCCTAAGATTTGGCGGATCGCGACGCACGACCCCGAACGTGTAGCCGCACTCCAGCAATCGGCAGGCATTCCTTCTGTGGTGGCTCAGTTGCTGGTCGGCCGCGGGATTGATTGTCCCGTAGCGGCTCGCAACTTTCTCGATGCCAAGCTCAGTGGGCTGCGAGAGCCTGAATTTCTGCCCGGCGCAGTGGAGGCGGCCGAGATTCTGCACCAGGCGATCGCCGCGAAGAAACGGATCATCGTCTACGGCGACTACGACGCCGATGGCATGACGGCCACGGCGATTCTGTTGGGCTGTTTGCGACTGCTGGGCGCGAACGCCGACTACTACGTGCCCAATCGCATCGACGAAGGGTACGGACTCAATCACGAAGCGATTCGTTCGCTGGCGCTCGAAGGAGCGCAGGTCGTCGTGACGGTCGACTGCGGCGTGGCGAGTGTTGCGGAAGCGGAGACGGCGGCCGAGTGTGGGCTGACGCTGATCATTACCGATCATCATCAAGCGGGCGAGCAGTTGCCGCGCGTGGCCGCGATCGTGCACCCCGGGCTGCCGCACTCCACGTATCCGTTTGCCGGGCTGTGCGGTGCGGCGGTGGCGCTGAAGCTTTCCTGGGCCTTGTGCCAGCGGGCCAGCGAGGCAAAGCGGGTCAGCGAGTCGATGCGGAATTACCTGATGCGGGCCGTGGGCCTGGCCGCGGTGGGTACGGTGGCCGATGTCGTGCCGCTCGTCGACGAGAACCGCGTGTTGGTTCGGCATGGGCTCAATTGTTTGAGGCACTACACGGTGCCGGGCATCAAAGCGCTCGAACATGTAACCGGCCTCGACAAGAAGCCGGCGCTCTCGTGCGAAGACATCGGCTTCACGATTGGCCCGCGGCTCAACGCGGCGGGCCGGTTGGGGCAAGCCGCATTGGCAATTGAGCTCTTGACTACCGAATCGCCGCAGCGGGCGATGCAGCTAGCCGAGTTCGTACACCAGCTGAACGACCAGCGGCAATCGTTGGAGCGGAGTGTGCTCAAGTCGGCGAATAAGCAGATTGCGGAATTCGCTGGCAGCCCAGGCTTGCCGGCGATTGTGCTCGCCGACCGCGACTGGCACCCGGGGGTGATTGGCATTGTCGCCGGCCGTCTCACGGAGAAACATCACTGCCCAGTGATTTTAATCGCGCTCGATCCGCTGGGAGTGAAACTGGGCGGCGGTTCCGGTCGCAGCGTGCCGGGCTTCGATTTGCAAAAAGCCCTGGCTGCTTGCGGTGAACACCTCAATTCTCATGGCGGGCATCAGGCAGCAGCGGGGCTCACGATCGACGAAAAAGCGATCGATGCTTTCCGCTGCGCTTTCTGTGCTTACGTAGAGCAAGCGATCGCGGAAGAAGATCGCATCGCAGAACTGTTTGTCGATGCGGAAACGCCGCTTGCCGCGCTCACGCAGCAGACTGTGCGACAAATTGAGAGTTTGGCCCCGTTCGGCAATGGCAATCGGCGTCCGGTACTCTGTACGTCCGGCGTGCGGCTAGCTGAATCGCCGCGACGGATGGGCACGAGCGGCCAACATCTCGCTCTGCGATTCGAACAGCATGGTGTGACAATGCGGGCGGTGGCTTTCGGCGGTGGCGAGTGGGAACAGGAAATTGTTGCGATCGGTGGCCCACTGGCGGTCGCCTTTCAGCCAGTAATCAACGACTTCCGCGGCCGCAAAACGGTGGAAATGCACCTGTCCGACTGGCGGCCGGAGAATGGCAAATAGGCCTTCGTGCCTCGTTTTCTGGCCGCTATCTAAGCTAGAAGACTGCGTGATGTCGGTGCTGATGGCTCCGAGGAAGTCTCGGTAGAGGCAGGCTGCTTGCACGGTTCTGCCGCTGTCTTCTTCGCATGTGCGAGTTCTCCATGTTACATTGATACCAATGGTCAAAGCACTTGGTGCTGCGGACAGCTTAGTGACTGCATCGCGATCTGAATCCATTTCCAATACGCTCATCCAACGTATCTACAGAACTACAACGAGGGTAACCGTTCACGGGTCGGGAACCTACAAAACAAGGGTATTGTGAATTCTGGGCTCGCTTGCCACGTGGCAAAACGAGCCAGCGGGATGATCGCCCTTTCGCTCGTACACCGATAGCATGCAAAATCTCCGAGAATTTC
>JBGSUJ010000011.1:0-14405 GCA_041753435.1 Pirellulales bacterium | reverse complement strand
ATTGCTCGCCGTTTTTGTTCCGCTCGTTCTTCCTTGGTCATCTTGCGTCCCTCCTTGGACTTACAACCACCGTGTCAGCCAGAATTACCGGACCCAAGTCTAGCCAATCCACCAAATCCTGCGAACCCGTTCTTACGCCCGAGAAAATTGGCGTCTCGCTTTAGTCTTGACATGGCTTGCGGTGCGCCGGCTGTCCGCACGTAGCTTCACCTGGGCCGGTGTCCGTTCTTGCTTCGTCGAGTGACGGTGCGATCGCTACCTGGAGCCAAGTGCATCAGCCTACGGCCAAATCGACGGCCAGATCGACGGCGACGACGCAGTGGTTACACCGCTGAGCCGGGCGTGGATTTCTGCCAACATTCGCGCCTCGAGTGCCGGATCGCGCCCCAGCGGCAGCCACCGAGACGACGAAACCGTACGGCTGACTTTTTCCGTTCTTGTCTGCGTCAGCGGCGTGTCATTGGGGAAGGAGGCGACACCAGCCATCGCTCGCTCCGGACGGGGCAAGTCTTCAATCTCCTTTTGCACGACGACTTCTACTAGAAAACCGTTCGCATCCGGTATCACCCGTACCACGGCACTGCGGCGGATTGTCTGAAAAGTACTCTCCCAACGATTGAACGCGCCAACTGAATCTTTGCGAAACGGCTCGAGCCAAGTCGCCCCACCTTGGTAAGCCGTTTCGATCCGACCTTCACTCCAGGCCTCGCCACTGCGGCGTACCTGCTGTTCGCGCGAGATGGTAAAATAATTACTCACCACGTCGGCGATCTGCTCCCAGGTGAATTCATCATTGATCGCAGGCACTGCTATCGGATTCGCTAACCCTGCCACCGTCTCCGGCCCAGCAGGTAAACCAAACCGCGGCGATACCGCACCCCCCGGTGCAATGTTCTCCAGCGGACCGCCAACTGAGCCCGCTTCAGCGGGCGGGTAAATCACGTTTGGTAGGGGCGCCACCGCGGGAGGTGCCACCCCACCCCACATCGGCCCCATCAACTCACCGGGTCGCGGTCCCACGCTCTCCGGGAGAGGCAAGATCGGCACCATTTCCACAGGTGCCGCCGGCTGCAACCAAACCTGGTCCGGCGGCACGAAGATCGGCTTCGGGGTGCTGCAATCTTCTGCCACTGGTTCTATAAAGTACGGACCGGTTGATCCATCGTCGGCGATTGACTGCGCAGTCGCGACTTCTTGCCGTAGTTGGCCACTGGCAAGGACCGCGACAAAAAACACCCCAGGAATAAATCGGCAACCGTTCATCGACTTCTCTCACAGGTCAGCGTTTCGGTAGATAGTCCTCGTTTGCCTCTTCGCGTGAGTGATGGTGTCGTCACTCGCTGCTAAAAGGGCATCCACACCCGCCTGTGCGGTACAACTCATCTCCGCGCGACCATGGTCACCCTCTCCAGCCGTTGCGTACGGCACGGAAGCCCTACCTGGCCCATTGCCCAACGCACATCAGCGGGCCGCGAATCTTCGCCGAATTAAGAGAAAAGCACAATCGCGCCCTATCGCTGTCTTACTACTGTGCTAGCAGCCTCAGGGAACCATGCCGAACCCCTTGATCCTGAAGCCACACTTTCCCGAGGGTGAAATAATAAAGGGGCGGGAGCACGTCTGTACGGCACAGTACTTGTCCTTGCTCAAATAGTCTTGCGCCACGGATTTCGATCGCGCATGTTAGAAGCGTCCTGGTTCAGCGTGAATTGGAAATTCGACTTCGGGCCGTTAGCGAATTAAAAGCTGGCTGGTTGTTCAGTTCGTGTTGATGAAGTGGAGCGGCTGCATGACGGGGGTTGGGGCGAGAAAATCCGACGCTGTGCATCCACGAGATGGTCCGCCTTTACCTGCCAGACTGGGCCAGCGAGGAAGAAATGATCGCGAATCTCGAAAAACTTAAACCCCACGCTGCTTAGGTCCGCACTTGCTCAACAGCGCCGGCCTGCTCGATGCTACGGGTTAAGATCTCACCAGCCGCCTCTGCCCACCATCAGAGAACATCCGTCTGGTCGTCAACAATGCTCCAAACGGTTCCGCCAGCGTCTGAGTTATCCTGGAGCCAAACAGACGTGGTTCTGACCCCGGGTTTTTCCCTCTATTTCAGGGAAAGTTCACCTGTCTGATGATTCAGTTCTAAAGTGATTGTGAATAACAACTTAGGAAGTCCTTTACTCATCCGTCTCACTTTCTTGGTGAGGCTTTGGCGCGATCGCTGAGTGGCTCCCAAAAAACTTTCCCTCCGCAACTCAAGCTGCCTCAGCGAGTTGCAGAAAGCGCGGCAATCTCTTGCCGTGCTTGGTACGCGGATCGCTTTAACGGCGTCAGCAACAAACGGGCGGACCGTGCAGTGCGGACGCCTCTGAGTGATGGTTTGCAGTTTAGTCAGAGTCTGCAACGAAGCAGCCTCTGAATTCTCAGCGACGGATGCTAACCGCAGGAGATGGGAAATGAGCAATCAGCAAGATTACGAAGCGACGGACATGGAATACGGCTCGGAGAACTTCCGCTCGAGTGAGCGAGTTCGCAGTGCCAAGCGTCAGGCCCCGACGATGGGCCGTCGCCGCGGAAAGACGCCTCAGTCTTTCAACGGTATTCATCGTCGTCGTCGTCGCAAGATGGCTTGGTAACTTGCCGATCACTCGTGTGCTGCAGAGGTCCGGCGAGCGTTTGCTTGGCCGATCCTCTAAAGTGTGCGTGTGCGGGGTGAGGTTACAAGGTTCGGTCTGCGCCGACCCCAGCCAACGAGGCACACGAGCCCTCGTTGCACGATGGTGGGGGCACGCGCGGCGATCAGAACATGAGACGAATCAGACATTGGTTAGTTGTGGGTAGAACACTATTGCCGCTCGACCGTGCTCACCGATGTGAGTTAGTCGGTCGATTCGGAGGTGGCGAGACTTGGAGCCGGGCGGATTGGTGCTGCTGGGCATGGGACAGTCCACGGGGACCGCTGTGCGAGTGGGTGAGTCCCAACGTGCCGCGACAGTGTGCGAGGTGGGGGCCATGGAAATCGTAGTCGGAGTCGTACCTAGGCAGCTGGCGAGGATGAACGAGTGGCGAACCCAATTCAGATGAGTGACACACAAACAAGTATGCCGTCGACACTCGTGTCGTCCGACCTCCGGCGGGTGGTCGCGCGGGCCGCTCCGGCTGCGCTGCGGACATGCTTGATCGTATCTGGATCTTTGAAGCGGTCGCAACTGTTGGTGAGGGCTGCTCAGACGGAACATTGGGCCACGATTGTCTGCCGTGGCGTGGAAGAAGCTGCCCGCCAGGCGGTACGCCATCGCATTCAACTCGCGCTTGTCGATATGCAGACGGTCCCGGTGAGCGAAGAGCGTGCGCTCCGAGTATTTGTTGAGCAGTTGGCCTCTCAAGGCGGACCGTTGGTGGCGGTCTGCGGAAAATCGAACGACGTGATGGGCGAGGTGTGGTCGCGGCAACTCGGTGTCTGGATGTACTTGCCAGGCGTTGACAGTGAGAGCGATCTCACACTGGTTTGCGGCGAAGCGCGGTGCATCGTCGAAAAGCTGCATGGCCGCACAGCGGAGCATGTGTTGTGACGGCACGGTTCGGCACGAACTGGCATGTCGCGAAACGATGGCTTGCTATCGGGGCAGGCAACAAAACGAATCGACCAGCGGAATTGAGCGAAGAGTCGAGACGACAACCCAGGTTGGCGCGTAAATCAGGCGCAAGGAGCGAGCGGCGCAGGTCACTCGAGGTCGCCGCGTAGGCTCGCCAGGGCATCGCGCGGCCGAAGGAAAGAAGGAAAAGGGTCGTAGATGAACACAGCATATTCCTTGGATCCAGAAGAAGTTGGTGATGAAGAGGTAGGCGGTCCTAGCCGCGGCAGCAGCCATGCCATGCGGTCGCAGCGACGGCTCACAAAACAGCGTGCGCGCGTGCGTACCAAGCGGAATCAAGCCAACATGGCAGCCAACAAAGGAATGCACTTGCGTCGCAACAAGCGCTCGGGTTGGTAAGTAGGTCATGTGAGGTAGCGAGTGAACGGCGTGAGAGGGATCTTTTTTACTAAGTATCGAGAAAATCAAGCCTGAATTAATCAATTATTCTATTCCGCTAAATCTTGTTTGGCTCTCAGGTTGAGGTTGGCCAAGATTCGCGGACTTACTGCAAAGGCATTACAACATGTTGGAACCAATTGGCAGACGAGCAGTTCAGAGTTTACTTGTGATGATGGCAGTTGCCTGTCTTCCATCGGCAGCACCAGCGGGGTCGATCAGCGTTATTCTTGGCAACATGGACGTATCATATCTGGGCTCGGCCGCAGGTGGCACCGGTGCCCTGTTCGATGCGATGGGAGGCTTATCTGGCGGTTTGCTCGCTCCAGCGACAGCCGACGAAATTACCACGGCCACTTTCGAATTAAATAATGTCGTCCAAGGCTCGCTCATGAATGGCCCGACAAGCCTCTACGGCGACTTGAAAATCGACGGTGTTGGCGCCTCGATTCCCAAGAATACCTTCTTGCCCTCGATCGGCACTAACGGCGGCGGTTTCGGGTTCGATTTCTTCACCAGCGACGGCTTTAAGTTACGACTGGGTATCACTTCGATTTCTGCTTTTATCAATGACGGAATCTTCCTGTTCTTCGGCACGGCGAGTGTGGACCTCAACGATCAGAATCTGCCGTTTAACCTGGAGTTCACGTCGCCAACTGTGCAGTTTTCGTTCACCGCCACATCGGTATCGGTACCGAACGTAAGTCCCATCACTCTGGCCATGGGTAGCGGAGCATTCACTATTACTGGTGAAGGCCAACTGATCCCGGAACCAGCCACTGCCCTGATGTTGTGCACGGGCTTTGTCGTCGTTGGGTTGGTTCGGCGCCGATCGCGTCGCACTAAATAGAACTAAATGAACAGTCAGCTACTTGGTTAGCCGATGGCTGTTGAGAACTGCTTCCGCGACGGCCTGCGGCTCACGCTTGAGCCGTAACAGTGGATCGCCCACCAGGTGATACATCAGCACGTGCTCACGGCGCTCGGCTTCCAAGTCAGCCGGCGGCGGACTGATGCCGCGGGCGAGAGCGTCGAGCGAAACACGCAACGAATCTCCGTCCGCCGCGGTGGCCAGGGTGTTTCTTTGAGCTTCGAGCCACATCTCGCCGAGGGTGACCGCGCGTTGGGCAACACCAGCCCGCAACAGTTCGCACCCCAACACGGCGTTGCCATACGGCATGCTCACCCGCGTGGCCGCAATCACGGCAATCGGGCCCTGTTCGCAAACCGCAAGTTCTTCGGCCAGGCAATCGGTCCGCGCGTCGAACGCTCCGGTATAGCAGGCAATCAGCACTGCCAGCGGGCTGCTCGTGTCGCACCGCAAGCGCGGTACATCGCCAGTCGCTAAAATCGGACGTGGGCCAGCCGGTGTGTTTGCCTGATCGAGCATCGTCGGTAGACCGTGCCCCAGATAGATCCAGGCGAACGAGCCTGCGCTAATTTGATCGCAAGTGTGATCGGGATTGGCGGGCAGTTGCCGCACCTCGTAGGTCGCCGGCACGACCTGGGTGAACACGCTTCGGCCAGCGGCTTCGATTAGCGCATCGGTCAGCGGACCAAAGCCACCCACGCCGGCCACCACGTCGATTCGCCGCCGCCATGCACCCTGCTCTGCCGGTTGCTCGTAACGCAACACTTTGCGCACAAAAGCGGCCAGTTCCTCGGGCGTGTCCACGGGTATTCTTCCCACTGCTACATCGGGTGAACCATCGCCATCGACATCGGCATACAGTTGGTCGGTGGCGATTGTCGGCTCGCTGCCCCACTGGATGTTTACCTTGGCGTCGGCGTAGTCGGTCGGAATCGCCGGAACATCGCCCACGAGCACGACGTATTTAAGCGTGCCAGCGTTGGCCGCGACGCCAATCGCCGCGTGTAATTCTCGCGCTGTCACGGGCGGTTCGACGAATCTCAGCACATGCCCTTGCCGTTCCCGAAAGCTTGCCCACGGCGCGAGCGCTGCTCGATATTCTCCTGGGCAAACCACCAGCGTATCGGCGGCAGCAGTCGCGGCGACAGCGACCAGTAAGCCAACGGCAATTATCTTCTGACGAAAGTTCGACACGAAAAAATCCGTTTCCGTTGGCATCGGCGGCAGCGCCATCTCAACCACTCCAATCGAAAGCCCAAGAACACACCTGCTCGGTTCCATCCAAGCCATTGGATGCGGCCCAGGCATTTCGGGCGGGCATCGTAGCCGCTTGCTGCCTGACCCAACAAGACCAGCCACAGCGAACGAATTGCCCGAATTCGCCTCCTGCTAGCCACAACGTGCCGCCGTGGGTGGGAGAGCTTCACCTATTTACATGCATCTGACAGTCCGGATAATGCCTTGCATGTCGAGCATCTCGCACAGTCTCCGCATGGTTGTCGTACGGTTTTGGGCTTCGTTTTCGTTTGTGGGTTTGGCAGTTGCAACGCTGTTCTTGGCCTCCTCGCTTACCCCGTCGCTATTGCCGCGGCACTTCGTTGTCCAAGGGATACTCTCCGGTTTGTCGCTGGCCGTCGGGTATGGCGTCGGTGTGCTCTTCGTGTGGCTCTGGCTATACCTGGAAATACCCAAACCGAATGACAAGCTTCAGCGAGTTAGCAAGCAGATCACAACCACTGCTGTCGCGATGGTCGTCGCGCTATTCTTATGGCGGGCAACCATCTGGCAGAATTCGATCCGTCAGCTGATGGAGATGGAACCGGTGGCGACCGCCTATCCTTGGAGGGTTGCCCTGCTGGCAGTGCTGACGGGTGCCTTGTTGATAACCATGGCACGCGGCCTAGGCATGCTCTGGGGGTATGTCCATCGCAAAATCAATTTAGTCGTTCCACGGCGCGTCTCGCAGGTCGTGAGCACGATTGTCGTCGTCATTGGTCTGATTCTGATTGCTAACGACGTCATCGCCCGATTCGCGCTCAATGCCGCCGATGCCGTCTTCCTGCGCTTGGACCAGATCGTTGATGACGGCGTTCAGCAGCCTACGGAAGCGACAGCATCCGGCAGCGCTGAATCGCTCATCGCGTGGGACACGATCGGACGTTTTGGAAAACAATTCGTCGCCGCCGGACCCACCAAGCAAGGCATCAGCGAATTCTGGGGCAAAGAGGCCCAACAGCCGCTGCGCGTGTATGTCGGCCTGGGCTCGAAAGATACACCGCAGGAGCGGGCCAAGTTGGCCCTCGAAGAACTAAAACGCGTGGGCGGATTCGACCGTTCGGTGTTGATTGTCGCCACGCCCACTGGTACGGGTTGGCTCGATCCAGGCGCCGTTGATACGGTCGAATATCTGCATGCCGGTGATTCAGCAATCGTCAGCATGCAGTATTCGTATCTTCCCAGTTGGATCACCATTCTGGTCGACCCCACCCGCTCGCGAGATTCTGCGACCGCCCTGTTCGACGAAATCTACGCCTATTGGAAAACTCTTTCCCCCAGTGGCCGACCAAAGCTGTATTTACATGGGTTGAGCCTCGGGGCGCTCGGGTCTGCAGCGAGTGCCGACCTGTTCACGGTTTTCGAAGATCCGATTCAGGGTGGAGTCTGGAGCGGTCCGCCGTTTCCCAGCAGTGTCTGGTCGCGAGCCACCCGATATCGAAATCCCGACTCTCCAATGTGGCTGCCAACTTTTCGAGACGGGTCGATGTTACGATTCACTGGTCGAGAAAACTCTCTGGATAGGGCGGGGAAGCGGTGGGGGCCAATGCGATTTGTCTACATCCAACACGCCAGCGATCCGATGACCTTCTTTGCCCCGGAACTGCTGTATCAACGGCCCGATTGGTTAATCGGCGAGCGCGGTCCCGATGTCTCGCCATATCTGCGATGGTGCCCCATGGTGACCTTTCTGCAAGCTGGCTTCGACCTGCCCATGGCCACTGCCATCCCTGCTGGCTACGGCCACAATTTCGCACCGGCAGGCTACATCGACGCCTGGATAGAAGTGACTCAACCGAAGGCCTGGAATGCCGATGATACGAGGCGACTAAAGCAGCTATTCTCAAAATAGTGGGTGCGAATCGCTACGCTGTCGTGTTCGATGTGTGCCTCTACCAAGCTTGCTCTAATCTATCTGGTGGAGAGGCGCGCTGACGAAGAAGTGGGCAACCGCCTGTTCCATTCGAATAACGCGATTCACTCTTTGAATGCCTGTAATTCCGCACACGACGAAAACGCCTGCTGCGTTTTCGTAGGTCGCCGGTTGGTTGGGCGAGATGCCGTCCCGCTGTTTCTGACGGGGAATCGAAGGCAATAGCCTACTTCCGGGCCAATTATACACATTGAAATCTCGATTGTCACATGCGAATTATCAAGGTAATATTGAAGCATGCTTCGCCGTACCCTCCACCTGGACCGCGTGAAAAAGCTGCTCAAACAGTTCCCGGTAGTCGCCGTTCTTGGTGCCCGGCAAGTTGGCAAAACGACCCTGGCTGGGCAGGTCCAAAGAAGCTGGAAGCAGCCGTGCCATGCTTTCGACCTGGAAAGCTCCTCTGACCTTGTCCGTCTCACAAACCCCGACCTTGCCCTTTCACCATTAAAGGGGCTCGTCGTGCTGGATGAAATCCAGCGACTGCCGGACCTATTCCCGTTGCTGCGAGTGCTGGCGGACCGGCGGCCAATGCGCACCCGCTTTCTCATCTTGGGCAGTGCCTCGCCCGATATGCTTCGGCAAGGCAACGAAACACTCGCTGGACGTATCGCGTTCTACCGGCTCGATGGATTTTCCTTGGAGGAAGTCGGTGTCGCCAATCACGCGACACTTTGGCTTCGTGGCGGCTTTCCAGATTCTTATCTGGCTGCGTCGGATGCAAAGAGTCAGATTTGGCGACAGCACTTCGTGACGACCTTCTTGGAACGCGACCTGCCGCAACTTGGCATCCAAGTGAGTGCCACGACGCTTCGCCGATTCTGGACGATGTTAGCCCACTATCACGGCCAAGTATGGAACGCTTCAGAGTTTGGTCGATCGTTTGGCGTGGCAGACAACACAATACGGAATTATCTCGATATTCTCACGTCTGCGTTCATGGTTCGCCAGCTTCAACCGTGGCACGAGAATCTCAAGAAGCGGCAGGTCAAAGCCCCCAAGGTCTATCTGTCGGACAGTGGAATTCTACATTCATTGCTCGGTCTCGACAGCAAAGCGGACGTGGAAGCCTATCCCAAGCTTGGAGCCTCCTGGGAAGGATTTGTGATTTCGCAAGTCGTCAATCGACTCAACGTGCGACCTCACGACTGCTACTTCTGGGCCACGCACGCGGGTGCGGAGCTTGACTTCTTGGTCGTTCGCGGCAGAAAGCGATGGGGCTTTGAAGTCAAGCGAACTTCGGCACCAAGCATTACGCCCTCCATGCGGACGGCTTTGGCCGACCTGAAGCTTCAACGTCTCTTTGTCATCCACGCAGGAGAACACTCGTTCGACATGGCCAAGAACATTCGAGCCGTCGCGATGTCGCATCTGCTTGACGAATTGAAGCCCTGGTAGCCGTCTACCTGGAACAAACGCAGCGCAGCCTGACTCTCTGACTCATCGACTCGTTGCGCCCGGCTGTCACAATGGCCGGGCGTTTTCGTTTTAGCGTCACGGTAACTGTAGGTCTCGCCGGATCGTGTGAGCAAGAATCGCTACGCTCTTGTAAAACACTAGCAGCCAACCGGTTGTGTTTACGTCAGATTTGTCGCGCACGCATCGACATTGAAACACGTCGTCGCCAACACCGGAAAAATCGGACATGGAATCCAAATAGTCCTGAAAACTTTCTGACTTCCAGAATCCGCTACCGGGAAACACTTCTACTTTGTGGGTGCTGCGACTTGTGGTAAAAAAGTCCACGCACGATTTTGTCAATCGAAAGACAGAATCGGTCGCTATCGAACGGAACGCGAAACCCTGAATCGAATACCAAACCTGACTCTGTAGCTTTCCACGCGAACTCCGCGCCGACGATGTATTGCTGCCATAGGTTGTAATCCCGGCCGATATTCTTTGCGACGGGACCGCTCGCCATTGATTCCAAAAGCGGGTGGCTGTCTGGATCGGACATCAATACAACCATATCCCGGAAGTACGCGACTTCGCGGTCAATTTCTTCGTGGCACTCGACACACGCGGGGACAATTACCGGGTGCTGCGGTCGTTTCCCATCTGGCCAAAGAGCGAGTGGAATAGCGTGGTCGCGCGAAGCCTTATCAGTCGAGCATCCGCAGTAACCACAAATCGTCGATAGTTGTCGCTTGGCCATTGGTATCAATGAAGGACCACTGACTTGCCGGTCGGTTCACCCATTCTAGTCGGTTAGGCCAAATTAGCAGCCACAGGATACCCCAGGAATTGCGCCGATGGGTCAAGGCGACTGTCGATACCTCCGGAATCGACCTCCGACTAAAAGTACAGATTTGAATAAGGCTTTAACTCCGCAGGTGGTTGCGGCGGTACTTCAACAATTTCACGCCCGTAGTTGCCACCGGGAACGGGAATTTTCTTGGCCTGCTGTATGTGTATCTGCAAAACCTCTCTCCCGTCCCGGTTTAAGGCAGTCCGAATCTCTTTCTCGGATGCCCTAGGATGGTCTTTGGAGTATTCTGCTACTGCCTCAACAATCATTCTTGCTTCGTAGCCGCGCTGATACTGTTCGTGTATCGCCCTTCGGCGCTGATTCTCTTCATCTAGTTTGGGCCACGGAGCGGCAGCGGCCAGCAACATGTAGTCGGCCAATCGCAACCAGTCCCCATACACTTCGTTTGAGGCGGTGATTTCGGACGGGTCAATCGTAATGGTGATTTTTCCCGTGCAATCATCGTTGTACGTCTGAAACTCAATCGGACCGTGCGGCAGTTTCGACATACTTCGCCGCATCAAATCAGCAAGGCGGTAGCGAGTGAGCGCTGAATCACCATTGCAGGCGATATGTAAATCCATCCCAATTCTCTTCCAGTATTCCCACGTATCATAATCCTTGGTAATCCAATCGAGTACCTTGCAATGGTCCGAAGTCATCATTGGTCTATCCCTCAGCGGAAAGCAATCGCAGAAAATCATCTTCGCCGATGATTTCAATGTCGCAACCTGCCATTGCGAGCGATTCGGCTGTTGCCAGTTTTGTCGACTTGTTTTTGCCAGCAGCGAATGTCCGACTGTCCAAATCGCCAACCACCAAGATGTTAGTTTTCTTACTTACACTCCCGCAACATTGCCCACCGTGGTTTACGACAAGTTGAGCGGCGGCCTCTCGCTTCATGCAAGTGAGTATACCCGTAAATACGACTTTGCGGCCGAAGTACGGATTGGCTTCGTCAATTGATTCGACTTCCGGCCGCAAGTCTTTATATCTGATTGTGGTCGATTTGCGGCCCGTGCGGTCCCCGCGCACTGATGGACGATATGGCGTGTAATAGTGGTCGCATTCGAGCCGGCCACGATAGACACTTGTGCATTCCTCCAACTCCTCAAAAGTCGATGCGTTCAAATGCTTCGCGGCTCTCAGTGCGACTTCGGCGCAGACTCTTGCATCCTCCATTGCGTCGTGATGAGTGAACGGCATATTCAGTTTGTAGGCTACCGCTCCAAGTGCAAAGCACACCCAATCTGTCCAGGTCTGCCGAGCGATCAAATAGGTACAAGAATAGTCAAATTGCGGATACTGGATTCCGTATCCGTCCAGAGCGTTACGCAATACGCTCATATCAAAGCTGGCGTTATGGGCAAGTACCAATTTGCCATCTAGCAGCGGTCGAATTTCGTCCCATAAGTCGCAAAGGCGCGGCTTGTCCGCCACGGTCCCTTCGTTGATTCCATGAATGCCAACATTGAAGGGACTAAACCGAAGCTCTTGCGGCCGTATGAGCCAATGACGGGTATCGACCACTTTCCCGTCGGAGACAATCGCCAGTCCACATGAGCAGGCGCTAGCTCGCTTCTCATTTGCCGTTTCAAAGTCAATTGCGACAAATTCCATCATGCGGCCCGTTTGAAAATGGTCAGGGCCAGTATAACAAAGCCGGTTAAGCATAAAAAGAAACCACCGGCTTGGCGCACGAGAAAAGCCCGGCCGAAGCCGGGCAAGTTTACGGCGCATCTCGACGCAAGTGTCGCCAAGATCGGCCGCACCAAATGTCGGAAACGGTCTGCCGACTGATCCAGTAGCGGGTGGCGACTTCTCGCTGCATTAGGACGCCGCGAAGCGCCAGAATCGAGCGTACATCGTCTTCCGTCAGCTTCGCCGTGCCGGCGGCTTCACCACGGGCCGTGCTCCGTTTGTGCGATTCGGCACTGCTGCAAACGTACAGATTCGAGACCCGGCAACACGAAATCTTGTGGGCCATTTTTCAGGGCAGTTGTGCTGATTGCCGTGCCGCTTGCCAGATGTCCGGCAAGCGACTTACACTATACGTGGATGCTTTTTCGCGGGTGTAGTTCAATGGTAGAACGAAAGCTTCCCAATCTAACAAGGCCCGACAACGTACTTTTCTAATATCGCAAGAAACCGCTGAAATTCACGGGTTTTATTGCGATTTCTTGCGGAGGGTGCCGGACGACGAATCGGCCTTTGTAGTGCAGCATTGCCCGGAAATGTAGTGAAGGGCATGCCATCGCCTGCGATTCAAAAAGGCCGGTCGGAGCGGCCTGCGGTGAGCAGGTCGCCCCGGCCAAGCCAGTGCTGACTAAGCGGCATACTCCGCGAGTTCCGGGTGAACAAGCAGGTGCTTGGTACTACTCTTATCGCGGGCTACCCGCGATTCTTCCCAAGCTATCACGTCTGTGATTCGGGCGTAACGAATTCGTCCGCGTTGCTCGAAGGGGAGTTCACCCGCAAGCATCGCCGCTATGACCGTTTCTCGACGCATACGCTGCTGTTTTCGGATGTCCTCGACCGTGAGCCAGCGGACCGGGTGTTTTTCACACTCGGCTGCGGTCATGGTCCTCCTAATGGAAGAACCTCTCAACGCTAAAGCATCCGACGTTGAGATTGGACCACTACCCGGATGCGGGCGACACAACAATCAGGACTGCAACGTCGCCCGTGAAGGCGAAAATGCGACCTGGTCAAACGGTCGCACACCGCAACCCGTGGCCCGTGCCGCTCGAAAGCGGCTCACTGGCGATAGGTCGACCAAACCGACCGCCATACTGGGGTGTCCCAGCGGTGGAGTGCCACGCCTTCAATCTAAATCTGCACGTTGAGCGGGTCAAACTCCCGACGCCCAAAGCCAGTTTTCCCTCTGTGAAGGCGGGAACCGCCTGGTTAGGCAGCCTGGGCGTGTGCTTCTGCGACCATTTGTGCCGCCCTCGCGGCGATTCTCTGCATTTCCGGGTCACGGTTGCGGCTCAAGCTGCCATTCCTCAACTCCAAAATCAGTCTTTCCTGTTCTTGGATTTCTGTTTTGGGATTTAAGTTTCTTAGCGTTGACCTTTTCTCGACGGAGGCGTTGACCAAATCTTGCGAGGGTGTTGATGTTTTCTTCATCGGTGCTCGACGCTTCACAGCTTGCCTGGTTCGCACGAGCGACAGCAGCGGGCCGTCGATGAAAAGTTGGCCGTAGCAATTCTCATTCTGTTTATGGACCGGGGCGGTGCTCAAGTAGCCACGACTCACTAGGCGATGGAGGATTCGCGACTGAGTCGCCCGATGGACTCCGGTCCAGGCCTCGAACTCCGCATAACGGAGCCGGGCATAGTATTCATTCGATTGCAGTCGGTGCATCGGCTTCCGCTGCGGTATACGACGCAAGAAATAGGCGAAGCAAAACAAGGCTTCGACCGTAGTGGCACTTCCGCGAGCGATATGCCGAAGCACTCTCCTCGCCACGGGCTTGTTGAAGGCGGGTCGCTCCGTCTCGCATTCGCGTTGCAGCGGCGGCAGCGTCCTATCGAGCGTTTCAATCGCTGTTTGAATTTCGCCGTCGCTCATCCGACGATTGCCTTTGCGTTGCGATTGGCAATTGATGATGCGATGCAGCGTCACCTTGCTTGAATGATGCAAAGCGGCTTGCTCCAGCCGTCCGGCGAAGACGCGGACCTCGTTGCGTCGCAACAAGCCGCGTTGGTAGCCTGCGAGAACCGCCCTTAACTGCGAGTCGAGTGCTTGAGCATATCCGCCCTCAAACTGCCGATAGCGAATGCTTGCCTTGTCGTTTCGTGCGACCATGATTTCCATCCCTTATAAAGGGCGAACTGCCGTCGCAAGGCGGACCGGTCCTGTACGACCTCCGTCGTTTGACCGTTGACTGATGTTGGGGAGTGTTGCTAGTCTCGGATTGCGACACCGGAACAGCTTGTTCCCTTTCTTCAGCGGGCCTCGGTCGAGGCTGGCCATCTCATACGGGCATCTTCGCCGTTAGTCCATTCATTGACTCCATGCTTGACGGTATCGGCTTGGCCGACGCCGTCG
>JBGSUJ010000010.1:0-22795 GCA_041753435.1 Pirellulales bacterium | reverse complement strand
CTACTCGCGTTACACGGACACTCCGTTCAACTTGGCGGAGGCAGTTAATCGAATGACGTTGCTGGTGGCCCCTCAGAAGTCGCACACGTTTCGCAGTGGTAAGAAAGCTGGCTGGCAGAAGGAGTTTACGCCTGCTCACTGTCAGCAATTTACCGAGCTCGCTGGCGATTTGCTGGTTCGCCTCGGCTATGAGCAGAATCTCGATTGGGCGACTGCATCTCCGGTCAAAACGTAGAATCAATCGATTACTTCGCATCAGCCTGTTAGCAACATCTTGTAGGCCCCAGCGGTGGTTTGCCTCATCGGATGGCACGGGGCGTGGCAGGGCTGGCGTCGCCTCTTTCGGCTCTCCTTTTGCAGAATCACTTGCCCCGGGCTACCTCGGCAGGTTAAGGTAAAGTCCGCGGTGGCCCCGGAACGGGACCCGGCTTTTCTGCTGGGCGGAACGGCGCGGAGCTCCCACGCGGAACAGCGTAAGACGGTACTTCTTCATGAATATCAACGACTTGGCCAAAAGTCTCGGCGACGCCACCTATGGCTTCCTGGCGATCAATTTTTTATGGGGGCTTTACAATCTCATCGTCGGCTTCCGGCGGGTGAAGGAACTGGGCTTCGCCCACAGCGACGAGCAAGCGGAATTCATGGAGCAACTGCTTGAACCGTTGCGCGGCGGGCACTACGATACGGTCGTCGAAATGACCGACGAAGACGTGCGGGCGCTGCCCCAACTGATTCAGCTTGCTGTCGAGAACCGCGGCTTGGGCTACGACCAAATGCGGCAAGTCGTTACCGAAGTGCTGCAGCGCGATGTGATGGGCGACCTCGAATATCGCACCAACTGGGTCGCCACGGTGATCAAGAGCGGCCCGCTGCTGGGCCTGTTCGGCACGGTGCTGGGCATGATGGCGGCCTTCGGGCGGATTGGCACCGGCGAAAAGGTGCAGCCTTCGCAAATCGCCGATGAAATCTCGATCGCGCTGATCTGCACGGCGATGGGCCTCGGCACGGCCATTCCCTTCAATTTGCTGCTGGCCAGCCTGAGCGCGCGGATCCGCCGCTTCCAGGACGCGCTGGGGGCCGGCCTGGCTCGAGCGCTCGATGTGATGAAGAGCCGCATCTAAACGAGGACTTGCCGTGGACGCCGCACGTTTTGGCCTGGGAAGTGCTGGATTCGACGAGCTGATTCTGCGCCAGCCGCACAAGGAGTCGCCCGAGTTCGACATCACGGCGATGGTCGATTTGGTATTCATGATGAATATCTACTTTCTGGTGACGTTTGTGATGGCAGCGATGGCGGAGATCGATCTGCCATTGGCCAGCCATGCCGCGCCGCTCGATGGCGAGGCGGCCGTGGTGCTGACCATCCAAGGTGGCGGCAGGGAGCCGGTGGTGGTGACCTTGGGCGACCGAGAAAAAGGCACGCCGATTCGCGACAGTGCCCAGCAGGTGGAGCGGATTCGCTCGGCGGTCGAACGGGGAGTTGCTGAAGGCAAGACCCAGGTGCTAATCAAGGCGGTGCAGCAGGTGCGGCTGGGCGACTTGTTCCGGGTTTCTGCCGCTGCTTCAGCGGTCGAGGGCGTCACTCTGAATGTGGCCGTTGTGGAAAAGGACAAGTCATGACCCAGGTCAAGTTCGCCTGCCCCGGTTGTGGTAAAAACGTGTCGGCTCCGGTTGCGGCGGCAGGTCGGCAAAGCCGCTGCCCGAGTTGTGGCACCCAGTTGACCGTGCCGACCCAGAAATCCGCAGTCAAGCCCGCGGCTTCGAAAGCGTTGGCAACCGAGCACGCCTTGCTCTTGATGGCCCCGGGGAGCACCCATCGGGAGGACTTGATCGACATGACGGCGATGGTCGATATCGTGTTCTTCCTGCTGATCTTTTTTTTGGTGACGTCGCTGCAGTCGCTCGAATCGGTGATCAATCTGCCCTCGCCGCAGCAATCGTCGGCGACTTCGGCAACGTCGCAGCCGGCCGATTACTTGAACGATCCGACGTTTGTGATCGTGACGATCGACGATGAGGATTCGATTTGGGTGGATGACCAGCAGATTTACAGCCTCCAAAGTCTGCGTGCGAAGCTGCGCTCCGCCCGGCGGGAGGAGGATCGCACCGGCATGCTAGTGATTGGCAACCCCGACGCCACGCATGGCACGCTCGTCGGTGTGCTCGACGCGGGGGCCGACGCGGGCATCAAGGAGTTACTGTTCTCGGTTGTTGACCCATCCGAAGACGCGGGTGGATAATGTCCGATCAACCTCCACCGTTTCGTATCTCCTGCGCGGGCGGCGGCGAAAAGAGGACTGGCAAGAGGCGAGCTGTGCTCGGCGAAAAATATTACGCAGCATGGTCGGCCCGGTGGAGCGATTCAGCGGCGGGCAGTTCGTCGGCCTCGGCAAATATCGGGGGCGACGAGCCAGGCGAATGCTGTTCGCTCAATGTTTCGGCGCGAGCGCGACTCTCGCGGAGCCACTGCATCCAGAAATAGGTGCCCAGCGTGATCGCTGCCATCAGGGCGAGCTCCAGCGAGGAGGGGTCGTGGGTGGAAGTGCCGACCAGAAGGAACGAACCCAGGGCCCAGAACATGGCTGCGAGTGCGGCGACGAATAGCGTAAAGAGCATCGCGAACTTCCTTGCCCGCCTGAGGCCGATGCGCCTGATTTGCTTTCGGGAAACATAACCATTCGGGTGGGACAAAGCTACCCGATTTCGCCTTGCCGCCAGAACTGGCCAAAGCTTAGGCCGCTCTCCGCTTCTGATCTGCGCATTTAGCGGAGTTGGTCCCCACCGAGTCGCGGAGCCTCGCCGCCTGCACGCTCGCCGACCTGGTGGGCCGCCAGCCACTTAACACGGTGTAAATCGCCAGCGTCGCCAGCCCGACGCAAGCGAGTTCGAGAGTCGCCGGCTCAGCGGGGGTCATCGTCGGCACGCTGTCAGCCAGCACGAATATGGCGAAGTTCGACATGAGGAGTTTCCTGAGCTTCAAAGTGAGGTGTCTTGCCGGCGCTACGAGCATCGCGTGTCGCACCCCCGAAAGGAGGCCGATCGCAGTTGCTCTTTTCGGCGGCAGGCAATTTTGCTAACTAACTCCGCCCCGAGCGTGCGCAGTGATTGCGCCCTAAATCGGTAAATTATTCGGAAACCTTGAATCGAAGGCTTCGTAACATGGCTCGATCAAAGCGTCGTACGGTCAAATTAGCCCTGCTCACGATGGTGCTAGCTGCGGCAACGGCCGGCGTGTACTACTTTATCGTCGCTGGTGGTGCGTGGTCGGCGGGACTTTTAGGCGGCGGCGAGTTGATTGCAGAGTCCGCCCCAGCGGCTACCGATGCCGAGCCTGTGACGCCCAAATTATCCGACGCAGAATTTAACGCTGTCGCCAGTGCGTGGGCAGCGACGACGCAAACTAAGCCGGCGACAAACCTGGAGCCGGAAGTTGCACCGGCACAATCTACTGAACCCGTCGCCACGAGCGACAATCGCTACCATCTCGATGCGTTGGAATCGTCAACTACCGATAACGATCGTTACTCTACCCGCGAGGCGATGCCCGTGGTGCTGCCGGCGATTCCGGCACACGACGTCACACGCGGTCAAGAGCCAAACCAACTTGCGACTGCTGAGGGGTATCCGGCGAGGGCTCCCGAGGAACTCGCCGAGGAGCAAGCTGCCAGCCAATCCAGCCGACGTGCTCGCGAAGCATTTGGCGACGCTCTGGCCGATAGCGTGCCCGCTGCTCCGCGGCCAGCCTCAGCAAGTGATCGTTATGGTGCTCCGCTAGCGACTAACGCGGGGAACCCATTCGAGTCACAAACCACTTCGCTGCCCGCGGCGACGGCGGCCGCGAGCGAGATTTCAGCCGATTATTCAGCGGAACCAATTCGCTCTGCGAACGCCGCCTACGGGGCCATGCCCGAACGCCGTCCGCGCGACGAAACCATTTCGAATCGTGGTGAATCGCCGAGCACAACTGACGAGGGCACTGGCCGCCCAGGCGAACGGGCGCTCGAAGGTCCGCAGAAACCGGCCCTGGTGATCCAGAAGTTCGCCCCGCCGGAGATTCAGGTTGGCAAGGCTGCCAAGTTCGCGATTCAAGTCCGCAACGTGAGCGGGCATACGGCGGAGCAGGTGGTGATTCGCGACGAGGTGCCCCAGGGAACCCGCGTAGTGAATACTACTCCGCGAGCTACCACCGATGGCAACGACCTGGTGTGGGACATCGGCGCGCTTTCGACCGGCGAAGAGCGGACTGTCGAAATCGAACTCATGCCGATCTCGGAGGGCGAAATTGGTAGCGTGGCCACGGTCTCTTGCGCCGCCCAAGCTTCGGCCAAAACCCGCTGCACGATGCCGCAACTGGCGATCCGCATGACTGCGCCAAACCAAGTAATGATCGGCCAGGAGCAGCGGGTGAAGATCGAGCTGCGCAATCCGGGCACCGGCGACGCCACCGGAGTCATGCTGCTGGAAAACGTGCCGGATAATGTCCGGCATGCGGCAGGCCCGGCATTGGAATTTGAAATTGGCACGCTCCGCGCCGGCGAAACCCGCGAGCTCGAGCTGGTGCTCACCGCGGAACGGGCTGGCCCGGTAGTCAATGCGCTCACCGCCCGAGCGGATGGCGACTTGCAAGTTCAGCAGCAGGTCGAGTTTGAAGTCATCGCTCCCGAGTTACAACTGACGGTCGACGGGCCGCAGCGCCGCTATCTCGAACGCCCGGCAACCTACCAGGTGATTATTGAGAACCCTGGCACGGCACCAGCTCACGATATCGAGCTCGTGACCAAGTTGCCCAAAGGAATGCAGTTTGTCAAAGCCAACAACATGGGCGAGTACGATGCCGCAACTCACTCTGTTTACTGGAGCCTTGCTCAATTGCCCGAAGGCGAAAAAGGATCCGTCGAGCTGACGGCGATGCCGATCGAACCGGGGCAGCAAACACTGCAAATCCAAGGCAAGGCCCAGCAAGGCCTGGCCGATGAAGTTAAGCAAGAGGTGCTGGTCGAAGGCCTGGCGGCGATTATGTTCGAAGTTCTCGATGCCGAGGACCCGATCGAAGTCGGCGGTGAAACCAGCTATGTGATTCGCGTTGTCAATCAAGGTTCCAAAGCAGCGACCAATGTACAGGTAGTCGTGAGCTTGCCACCGGGCATCGCGGCTATCTCGGCCACTGGCGAAACTCGCCATACTGTGCAAGCCGGTGGCGTGGTGTTTGAGCCCCTCGCCCAACTGGCCCCCAAGACCGACACGGTCTTCCGTGTGCAAGCCAAAGGCGTTCAGCCCGGCGATCAGCGTGTGACCGTCCAGGTCAATACCGACGACATCAGCCAGCCGATCCGCCGCGAAGAAAGCACGCGGGTGTTTGGGGACGAGTAGCGGCGCCTACAAATTCGCGGTTAGCAGTTCGCGGAGATGTTCCGCCACGCACTCAGCCAATCGCTCGGGCTTGTAGCCCCCTTCGAGCAGGCTCACGATGCGGCCGCCGGCATGCACGTTCGCCACGTCGAGCACAACTTTTGTCAGCTCCGCGAAGTCTTCCGATTCCAGTCCCAGCGAACCAATTGGGTCTTCACGGTGTGAGTCGAAACCGGCACTGACGAGCACAAGTTGCGGTTTAATGCGGGCGGCGAAGGCTTCTAGTTCGTGGCGAAACCGTTCGCGGTACACGTCGCGGGGGGTGCCGAATTCGATGGGCAGATTGCGTGTCGCGCCGAGGCCAGCAGCGGTGCCGGTTTCGTCGGTCGCTCCGGTACCGGGATAGAATGGCCAGCGGTGAATCGAGAAGTAGCCGACTCGCTCGTCTGCGTAAAATATTTCCTGTGTGCCGTTGCCATGATGCACATCCCAATCGACAATCAGCACTCGGTCGATCGCATGTTCGTCAACCGCAATGCGGGCAGCCACCGCCACATTGTTAAACAGGCAAAAACCCATCGCCCGATCGGGGAGCGCATGGTGCCCTGGTGGTCTGATAAGGCACAGCGCGGTGCGATCTTCGCCCGCAATCACCCGCTTGACCGCATCGGCTGCTGCCCCGGCCGCCAACCGAGCCACATCGAACGAGGCCGGGCCAACCACCGTATCTGGCTCGGGTCGCCCACCACCGCTTGCCGCAAGTGCCGCGATCGAATCGATGTAAGAGCCTTGATGCACCCGCTCAATCCGCTCCCGCGACGCTAGTTCCCAGGGCGGTCGTAGGCAACGCTCGGCGAGTCCGCTTGCGTCGAAGTGTGCCGTGATTTGCCGCAACCGCTCGGCCCGCTCGGGATGGCCTCGGCGTGTGTCGTGGTCTAAAAACCGGGAATCGGAATAAAGGATGGTCATGCGTAATGGCTGCTAGCCTTTAGCCAGCAGCGGATTGGTCGGGCGTCTTTCCTCGAAACTTGCATATTTGGGCGGTGCTTGGTAGTGTAGAAGATGGCAGTCTACCCTCCCGAAGTGGTTATTTGAACATAGTTTACCGCCAAATTTCGTCACGTCTTTGGCGACTGGACCATGTTTGGCTGTTGGAACCGAGGCTCGGCATGGCAAACCCATCGAAACTTCGTACCGGCTGCCGGGGCCTGCTCGCAGTGCTAATGATAAGCTGCCTGACGACCCGGGCTTCTGCCCAGCAATACCAGACGAAGCCGATTGACGACAAGGCGCGTTTGCTCGCCCCGATCGCGCAGAGCTGTGTGAAGGATCCGTCGCGCTACGCCACCGAAAAAGAACGCTTTCTAGAATACTTCAGCAAGTACCACTTCCCGGCGATGACCCGCTTTCGCCCCGATGAGCTGGCAGAACTGGGACGGCTGCGCGAAGATTTGTTCAGCCGCTATCTCTGGGCCGCACGCGACGAACGGTTGCAGCGTGACCTCACCGAGTTGGCCTTTCAAGAGCTCCAGCCCGTGGGGCGTTCGAGCAAATTTCATCCGGCCGTGCGTTACAATGCAATTTTGGTGCTTGGTCGGCTCGACAAGCAGTACGCTATTGAAACGGCGGCGAATCGTCGCCCGCCAATACCCTACGAAGAAGCAACGGCGGAACTGTTGTTGATGGTCGAGTACGCTACTCAAGGCAAGCCCGTGCCGCCGTTTTTGGTGGTCGGGGCACTGGTTGGGCTCGAGCGACATGCTCAATACCCAGAAGGGCTTAGCCGCGACGCCGTGCCGAAGATGACTGCCGCTGTAACCAAGCTGGCGACTATGGACGAGCCGCTGCCGGACGTTGAGCCTAAGGTGATCGAATGGGTACGCATTCAGGCGGCCAATGTGCTGGCTAAGCTGGGCAAATCGGCACCGACCCCTGAATCGGTCGCCGCGCTGGCGAACATGATCGGCGGCGCGTCTGTTCCCAAAATGACGCTCGACGGACGGTGCCGAGTCGCTGCTCTGTTGGCTTCTGTCAAACTCGAAGACACGCAAGTTGATGGCAAAGCGATGTCCAATGCACTGTTGAAGCTTGCCGTCGCTGTCGCCGAAGACGAGGCTAAAGAGGCGAAAGCATTTCAAGAGATGAACTTGCGGAGCGGAGGCTTCGGCGGGGGGATGCGGGGCGGCGCGGGGGGGACCGGCGCAAAGGGCTCTACAAATCGGGTGCGAATGGACCCGCAATCGCAGACGATGGAACTGGATGTTCGCATCTTGCTGGCACGTCTGGGCGACTTGCAACGCGGACTGGTCGCCGCGAAGAGCATCGCACCGGCCGACAAGCAATCAGTGTTCGATACGGTAATCGCAGCCATTCGCACGGCACTCGCTTCAGCCGAATCGAAAGATATCGTCGATCTGGTCGTCGCAGACGATGTCGTCAAGATGGCCAACACAATTCGCAGCGCGGTCCAGCCAGGAGCGGCCCCCATCGAGAGCGACGAACCCGGCGACGTATTCTAGAGCTCTTCTCCAGTTCGTGTCGCGCATCCGGCTGCGCAGGTGAATGGGTAAGCCGAGGGTGTTGGCAGCGTCGGCAACGACACCGCGAAATCGAACTCGCGATCGCAGCACAGCAAAGCGAAAAACGCACTAGACCATCACGTGTGGCTCGAAGGCCTGCTGCTGCTTGCCAGAACTCAACCGCACTCCCGCGATTGCGCTGCAACCAAACAGCACTGTGAGATAGAATACATCTCCTATCAGCATGCTGCGGTAGAAAGGCACGGCCATCCAGTAGCACTGCATTAGGCCACTCCAAGTTTTGGCGTAGTCGCTTTGAAAAGCCCACACGGCAAAGTTCGATACGAGCCAGAACAACGTCGCCGGCAGCAAACCGCACACCACCAGTCGCCACACGGTGCTCCCCCGGCCCTCGCTGTTGCGGAGCCACCGACCGAATAGCACGGGCACGGTCATCACGGCATAGGTAGCAAGCATCACGCCCAGGCTATTGTGGGCTTCGAGCCACAGGTCGCTGATCCCCAGGATTGCCACTGGCACCAGCGCCGCCACGCCGAGCCGCGCGAAATAGCAGCCGGCAAAAATCGCCGCCGCCGCGGTCGGCGTGAAGCACCACTCTGGTTGCCCCCAACGCCCGGCGACGCCAATCGCAATGAGCAGCACAAAAACGAAAATATCTCGCATCGTTTGGTTACGCTTGTCGTTCACGGTCCAACTAGCTCCCTGAAAATAGTTCTTGCGCAGGCAAGTCGAAAGATCGACCTCAGCCATCGGCCAAGCCATTGGCATTTTACTCCTCGGCGGCGAAGGTCCACAAGACGCGGTCTCCCGGCCGTAGTTCGAAACTCGCCAGACTGCGATCGGCCCGCTCGCCATTGACGAAATAGGTCCAGTTCCGACCATTTACCCCTTCATTGGGATTTTCACCTAGCCGCGTCAACAAGGTCATTTCGCCATTGCCTTGCAGTGAGTAGGTCAACCCATCGAGCCGACTGGCTGAATTCAGTAGCTCGCCCACAGTCATCCCAGCTTGCCAAGGAATATTGGCCCAATGCCGCACGTCTTGTTCGCTCGTTTGGATGGTGAGCGAGACAGTTTGACCGGTCGAATCCACCGCTGGAGGTACAACTGGCAATTGCCTTGAACTCCACTCGCCGCGCTGCAACGACCGCGCGATGAGTATTGCCGCAAGCACCAGTGCCAGCAGCACCGGCAAACGCCACCACGCACCGCTACACAAACAGTGGTGGTTCGTGGATGAGTTTATAATCTCTGGCTCGTTCATAGCATTGTCAACATATCAACCCCTCCGCGCGGGGCAAACCCCGCCGTGAATGGGACACGTTTTGGGATGACATTCGCTGCGATCCTGCGGTATCCTGTTTAGCATGGCAGCCAACACGAATTTAGCTCTGACTTTCCCCGCTGCCGACGTCGCCCTGTTGACGCTCGACGACCCGCAGTCGAGCGCCAATGTACTCTCGCGGCACTTGCTGAAGGAACTCGAAGGTCATCTCAACGAGCTCGACCAGAGGAAGGACCTTGCCGGACTAGTCATCGCCTCGGCCAAACCGGACATGTTCATCGCTGGTGCCGATCTCAAGGAATTCGTCACTTGGCTCGACGCACCGAAAAGTGAAGTGAGCGACTACGCTCGCCAGGGCCAGCAGCTTTTTGGCCGGCTGGCCAAGGGCCACTATCTCACCGTCGCGGCCATCGACGGCTTATGCATTGGCGGCGGCGCGGAGCTCGCCCTCTGGTGCGACCGCCGCGTCTTCTCCGACGGCAACAAAACGGCCTATGGTTTTCCCGAAGTGAAGATCGGGCTGTTCCCTGGTTGGGGCGGTACGGCCCGCACGCCGCGGATCGTTGGCCTTTTTAATGCGGTGGAACTGATCACCGGCGGTGAAAACATCGACGCGCGCACGGCTGCTGCCATGGGCCTGGCCAACGATGTGGTCAGTATTGGTGGCGACCACGAGGCACTTGTTGCAGCTGCCATCCGCATGATTCGCCTGGAGCAACCGTCGGGCAACTTCCGCCGCGATCGCCAGCGCTGGGCCCAGCCTATCGATATCAGTGATCCGGAGTTGGGCTTTCTCGGGGCCACGGCCAACGCCTATATCCAGCAACAGACCAAAGGCCATTACCCAGCCCCGCTTGCGGCGCTCGAGCTGATGCTCGGCGCGGCCGGTGTCGATCTCGAAACGGCCTGTCGAATGGAAGCCGAGGAGTTCGCCAAATTGTTCGGCTCGCCGATCAATCGGGCCATGCTCAATGTTTTTTTTCTCACCGATCGCAACAAGAAGGACCCCGGCGTCACCCAAGGCGTCGAGCCGCGCAAAATTGCATCCGTGGGCGTGGTCGGTGCTGGTGTGATGGGCCAAGGCATTGCGGCCGCCAACGTGAAACGCAACATCCCTGCCGCCATTTTGGATTCGAGTCCAGCGGCGCTGGCTCGTGGCGTGCAGGGCATTCTCAACGAGGTTGCCTACAACAAACAGTTGAAAGGCCCAGACGTAAAGCGGGCCATCGAACTCGCGCCGCTCATCAACGGCACGCTCTCCGATACCGAGCTTTGTCACTCCGAGCTGGTCATCGAAGCCATCGTCGAGAACCGCGATGCGAAGCAACAATTGTTTGCACGCCTGGAGCCGCGGCTTGCGGATGACGCAATTCTCGCCTCGAATACCTCCACCATACCGATCACGCAACTGGCCAATGGGCTGATGAACCCAGAGCGTTTTTGTGGCCTGCACTTTTTCAATCCGGTCCGCCAGATGCCATTGGTCGAGGTGATTCGCGGGAAGAAAACCAGCGACGCCACCGTCGCCACTGCCGTCGCCTATGCCAAGTCGCTCGGCAAGTCGCCGATCGTAATGAACGACGGCCCCGGCTTTTTGGTAAACCGGCTGCTGCTCCCGTACATGAACGAAGCCGCCCTGCTGCTCACCGATGGAGCAAGTATTTCGGCAGTCGAGCGGGCAGCGAAAGACTTCGGCATGCCGATGGGGCCGATCACGCTTTACGACGTGGTCGGGCTTGATGTCGCAGTGCATGCTGGCCGCATCATGCTCGAAGCCTTCCCTGATCGCGTGGTGCCGGCGCCGATTTTGCAGTTGCTGTTCGATGCCGGCCGCCTCGGCCAGAAAGTGGGCCGCGGTTTTTTCGATTACGGGCCCAGCAAGAATGGCAAGCCGCCGCGCGGCAACGCCAGCGAAGAAGTTGCCCGCTTGGTGGATGGCTGCCGCACCAGCCCGCAAAAAAAATTCACGCCCGAAGAAATCACCAACCGCTTGTTCCTGCCGATGCTGCTCGAAGCCACTCGTGTCCTCGCAGACGGTTTGGTAGCCGACGCCCGCGATGTCGATCTCGGATTAATTTTTGGCATCGGTTTCCCACCGTTCAAAGGCGGGTTGTTTTTTTGGGCCGACCACGTGGGTGCGAATCAAATCCTCGAAAATCTCAAGCCCTATGCCGCACTAGGGAAACGTTTCGAACCGACCACACTGCTCATCAAAGTCGCCCAATCTAACTCCCGTTTCTACGATTAGTAATTAACACAGACACCGAGGGCACGGAGATGAGATTGCCTTGCCTTTTTCCTCCGTGCCCTTGGTGTCTCCCTGGTGAGTCCTTGCGGATGGAATTATGAAAAGCGCTGTTATCGTCGATTGCTGTCGAACGCCCATTGGCCGGGCGCATGCGGAAAAAGGCGTCTTTCGCGACGTCCGTTCGGATGATCTCGCCGTGGCAGTGGTCCGCGCGATCGTCGAGCGGACGGGCATCGATCCAGCCGTCATCGAAGATGTTGTGCTCGGCAACACACAGCAGCAGGGCGAACAGGGGCTGAACGTGGCTCGCACTGTGGGCTTGATGGCCGGCATCGCAGTCGAAGCGGGCGGGGTGACGGTCAATCGCCTCTGCGGAAGCAGCTTGCAGGCACTGGCTCAAGCCTCGCATTCAATAATCGCGGGAGCAGAAGACGTGCAAATTGTCGGCGGCCTCGAGCACATGCATCACGTTCCGATGGATGCCGGCATCGATCTCAATCCCAAGCTGTTCACCCGCACCAGCAAGGCCGCGCTGATGATGGGCATCACGGCCGAATTCCTCGCCCAAACACAAGGCATCAGCCGCGAGGAGCAGGACCAATTCGCGCTCTCAAGTCATAAACAGGCGAGCCTCGCTTCAGCAAGCGGGCAATTCGCCGCTGAACTAATCCCCATCTGGGGCCGTGACGAAGCGGGGAACCGCTTGCTCGTCGAACGCGATCAGTGCGTCCGCGCCGACGCAAGTCTCGATTCACTCGCTGCCCTCAAGCCCGCGTTCATGCCAGGCCTCGGCACCGTCACGGCTGGCAACAGCTCACCCCTCAACGACGGCGCCGCCGCGCTGCTGGTGATGAGCGATGAGAGCGCGAAATCTCTGGGGCTCAAGCCGATGGCGAAAATCCGCGGCACGGCTGTCGCCGGAGTAGAACCCTCCCTAATGGGCACCGGCCCCGTTCCCGCCACGCAGAAAGCGCTCCAGCGTGCCGGTCTCACGCTGGCAGACATCGACCTGTTTGAGCTTAATGAGGCCTTCGCTTCGCAGGCCATTGCCTGCATCCAAATGCTCGGCCTCGACGAATTGAAAGTGAATGTGCGTGGCGGCGCGATCGCCATCGGGCACCCGCTCGGTGCCTCGGGAGCCCGCATCGCCACGACGCTGCTACACGCGATGAAAGACCGCAACGCGACCCTCGGCCTGGCCACCATGTGCATCGGCGTCGGCCAGGGAATCGCGGTGATTTTTGAGCGAATTGCTTAGCAATTCGCTTCATGCATTGACTTTATCTGCTGAGCGGCTTAGAGTAAGAAAATCTCTTCTGGAGGGCGGTGCGATGGAACTTAAGAACTCCTTGGTCGGCGCGGTCGTTGGCGCTGTGATAGGCATTGGGCTGTTAATCGCGGCCTATTTTCTCTTCGGTATCGAGCACACTGGCTTCGCGATTGTGACTGCCATCCTGGTCGGTCTGGGTGTGCGGTGGAAGGTCGCAACCAAGGGACATGTCAGCTATGTCCGTGGTGCCCTGACCGCTGTGCTCGCCATCGCGTCCTTTGTCGGCGGGAAATTTCTGGTTGCCGAAATCGCTTCCCTGCAAGCCACTAAGAGCATGGCCCAGTTTCATAAAGCTGAGGCTCCACCTTTGACAGCCGATGCCAATGACACCGATACATCGAGTGGCGACGCCGCGGAGGAAGTCGAAACATTTCTTCCGGATCAAAGTGGCCCGTCCATCGGCGGAGCGCTACGTACCAGACGCCCCAACCAATCCTACCCGATCATCGACGTCATCTGCCTGAGTGTCGCAGCGCTCATCGCCTACGAACTCGGCCGGGGCAGCGGGATGGCGCACGCTGTGCCTGTGACCGAAGCAGAACAACCTCCGGCCTGATCGTCGTGGCTTGCTGTAGGTCGTGGCTTTGGCGCAACTGGCAGGTCTCTCCTCGCGTTACTCGCCCCACACTACGAGAGTACTGAACGCAGAAACTGTCCTGTGTGGCTCTCCTTGCAATTTGCCACTTCTTCTGGGGTGCCGGCCACCACGATTATTCCGCCTGCGGTTCCGCCCTCTGGGCCGAGGTCGATCACCCAGTCGGCCGTCTTGATCACGTCGAGATTGTGCTCAATCACCAGCATCGAGTTGCCGGCGTCCACGAGCCGGTTGAGCACGCCCAGCAACCGGTGGATGTCGTCGCTCGAGAGACCTGTCGTCGGTTCATCGAGAATGTAAATGGCTTGCCCGGTCGAGGGGCGGCCCAACTCGGTGGCTAGTTTGATCCGCTGCGCTTCGCCGCCCGAGAGCGTCGTCGACGGCTGACCCAGCGTTAGGTAACCGAGGCCAACATCGGCGAGCGTTGAGAGCAAGCGGCGGATCGATTCGTGATTCTCAAAAAACCCGACCCCTTCGTCGACGCTCATCGCCAGCACCTCGGCAATCGACTTGCCACGATAGCGGACCGCGAGCGTTTGACGATCGAACCGTGCCCCGTGACACTTCGGGCAGGGCACTTCCAGGTCGGGCAGAAAATTCATCGCAATCCTTCGCACGCCTTGGCCTTCGCACGCCTCGCAGCGGCCGCCTTTGGTGTTGAAGCTGAACCGTCCAATGCCGTAGCCGCGCTGCCGGGCCTGCTTGGTGCCGGCAAACACCGCGCGTACATCGTCCCACATACCTGTGTAGGTGGCGGCGTTCGACCGCGGCGTGCGGCCAATCGGCGACTGGTCGACTTCCACCAGCCGATCGAGCTGCGAAACGCCGCGTAAACTCTGGTGGGCCGCGGGCCGAGCTGCCGCACCGTTGAGCTTGCGAGCCAGGGCCCGGGCCAAGGTTTCAACGACGAGCGAGCTCTTTCCCGAGCCGCTCACCCCAGTCACGCAGACAAACAGTCCGAGCGGAATCTCGACCTCGACACTTTGCAGATTGTGCGCAGTCGCCCCAATTAGTTGCAGCACACGAGTTTTGGCGGGCTTGCGTCGCTCGGACGGTATCGGAATCGACTGCCGGCCAGAAAGGTAGCTGCCTGTCAACGAGGCTTCGAGTTTCGCGACTTCGCTGGGCGCGCCATGGGCAACCACCGTCCCGCCACGGCTTCCCGCGCCGGGTCCGATCTCAATCAGATAATCGCTTGCCCGCATCAGCGCTTCGTCATGCTCGACGACAACCACCGTGTTGCCCTGCTGCTCGAGGTCGCGTAGAGCCGCGATCAACCGATCGTTATCGCGCGGGTGCAGCCCCACCGAAGGCTCGTCGAGCAAGTACAACACTCCGACCAACCCCGAGCCGATCCCTGTGGCCAGCCGTACCCGTTGTCGTTCGCCACCGCTCAGTGTGTCGGCCTGGCGATCGAGCGTGAGATACTCAGTGCCGACGCGGTGTAGAAATTCCAACCGGCGAACGATTTCGGCGACGATCGGCTTGGCAATCTGCCGTTGGTCGCCTCCGAGCTTCAGATTCTTAAAGAAGTCCTTCGCAGACGCGACGGTGAGGCCGGTAATTTCGTGAATCGCCAGCCCGCCCAAGCGAGCAGCCCGGGCCTCCGCGCGGAGCCTCGAGCCGTGGCAGGCAGGGCAGAGGGCTGTATCCGTGAAATCGATCAACGGTGCTTTGTTCGACTTCTCTGCCGCGCCATTCGCCAGCTCTGCCACGCCCAACCCGTGGCATTCTGGGCACGCACCATACGGGCTGTTGAAACTGAACATTCGTGGTTCGATTTCGCCGATGCTCGTGCCACATTGCGGGCAGGCGTACCGCGTGTTGAGAAGCTTCTCCTCCCAAACGTCTGCTCCTGCGCTTGCCGTCTTCGCTTCGACCGTTTGAAACACCACCAGCACTACGCCGTTGCCATGCTTGATCGCCAGCCGCACCGATTCAGAGAGCCTCGTGTCGATGCCCTCGCGAATGACTACCCGGTCGACCACGGCTTCAATGTTATGCGACTGCTGCGCAACGAGTGGCGGTACTTCATCGAGCGGATAGGCCACGCCATCCACGCGCACCCGCACAAATCCTGCCTTCTGGATCGCCTCAAAAACTTCGCGGTGCGTGCCCCGCCGCCCGCGCAGCATCGGCGCCAGAATCATCACGCGTGATTGATCGGGCAACGCACGGATCGTCTTTTCAATCTCGGCCGGTGTCTGCTGGGCGATCGGCACGCCACACTCGGGACACGCCACCTCGCCCACCCGCGCCATCAACAGCCGCAGATAGTCATAAATCTCCGTGATCGTGGCGACCGTGCTCCGCGGATTGGGGTTCCCACGCTGCTGGTCGATGGCGATGGTGGGTTGCAGGCCGTCGATGCGATCGACGTCGGGCCGCTCCATCTGGTCGAAAAACTGTCGGGCGTACATCGACAAGCTTTGGATATACTGCCGTTGCCCTTCGGCCAGCAAGGTATCGAACGCCAGCGAGCTCTTCCCCGACCCACTCACGCCGGTGATCACCACCAGCCGATTCCGTGGGATGTCGACGTCGACGTTCTTCAGATTGTGCGTCCGCGCCCCGCGGACGGAAATAAAGTCAGACATAACCGGTTATCTGCGAATTCTATAAACGAGCCGGAGCACGGGTATCGCCGTGCAGCAGCGGTGGTCAGCCCCCGAAGTCCAAGTACGCCTTGGCCGCTCCTATCGGACCCATCAAACACTGTCCAAATCTATCAGGCTAACACACGACCAATGGGGAGTCGACTCGACCTACCCCACCGTTCTCCGCTAGAATGGGCGATTCGAAAAACACGCCGTCGGCGAACCGTTCGCTCATGGCCAATCTTCCCTGCTCCTAGCTCCCTGCTCCCCGCTACTATGTTCGAAGCTCTTCAAGACGGTCTCGGTTCCGCCCTCAAGACGCTCCGCGGCCAAGGCAAACTCTCCGAATCGAACATGCGCGATGGGCTCAAGCTCGTCGAGAAATCGCTGCTTGAAGCCGACGTCAGCTTCCAGGTGGTCCGCGACTTCATGGCCCGAGTCTCCGAGCAGGCCGTCGGCGAGACGGTCCTCAAGGCACTCAATCCCAGCCAGCAAGTCGTCGGCATTGTCTACCAGGAGCTCATCAACCTGATGGGTCCGGTCGACCATTCGCTCCACCTCAAAGGCTCGGACGAAGTCACCGTGCTGATGATGTGCGGCCTGCAAGGGTCTGGCAAAACGACGTCCACCGGCAAGCTTGGCCGGATGCTGAAGGCACGCGGACGGAAGCCACTCTTGGTTGCGGCCGACTTGCAGCGTCCCGCGGCGATCGACCAGCTCCATGTGCTCGGCGAACAGCTTGAGATTCCCGTCTACTCCGACCGCACGCAGAAAGACCCCGTTGTCGTTTGCCAGGCGGCGATGAAGGAAGCCAAAGCCAAGGGCGCCGACACGGTGATCCTCGACACCGCCGGCCGCTTGCATATCGATCAGGAGTTGATGGGCCAACTCGAGCGGATCGATCGCCAGTGCTCGCCGCAACAAGTTTACCTGGTCGTCGACAGCATGACCGGCCAGGACGCGGTCAATAGCGCCAAGGCCTTCAACGACGCGCTGGAGCTCGACGGCGTGATCCTCACCAAGCTCGATGGCGACGCCCGCGGCGGCGCGGCTCTCTCCGTCAAGCAGGTGACGGGCGTCCCCATCAAGTTCATCGGCACCGGCGAACACCTCGACGCGCTCGAAGAGTTCCACCCCGACCGCATGGCCGGCCGCATCCTCGGCCAGGGCGACCTCTTGTCGCTGGTGGAAAAGGCCCAGCAGGAATTCGACCAGGACGAGATGCTGCGGCAAGAGGAGCGGCTTCGCAAAGGCGAATTCACGCTCGAAGACTTCCGCCAACAGCTCTCTCAGATGACCCGCCTCGGCCCGCTACAAAAGGTGATGGGCCTGATCCCAGGCATGGGTAAGCTCACCGAAGCCATGGGCGATGTCGACCCCGAAGAAGACATGAAGCGCCTGTTCGGCATCATCGATTCGATGACGCCGGAAGAGCGCCGCAGCCCCAAAGTGATCGACCAGAGCCGCCGCCGCCGCATCGCCGCCGGTGCCGGCGTAGAACCGCACGAAGTCAACGAGCTGGTGAAGCAATTCGACGCGATGGCCCAGATCATGACCTCGATGGCCGGCAAAGGCATGAAGGAGCGGATGCAGATGGTCCGCCAACTACAAAGCGGTATGGCAAACGGCGCCGGCAGCCTGGCCCGACAAAAAGTCGGCACCGGCAAGCGCCTCTCCAACGCCGAGAAGGCGAAGCTGAAGAAGCAGCGGGAGAAGGAACTGCGGAAACGGAAGCGCGAGCAGCGGAAAGGATCGTGACCCGTACCGTCGGCCAGGAAGATGTTGGAACCGCGAATTTGCTTGCGGTGGGAATTACCGGCGGTACAATAATCGATGCCTAATCCAACGGGCCACGCCGCCCGAATCTGTGCGTTTGGGGCGGCGAGCCGGTGCGATATGTCTGGATCGGGCCGGGCACATCGGCGGCGTCTGTAACTTTGCAGCCGCCGCGGCGAGATGGCAGTTGCCACTCTTTCTATTTGGGCCACCCCTATGAAATCCCTTTCGCAGTGTGGGGACGGCGCTGGATCGCCGCGCGCTGCACCGCATTTGGTAGTGTGCTCAAGTTGGTAGTGTGCTCAAGTATGACCAATACGACACACTCCACTGCCGCGCGGACCGCAAACGTCGCGAACGGCGTCGAACATAGCTTTCGTACCTAATGATCCATTCACTTGACTTCTGACTTCGTCCCGACGGGCCATGGTTGAAAGAGCCTCACACTTGAAACGATTCGTAAGTGCCGTCATCTTCAGTTCGGTCTGTGTCGGCGGGGCACTCGCCGCGCCGACAATCGATGGGACGGCCGACGCGTCGTATGGTCCGGCCTTGAGCGTTCAGAATACGCAGACGCAGTTCGGTGACAACGATTCGGGGGACCTAATCGATACACAGAGTGGAGGATCCGAAATCGATCAGGTGTTTGGCGTCGTTGCCGGAGGCCGCCTCTACGTAACTGTCACCGGTAACCTTGAGAACAATCTCAACAAGCTTGAGATTTTTTTTGACGTAGATTCGGCGTCCGGGGGCGTAAACGAAATCACCGGTAATGCGCTGCCAGCGGCTGTCGACGCCTTCTGCTGCGGCGGTTTCGGCACCACGGACGGAGCATTGCAGCGTATGGATGGTCTGACGTTCGACGACAGTTTCTTCGCTGACTACTACCTGACGTTTTCTCATGGACCACGAGAGGTCGGCCTCAATTCCGGTGGCACCATGACCTTCTGGGCCATGAGCGCCCATTTCGCAGACCTAACGGAAGGTACAGCCGGCCGCGTGGTCGACGTCGGCATGCAGCTTGGGCCGCAGGGATTGCCCAACGTGCTCCGCGTCGGCGGCATGGCCGGCACACTGGCCGACCCAGCGTCGATGCCTGCGGATGCAAATCCCAGACCAGCCTGGTTGGGCCAGCCCTGCCGGGCCTTGGGCCGGGCGAGCTGATCGACAAGAACTACGCCCTCGCTGAGGGCGACTGCGACAACGCCTCGGGCGCAGGCTGCATCGCACGTGAGCTTGAATTCGCATTGCCGGTCGATATGGCGGGCGACCCTAACAACACGAAGGGTCATCACAACTTCGAGAATACGATCGACCTGCGGATGGCGCTTGACAATTCGAACGTCGAGGGAGTTTCCGGCGGCGCGGGACCAATCGCTGGCGGCGACGACCCGCAGCACGTGCTGACCGGCATCGAGTTCTCGATCCCGCTATCCCAGCTCCCTAACTTCCTCAACTTGACCCCGACCAGTTCGATTAGAATGGTGATCTTCGTCAACAGCGGAGGCCACGACTTCATCTCCAATCAGTTCGCCGGGGAAGGAGTTTTGCAAGGCAATTTCGGATCTCTGCCTCCCGATTTAGAAACCGAGGCTGCGGGTGACCAATTCGTTACGGTGACCAGCCTCCCCGGCGACTATAACCAGAACGGCACCGTCGACGCGGCTGACTACACCACGTGGCGCGACCATTTGGGCCAGTCCTTCACGCTCCCCAACGACGACTCCCCCGGCGTCGGCCAAGACGACTTTGACCGCTGGAAAACAAATTTCGGCATGTCCGCGGGTGGTGGCAGCTTAAGCGAAACCTCCTCGGCCGTCCCCGAACCGGTCGGATCCCTCATGGCCGCCATGGGCGCTCTCGGCCTGATGGTTGTCCGTCGTCGACGTGCCTACATGTCCCCAGTTGAAAACCGCTCGCCGCAGGTGGCCAAAACTGATATCTATACAGATGTGCCCTTCTGTGATATCGTCTTACGCGGAACTTGAACTTGGTTCTTGGAAACAGCGAGCCTCATTTTCCTCGTCCGTTCTCGATTGCTGCGAACATGACATGCACCCTGCGCCAATTCCAGGATTCTCTCTGCGTCTCTGCGAGAGACCTGCCGGCATCCGGCAGAAGCTGGTGCAAAAGGAGTATCGTGGTGCAAAAGGGGACTCGATTTCGCCGCTGGTCGCTCTCAAAATGCCCAGTTTTTGTAGCACGTTTATCTGGGGCCTGCGGCAAAATCTTCCCATTTCGCCGCACGGTCCGCGATTTCTACCGCTGCGTGCTCCGACGGTTGGCCCGGCGCGGGCCGCAATCGTTCCCTGTCGACTTCGTGTACCCTGTCAGCTTCGAGTATTTGGGCCATTTGTGACGAGGCATCGCAAACCTGCCGAACATGGGGCCAACCCCGCCAAATCAGGGCTTGCCCAACGGCCATGTTTTACGGCAAAATACTGGATTCCAGGTTAGGTTGCCCAATGCTTGTTGAGGAGTGATTTCGTGGCAGTTTGCATTCGCATGAAAAAGATGGGCCGGTCGCATCAAAACTTCTTTCGCATCTGTGCGATGGACAAGCGAGCGCCGCGGCACGGACGTCCGCTCGAGGAACTTGGCACGTACGATCCGCACGTGAAGGATACCGATGCCCGCGCGCTGTTGAAGGCCGAGCGAGTGGACTATTGGCTCAGTGTTGGCGCGCTGCCGTCGGAAAAAGTTGCCGTGTTGATTAAGAAGTACGGCACCAACGGCTCGCACCTCGACGCCCAGAAGGCGGCCTTGGAACGGCTCGGTTCGCCGAAGGTCGTGCCCGATCCGGGGGCTCCCGCGAGCGTGGCCAAGTCGAAGGAAGAAAAAGCTGCCGAAACGGCTGCGGCGCTGGCGGCTGCAGAGACACCGGCCGAACCAGAAGCCGCTGTGGTCGAAGCAACTGAGGAAGCGGCAGTGGCTGAGTGAATTAGCCGCGCTTAGATTTGACGATGCGAATCGACGTGCTGACCCTGTTCCCGGAAATGTTCCCGGGCTACTTGGGCCAGAGCTTGCTCAAACGGGCGATCGATGCCGGGCTGATCGACATTCAGCTACACGACATCCGCGATTGGGCACACAACAAGCATCAGCAGGTAGACGATCGACCCTTCGGCGGTGGCCCCGGCATGGTGCTCAGGCCGGAACCGGTGGTCGAGTGTGTAGAGGCGGTGCAAGCGCAAGTGGAGCCGCCCGGCCAGGTGGTGTACCTCACACCGCAAGGCCGCAAACTGAATCAAACAATTGCCGAGGAGTTCGCAGGCCGCAATCGGCTGCTGCTCCTCTGTGGAAGGTACGAGGGCATCGACCAGCGGGCGATCGACATCCTGCAGCCGGACGAACTTTCGATCGGTGACTTTATCCTCGGTGGGGGAGAAGTCGCGGCGATGGTCGTCATCGACTCAGTGGTGCGATTGCTGCCGGGCGTGCTTGGAGACGAAGAAAGCAACCGACAAGATTCATTTTCCGGGAATCCGCCACTACTGGAATTTCCGCAATACACGCGGCCCCGCATTTACCGAGGCCTGGAAGTACCCAAAATTCTCACCACGGGCAACCACCCAGAAATTGCCCGCTGGCGAGAAGAGCAGAAACGAACACGAACCCAAGAGCGTCGGGCCGATTTGTTGTCAAACATCAAACCGTCTCACGACGGATGACAAGCTTGAAGGACAAAATAACATGAGCCAACAAATTTTGGAAATGGTCGAGAAATCAAGCCTCAAGGCCGAAGTCCCTGAGTTCACTATCGGCGATCTGGTCGACGTGCATACCAAGATCTTGGAAGGCGACAAAGAACGCATCCAGATCTTCTCGGGCGTCGTGATCGCCCGTAGCGGCTCCGGCACCCGTGAAATGTTCACCGTTCGGCGGATGGTCGCCAACGAAGGCGTCGAGCGCAAATTTCCGCTCCACTCGCCTCGCATCGCCAAGATTGAAGTTAAGCGAGGTGGCGTAGTCAGGCGCGCCAAGCTCTACTTCCTCCGCGGCCGGACCGGCAAGAGCGTCCGACTCAAAGAACGCCGCCGCGACGAAGCCTAGCCAGAAAAAGAGGCTTTCTACTTTTTCAGCAACTACCTTCCGAATAGGTACAGGAGTCGACAACAGTAGAATGTCCCCTTTTTGGCGATCCTGGCTGGCCAAATGGTTTCCGCCCCGATGGCTGGGGACACAGTCGCTCGGCCAGCGCGGCGAAGATTATGCGGCCCGCTATCTCAAGCGGCTTGGCTATCAGATCGTCGGCCGGCAAGTAGATCTGCGTGTCGGCGAACTCGACATCATCGCCGTCGACAACAGTACTGACGGCGGCCGTACCGTGGTCTTCGTCGAAGTGAAAACACGCACCTCCGACGCCGCAGGACTCCCTGCCGAAGCGGTGGACGACCGGCGGCAGCAGCGCATGACTCACGCGGCACTCGCCTATCTCAAGTTGCACGGCCTGTTGGAGCACTCGGCCCGTTTCGACGTGATCGCCCTCACCTGGCCCGAAGGCGAACGCACGCCAACCGTCGAGCACGTCCGCGACGCCTTCCCCGCCGTCGGCCGCGGGCAGTTTTTCAGCTAACCACGAACGGGCAGGCAAGGCTCGCGTCAAGCCCACGACCAACTCCGCTGCCCGGAGCAAGATCCCCCGAAGGGGCTGAAGACCATAGCCCAGGGTAAGATTCCGCGAGTGTAGCGAGCGAAATCGCCACCCTGGGATCCCAGCCCAACAAATCAATCGGCCGAGCAACACGCTATGCCAACACACTCGCCCAACCGAGACCGAAACCGACCAGGTCGCGATTCGCGCATTCCCGCTCTCGACTCTCAACCCCATGCCCTCAGCCCTCTCCCCCAGCCGCGAAGCGACGACATCGAGTGGTGATTATGCACAGTTGGCCGGGTGAGACCTAAACGACAAAGGACACGCCCACCTTGTGGTGAGCGTTCCGCCATCCCCACATTTTTTCTCGGCCCGTGATTGTCGATGCTGTAGCCATTTCCACATGGGAGGTGCGTAATGGCCAAGGGCGATCGAGACGTAGCGAAGGAACAGTTCTGGCGTGAGGTGGTTTCGTGGC
>JBGSUJ010000009.1:0-30937 GCA_041753435.1 Pirellulales bacterium | reverse complement strand
ATTGGCTACGCCAGTCTTTCATTCGGGATCCTCCTGTGCCCCTCGGGGCCTTCCTCAGGAGGATCCTTTTGTATGCTCCGGGAACGGCGGAGCCTATTGGGTACTCACCAGCAGAGCTGGTAGTTTACGAATTTGAATTAGCCTATGGGAATCACCGATACCTTGAATTCGAGCGGAGGGCCTAATGACTAAATGTTACCTGCAACTGGTGGCCTGCATGCTGACGTTTGCTTTCGTTGGCACCGGCTACGCAATTCAGTTCGAGTCGTCCCGCGCCGCGTTGGCAGCGGACGATTTTATCAATTGGAGTCAACTTGGCACGACACTAACGTTTCCTGCCCAGCCGGCAGCAGTTGTGTCGAACCTCGGTATCCACGTGGATGTTACGAATCCGCTGTCATCTGAATTTGGCCGAGTAGATCAGTCGTTCAGTTGGGACGGAAATTTTGCCCCCGGCGACGCGTTGCTCTGGACGGCCGATGAATCGCTCACCTCGATCACCAAGATTCGGCTCGAGTTCGATGGCTCCGGAATCTCTCGTGGTGGTACTCAAATTCAACCCAACTCGTATGTCTCATTCACCGCGCGCATCGAAGCTTTTGATGCGAGCACGGCGAGTTTGGGCTTCTTCGATGCGATTGGCACGTCGTCAGATTCTGCCGATAATTCGGCACTATTTATTGGAGTGAGCGATCCTACCATAGCAATACATGCAATCGAAGTCTCGATTATCGCGGTTGAGTCAGGCGTGAATATTGGCAGCTATGCCATCAATCGATTCGACTTTACCAGCATCCCCGAGCCCTCCACCCTCGCGCTCTTCGTCATGGGCTGCGCGGCGATGGGCTATCGGTGCCGGCAGCGTTGAGGGTCGCCTTCAGCTGCTGTGGTAAAATGGCTGGCATGTGCGCCCCGCGTTTTGTATCCGTGCTGGTTCGCTGCATCGACTGCCGCTGGTGGGTCGTGGAAGGCGCGGATGGCGGCGATCCGAGCCAGCGCTACTTTCTGAACCATGGCCGCGACTTCCCAACTCGGGAGCAGGCATTCGAGTACGGTGAGGTGCTTGCCGGAGAGTTGGGGTTGGACGAAACGACGATTTTAGAAGTCCAAGGGGACAGAGATTAGCCGCTTTCGTCTGCTACACTATCCCGGTGGGAGAGCGCGGCAAGGGACACGAGCGCTCCGCCGAGGGGAGTTCTGCAGCGGGAGGCGCGGCTGCCGAATTTGCCTGGTCTAAATTGATCGGGGCCACTGTCCCCGCCTGCGGTCGATCCGGCTCACATTCGGATCAGCGATCATGATCGATCAATACGCCGAGCAAACGGCTGCACAACTACTCGAGTTCGTCGAACAGCGGATCCGCGACGGCATGGCTGCGGCGGAGCCAATCCGCTCCGTCATTTAAGCCTGGAACGGCGACAAGCGCCTCATCTCCGCCGTCGGCCAGCCAGCAACGCCGCGCTGGTCAGCCCCAACAGTCCCAGCGACGCCGGCTCGGGGACGACCGCGGTGATGCGCATTGCGGGCGTGAGAACAGCGCCCGGCGAAGTCCAAGGGTCGCCTGCGAATTTCGTGGCCACAGGAGTGATTGTCAATGTACTGTTCAAGTTCCATACATTGCTGGAAGCGGCGGCGGCTACGATCCAGTAACTGGTGCCGGCGAGGAGTTGGAAGCCGTTGCCGCCCACCGATACCAGGGGATTGGATTGGTCGGAGGTGAGGGGCAAAACTCCGGTTGCGCCCAGCGACGTCATTGAGGCACTGGGCAGTCCGCTGTCATCGGGGGCGATGGAGATGTCGACAAAGTGATCAGGGAAGTTGGCGTGCATGCCCAACTCGACCAGCGTCAGGATCATGTTATCCGGAGCGGTGAATTGGGCCGCGACGCTGAAGGGGTTGCCCACGGTGAAGCCGTTTACATTGTTGTAGGCGTTGTTGGGCCCGAGATTGTTATAGATCACGTCGGCATAGGCGTTCGATGTCAACGCCGCCGCTATCACGACCATGACGCCAATAGCCGAATCAAGGAATCGGTTCATTAGACTCTCCTTGGACTAGATTTGATCATTATTGACTGGATTCGATGAGACGAGACAATAAGTTACCGATAGTGTTGCAGTCCTAGGGCCGAATAACTCTACATAATGGCGGGCCCCCTATAGCTGTCAAGACCTCCGTTGCAGTTTTCTCAAATTTTTCACCGCCGGTCGCCCCATCCACGCCGGCGATGCGCGACGACCCAAATTCAATCCACATCGGCTGTTGCCGTCGCTCGGGGGACGGAACTGACCGGCTGGTGTCCAACACACACAGACACTGAGTTGGACAGACGGCACCGAGCGAGCCGCGCGTGCTGTCCACCAGCATATCTCTTTGTGTTGGGCAATGCACGCAGTGCGAGCGCCCGCTGGGCGGCCAAAAACCGGGTGTTGCGTTTGGCCGCCCATCTGCTATGGTGGGCCTAACATGAAATATACATCTGATCACTATCTCGCGGACCGTTCGCCAAACAGTCTCTCGACGGGCTCCTAGACAGTGAGTAGGGACAGACTTTGCGCAGACAAAAGCGCGAAGCCGCTTCGTCTGCGCAGAGGTGCATTCATGACTCGCGCCACACCGCTCGCCAACGAAGTTCCGGCCGCCGACTTCTGGCTCTGGCAGCAACGCGTGTCGCTGGGTACGTTGACGCGCTTGGTCGGCGACCCGGGCGTCGGCAAGAGCTACCTCAAGTTGGACATGGCCGCCCGCATCTCGCGCGGCGCTTTCTGGCCGGAAGAAGAGCAGGCCGCCAGCAGCGCGGAGCCCCAGCAGGCTCCTGCGGCTCGTGCTCCCGGCAGCACGTTTCTGCTGTGTGCCGAGGACGGCTACGTCGGCACGGTGCGGCCGCGGTTAGCAATGCTCGGCGCCGATCTCACGAAGATCACCGCGCTCCGCGACGACAACGGCGATCAAGCGTTCGATCTGCTTCCTTGCCTGCCGGACTTCGGGAGGCAAATACACGGGTAGCCGAACGCCCGGCTGTGGGTCATCGACCCGATCAGCTCCTACTTGGGCGGCATCAAGGAGAACCGCGATTGCAGCGTCCGCGGACTGCTCAATCCAATAGCCAATCTGGCTGCGGCGCATCAACTGGCCATCGTGTTGGTGACCCATCTGAGCAAGGGCGACGGCAAGGCGTTGCACCGGGTGCTCGGCAGTCGGGCCTTCGGCGCCGCGGCGCGCAACGTCTGGCTCGTCTGCGAAGATGCGGAGGATCGCCAGCGCCGGCTGCGGGTATTGATGAAGCACAACCGGACAGCCCCGCCGACCGGCCTGGCTTTCACCATCGAAAACCTGGGGACCAGCGGCTCTGCGACGCTCTGGTGGGAGGCCGAACCGGTGACCGTCGACGCCGATAATGCGCTTGCGGCGACAGCGTATCAGCCGCCGCCCCGCAACCATCTGCTGCTTGAGGTCATCCCCTGACTGAAAGAAACCCTCGCCGCTGCTCGATCTGCACGTCCACGACGCCCACTTCATCCGGTTGGTGTTTGGCATGTCCCGCGGCGTCGTCACTCGCGGCACGACCAAGCAAGGTCTCGCCAAGTACTGGCATTCGCTGTTCGACTTCGCCGACCCCGATTGCGTCGTCGAGGCGACGAGTGGCGCAATTGACCAGCAGGGCCGCTCGTTCAACCACGGCTTTTAGATTGGACTCGAGCGGGCGACATTGCTCTTTGAGTTTGCGGTGTTCGGCAGCGAGGTACGTTATCTTTGCCTGCCGACGATTCTCGACGCGATAGGCGATAGGCAAAGCGAAGACCGTCGAGCTTTCCGGGGGCGACCCAATGACTAATAGTTAGAAATTTTAATCCCCGGCGAGGCCTGCTCAGTCCGCCACGCCGCGGTCGCGATTGAAGGCTTCGACGAACCACGTTTGAAGCGCGACTTCCTGCTTGCGGGCCCGCTGAACGAGGGCCAACCCGGTGTCCATCAACGAAGTGGTATAGCCCTTGATTTTTTCCTCGTCGCGCTCGAAACTCGGCGCGTGCTCCACAACGCGGGCCAGGTGACGTTGGAACGAGTCGCGGTCTTTGTCGATCTCGCCGTCTTCGGCCTTTAGCTTGTCGACGCGCGACAGCATCTCTGGGTCGGCGTCGGCCATCTCCTCGAATTGGCGCGGATGGACTTCCTGGATCTGTCGAACGATTTGCTCCGTCACATTCGCCCAAGCGTTGCTGACCACGCTGGCCCAATCGGCCAACTCGCCGGCGACCATCGGCGTATTGAGCGACGTCTCCAGTTTGTCGAGCGCGGCGCGATATTCATCCAGCACTTTGGTAGAGTACATTGTTCGGCCTCTCCGTCAATCATATGTCGCTGCGATCCGATGGGCACGTCATCAAACATCCGGCGCGCGACCCGCGGCGGGCCCCTCCCCGGGCCCGCCGCATGGCAACATCGACCGATCGCCGCTTATCGCCGGTCGTCTCACCTTCAGTAGCCTTACCGCCAAAAGTAGCGGAACGGCCCCACGCGAATGCCTTCATTCCACGGCGAGCGGTAGTAACCGACCCGCGGCGTCCCGTAGTAGCGGTATGAATACGGATAGCCATAGTAGTAATTCCATTCCGGATAGTAACTGTAGTAACGTTGATAGACCCCAGGGCGGTAGGGGTACGTCCGGACGACGCCGCCCGGACCATAGCCAACTTCCTCCCGGGGCACGCCAAAGGCGTTTCCCCTTTCCATTACCGTTGGCAGCAACTCGCCGAGCGTGGCCGTGATCGGCTGCTCGCCGCCATCGCGCCAAATAATCAACTCGACTGACTTGCCCGGCTGCATATTACGAATCAGTCGGCTGACTGCCGCGGGCTCAGCCACTACCTCGCCGTTAATACTGAGGATGTAGTCGCCGGGCCGCAAACCGGCTTCATCCGCGGCGGAGCCGGCGGCCACGTTTCCGATCAGTACACCCGGCCCTTCGTTCGGCAGCATGTACACTCCCAAATTGGCTGGGGGCATGCTCCGCGTGTCCCGATCGTCGCCGCGGTCATCACGGCGAGCATCGTCCGAGCGCGGCTCAGGTGGTGCTCGGTGCAACTCCTGTCGCTCCGCCGAGTACTGCTGATCTTGCGAATCTGGCACGTCGGCTTCTTGCTCCTGATATTTGCCTTCCTGTTGGTTCATTTCCGCAGGTTGCGGAATTTCGGCCGGCGGCAGCAGCGACCGCGCTTCATCCAGCGTCTCATCCGCTGGCTCGTTCGTTACCGACGGGGCTTGTTGCTGCGCCCAGCCCTGCGTGGTCGCCAAGATTAACGCGGCGGCAACCACCGGACAGCACGTGGTGAAGATTCTCTGGAACATGGTTCGCTCCTTTCGGCCAATCGGGGTCCAATCGGGTGAATGCAACTCGTCCATGCTTTGGCTAAAGTGCTCTCCGAGGGCGTCCAAGCCGAGCGGCAAACTGTACAACTGCTAGTGCGGTGCAAAACGGGTGCCGTCCGGTACGACCAGCCCTCAAAGCGGGAGAATGGGCGGCCGATTGGCCGCATCGGAATCGCACTGCGCTCGCGGCTGCCATGAAAGAATGTCGTGGTGGTGCGGCAGAAAAACAACCTCCTGAGATCCACTGACTCTGTTCGCTGCGCTGCCTGCCCATGCGATCCAACAACCAGCACCTTTCGTTGACGTTCGTCCTTTCGCAAATAATGAACCAAGCTGCCGCTGGCCGGCTTGACGCGGCCTTCGACCAATGCCCAGTACGTTTTTTCGACGTCGCGCTCGCGGGACTTCTGCGTCAACCGCGCCGCCGCTTTTGACGTCCGGGCGAAGCGACACCCGCGAGGGAATCGTCTTCAATTGCCGCAAGGCCGAGGGCTCCAAGTATGAGATCAAGAGTGGCCTCACCGGCCACGGCACGCAACCTGAGTTTCGTCCTGCGCCACTTGGTCGGAATCGGCACGGCCAGGAGTCTGCAGGGGGAAGGCGGGCTTGCCGACGACTTGTATCTTGTGCTGTTTAACGCCCGGACTGTGCTCGAGCGTCTACTGACGCCCAAGCCGCGCTCCGACCGACAAAAATCAGCCACCAGCGGGAGCAGTTAGGTGTGGCAACAGGTAGATGGAATGAGTCAGCATGGCGAATTGTTGGTGAGGTTTGATCCGAGTGTAGCATGTCGCGAGCGACGCAGCTCAATGGTTTATAGCGCTGGTTGCCTGGCGAACGTGGAATTCGCCACCCACACCTCATTCTTCCTCTTCCTTAACCTTCGCCTGGGCGATGATTTGCTGCTGGACGTTGCCTGGTACGACATCGTAGTGTGAGAACTCGATCGTGTAGCTGCCTTGGCCACCGGTCATGGACGAGAGGGTGCGGGCGTAGGTCATGACTTCCGCGAGCGGGGCGGTGGCTTCGACGGTGGTCATGCCGCCGCCGGCCGAATCCATGCCGGCCATTTGGCCGCGGCGGCCGGAAAGGTCGCTCGACACATCGCCCACGTTGCCGACCGGCACGGTGATCGCCAGCTTGACGATCGGTTCGAGCAGACTGGGTTTGGCCTGTTTGAAGACGGTCGAGAACGCCTGCCGCGCGGCGATGCGGAAGGCGGTTTCATTCGAGTCGACCGGATGATCCTTACCAAAGTGGACTTCGACGCACACGTTCTGCACGGGATACCCAGCAACCACACCGGTGGCAACTTTTTCGAGAAAGCCCTTCTCAATGGCAGGCATAAAATTGCCGGGGATCGTGCCCCCGACCACAGTGTCGACCCAGAGAAAATGGTTTTTGTCGTGGTAGTGCTGCGCCTTCAAATGGGGGAAACGCTCTTTGGTGACGAAATCTGCGGGCGCGGAGCCTTCGGGGAACGGATACATGCGGATGTGGACTTCGCCAAATTGGCCCGAGCCGCCGGATTGCTTTTTGTGCCGATAGCTGCCCTCAGCCTCAATTTGAATCGTCTCCCGGTAGGGGATCTTGGGCTCCTTCGCCTCGACCTCCACCTTGTCGCGGCGTTTGAGCCGTTCGCGTAAGAGCGTAAGGTGCAATTCGCTCATGCCGTTGAGCACCATTTCCTTGGTTTCAGGATCGTGCTGCAGTTGGACCGTGCTGTCTTCCTCAGTGACTTTGTGGAGAGCACCGGAGAGCTTCGTTTCGTCCCCGCGGGCTTTAGGTGTAACGGCCAGGCCGACCATGGGTCGTGGGAACTTGATTGGCGGCAATTCCACTTCGCCGAGCGACATGCCCGTGTGCAGCTCCTCATTTTTGGCGACGGCCACGATGTCGCCCGGCCCGGCTTCGTCGATGTTGGCAGTCTTGTCGGCTTGTACCGAGAGGAGCGGACCAATCTTGATGCCTTTGCGGTGGTGGGGCGAGGAGAGTGTGGCATCTTTATGAATGGTGCCCGAGTAAATGCGGATAAAGCTCAGCCTTTGGACGAAGGGGTCGATCCGCGTTTTGAAAACCTGCGCCGCAAGCGGCGCGGTGGGGTCGGCCTTGAGAGTCACGTTGTCGCCGTCCTTAGTTGCAGTCCGGGCAATTGCGGACGGAGGCAGCGCGCACTGCAGCAGGACGGCCAGCAACTCATCGAGGCCGACCCCCATTTTTGTCGAGATGCAGACAATTGGCGTGAGGGTGCGTTGGCGAACTGCCTCAGCTGCAAGCCGATCGATCTCTGACTGAGATGGCAGTTCTCCTTCGAAGTATTTCTCGAGCACTGTCTCGTCCGCTTCGATGATGGATTCGAGTACGGCTTCGCTGACCGACGCAGGATCGACGAGTGCCCCGGTTGTGTCGCTTGGCAGATTAAGCGTCGAAACTACACCTTTCAGATCGTGCCCCTGCCCCAGCGGCAGATTGAACAGGACGCAGGTTTTTCCGAAAACATCGCGGATCGAGTCGATCAGTTGCGGGAAGTCAATTTGTTCGTTGTCGAGGCGGGTAATGCAGAGAATTCTGCCCAGGCCCGCATCGCCCGCTTCCTGCCAGGCCCGCCGCGTGTTGACTTTGATGCCGGCGTGGGCATCGATCGCAATCAGGGCGGTGTCTGCCGCCCGCAACGCACCAATAGTTTGACCGATGAGGTCGGGATAGCCAGGCGTGTCGATGAGGTTGAACCGCTTGTCTCCGTAATCGAAGTGGACGACCGTGGCTTCGATCGAGTGTTTGTGGTGTTTTTCTTCTTCGTCGAAATCGCAGATGCTGGTGCCGGAATCGACGCTGGGCTGGCCATTCACCGCGCCGGTTTTGACCAGCAGTTGGTCCACGAGAGAAGTTTTCCCAGCCGAGCCGTGCCCACAAACCGCGATATTGCGGATATCTTGAATGTTTCGCGTCATGTTAGTTTCCTGCTTCCTTGTAACGCTTGGAGCATTACTTGCCTGGACGGAATGAATTCTCACCACGGAGGACACAGAGGTCACGGAGAAGAATGTTGGAAACGATCTCTATGGTGAAAGTTTGTTGAGATTATCCGAGTTCTCCGTGTAGTTTGTGGGGCATGCCTAGTACGAGAACGGTCTGATGTCAAGTTTGCGCGCATTGTGAGGTGCGGAGTGCGTCCTCCAGTTTGAGAGTTCCAACATACAGGGCCCGCCCAATAATGCAGCCGGCCAAGCCTGCTGCGGCGAGCTGGGCCACGTCGTCAGCCGTGGTCACCCCGCCTGAGGCAATCACGGGTATCTCGACCGCTTCCTGCATCAAAGCCATCGCAGTCACGTTCGGGCCGCGCAGCATGCCGTCGGTGGCGATGTCGGTGTAGATAATCGCGGCGAGGGGTTCGTCGGCGAACTGCTGGGCCATTTCGATCGCGCCCACTTCGCTAGTTTGCAGCCAGCCATCGGTCGCGACCCGGCCATCGCGGGCGTCGATCCCTAGTACCAGCTTGCCGGGGTATTTGCGGCACAACTGGCGGAACCCGTCCGGATCCGTAATGGCTGAGGTGCCAATCACCAGTCGCGAGAGCCCAAATTCAAGCAGTTCGGTTACTGATTGCTCATCGCGGATGCCACCGCCGAGCTCACATTCGATGTCGATGGAGGCGAGGATTGCCTGAACACTTGGCAAGTTCACCGGGAGGCCTTCGCGGGCCCCCTCAAGATCGACAATGTGCAGATGCTTTGCGCCGGCTTGGACGAATTGACGAGCCACCGCGGCCGGATCGTCGGCAAACACGGTTTCCTGTTGATAGTCACCTTGCCGCAGTCGGACGCACTTTCCGCCGCGAAGGTCGATTGCCGGCCAAATTTGCATGGACCCCAATTCCGTGAAAGCCTTAGTTACGTGAAGGTCGGTTGAGAAATTCGAAAATCGAGAGCGAGAAGCAGCGCACCCGAGAATACAAAATATGCCATACGGTACCTGCGTCGGCAAGTCCCCGACGTATGGCAATCGCAGCGCAAGATGTTTCAGGATAAGTAGTTTGAGCAGAACCTCAGCGGATTAGCTCACGCCAGTTCGGCGAAGTTCTTCAGCACGCGAAGGCCCACGTCTTGGCTCTTCTCGGGGTGGAACTGCGTGGCAAACAGGTTGCCTTGCCAAATGCTGGAGCAGAACGGTTGCGAATAGTCTGTTTCTGTAGCGATTACTGCGGCGTCGCGGGGACGAACATAGTAGGAGTGGACGAAATAGAAGTAGGCTCCCTCACCGATGCCAGCGAAAATCGGCGGCCGCCGCTTGAAAATTACTTGGTTCCAGCCCATATGCGGAACTTTGAAATTAGGCGAGAGGTCGAATCGCACTACGTCGCCAGGGATTACGCCCAGTCCCCGATATTCGCCGTCTTCGAAGCTGCGCTCGAAGAGCAACTGCAAACCCAGGCAAATCCCCAAAAAGGGTTTTCCCGCGGTGATAGTCGACAAGATCGGCTCGACCAGATTGCGCCCTTGTAGGGCTGCGATCGCGTCGCGGAAGGCACCTACACCGGGGAGCACGACTTTGGCTGCGCTGGCGAGAATCACAGGGTTATTAGTGATCGTCGTCTTATGCCCGGTGCGCTGGAATCCCTTCTGCACGCTGCGGAGATTGCCCATTCCGTAGTCGATAATCGCGATCATGGAGAGGTCGAGGGTCCAGAGCTGAGATTCGATAGCCAGACACGGAGAATGGGGCGTGAGTTCTCGCTATTGTAATCTGGGGAGTGAGGCCGCGTCAGGGCTAACTATCGCGGCATGGTTTCTGGGTAGATCACCAGTTCGATCCGGCGATTTCGCGCTCGGCCGGCGTCGGTGGCGTTGGATGCCAGCGGATGGTTCGCACCGTGGCCAACGACGAAGAGCTGATTGGCCGACATGCCGGAGGCGCGGACCAACGCATCGAAGACTGTTGTGGCTTGAGCGACGGAGAGGTGCTGAGCGCTAGCGAGCTGAGACGAGATAGCGGGGTTGTTATCGATGTGGCCCTCGATGCCGATCATTTGCTGGGGATAGTTGCGCATCAGGTCGGCCCCGATGCTGCGTAGTGTTTCCTCCGCGCCGTACTTCAGTTGGGCCGTGCCGGCGTTAAACAACTGATCGCTGGGGACTTCCACGCGGATCACGTCGCCATCCTGACGGACCTGTACACCGGGCAGGCTGGTAATCGTGAGATTTCGCAACATGCTATTGTTGGAGCGGATTTCGGCCTGGCTTTGCGTACGGACGGAGGCGGCCATGGCGGTGGTCCGCGATTGCAGCTGATGATTGTCGGATTGCAATGCGGCCAGTTGATTGGTGGTGTCGCGTAGTTGCATCTGCGTTGCCCGCACCTGCTCTTCCATCAGTTGGGCTTGTTGCTTCGATTGAGCCAAGAGGGATTGCAGCTCCTGATTGTCGCGATCGAGCGCGGCCGCCCGCTGCTGGTACTGCTGGGTCTGCATGGCGATGGCTTGCTGCTGCTCGGGCGAGAGCGTCACAGCCGTTGCCTGCTGACTGCCGGGCGCACCCGCCATCTGACCGCATCCCATGGCAGCAAGTGTGAACAGCAGCATCGGCAGCGTGAAAGCTAGCCGACTGGCAGGCGGTTGTAACACGGCGACGAGTCCTGTCGCGGTTCGTAGTTCAGTGAACAGCAGCGCCAGACGCGACATCGGTTTGGTCCAGCGTGGTGAAAAGCGGTCGAAGCGTAGCAATTGCTGCGGCGGGCGACAATAGCTTTTCGCTGCCGCTAGCAGCGCTGGCAATTTAGCCGAGTCCGTTATGTTGGTAAAGCGATGGCCGGGTAGCGCCCATAGAACCGGCGAATGAAGTTCCGGTGCCAGCGCTCGGGCTTATGGGGTTCCCAGCCAAACCGATTCATCAATCGGTTGGAAAGGCGGACGTTGGCTGCATCGCAAACGATCGCGTCCGTTCGTTTGAGCTCGGCGATAGCATCGAGCACCGTGAGCGCGGCCCGAAAGGTGGCGTAACTGGTGCCGGTCGTCGAAACGACGTACTTGAGGGCGAGGAAATTCGGCATCTTCCAAGGCTGGTTATAGTACAGCAAGCAACGGTCGGTTGCGCCGACAGCGTGGTAGCGAGGTCCCAGTGGGAAAATTTCGGGTAGGGCCAAGAGCTTGGGCCAGGGACGCAATTGAACCGCGACGAGTCGCCCGCCGACAGTTTCGATGACGCCGTAGCGGCGCGCGCGGATCTGCTCGCGGCCATTCTCAAATTCAAAAAACGTTTCACAATGCCAGCCCATAACTTAATACTGTAGGTCACGCGACGCCGCCAAGAAGTAGGCCTTTGATAACCTGCCAGATGGCGAGCATCACGCCCAGCAATACCAGGCAAACGACTAGCACCGCCGGCACCAGCCACCCCATGCCGAAAATTGGCTGAGCCCACATCCAGACAGGCGCCCAGCAGACGACACAGGCGGCGGCCGCGAGGCAGAGGAACGGACCGTAGGGAATCACATCGTCGCGCCGCAGGATTAATTGTATTAAGCCGATCACAAGGCCTGCGAATGGCGCGAGGAAGAATAGGATCAGCCCAGCTTGCCAGCCGAGGAATGTGCCGATCATCATCATCAGCGTGACGTCGCCAAAGCCCATGGCTTCGCGCCGGAGGGCAGCCGTGCCGATGAGCCGCACAGCCCAGACAATGCCGCCGCTGCTGGCGAGCCCAATGAGTGCGGTGAGCAGGCCGGTCCAGGGGCCATTGTCGCGAAACACCCACATCACAAAAATAGCGAGCGTGCCGACGATTAGCAATTCGCGGAGGGGTGGCCGAAGGAGTTCGCGTTGGACGCGGGCCTCGATCAATCGTAGCGCGCGTGCCACCCCGTGCCGCCCCCGCCAGATCCGCGGAGTGAGTGCGAAGCACCAGAGCCAGTAGCAGCCAAGTGCGATGAGAAGCGATTGCCAGTTGCCTGCCTCGCCCCAATAGGGCGGCCAGTTGTGGGGTGCAATTGCAGTTACTGGTTCGAGCCACCACGTATTGCCATTCACCACGCCAAGCTCAGCGCCAACCATGGGCGGTATGGCTCGCTCAGCAACCTGCGGCAATAACGATATCGGGAGAATAGTTGCCAGTGCGAGCCCCAGCACGGTGCCGGGCACCGTGATTTCATCGGGGATGATTTTCTCATCGATGTCGATAAATGACGCCGTGAGCATCAGTCCCAGTAGGAGCAGGTGGCTGAAAAACTCGAGGTGCAGCGGCATGAGCGGGACTGCGAGGGATGCGGGAAGCTGCCCGCGAACGAGTCCGAGTTGGACAACTTCCCACCAATAGAGCGCCGCCACGGCCAGCCCGGTGCCGAGTTCAATCAGCAACGGACGTACCCAAAACCATCGGCCGTGAAGAATCGCTTCGCGGTTTAGCGTCAGCCAACCGGACACAGGTATTCGATCGAGCCAGCCGCGCGGCGGCACTCCGACAGGGGCACGCCCCCAGGGCGAGATCGGCCGCGGGTTCCAGGCCAGCGAATAGATGGCCCAATTGACGAGTGAACCGAGCCACATTCCCGCGACGAATAGAATAGTCAGTCGTAGGCCAAGCGGAAACATGGGTCCATCCAAGGGGGAGTGGTGGGTATGCGGGGCATTCGAACTTACTCACTTGGGGCGATCGTGTGACAGCAGTTTGACCAGGATTTCGTTGGCCAATACGACCGGACTCTTGCCTTCAGTATCGACCACAAATGTAGCACACGCCCGGTAAATCGGCTTTCGTAGCTGGAGGAGGGTTTCAATTTCGTCTTTCCCGCCTGCGGCTGTGAGTTTTGGGCGTCGGCAACTGCTGGCATCGTCCGTAGCGAGTCGGGCGGCAATGGTATCGATGCTCGCGGTCAGCCAGACAATGGGCCCAGCGGCCCGCATCACGCTGCGCGTCGTTTTGCGGAGGACGGCCCCGCCGCCGGTTGCCACAACAATTTGTGTGCGACCGCAAAGTTCCGCGATTACTTCGGCTTCGAGTTTGCGAAAAGCGTTTTCACCAGCATTTGCAAAGATTGCAGCAATCGACTTGCCGGTGCGGAGTTCCACTTCGTCATCGGTATCGATCGAATCGTAGCCGAGGCGTTCGGCAAGGAGGCGGCCGACGGTCGACTTGCCGGTACCGCGGTAGCCGATCAGGAAGATGGTGGCATTCTCGAAGTGGGGCATAGTGGCGGTAGCGAATTGATGCGGCAAGAGGTTTGGCCGGAGACCGTCTTCAACGAGATTGGGAGTGGCCTCCGACGCGAACCATTATCGCTTAAAATCGCACAGGGCCAATGGCGCGTTTGAGCGTTTCGCGCATCAACTGGTAGGGCGCCTCGCGGCCAGTGAAGAGCATAAACTGTAACGCTGCCTGGCGGATGAACATTTCGACGCCCGTGACGGTGCGACAGCCATGCGACTTAGCTTCCTTCAAGAACAGTGTCGACTCAGGGTTGTAGACCGTGTCGAAGACGATCATGGCTGGCTTGAGGTAGGACTTGCCGAATGGAGTTTCGTCTACGTTGGGGTGCATGCCGATCGGCGTGCAGTTGACGACGATATCGACCTCTGCGTTGTGACGGGCTTGCCAATCGACGGCGCGGCCACTGAACTGATCGGCCAGGTGCTGAGCCCGCGGCCGTGTGCGGCTGGCGATGGTCGCTTTCGCACCACGGCGTTCAAGGCCGTACATGACCGCCCGGGCGACGCCGCCTGCTCCCAGCACCAGCACGCGCTTGTCTTTGATGGGGCTGGGGTTGGCTCCAACCGTGCCGAACGCGCCTTCGAGCGAATCCATCGCGGCTTTGTAATCGGTGTTGTAGCCAAGCACCTCAAGATCCCTGAAGATCACTGTATTCACTGCCCCGATACCTTTTACAGCCGGGTCGACCTTCGTGAGGAATTTGGCGATCGCCTCCTTGTGGGGAATCGTCGCGCTCAGTCCGCGGAGTCCGAGACGCGGCATGTCTTCCATGAACTGACCGAGAGAATCCATCGGTACGCGGAAAGGCACGTAAACGGCATCAATTCTTGCTTCACCGAATGCAGCGTTGTGGACTTGGGGGCTGAGACTGTGGCCAACCGGGTCAGCAATCACGCCGTAAACGGCAGTCTCGCGATTGATCGAATCGTGTCGGTAAACTTCCACCATCTGCTGGTAGCTGAGTTGCCCCGGAGCCAGTGCTCGCTCGTGATGGAAAGTGGCGTAGGTGAAAGGTGCGCCGTACTTAGGGCCGAGAATCCGCGAAGGCGTGCCGATATCGCCCATGCACATGCCGATGGTGGGGACATCGCTCTCCTGCATCATTTCCAGCACACGGACATTGTCGCGTGGCTGATTGGCCATGGTGGCGATTTTGACGATGTCAGCATCCTTGGTTTTAAGCCGATCGTGAAGCTCCCGCAGATTGTCGGGCGTGTTGCGGAAGCTGTGATAGCTGACGATCCGCTTGGTTTTGCCAAACCGCGGAATCTCACCAGCAATGTCTTCTTCCAGATCGACGTAGTCGACACCGTTGGCGATCGCTTCGCGGAGCATGCGAAGCCGCGCGTCTTCATCGCCGGTAAATTTGCCGCCGTCCTGTTCGCGGCGAACAGTGATGATCGTTGGGCAGGGACGATCTTTGATCAGCCGCTGAATGTTGACTCGCGAACTAATGTAGTCGAGACGCAACTCGACCATCTGGGCCCCCTGTTCGACGAGGTGCTTGTGCTCAGCGAGCATGTGTTTGTGGCGGCTGCGGCCAATGCTGACGCAAATCATGGTTGGAGGTCAGGGGGTCAGGGGTCAGGGGGAATGGCGGCGATGTTACAAGTCGCTGGTCGCAGCCCCGGAGTTCATTTTCGTCGAAATAGGTCGGCGAATCAAATCCGCTTGAATTGCCGATCGAGGTCTTCACGGGTAAAGACGAGCGCAGTGGGCCGGCCGTGTGGACAATGATGGGAATCCTGGGCCAAATGTCGCTGGGCGAGCAGAGCCTCGACCTCTTCGGGCGAAAGTCGGTCTCCGAACTTGACAGCGGCCTTGCAGGCAATCATATGCAAAAGCTCGTCGAGCAGGTCGCGTGGTTCCGGGTGCTTGCCACCGGCCAGGAGTTTATCAACCAAATCACGCAGCACCTCGGCCGGCCGCCAATTGGCGAGCATCGCCGGGTAGCTAGAGACAAGCACCGTTTCACCACCAAACGGTTGCACTTCGACTCCCAGCCGAGCCAGCAACGCGGTTTGCTCCAATACCGCCGCTGCTTCGGAGGAAGCAAGATCGACTGGCTCGGGAACTAACAGTCGCTGCGACTCGAGCGAATCCGAAAGCACACGATCGCGGAGCTGCTCGTAAAGGATTCGTTCGTGGAGTGCGTGCTGATCGATAACTTCGATGCCAACCTGGGTCTCGACGATGAGGTAACGATTGTGGACCTGCAGCGCGTTATGCACATCGGGTGAGGAAGAAGTAGTCTCGTGGGCGGCCTCAGGGTGGGTGTTGGTCGCGTGAGCCGCATCGAATCGTTGAAACGGTGGCACATCGATCCGGTGTAGTTGCAACGGTTCGCCAAAGCGCTGTGTGCCGATTGCCGCGGCGACCGCTTCTCGCGGCTGCTGCCCGAGCTGCTCCTTTGCCCAGTAAATGAGTTGACTCACGCCGCCGCTGGCGTCGGCCGACTCTTCGAACGCGGGCGCAGACCAATTTGCCGGCGACTTGCCACGGGCGGTGAGATCGGTGGTGAGAAACTTCGTGCGCAGCGTGCCGAGAAGCTGGCTGTAAAGTCGGCCACCATCTTGAAAGCGGACTTCCTGCTTGGTGGGATGCACATTTACGTCCACCATGTCGGGTGGCATGTCGAGCCGCAGGAAGCAGATTGGTTGCCGCCCAGTGAGCAGCAATCCCCGATAGGCTTCGCTCAGCGCGTGTTGCAGAGAACGATCGCGAATTGCGCGGCCATTGAGGAACAAATACTGCATCCGTCCGTGTGCCCGGCTGTGCATTGGGTTGGCGACATAGCCGGAGAGTGTGACACCGTCGGCTGTGCTTTCGATTTGGATGAGATCGGTGACGATTTCCTGACCGAAGAAGGTTACGACCCGCTGGCGAATATCGTCGACCGGCGCGAGGTCGTGCATCAGCCGGCCGTTGTGGGCGAGCGTGAAGTGAATCTGCGGGTGGGCCAGCGCGAGTCGCGTGAGGGCTTCGGTGGTGTGGCCCATTTCGGTCTGTGTGGAGCGGAGGAACTTATGCCGCACGGGCGTATTGAAGAACAAGTTACGCACCTCGATCGTAGTGCCACCAGGGCAGCCCACAGGTGTGACTCCACGCGATTGGCCGCCGATAATCTCGAGTTCGGCTCCGCCATCGGCTGTGGCAGTACGGCTGCGAAGAATCAGCCGGCTGACTTCGGCTATCGAGGCCAGCGCTTCACCGCGAAAGCCGAGAGTGCGGACGCTGAAGAGATCGTCTGCCTGATGGATTTTACTGGTGGCGTGGCTGGCGACGGCCAGCGGCAGTTCGCCGACGGCAATGCCACAGCCATTGTCGGCCACGCGAATCAGCTCCCCTCCCCCCTGCTCTACACTGACGTCGATTCGCGTGGCGCCGGCGTCAACTGAGTTTTCCAACAGTTCCTTGAGGACGCTGGCCGGGCGCTCGATCACCTCGCCAGCGGCGATTTTATTGACGACGCTCGCGGAGAGTTGTTGGATGGTGGGCATGAGAATTGTGGGGAACGCTGGGCAATCCCAGCCGTTCAATGACGGTAAAGTTAATCCCAGAGGGCTGAGCCGACACGGACGATCGTGGCCCCTTCGCGGATGGCCACTTCAAAATCGCCGCTCATGCCCATCGAGAGTTCTTTGAGTTGCGTTCGCTCACCAATCTCTCGGAGCGAGGCAAAGCAGCGCGCTGCGGCAGCGAGGCCGCCCTGCCAGGGAGCCATCGTCATCAGACCACAAATTGAGACGTGGGGAAACCGGGGAGCTGTATCCAGAATCGACTCTACGGCACTGGGTGCGAGTCCCTGCTTGGCCGCTTCGCCAGACGTGTTGACTTCGAATAAGACGCGGATGGGCGGGGTTGGTACAGTTGACGCAGCCGTTAAAGATTGCCATTCCGTATCGATGGCGGTGAGCAGTCGCAGGCTATCGACGCTGTGGATGAGAGACACTTGGGGTAGTGTGCGGCGGAGCTTGTTGCGCTGCAAGTGACCGATGAGGTGCCAACGGACATCGGGCGACTGATTCCCGCGCGCTGAAGCGAACTCGCCGGCTTTCGACCAGAGTTCTTGGGGGCGACTCTCACCGAGGTCGAGGCAGCCCGCAGTGATTAGCTCGGCTGCTTGCTCGGCGCCGACATACTTGGTGACACCGACCAGCGTGATTTCGTGCGGATTGCGACCCGCCAGTTGGGCCGCCGCTGTGATCCTGTCACGCACTTGCCGCAAGTTGTCAGCAATTGACATGAGACCTGTTACTCAGCTTCAATCGCGATCCATTCGGCGACGATGCCCGTATCTTCGAAGCGACCGGCGGAAAATTCTGTGGCGATGTTCTGTCCCAACAGGCTGCGATTGGCGCTGGGGCCGAGCGAGCGGTAGATGAGCCATTGATCGTCTCCCGATTGTGCCCGAAAGCCGACCGCCGCGTCGCGGGGCACCACTTGGAGCGATTCGGCAATCGTCAACTGTCGCCAGGTCCGTTCCTTTTTGGATCGCGTGGGGTCAAGATCTAATAACAGCAGGGAATACATCGCTTTGCCGCTGGCCTGGTTGGCTAACGTCAGGCGGCCATTTTCGCTGACCAGTGTTCCGCCGCGCGGGTCCGCGCGCCATTCGTGGAGGCCGAGTGGCAGTACGGCAGTGCACTGTTTTTTGCAGCACAGCACACCGTCACGGGTCTCTGTTTCCGGCAGCCAAGAAACTCGACGACCGAGTGGCAGGCTAAATGTATGACGCAGATCGCGAGGCTCTCCATCGGCCGTCGAAACGATATCGGCAACGAGCAGTACTCGATCGCGTTTGGCCAGAACCATCTGGCGTTCGACCCGTACGCCCTCAGCCAGATCGACACCAAGTTCGAGAAAGTCGCATTTCTTGTCGCTTTGCCAGCAAAGCTGTTCCCAGCTGCCGAGCGGGCTAATTCGCTGGCCATTGCTAATGGTTTCCATGGTCCATTCGCCGGAGATCAGCTTGCGTCCACCGAGCCGGAAATCAATTCGGAGAGGGTCGTCTGCATAGGCAATGCTCAGTCGGGGCGTTGATTTCTTCCAATCGCTGGCCAAGACAGCCAAGCACGACCAGGTCGATTCGAGTGAGGCAGCGGGCAGCTTTTTGCAGTTGTACTCAAGTTCGCGCGGGACCACCGACTTTGCGATTGCAGTGGCAGCGGCGGCACAGTCTGCCTTGTCGCCCACAAGCTTCAGTGCCGCAGTGAGAATCGGCTTGAGACTTGGCTGGTTGGCAGAGTCTGTTTCACCAAGTACCACGCGGCCGTCGCGATCGAGCATGCGAATCAAACGTCGGACAAGCCACTGATACTGCGTTTCTGCGTCGCGCGACCAGGCACCACGATGTAGCTTGTCGCCCAAGGCGCGCGCTCGGGTCCAACTTGCCCACAGCGGTCCAATGACCGGAAGTAGCCGGGCATGTGGCAAGCCTTCGCCATCAGTCACAGCGATCAGACCTTCCGCGAGCGTGTCTCTGGCTGACGGACGCAGCGAACGCATTGGCTGCAACTCGGGGAACAAACAACTTAGTGCCAAGGGCAATTCTCCGGAAAGCATTTGCTGCCGGACAATATTTTCAGGATCGTCTGTGGCTTCGACGCGTAATTGCTGAGCGTCGCAGGCTAACCGATGAAGTGACTCGGCAAGGCTCCACCAAGGACCGGCCGAGAGTTCGTCAGCAAGATCGGGCAGCGCGTAAGCCGCGGATACGACTTCGAGAGCCTGCGGCAACTCGATGAAGCTAGCGCTGCTGGCAGCCTGAATGGCATTGGAACGGACCAATGCACTGGAGGCATGCGCCAATTCGTCTCGCCGCCACGACTTAGGCCAACCCCAAAAGATGGCTGGCTGCTTACCTAGTAGAAACGAGTTATCCTCAGGCCGCTTTCTCCGGGCGAGATGCTTTTTCCAGACGAGCCACCGGCGCTGATCGTCGCCCGAGAACCAAGCTTTGAAGAGGTCGCGGGGCGCAGTGCGGTGCCAGAGTGTCGTGCGATGGAAGGGGCCACTTGTAGGCTGATCCGTAAAAGCGATGGCCATAGCGTCCGATTCCCGGAGTTCAGGTGGTGGGTCTGATAGACGATTGTGTCCGAGGGGAGTATCTTACAAGAGTCGCGCCGCCACGGGCAAGGAGCGGTCACTTTTGGCCAGCGGCGAGCCGTTCAAAGCCAACCGCTTGACGGAGATACGTCGATGGAACTTCTTCAGTTTGTACTTCGGTGTGGCCTGCTGGCCGTAAGCTGTGGGATGGTGGCGAGTCTTTGGGCCTCAGGCGAAGAGCCAGCCGCCGCGCCCGCAAAGCTGCCCGCCCCTGCAGGGGCGACCAAGCTGTCTCCCGATTTCGACGTTTGGCTCGATGCGAAGCAGGGCGTCATTCTTGTCGATGGGCAGGTATCTCTCCGCCGCGGGATGCTGGAGATGTTTGCCTGCCTGCGCAATACCAAAGAGCATGAATCGGTCGTCACGGCCGATACGAAGGCCTTTCTGGTGCATGCAGGCCTGTTGCGCTTGGGGGCCGAGCCTGGCCATCCGGCCCAATTTGTGCCGGAATTCAAGCCGCCAGTCGGCACCGAGATCGAAATCAGCGTCGAGTGGCGCGATGAGCAGGGGAAAATGCAGAACGCGAGGGCACAGGAGTGGGTCCGCGATATGCAGACCGGCAAGGCAATGTCTTATCCGTTCGTATTTGCCGGCAGCCGCTTTTGGACCGACGAGGAAACCGGCAAGGATTATTATCAGGCCGAAGGGGGCGACTTCATTTGCGTGTCGAACTTTGGCACGGCGGCATTCGATATACCTGTCGAGAGTTCGCAATCGAACGACGCGCTCGCCTTCGAAGCATTTACGGAGCGGATTCCTGCCCTGGGCACGCCGGTACGACTGGTGCTCAAGCCGGTGATCGAGGAAAAGAAGAAAGTGGAAACTGCCGGCGGCAAAGCGAAGTAAGTCAATCCGCCTTGACATCGTAGCAGTACACAAGATCTTGATCGCGGAGATAGAGCTTGCCGTTCGAGATGACGGGGTGAGTCCAGATTTTACCGCGATCGGAGCGGATTTCGGTCTGTGGTTCGAGTGTGAATCGGCCTCGTTCCTCCCAGCCTACCGGCGACGCTTCGATCAATACCACTTGACCGTCGTCTTCGCCCAGGCAGTAGAACATGCCATCGGCATAGCCAATCGCCCCTTTTCCTAGTGCTTCACGCTCGCGCCAAACTTGCTTGCCAGTGTCGAACGCCATGCACAACCAACCGACGCCGTCGGAATGACCATATAAGTAGTCGCCTTGGCGAATGACCCCGCCATGATGGTTTTTCATCCGTTTCGACGCTTTTTCGTCGTACAACTGGGTGGCTTCGTTCGCGGCGCTGATTTCAACGAGCATACAGCCCGAGCCGTAACCGGCGGTGACGAAGATTTTGTTATCGCGCACGATGGGCGTAGGGATCACGGCAACCCGGCCGGGGAACTCAGCCTCCCAAAGCAATTTGCCATCCTGAGGCGAAATTCCCACAACGCGCTTTTCAAAGAGCTGAATATACTGCGGCTGGCCGTTGATCTCCGCCCGTTGGATCGAGGCATAATGGGCCGAGTCGTCTAGTTCGGTGGTTCGCCAGCGTACCTTGCCGGTCGCCTTGTCCAGCGCCACGATGGCCCCCTCAGCCCCTCCGGGGGTACAGAGCAGCAGGTCGCCATCAACGAGCACCGATTCGCTGTAACCCCAGGTTGGCTCGGTGCCGTGGAGGTCGTCCTGCAAGTGGGCCCGCCAAACTTCGCTACCATCTTGGGCTCGAACGCACACCAGCGCCCCTTTGCCGCCCAGTGCGTACACGAATCCGTTCTCGACGGTCGGCGTGGAACGCGGCCCGCCACCCCAGTCATTCTCGAGCATAGGCCCGAGGCTAACAGACCATAACTCCTCGCCTGATTCCGCGTCGAGGGCAATGAGTTGGCACTTTTCTGCGCGACCGCCCATCGTGAATAGCTTGCCATCGACAATCGAGAATCCAGCGTAACCGTAACCGCAATCGTCGAAGAGCCACATTCCCTCGGGGCCGCCCTCTGACCAGGACTTTAGCAGTCCAGTCTCGGCGGTAGAGTTATCTCGGCGTGGGCCCTGCCATTGCGGCCAGTCGTAGGTGGCAGCCTGGGCGAGCGAAGTCCCGAACAGCAAGGCGACGACGGACAGACGATTTGAGCAGCTCATTGAAGTCCCCGAAAGTATAAGCGAGCATTGTCGTGAAATGGTGTCTGGTTCCCCATTGTACCTTGGGCATTTTAGCTGCGGAGGGGAATGCCGGCTATCCGATGTTCTGGCTCTCGGATACACTTTTGGACATGAAAGTTCTTTTGGGCGTCGATGGCTCTTCGAACTCGCTGGCAACGGTGTCGTTTGTCGGTCGGCTGCTATCAGCCGAGCGTGACCAACTGATTTTGGCGCATGTTTCGCCGCCGCTGCCTTATCTTTTGGATGATCAACTGGATCCCGGCGTGGCCGACCGGGCGCAGGGTGCACTCAGTGCTGCGGTCTTCGACGAGGCGATGCTACGATTGCCAGAAGCTTGGCAGGAGCAAACGGAGCGGATGGAAATAACCGGCTCGCCGGGAGACCGTTTGCTGACGATTGCCAACGAACGCAGCGTCGAGTTGATTGCAGTCGGCTTCCGCGGTACGGGAATGTTCGAGCGATTTTTATTGGGCAGCGTGAGCCGCGCGGTCGTCCATTCGGCACTGGTTCCCGTGCTCGTGGTGAAGACAGCAGGCGAACCAGCGAGCGAAAAGACTGCCGGTGTCGCAGACGGCAGCTTCCAAGTGCTCGCGGCCTACGACGGCTCAGAGTTTGGCGAGCGGATCGCTTTAGTGATCGGAAAACTGACCTGGGCGGCCGATGCGCGAGGCTGGGTGATTTCCGTCGTGCCGCCGATGTCGATGCACCAATTGCCAGATTGGCTGCCTCCTATCCAGCGTGACCCGGATGTACAAGCGATGGCCGAAGCGTGGCAGAAAGAACATGAGCAACAGTTAGTCCATGCCAAAGTTGGATTGCAAGAGTATCAAGGCAAACTGCCGGCAATGTTTCGCTCGACTGAACCAGTCGTCGCTGAGGGGAACGCGAGCGAGCAGATTCTAGCGGCAATTTTTCAAAAGAAAATTGACCTGGTGGTCGTCGGCAGTCGCGGCAGTAGTACCGTGCAGCGGCTATTGGTCGGCAGCACTTCTGCGCGCGTTATTAACGAAGCTCCTTGCTCAGTGCTTGTTGCACGCTAGCGTGGTATTTGCAGTTCTGAACCGAGAGTACAAGTTCGTTCCTTCAGTGTCGCTGCCGACGCCGCCAACATTCTGGCGAATGAATCACTTGAAGGCACGATTACTCCGCAGCGCTGGCCCAACCTTCCGCGTCGAGTTCTGCCTGCTCAAGTGAGATAGCTTGTGGGAATGAAACGGTTTGGGTGGCCGTTTCGGCTTTAGCCGTCTGATGATAGACAGCCGTCCAAACTGGCGCTGGGTGACGCCGAGCCGTGCGGTCATTCGGATCGAACAACTGCGGGGCTTGGATGTTGGTGGTGCTGTCGTCGGTCGTGTCGGCTTGCGGCTGAGGTTGCAAGGGCGGCTCGTCGGGCGAAGGCGATTCCGCAGGCAGCGGCGGCTCGGCAGACAGAGGTTTGTCGGTTTGTTGCATCGTCCGCTCGCCTGGAACTTGTTGGTTTGGATCAAGCGTAGGTTGGGGTTCCATTGTAGAACTAGCGGTGCCCGATGTTTGCGGAATGAAAGTCGATGCCGAAGCAGCGGACGGCATCGATTCGATGTGAGCGGCTTGAGTCACGCCACCTGCCGTGCAAGCATCGCAGGCCGGAGCAGCGAAACTGACCGTGCTGGCCGAACAAGTGCTGCAGGTGCTGCAGGCGGGAGCAAAATGCGCGGTGCAGGTGCTGCAGGTTGGAGCAAAACTCGTTGTCGTCACGGGTGCGAAGTTGGCTGTCGTCACGGGTGCGAAGTTGGCTGTCGTTACGGGTGCGAAGTTGGCTGTCGTTACGGGTGCGAAGTTGGCTGTCGTTACGGGCGCGTAGAACGTAGTTGTACTAGGTACGCCCCAAATCGAACGATTCGCTCGATCGAGCCAGTAGCCTGGATACCAACCGCTGGAATAGGATGTCGACGCCACCGGTACGAATGCCGTGGTCGTTGCAGGAGCGAAGGCGGCCTGATAGGTGACAGGTGCGGTCCCAACAACCGAGGAAGTCGCGACCGGTACACCGCACGAGGTACACGCAGCCATGGCATCGGCACTAACGATGGCTGCGGCAACAGCGACAAGCAGTGTGAACACGCGGAGCGTCTGTTTGGCGATCATGACAAGTTCTCTCACTTTCGAAGCTACAAGGAGATAAGTCTTCTATTTGGTGTAATCGTAGAAACTACAAAACGCAAGAATCCTCGGAGTCGAATTTCGGAATTGGCGAAAAATACACCCTAGGCAATCACTAACCATCCGGCAAACTATGCTGACTACGTAAGCCAATACAGCCAATACGTCGGAGCGTTCACTTCGTTTGGTCCGCTATAGATCGCGTCTTCAGCAATCTGATTGGACTCGCGACACGAGCAGCTTTGAACCCAATGCGGCCAAGAGCTGACTCACAACTTGTCAATTGTAGTCCATCGCCGACCTGGGAGTCGAAGAGGTTGCCGAGATTCAACATGCTGGCAAGTCGTGCTGCATAATGGCAACATCACTACCCCCTAGCACCGTCAGGACTACTCATCGCTTGGCAATCCGCTAGGGTTTCTCCCGTTGCAACTTGACTGATGGTATTGCATCTAGCGTAGACTCGACTCGATACGTAGGGAAAACCGCGGCGGTTCAACCTGCGATGGTCGTGGTCCGAACGAGCCGTTCGTGTCGATCGTAGAGCGCGAACAATAGCTCGCGCACGTTGCTGCCATGGCAGGCATGGCTAGCAGCGATGTCTGCGATTCCGATCGGTGAAGAAATATGCGCCGTGAGATTGGACACTAGCAAGGTCGCCAGCGCGAAGTTAGGTTGCGTGTGAAAAAGTAACGGCAGACCGACCCGCACATGTGATGTGATGAGGAGCCCTGCGGAAGCGCGTCGACAACAGTTTCGAAGGTACAGGCGATAGATCATGGAGAGTTGCTCGTAGCCGTCGATGATGACTAGCGGTCGCGGCGCGGTGCATGCGGTCCGGAGGAAGTCCGGGGGAAGTCGACGCTCACCGTCGCGCAGGGTAAAGGCTGAAACGCTGCGGCCAGCCGCGACCAGCCAGGGCTTGAGCGATTCAAGCAAGGTTGATTTGCCGGAGCCATGAGCGCCGACGATTTCACCCCACCAATTTGCGGCGGCCAAATCGTTGAGAAGTATCTCGGGGGACACATCCGCCGGGAATTGGAATGGGATTGTTCCCGGGCGCGTCCAGCAGGAAGCAAAGGGGTTTGCCTGCCGCGAGGGAATCACCGGATTCTGGTGCGAATTATCGTTCATGTTTCTTCCGGTGCTGCGGGCACCTGACCCAAGCGGAACGGTGATTCACGGACCACTTCCGGCCCTTGATGCGGAAAAATGCGCAGCCGCGCACACCAACAGACTTTGACGATCCGGCCGTCATAACTGAGTGGACTCGGTGGCAATTGCGTGGCGAAGCGATGTGGCAAGCGCAGATCGAGTGGTCGGCTTGGCTCGTCGACGATTCGCTCGAAGTGGTGGACAGCAAAATCCTCTTCCCCTTGCCCTGCTGTATACCAAAGGATGGAAAGTTCCACAGACCGCACTGGCCAGCGCGCCGCGCCTTCAGCCAGGAAGTGACCGCTCAGCCGCTGGCCGGGTTGGTACTGTGCGGTTGCTGAGTCGAGTTTCAGCACAACGGAGGGTGTTTCGATCATGGTGTGCTGTGCTCGCTGCCGACGGTCGAGACGGGAATAGCCGTAGTCTGCACTGCACTGAGTATCGACGCCGAAATGGGATAGACGCAAAGTGGGAACCAGCGTTCAAATTCTGGCCAGCGCGCCATCCGACCCCGCACGACCAAGGCCCAGGAGACGGCGTTGTGGGCAGCCGAAAACGAGTGCATGGCACTTTCCGGCACGTGGATCGCGAAATGCGTCTCGAATGCGCCGCCTGGCGGTATTTCAAATTTTCGTTCGTTGAGTACGGTTTCTCGATAAACGCACGCGGTGGAGGTGCGAGTATCGGTACCTTGTTGATAAGTGGCCCGCTCTTCACATACCAGTTGTACCTGGAACCAGCGTACCGGGAGTCGGCCGGTCTGGGACAAGAAGACCTCGTACTTGCGCCCCGGGAATAGAGGCTGGTCTGCAATTTCGAGCAGCGTGGTCCCCGTGCCAGTCGTAAGCAAAAGTTGTCGGACCAGCGCGTAGATGGTCCATCCACCGGCGAGCACGAAGGGCACAATCAGCCAGGTGAGCAACCAATTCGGATGACCCGCGAGATACTGCCTCGCGACTTGAATCACGAAACCGGCCACTAAGGTGTTCCAAACAGCAGCGACAGTTGCCAGGGCAAACGACAATTGACCGGAAGCTGCGTCGCTTGGCAGCCGGTAAGCGAGCCGCAAGCCGGGACTATCGACAACCGAGTCGATGGGGGGCAGTGCGGGGAGAACTGGACGGTTAGGCAGCGGGCCCATGCCAGTAAGTTCCCAGTCCGTGGCTTTCTGCACAACAGCCGCGCGCCGCTCGGTCGATGCCATGCTGCGCCAAACGAAGACGAATAAATCGGCCACGCCATACACGATCGGTGCTAACGGAATCACCAAGGCGGCCCACGCCAACCAGCCGTGTTTCGAGCCATCGACCAGGAGCACGCGCGAGAGCAGCCAGAAAAGGCCGCCCACGCCAATCGAGACGAGCCCTAGATCGACTAGCGCAACGCCAAGCTGGCCGAACCAACGCGAGCCGGTACGTCGCCGACCGCGCTTTTTAACAAACAATTGCAGACGGATCGCCATGCAGCCTATTGTAGCAGCCGTGGCTCGTAGCGCTAAACGCGCACCATTCAAGAAGCAGCGCAATCCTGTCGCCCCGCTCAAGCAAGGCGGACAAGAGCGACTAACTTTCCTCAGGTCTCAGCCTGTATTTAGGCCACGGCCATCGGCTGTTTATTCGGCCGATAGAACCCGACATTTTCGAGGGACTTGTAGACTTCTTCGAGCGTTTTCTCGCCAAAGTTTGAGATGCTCAAAAGATCTTCGCGGGTACAATGCAAAAGATCGTTGACCGTGAAGACGCCTCGCTCTTCGAGGCAGTTCGTGGTCCGCACCGCAAGGCCGATTTCGGCCGTGCTCATTTCGAGCCGCTGACGGACATCTAGCGATTGTTCGAAAGCACGGTTGAGCGGAATACGGGTCATGGTGGGGTCCCTCCCTGGGAACAGGTGTGTGGCAGGATGAGGGCGGGCATCCCTGCCAGAATCAGTGCGCAATCCAGCGCCGCCCCAGTTTGCTGGGGAGTATACCAACTTTCCGCCAAGAAGAAAGCTTTTTTTGCAAAATCTTGAGTTCGCCTAGTCGGGTGCTAGCAAAGAACAGCTTCCGCCATGCAGGGCGGGGATGTACGAGTGGGGGCTGATAAGGAAAGATGCTAGAGAGGACTCCGCCACACAGAATGCAAGTCAGTAAGAAACGGATAGATGCCATGAACCAATGCCTCGATCACCTCACCGAACCGCAGCGTGAGGCTGTCTTGCACCGCGACGGCCCGCTACTCATTCTGGCCGGGCCAGGAAGCGGCAAGACGAGGGTCATCACCCATCGCATTGCCCACCTGTTATCCAGCGGAGTGCGGCCGTCGCAGATATTGGCACTCACTTTCACGAACAAGGCGGCCGACGAGATGCAGCGCCGCGTAGCTGAGTTGGCACCGGGTATGCGAGTTTGGCTTAGTACCTTTCACCGTTTTGGTGCTCGGCTGCTTCGGCAGTATGCCGATTGCGTCGGCCTCGCTCCCAACTACACAATTTACGACATGAACGACGCTCGCCAAACCATCAAACGGGTGATCGAAACTCACAGCATCAAGACGATGCATTTCACACCCGATCGGATTGCCGAGGCGATTTCCAGTGCTAAGAACAAGTTGATTACAGCCGACCGTTACGAGCCCAAGCCGGGGAGCGCGCTCAGCCATGTCGTTGCGGAAGTCTACCCGCGATATCAAGAGCGGATGCTCGCCTCGGCAGCGGTCGACTTCGACGATCTCTTGCTGCATGTGGCGCAGTTGCTGTATGAACATCCTGAAATTCGCGGCGAACTCGACGAGCGCTATCGCTATGTGCTGGTGGATGAATATCAAGATACAAACAAAGCCCAATATGTGATCCTGCGCGCGCTCTCCTCGGATTATCCGAATCTGGCCGTTACCGGCGATCCCGATCAGTCGATTTACGGTTGGCGGGGTGCAGACCTCAATAATATCCTCGAGTTCGAGCAAGACTATCCCGACGTGCGGATTGTGCGGCTAGAGCGGAATTACCGTAGCACGAAGCGGATATTGCGAATTGCCGACGAGTTGATTGGCCACAATTTGCGTCGTAAGCAGAAGCGTCTATGGACCGAGAATGACGAAGGGACTCCCGTGCGGTTGACGCTGTACGCCGACCAGAACCACGAGGCCAACGCGATCGCCGAGCAGATCGCTGCCGCGCTTGCTGCCGGCCGCCGCACGGCGAGCGACTTTGCGATCTTTTACCGTGTGAACGCTTTGTCGCGAGTGGTAGAGCAAGCGTTGCGACGGGCGAATGTGCCCTACCAGATAGTACGCGGCCAGGAATTCTACGCCCGCAAGGAAATTAAGGACGTGCTCGCCTATTGCCAGCTGGTGAATAATCCGCGCGATGACATTGCCTTCGAGCGAACGGTCAATACGCCGCCACGGGGCATTGGGAAGAAAACAATCGACCGGCTCAATGAGCGCGCCGACCGCTGCGGCATTTCTTTGTTGGAAGCAGCCCGCGCTGCCGCCGAAGTCGATGGCCTGACGAAAGCAACGGCAGCCAAAGTGCTGGCATTTGTCGAAATTGTCGACCGGATATCCGCCGTGGCGTTCGGCGGCACGTCGGAGGGAAGTGTTGAAGAGGTAATCGGTACGGTTCTCGAAGCCTCCGGCTACCGTGCTTCGCTATCCGAGAGCGACGACGAGCAGGATCAGAACCGGCTGGCCAACATCGAGGAATTATTGACCGACGCGCGAGGCTTCGACGAACAGCATCGCATCGAACGGCGAGAGACCGACGGTGCCGCTGGCGGGCAGCTCGAAGCATATCTCGAGCGAGCCTGGCTCGTGAACGAGACTGACGATTGGGAAACCGACACCGAAAAAGTGACACTAATGACACTCCACGCTGCCAAAGGGCTGGAGTTTCCGGTAGTGTTCATCGTCGCGTTTGAGGACGGCGTATTACCTCACGAGCGTGTTGGTCGCCACCCGGACGAATTGGAAGAAGAGCGCCGGCTGGCCTTTGTCGGTCTAACACGTGCCATGGACGAATTGCAGCTTTCCTATGCCTTTACGCGCGACTTCCGCGGCGTGCGGAGGCGGACCATTCCGAGCTCCTTCCTGATGGAGATGCCTCGCGAGGAACTGGAACTCGTCGATAAGGCAACGGCCCAGATTGCCAAGCAAGAGCTGGAATCTCACGAGTCTTGGGAAGAACCCGATGCTACGGAAGACTGGATTGCCGGAAGCAGATCGAGTGAGGCCTCGCGGGGCGACTGGCAACTCGAGGAAGTGTCTGTCGAAGCGTTTGTTGGGGACCAATCAACTTTCTCGGTAGCGGCCTCGGCAATCACCACTGCCGCCATCCTGGCACGCGACTTGAGGGAGGACGAGGCCACCGCCCTGCCCCGTGTCTCGCCCGACGTTTTTCAACTCGGCATGACTGTGATGCACCCCGAATACGGCCCAGGGAAGATCGTGGCCCTTTCAGGTGCCGGCAAAAACCGCCGAGCGACGATCCAATTTGCCACTGTCGGCCAAAAGAAAGTTATCCTCGCTCATAGCCAGCTGCGGCCGGTGCAGTAGCCAAGGCTATTTTCGCAGACGGTGTGAAGCTTAGGTTCAGGAGGGCGCTTTTCTGAAGGCCAAGGCGAGTTCGTCGAGCAACTCGGGAGCATGATCGACGAGCTTGAGACGATCAGGCTGGCAAGCGGATGTCAATTCCCTTACTGACAAACGAGTGCAGGATTCGACCGCGACGATTCGTACGAGGTGTCGGACAAGGTGTCGGACTAGCCGAGTTCGTCCAGCAATCGATTCATCGCCGCATCGAGCTTAGCCGAGGTTTCGTAGGTGCCAGCGGCGATTTCGCTGCGGATGCGGCTGACCACATCTTGACGGATACCGGCCGTTTCTGTCACCTTCAGCGCTGCTTCGGCAGCAGAAGAAATCGTTAAGCTGTCACCTGCCGCTTGCGGTTTCGCGGCGCCTTCGGCAGCCTGGCCGCGAAACGGAACATGCGGGGCATTGATGCCTTGAGGGCCGTGGAGCTTCGAGATTCTGACGTGTGAGGGTCCGATCGGGCTGGGCATCTGCATGGTTCCGGTCTCCAACTTGGTTTCGACGAGGCGTCGATTGCTGTATCGCTATGGCGCTGGTGTTGTAAAGGTGGCTAACTGACGAGTGATAGTTCTCTAAGAGACGAAGTGTTGAATCGGGATGGTCAAAAATTCGTCTATTGCTCTGTTCTACCCCGCGAACGCGAGTGCAAGAGTACAATTAACATCGGGCAATCCACGGTCGCGTGGACAACAAAATCTCCTGGCGAGCGATCGCAGCTAACGCATGTCCTGTACGGGCTATAGCGATGATCCATCGACGGTTGGCGCGGGTCACAGCGGCTACTTGCGGAGGCCGGCGGCACGCGTCCTGTTTGGTACACAACCTTATTGGCAAATGGTGATAAAAGGAAGCAAATTATCGGCAAACAGGATTAAGTGGTCATGCCGACGGCAGCGGTCGAGTCCGCTCCACAGGGGTCATTGCCGAACCTGCCGATTATTGTTACTACGCGGTCTTTGCCTGACAAGTTTGATCGGCCATGGGCTGTCATTTCCGCTCGCCCAATCCGGCGCGCTGCGGAGGATAGACGTGCTGCCCAGCGGAGTCAAGGTGAGTTGCACGGCGATAGCAGCTGGGGGTGCATCCTGCACTTTGAAGGTGGGGCGGGTTTGTTCATGATTAGGGGCGGGGATTTTGAGAGTCTATCCGAAAAAGATTTGCAGGTTTTTGTGAGGTTTTAAGCCGCTCGGGCTCGGTAGCGGAATTGTCGCTCGTCGGCCGGCGCGAGCCGCCGGAGCATGAGATGCGTTTGGCTGACTTGAATCATGGCGGTGCTC
>JBGSUJ010000008.1:0-9983 GCA_041753435.1 Pirellulales bacterium | reverse complement strand
GCGGCCCCGCGGGCGGCGTCGCTGCGCGAGGCTTCGCGGCCGGACCACACGGTTATGCGGCCGGTTTCGCGCGGGTCTCGCCTGCAGATCGTTATGCTACGGCCACAACTGTCCGTGGCAGCTTTCACGATTGGAATGACTTTGGCCTTGGCTGGTACACCAACCATCCTGGCGCGTGGATCGCTGCCGGCTGGGCCGCGGGCAGCTGTTGGTATCCCTGCAGTTGGGCCACGCTCGACGACTACGTCGACTTCGCCAATGGAGAGCCCATCTATTACAACTATGGCACCAGTGTCGTCTATCAAGACGACGGCGTGTACGTCGATGGTCAGGATGCCGGCACGCCCACCGAGTATTACAATCAGGCTCAAACCCTTGCCAGTCAGGGCACACAAGCCGCTGCCTCGAGCGACGGTGATTGGCTTCCGCTGGGCGTGTTTCTGCTAACTAAGAACGGCGAGAAAACTTCGCACGACGTGTTCCAACTCGCCATCAACAAACAAGGCATTCTCCGCGGCAACTTCCAGGATTCTGCAGACAAGGTGACCGAACCTATTCACGGCTCGGCCAATCTCCAGACCCAGCGCGTTGCGTTCACCGTGGGCGACAAAACCTCGCCAGTCATCGAAACCGGCCTCTACAATCTTACCAAGGACGAAGCACCGGCACTCGTCCACCTTGGACCCGATCGCACCGAACAATGGCTCTTCGTGCGGCTGAAAAACCCGGCCACGCCAGCGGCGGGAGCCCCGCCAACCGACGGCTCGGAAAACCTCTTCGAATAATGGCGCAAGCAAGGCTTGCCGCTGGAAAAGAAACGCACGATGGACGAACCAGAATCTTCCACTTCAGTCTCCTCGCCTGCAGAACTACGACGACGAATGTCGATCGCTCGCATGATGCTCGCCTTGCTAGTGGCCTGGCTCGTGACGTCGTATTTTCTGATCCCACAACTTTGGAAGACGTACGCCAAGCACCATCCGGCGCTCGACGACAGCCCGCGAATCACGCAAACGGGCGACCATCACCCAGGCGATCCGCTCAATGTGGCGCTCGTCGGCACGCGCGAACAGCTCGACGAGATCATGAAAACCGCAGGGTGGTTTTCGGCCGCAGCGCTGGGCATCGAGAGCGATCTCAAGATCGCTGCCGACACGGTGCTCGCGCGTCCCGATGCGAATGCCCCGGTCAGTAGTCTCTATCTTTTCGGGCGGAAGGAGGACGCGGCCTTCGAGCAGCCGGTCGGCGACAACCCGCGGCACCGGCACCATGTGCGCTTCTGGAAGCTCGATCAGCCGAACCAAGATGGACGACCGATTTGGATCGGCTCGGCCGTGTACGATGCGCACGTCGGCCTGAGCCGCACCACCGGCCAGATCACGCACGTCACTGCCCCCGACGTCGACGTCGAACGCGACTACTTATTCGAGTGCCTGGAAAAAACCGGCGCGTTGGCCAGCCACGAAGTCATGACCGGTTTCCACACCCAGCTTGAAGGCAAAAACGGCGGCGGCGACCCCTGGAAAACCGACGGCGATTTGTACCTCGGTGTGATCTCGGCAGTTGCCAAGTAGCAACCAGATCTTCCACGTTTGACGTCAACTCCTTGATCGGCCTCGGCGTGGTCAACTTGGCTTGTTTGCTGCACACCTGAAGGATGAGGTAATTCCTTGACGTCTGAGTTCCTTGACGTCTGAGAGAATGCCAGCAGCGGCGAATGCAGAATTTGGAGAGGCGATTGCGCGCCATTTCGACACGCTTACAGCAAGCCTGCCAAGATGGTAACTTGTTTATCACTGAATCTTCACGCAAGAGACTGCGTCATTTTCCTTGATGCCAAATCGCTCACCGTTGCTTGACTCTCATCAAACCACCTAGATAAAATGATTTCCTATTAGAATCTGGACACCCGCTCGTGAGCCGGTCCCAGAGCGCGTTGGCAAGAGATTCCGACCGTCATCCAAGCATGCAGGATTGAACACCATGAGAATTAGGCTTTTTGCCATGGCGCGAGTTACTGCTTTACCAAGCGTGGTCGTGACAACGCTACTATGGTTTGCCTCATCGACTTCAGCCCAGGAGATCACCGGCACACTGGGCTCGCCCAGCGCGACCACCACTATCAGCAACAAGCAACTGCCCGCGCCCGATCCAAAATTCGGCGGCGTGATCAAGGACGACGCCCTGCAATCCAAAGCGTGGTGGCCGCCACGCATCGTGCCGCCCAAACAGGCGCCCAACGTATTGCTGATCATCACGGACGACGCCGGCTTCGGCGTGCCGAGCACCTTCGGCGGCGTGATCCCGACACCGACGATGGATCGCATTGCCAACGCGGGTCTGAGATACAACCGCATATGCTCCACCGCGCTGTGCTCGCCCACGCGGGCCGCACTGATCACCGGGCGAAACCATCATTCCGCCGGCTTCGGGGTCGTCTCGGAACAGTCCACGGGCTTCCCCGGTTACAACAGCATCATCGCCAAGGACAAGGCGACGATCGGCCGCATCCTGCTCGATAACGGCTACGCCACCTCGTGGTTCGGCAAGGATCACAACACACCCGCCTTCGCCGCCAGTCAGGTCGGGCCCTTCGACCAGTGGCCCACCGGCATGGGCTTCGAGTACTTTTACGGCTTCGTCGGCGGCGATGCCAACCAGTGGCAGCCCAACCTGTTCCGCAATACGACCCAGATCTATCCCTTCGAAGGCAAGCCGGAATGGAACCTGATCACCGGGATGGCTGACGACGCGATCGATTACATGACGCGCATCCACCAAACCGATCCGAGCAAGCCGATCTTCATCAAGTACGCGCCCGGGGCCACCCACGCCCCGCACCATCCTACGGAGCAGTGGGTCAAGAAGATCCACGACATGCACCTCTTCGACGACGGCTACAACAAGCTGCGCGAGCGGATCTTCGAGAACCAAAAGAAGCTCGGCGTGATCCCCCCGGATGCGCAACTGACGCCCTGGCCCAAGGAGGTCTTGAAGCCGTGGGATGAGCTGACCCCCGAGGCGAAGCAGCTCTTCATCCGCCAAGTCGAAGTCTTCGCCGCCTATGCGGCCTACAGCGATCACGAGATCGGCCGCGTGATCCAGACTTTTGATGATCTGGGCAAGCTCGACAACACGCTGGTCATCTACATCAACGGCGATAACGGCACCAGCGCCGAGGGCGGCCCGCTCGGCACACCCAACGAGGTCGCGTTCTTCAACGGCATCAACGAAATCCCCGTGGAAGTGCAGATGAAGTTTTATGACGTGTGGGGCACTGATCTGACTTACAATCACATGTCGGCCGGCTGGTCCTGGGCCTTTGACACGCCCTTCGACTGGTTCAAGCAAAATGCCTCCCGGCTCGGCGGCATGAACCAGAACATGGTGGTGTCGTGGCCGGCACGCATCAAAGACAAGGGTGCCTTGCGCGAGCAGTTCATCCACGTCATCGACGTGGTGCCCACCATTCTCGAAGCCACCGGTATCAAGGCGCCTGAGATGGTGGACGGCATCCCGCAGGCGCCGATCGAGGGCACGAGCTTCCTCTACACCTTCGATGAGGAGAACGCCAAGCAACCTTCGCGCCACAAAACCCAGTACTTCGAGATGATGGGCCAGTGGGCGCTCTACCACGAAGGCTGGCTGCTCAGCACCAAGGTCAATCGCGCGCCGTGGCAGGCCTTCGGCCCAGCCAACCCCGACCCGCTCAACAACCAGGTCTTCCAGCTCTACGACTTGACCAAGGATTTCACCCAGTCCAACGACATCGCCGCGCAGAACCCGCAGAAAGTCGCAGAGATGCGGAAGGTGTTCCTCGCGGAAGCCAAGAAATATCAGGTCTTTCCGCTGGATGCCTCGGTGGCGGCCCGCGTCGTCGCCCCGCGGCCGAACATCACCGCTGGTCGCACCGAATTCGACTACACCCATCCCATGGTCGGGCTGCCACAGGGCGATTCCCCGTTCCTGCTCGATAGCTCCTACACCATCACGGCAGACATCACGGTCCCCGAAGGTGGCGCGGAAGGCATGCTCTTGACTTCCGGCGGACGCTTCGGCGGCTACGGCTTCTACCTGCTCAAAGGCAAGCCGGTGTTCCTTTGGAACCTGGTGGACTTGGAGCGGATCAAGTGGGAAGGGAAGGAAGCCCTCGCGCCCGGCAGGCACAGTATCGAGTTCGACTTTAAGTACGACGGCCTCGGCGTCGGCACACTCGCTTTCAACAACATGAGCGGCCTCGGCCGCCCTGGCACCGGCACGCTCAAGGTGGACGGCAAAGAAGTCCAAACGATTACCATGCCGCACACGTTACCCATGATCCTCCAATGGGACGAAAGCTTCGACATCGGCTCCGACACGCTCACCGGCGTCAACGACGAAGACTACCAACCGCCCTTCCCACTCACCGCCAAACTCAACAAGCTGGCGGTCAAGGTGGACCGCCCGCAGTTGTCACCCGCAGACATCCAAAAGCTGGAAACTGCGGCGCGAAACAATCGCGTTAGCGAGTAAGATTGGATCAGGAGGTCGCTGATCTTGTCGAAGTCATCGCTGGTTCAAGAAGGTCGTCGACGACTCTCGGTCGCTCACTTGTTGACCACGCTTACCGTGTTGTTTATTGTCGCGCCCTTCGTCGATCATTTAGCTTACGGTAATTTGGTCGAGTCGGTTATCTTTAGCGTCATGTTGCTGACTTCGGTCAGCGCAGTTGGGGGACGGCAGCGGACGCTCGCCGTCGCTGCTCTGTTGGCCGTCCCGGCCATCTCAGTTCGCTGGCTCCATCATCTATGGCCATCCTTGTTGCCGAATGATTTGGGCCTGATTACAGACGTCGCGTTCGTCACATTTGTCGTCGTGCATCTGTTTCGATTCGTTGTCTCCGCACGCGCGGTTAATGCCGAAGTCTTATGCGCTGCTATTTCCATCTACTTGCTGTTTGCGGTTGCCTGGGCGTTTCTGTACACTTTGCTGGCACACTGGCAGCCTGGCGCGTTCACTTTCACCGAGCCCTCAGACGCTAAGGCCTCGCTGGCCGGCTTCTCGGCGCTTTATTTCAGCGTACAGGTGCTGACGACGATTACCTTCGGCGATATCCTCCCCGTCTCCAACATCGCGCGGATGCTGACACTCGTCGAAGCGGCCGCCGGTGTGTTCTACCTGGCCATTATGATCGCCCGGCTGGTCGGAGTGTATTCGAGCAATCCAAGCTCCGATCAACCTCCCAGTTGAACGGCTCAGGCTCTCCGATGCACCGCTAGCTTGTCAAGCGGTTTTCAGATTGGCAGACCGAATTGAACGCAGCGTTGGAGCCGGCTCATTGGCAGTCTCGGCAACGACACTGCGATCAGAACCCGGTGTTGCGGAACAGTAAATCGAAAAGCGTAGAAGGCAGACATCGGAACAGGTTGCCTAATTCCTACTGTCGAACCTTTCCGCAGACCAGCGGCAGGCCTTTCCCACCCGGACCGATAAAAGACCATGCTTGGCATCAGACCACGCCTGGCATTCTGGAACGGATTCCCTTCCTGTAGCACCGGACGCTCGATAATGAAAGCTGCGAATTCTTCGGCGACCGGCTGGTTTGTCGCTGCGCTTGGCGTCGGCTTTCTGACCTTGCTTACCGCTCCGATCTGGGGCGACGAATGGCAAGGCGACCTTCAATTCATTTCCTGTGATTGCCACCAAGCCGATAACGGTTGCCTGGGCGACTGCCCGTGCGATGCCTGTTCGGAATTGGCCGCGGACTGTGGTGATGGCTACTGCTTCAGTTCGCCCTTGTCCGACGAGCTCACGCGCCGGATAACCGCCATGGCCAAATCCATGCAGGAACAAGGCATCACCTATACCCCAGGGGTCACGCAATTTTACCAGGGCGTGACCGAGGGCGGAGTCGAGCAGGAATTTGAATACGGCGGCAAGGTGGATCAGTTCCTGATCCTCGACAGTGGCAAGCTCGGCCTTTGGCAAGGCATGACCATGACGATGCACGCCGAAACCCGCTTCGGCGACGATGTCAACTTGGAGGCGGTCGGCTTTGCACCCGTCAACGTAGCGATGCTCTATCCCAAAGAGGACGAACACACAACCGCGATTACAGGACTCACGTTTGCCCAGTCGCTCAACGAAGAAGTGCAGGCGACCTTCGGCAAGTTCAACGCGCTGGACCTGTTCTACAGCCTGTATCCCCAGACAGGCCGCGGCGTCAATGGTTTCATGAACGCCTCGATGGTGATCCCAATTTCGGTCGCCCGCGTCGCGCCGCTGTCGTTCCTGGGGGCCGGTGCGTTGAAGTATCATGGAACCCAACCCGAAGGCGGCGTGCTGGTCTACGATACAAACAACTCCGCCACGACTAGCGGCTTCGACGACCTGTTCGATAACGGCGCCAACATCCTCGGCTTCTGGCGATTCTTTACGGATGTCAACGGCCTGCCCGGTTCGCACATGTTCGGCGGCATCTGGTCGACCGGCGAATTCGTCGCCTTTGATCCGACCGGCTTTGCCATCGTACCCGGCGAAGGCATCGTCGCTGTTCCGCAGGACGGAGCCTACACGCTACTCTACATCTATGAGCAGACCCTCTGGATGGACTGCTGCAACCAGAACCGCAACGTCACCTTGCTTAGTCAGTGGGGATTAGCGGATGAGGACACCAGTCCGATTGGCTGGTCGGCCAACGTCGCCATCCAGGCTCAGGGAATCAATCCTTCGCGTCCCCACGATTCGATGGGGGTCGGCTACTTCTACACGGGCCTCAGCGACGAATTCCAAAACTTGCTCAGCCCGGTGCTAGACCTGCACGACGTGAACGGCGTCGAATGGTACTACAACGCCGCTATCATCCAAGGCTTCCAGTTGACAACCGATTTACAAGTCATCGAACCGGCGGACGTTCGCAACAACACGGCGGTTGTGTTCGGATTGCGGGGCACAATCGGCATGTAACTCGCCAATGGCCTTGTCGAACAATTCGCATTTTTCCACAACCTCTTCTGCCTGTACGAAGCTGCATTCCACAATAGGTCGTAGATATTCGACAAGGCCCTCGCCAATTGTCAAATCCACGGAACTGTCGGCCTCACAGAGCAGTCATCCGCAAACTGAACGTTTCCCACCAAGGCAACTTTCGTTTTCGCAGCATCGGTTCATCAGGCAGTGAGTGAAAATAAAGATTGCATCTCAACCTCTAGCCGAAGGCTTGAGGTGCTCGCCAGCCTGATCGGTCGAACTCCTGGAGAACGGCAAAGTAGTTTTTCACGAACCTCTGGATTGGGTGGGGTCAAACTCGGCCCTGGTTGTCATCTCACGACCTGATCTGGCATAATTGGCGATTATCCAATTTGCACATCAGAAACCGCACAACATGCCCAAACTCACTGGAAAAGTCGCCGTCGTCACCGGAGCCTCCAAAGGAATCGGAGCCTCGATTGCCAAACACCTCGCCGCAGCGGGCGCCGCAGTTGTCGTCAATTACTCGTCCAGCAAGGCAGGCGCCGATCGAGTGGTCGATGAAATCAAGAACCAGGGCGGCCGAGCCATCGCCGTGCAGGCCAACATGGCCCAGCCCGATGATATTCAAAAACTGTTCGCTGAAACCAATCAGCAGTTCGGCAAAGTCGACATCCTGGTCAACAACGCCGGTATCTACGACTTCGCCCCGCTCGAAGCCATCACGCCGGAACATTTTCACAAACAATTTGACCTCAACGTCCTCGGCCTGATCCTGGCGACTCAGGAAGCGTCCAAGCACTTCGGTGCCGAGGGCGGCGCGGTGGTCAACATCAGTTCGGTCGCGGCCGATTTGGCTCCGCCCACCGGGAGTGTCTACAGTGCTACCAAAGCCGCTGTCAACGCCGTCATGCGCTCGCTGGCTAAGGAACTTGGACCACGCAAGATTCGCGTCAATGCCGTGAATCCCGGCATGGTCGAAACCGAAGGATTTCACGCCACCGGCATGTTCGATAGCGACTTCCGCAAAGAGACCGAAGCCCAAACACCGCTCGGTCGCATCGGCCAGCCGCAGGACATCGCCCCGGCCGTTGTGTTCCTAGCATCCGACGACTCGTCCTGGATCACCGGCGAAACACTCTACATCTCGGGCGGTTTGCGATAAGGCTGGCACATCTCGCCGGCTGCAGCGATTTCGTCTCCTTACCAACGTAATTCGAAGGTGCAGCCATCGCCAACGAACAAGCGCATCCCGCTCGGTCAGGCCAGATACTGACTTCAACGCCGCCGCGACGGCTTGTGGCTCTCGACGATCGTGCGCCCTGCGAGTTTATCGAGAATTTCCATGAATCGTGGGCGGTTACGGTAGTTGAGCCGAATGTCGGCTAGCACTTCGTTCCACCGATGCTCCAGGCCCAAGGCCTCCCAGAGAGGCCGCATGTTGCGCAAGCATTTTGCACAATTTTTGTACGCCGACGGATCGGCATGTTTCAACTGCGAATCCAACTGGTGCGGTAGATGGCTAGTGCCCGCTCGGGGTACGCTCCCGCAACCGCCTTGGCAACGCGCTCGGAATCGACCTGTTGCACATAATAATGCGGCCCGCGATTCGCATGCTTCTCGTGAACCGTCATTGTTTCATACCATTGCCACACGTCCGCCGGACGCTTGGCCGCAATCGCCATGTCGATCAGCACATTGAAGTAAGGCCGTGGCGCCGACCTTGCGGCCCGGACTGACATCAGCGGAATCAGATAGTCCGGCACCGGCAGCGGCCACGCGGGATCCGTCGTGGCTTGGCAACTGCCGTCCTTGCCCGCCGCCGCGCGAATCGGTGCAACGCCGGATTCCAAAAACTTGAGTGCAGCGGCGCAGACAGGCTTTTGGCATTTGGCCTTTTTGGCCGCCGCCTCCAACTCCTTGAATCCGCGCGAGCTCGGGTCAAGAAAAAAGTCGTTTGCCAAATGGGCGGCCACGACGTCCCATTGCTTCCGACGACTTGCCAACTCGCACAGAGTCTTCACAAGTTCCGACGCGCTGCCAGGGTATTTCTTCTGCGTCTTTTCGATGCCTTCGCGGGCCCATTGCTCGGCTTCCTCATATCGACCTTGGGCGATTAAGTACTGCACCAATCGTCGGTAGCTGCCCGATGCACGGGCTTCCGCTTCGTAAAGCGGCAAGAGTTCACTCTGACGGCCCGCCCGCTCCAGCGCATCCGACAGATATTGGCTAATGCAATCGCGTCGATAATTGCGCGAAAAATCGCCTTGATCTTTCCCCTGTGGTGACTTCTGTAGTCGCTTGGCCAGTTGATCGGCGACGGCAGACCAGTCGGCCGCGCTCCATTTGGCAGCGAGAATTTTGCCCGCGTCTTCGTCGATCACATCGTAGTCATCTTGCAGGCAAGCATCGATGACGTAGAGAATCTGATCCACAGCGGAGAGGCTCGACTTCGCCAGGGCAGCGAACACGACAGACAGACTTTCTGAAAGCTCCATCGCCGTCTCGCCTTCGTCGTCGCACTGGCCAACCTGCTCTATGCCGCGAACGATTAGCTCGCGCCCCAACGCAACCACTTCGTCGCCCTGGCCGAGTTCGGCGAGCCGTTCGAGTCGGTGCTTCAATCGGCTGTAGTTGGGCGTAGGATCTTCGCCCTGCCAATGATTACGCCAACCGAATGCACGCGTCACCGCTCGCAACTCGCGGCGAGCTGCCGCTACCAACTGGTCGACCTTTCCTTCACTGAGCAAAATCCGTTCTTGAAACTCCTGCCGAAGCTCGGGAAACCGCTCCATGAGCGACCAGACTAGCTCCGCTAATTCGGCGCGACTTTTTTGTTCCACGTGCGACTTAATCTTCTGATCCCAATCGGCGTGTGTCTGGCGCTGAGGGTTCTTAGAGTCTATCCGAAAAAGATTTGCAGGTTTTTGTGAGGTTTTAAGCCGCTCGGGCTCGGTAGCGGAATTGTCGCTCGTCGGCCGGCGCGAGCCGCCGGAGCATGAGATGCGTTTGGCTGACTTGAATCATGGCGGTGC
>JBGSUJ010000007.1:0-122399 GCA_041753435.1 Pirellulales bacterium | reverse complement strand
GTGGAAAGACTGCGCCAGTAACGGCGATTCTGCGCTGGCCGCCCCGGAGCGGATGCAGAAAACCGGCACGATCGGCGACGGCCGAAGAACCGCCCGCCGCGAAACCCGGAGTCACGGCCCACCAACGACGCAAATTGGATCAAAAGTGACCAAAACAATTGACAACTGGACCTCGCAAAGCCTAAAACCAGGCCTCAATGAGGGATTGAAATTCCTATCAATCAACGCCGGCCACTTCGCAGCGACGCTTATCAGGCGGCAAAGAAGACGGATCGTCAGTCGGTCGCATGGGGACATCTCCATCGGGAGTTGCCCACAACAACCTTCGCTTGGCGACCGGCGTGCTATCTGGCAGGACAATAGGGTTAACAGGTTCTATCTGTTAACCTACCCGGTTGAGATGGTGAATGACGGAATTGGTTTGTGGGTCGCCTGCTTTGCCATGATCCCCCGCAGGGGGCGTCCCTGGAATGGAGCGATAAATTTTCTGGAGACAAATAATGAGATCGCTGCATTTGGAACAACATCGCACGGATCGAATTGGCTGGCTCCGTGCTGCGGTACTAGGTGCGAATGATGGAATCGTATCCACAGCAAGCCTCGTCGTCGGCGTGGCGGCCGCCAATGCCGCCAGCAGCGAGATTCTGGTGGCAGGTGTTGCCGGCTTGGTTGCGGGTGCCATGTCGATGGCCGCCGGCGAGTATGTCTCGGTCAGTTCGCAATCTGACACGGAGCGGGCAGACCTCGAGCGGGAACGCAAAGAGCTCGCCACGGATAGCAAATTTGAGCACGAAGAATTGGCCGCCATTTACGTCAAGCGTGGTCTTGACGCGGAGCTTGCCAAACAGGTTGCGGAGCAGCTAATGGCGCACGATGCGCTCGGCGCTCATGCCCGCGATGAACTTGGCATTTCGGATATGACGACCGCACGGCCCATTCAGGCGGCATTCGCCTCGGCCGCAACCTTCGCCGTTGGTGCGGCATTGCCCATCATCGTCGTACTTCTCACGCCAAGAGTCGCACTGATTCCCGTCGTAATCGGCTCCGCCATTTTGTTCCTCGCGATTCTGGGCGGCTTCGGAGCTTACGCGGGTGGCGCTCCAGTGGCGAAGGCTGCTCTGCGAGTCACCTTTTGGGGTGCGCTAGCGATGGCGCTTACGGCAGGTGTGGGGGCGTTGTTCGGGGCGACTGTTTGACGCCGTTTCACGCGAGTTGTCATCTAGAACGAAACTTCTCGCTAGTTCAGATCCATTTTCTCCTAAGCAGCCACGTCTTGACCGTTTGTGTGAGGACGACGTAGCCGTACGCCACGCTTCGCGTCGAGTGAATTAAAGGGGACGGGAGTCTTTTCGGCTCGAATTGACTCCCGTCCCACGCCTGTTCGGCCCATCGATTGCAGCAAGTATTCTGAGTTGCATGGCGTGTGACAACAAATAGCAACAGGAGTGGCGAGTGGGAACGTCGCTGCGCGCCAGGTGCAGCATTCGCGGAGCTCAGCGCAGCGTCGAACCGGCCGGCATCCGCCGCGGCGGACTTACGAGATGATCTCGTACTACTTCACCGGCCTGGCCGACGAAGAGGAGCTGCTGGGCCACCTGGCAAAATTAAAATCACACGACGCGTAGCGATAAGGAGTCATCTCGCCCGCACGCCCTCGCGCCGCTGAATGCTGCGCGCTATCCTCTGTCGCCAGTCGATTGTCTACCCCTCGCTCGACTCTTCCTTCACGCCCGCGACTCTCCAAAACATCCACCATTGCAAAAGCCCACGACGCCGCAACAATCGGGCCGAACAGTATTGACCCTGTTCGTAACAATATCACTCCTGGTAATAGTTTCCTGGATTGGAGTGGTCTTGGAGATTTTCTAAGGGATGGTGTATGACAACGGCCACGCAGCTGCGTCGAGGAGGTGCAGGCGATGGTCGTTGCGATGTTGTCGAAGCACCAGGAGATCAAGCTGCCGACGTTGCCGCAGATAGCGCCGCAGATAACATCGGTGCGCAACCAGACGAGATCCTGAATCGCCCGCTGGGGTTATCGGTCACCCTGCGCGCCGCTGTCGACAGTTGGGCGGAGCCATTGGACTACCTGGGTGGTTGCCACTTGTGGGGCAGTCAGCAAATTACCACGGGAACTTACGATTTGGCAGAGGGCCATGGGATTACCGCGAATCGTGAGACCGTTTGAGTGACTGCAGGTCACAGCCACGAATGGACTACACACTTCAATCAATTGGTACTCATGCTTGACTCACTCGAAAATGAAACGGGTATCCGCCTCGTGTGTTTTGTCACCATCTTGGCGGCTATGGCGGCCTGGGAAGGAATCGCGCCCCGGCGTACGCTCTCGATCCATCGACCGGTGCGTTGGATTAGCAACCTTGGGCTGGCGGCGCTCAACGGCTTGCTCGTGCGATTCATCGCTCCCCTTGGTGCCATCAGCATCGCTGTCTTGGCCGAGTCGCTCGGCTGGGGCCTGTTCAACGTGGTGTCGCTGCCGTATTGGCTAGTCGTGCTGACGAGTGTGATTGTGCTGGACCTGGCGATCTATCTGCAGCATGTGATGTTTCATGCAGTCCCTCTGTTCTGGCGACTGCACATGGTGCACCATGCCGATCTCGACCTGGACGTGACGTCGGGATTGCGTTTCCACACGCTGGAGATATTCCTTTCGCTGGGGATTAAGGCACTGGCGATTTTGTTGCTTGGCGCTCCCGCGGTGGCGGTGCTGATCTTCGAGGTATTGCTGAACGCCACGTCGATGTTCAATCACAGTAACGTTCGCATGCCGCTTGGTCTGGATCGCGTGCTGCGTTGGATGCTGGTAACGCCGGACATGCACCGGGTGCACCACTCCTGGCATCGGCGCGAGACGAACAGCAATTTTGGGTTCAATCTGCCCTGGTGGGACCGATTGCTGGGCACTTATCGGGACCAACCGATAGACGGGCACATCAACATGACGTTGGGGCTGGCGCAGATTCGCGACGAAGCGCGCGCGGAACGGCTTGATTGGATGCTGTGGCTGCCGTTTGTGGTAAAGTTGGGCGACGATCCGGTGAGCGGCAATGATGGAGAGAAGGGGCTCGCCACCAAAACCGGCCCTCCTCCAGCAGGCTAAAATGCGTGCTAGCATGGCTGGCATTTCGGTGCAAATTGGTGGGGGATACCCTGCGACACACGGCAACGCTGCGATTTATCGCTTGCAGTTGCGTCGAAATCGTCGTCAGTAGCAATTCCGCAGATTCGCCAATGTGTGGGCGTATTCACAGACGCAACGCGGTAATATGGCGATAGTTTGGGAGAGCCAACTCAGAACACTTTCTGTGGACGGCAGGCAACTGTGTCCGACGGTGGTTCCCGCAGAAGCCATTGGAACGTCGGTCGTCCCGGAGAGAGTTGTTACAGATATCTAACGGACAACGTAACTAGGAGTCATCGAATGCACGCCCATTTCAGGTTTGGACTATCGACAGCGGTATCTAGTATTCTGATCGTATCGTCCTCCACGCTACTGGTGTTCGGACAAAGCGGTTCGCGCGGATCTACTAGCTATCCGCCTCGTGCCGGGAGTGGTACCTCTGCCAGCGCGCCAGCCAGTGGTTCGGCCAACCGGGCGGAGCAAACAGGGGTTGGACTTGAAGGGTATTGTCCTGTCTGCCTCGTAGAGATGCGGCAGTGGGTCAAGGGCGACCCGAGGATTGCAGCGGAGTACGATGGTCGGAAGTATTATTTTCCTGGCACCGAGCAATCGGAGATGTTTAATAAGGATCCGGGGAAGTATGCTCCGGTCTTAGGAGGCGACGACGTCGTCGCTTATGCGACAACTGGCAATCGAGTTAGCGGTAAGCCATCGTACGGGGTGGTAAAAGACGATCGCTACTTCTTTTTTGCATCACAAGATAACATGAAGAAGTTTCAGTCTACGCCTGAGGCCTTTGTTGACGCTGATCTAGCCCTGGGTGGTGAGTGTATCGTTTGCCGGGTTGACATGAATCAGCGAGTGCCCGGTTCCCCGGAGGTTGCCGTCACACACAAGGGAATCCGTTACCAGTTCCCCGGTGAGGAGCAGAAAGCGATGTTCATGAAATCGCCGGCCCGTTACGTCAGCGCTCAGCAAGGCATGAGAGCTTCAGGACCTGCCGGAAACCAAACTCGCCCATGGAGCGCGACAAGTCAGCCGACGGGCGGGTCGGGAAGCCGGTAACGTGCCAACTGATATCTCTGAATCATACCGGCATCCACAAGATTAGTGATTACTTGGACGACATCTTTATCTTTGTAAGAGGGAACGCTTGGATCATGTTTAGGATTAGAATTTTGCAACTAACACGGTCACTGGTCATCGCGATTGTAATTAGCGGTCTGGCTTCGTTGGCTCACGGAGGATCTCCTGTACTAGTCGGCGCGAATGTTCCGCAACAGCAACGGGTCGCGGTAGAGCAGATTAACCACTCCGCCTGGGACATGCTGTTGAAAAAGTACGTTGACCGAGATGGGATGGTGAATTATGCCGCTTGGAAAGCCAACCAAGCGGACGTGCAAGCGCTGGACAATTATCTGAAGCATCTGTCGTCTGCATCTATTACCGGGCAGTCGGATCGCAATGCGAGCTTGGCGTTCTGGATCAACGCCTACAACGCAGTGACCGTCAAAGGGATTCTGCGTGAGTATCCTACCACGAGTATTCGCAACCATACGGCGCGGGTCTTTGGCTACAATATTTGGAAAGACCTGCAGCTATTGGTTGGAGGGCGGCCTTATTATCTCGAACAGATTGAACACGAAATTCTCCGCAAGATGGGCGAGCCGCGGATTCATTTTGCAATTGTCTGCGCATCGATTGGTTGCCCGCGGCTGCTCAACGAAGCGTACGTTGCCGACCAGCTCGATCAGCAACTCAACACCAATGCGCAGGCATTTTTCGCCAACCAGCGTAATTTTCGCTACGATCCGGCGCAGCGGACGATTGCTCTTTCCTCCATCTTGAATTGGTTTGCGGGGGATTTCGGTCAGAACCAAGCCGAGCAGTTGCGTCGCATAGCGCCATACCTTCCCGATGCCCCTTCGCGGCAACTTGCCGAAAGCGGCTCTGCTCGGGTAAGCTACCTAGACTACGACTGGAATCTGAACGACCAGTCTAGCAGCAGGCGAGCTGCGTCCAGGTAGCGAATTCTTCAAATCTTTGTACGCAGGCGGGGCCGGATGGGCCGCGTCGTCTAGTTTTTTTGGAAGCTGCAGAGCAGCAATCTCGGGACATGGGCAGGTAGTTTTGACAAACAATCCTAAGGAACCAGCGAAGTCTCCCGCCGGAGGCGGGTTTGGGAAACGGCTGATCGTATTCGGCCTGGTGGCCGCGGCGCTCGTGGGTGGGTACTACTTCCTGTCCGACTACCTGACGCTGGAAGCATTGGCGAAGCAAGAAGGCCGACTACGTGAGCTACAGCAAGAACATCCGCTGATTGCGTATGGGCTGGCTTTTCTCGTGTACGTTGCCGTTACGGGGCTGTCGCTGCCTGGAGCCACAGTGTTGACGCTCTCTTACGGTTGGTTCTTCGGGCTGCTGCGAGGGATCGTCCTCGTGAGCTTTGCTTCGACCGCCGGGGCCACGCTTGCGTTTCTGCTGAGTCGGTATTTGTTCCGAGACGCGATCCAGCGGCGGTTCGGCGATCGGCTGATTCGTTTCAACGATGCGCTCGAGCGGGATGGAGCGTTTTTTCTGTTCACTCTGCGGTTGATTCCGGTCGTACCCTTCTTCGTGATCAATGCCGTGATGGGCTTGACCCCGATTCGCACACTGAGCTACTGGTGGGTGAGTCAACTCGGCATGCTGCCGGGAACGGCGGTCTATGTGTTCGCCGGCTCGAGAGTGCCGAGCCTGCAAACACTGGCTGACAAAGGGGTGGGGGCCGTGTTTTCACCGGAGCAGTTGGGACAATTGCTGTTTGCGTTCGCGTTGTTGGGATTGTTCCCACTCGTAGTGCGCTGGACGCTTCGATATTTTGGCGTTGCGGCGCCAGTAAGCCATTCTAACGCGCCCAGCGCCGAGGCAACACGAACATGACACAAACACACACGATGCTGCCCAACGACGAGTTCAATCGTCAGTTGGTCTCTAACGTTCATCCGCCGGAATGGCAGAATCCGACGCCAAAAGGCCGCTATAACCTGGTGGTAGTCGGCGCGGGAACGGCGGGTTTGGTCACGGCAGCCGGAGCGGCAGGATTGGGCGCCAAGGTCGCCCTGGTGGAACGGGCGTGGATGGGGGGCGACTGTTTGAACGTCGGTTGCGTGCCTTCCAAAGCGGTGATCGCGGCGGCTCGAGCCGCCGCGGCTGTACGTCGGGGGAGTGAATTTGGCGTCCGGCAATCCGACCCCTTGAACGTCGATTTTGCAGCCGCGATGGAGCGGATGCGACGGTTGCGGGCGGAGATCAGTCCGCACGATTCGGCGAAGCGCTTTCAAGAATTGGGCATCGATGTCTATTTTGGCGACGGCCGGTTCCTCGATTCGAATACGCTCGCGGTCGAAGGAACTCGGTTGGAATTCAAACGGGCCGTGATCGCGACCGGGGCCAGAGCGGCCGCGCCGCCGATCGCCGGACTCGATTCCGTATCGTATCTGACCAACGAGTCGCTCTTCACGCTGACTGAGCTTCCCAAACGATTCGGCATTATTGGCGCGGGGCCGATCGGTTGCGAAATGGCGCAGTCGTTCGCCCGTCTGGGTTCGGAGGTGCTCTTGGTCGAGACGACTCACGGCATCTTGCCGCGCGAAGATCGCGATGCGGCCCAGATTGTGCAGACGTCGATGACGACTGATGGCGTCCGATTGTTGTGCTGCGGCAAGAATCTGCAAATCAAGAATGAAGGCGGGATTCGGCTGACCGTGGATTCGCACGAGCGGAACTACGACGAGCGGGTCGATCAATTGCTGGTTGCCGTAGGGCGCAAGCCGAACGTTGAGGGTTTGAACCTGGAAGCAGTCGGAGTGGAGTACAACGCCAAGGGCGTACAGGTCAACGACCGATTGCAAACCACCAATCCGCGGATTTACGCTGCGGGCGATGTCTGTTCGCCGTATCAATTTACGCACGCGGCCGACTTCATGGCCCGGATCGTGATTCAAAACGCCTTGTTCCTGGGGCGTGCGAAGGCGTCGCGGCTGACGATTCCATGGTGTACTTACACCTCGCCGGAACTGTCCCACGTGGGGCTCTCCGAGCGCGACGCCAAGCAACAGGGAATCGACGTAGACACTTTTGTGCAGGATTTTTCCGCGGTCGATCGCGCGCTGTTGGACGGCGAAACGGACGGCTTGGCGAAAGTACTGCTGAAGAAAGGGACAGACCAGATCGTCGGAGCTACGATCGTGGCTCAGCATGCGGGCGACATGATTGCGGAAATCACGTTGGCAATGACCCACGGAATGGGCCTCAAAAAAATCGGTAGCACGATCCATTGTTACCCAACTCAGGTCGAAGCAATTCGCAAACTGGGAGATCAATTCAACCGTACGCGATTGACGCCCCGCGTGAAGCGCCTGTTTCAGACCTGGCTAGGCTGGACGCGTTAGTTTGGTGGCGGCTGACCTGCCACAGCCTGGGCAGAGACAGGGGATCTTGGCGGCGCTACAGGATAGCGGAGTTCGGCATGCGGTGGACCTTGGCGAAACGATCGTTGCTGCTTGCGGTCTGGCTCTGCCTGGGCACATTGCTGGCGTTCGCTCCCGGGGTGTGCGACTGCACGCTGGCTTCGTTAGCATGGATCGACCGCTTAGGCCCGTGGGGCCCGGTCGCTCTGGTTGCCGTTTACCTGGTGGCCTCTTTGGCGTTCGTTCCTGGAATGTTGTTGACGCTGGGGGCGGGGGCAATTTTCGGATTGTGGACAGGTTTTGTGGCTGTTGTCGTTGGCGCAAACCTTGGCGCAATCACGGCCTTCTTATTGGGCCGATCGCTGTTCTGCAGTTGGGCGCGATCGATCGCCGAAAAAACAAACATCTCTCGGCTCTTGATCGGGCAGTCGCTCAAAGTGGATTCCGAATAGTTTTTTTGACCCGCCTGTCACCGTTGTTCCCATTCAACTTGCTCAATTACGCGTTTGGCATGACTCGTGTATCCGCGAAGGACTATGTCTTCGCGTCTGCCCTGGGAATGCTGCCGGGAACATTCCTCTACGTCTATCTGGGCGCCTCTGCCGGGAATTTAGTGAGTCTCGGGCATCGCAACGAGACGGACACAGCGTCGCATTTGTTGATTGCGATCGGATTATTGATTACCTTCGTGCTGACAGTTTATCTGCATCGCCTTGCCCAGGGTCAGCTAGAACGGGAACGCCTGGGCTGCATGGTTGATCATGCTGCGATGGGACGAACTTCCCCTGCTTCGACGTGAACGGCTCGATTTGCACTCCAGGTTGGTTACCGAGTCGCTCCAATGTCAAATCGCTTTACCTGCTGCTTTACCCAATTCAGAATGGCCGCTTGCTCCGCTGTAGGATGACGGATCGATCGTAATTCGTTGTGAAGAACGTGCAAGTCGCGGATATCGTCGACATCGGTGAGCGCTGGAAGCTCGAACAGTTTGCCGTGAGCCTTGAGATGTGTTGCGAGTCGGTCAGCCGTCTCGGATTGACTGTAGGGAACATCGACCCACACCTCGGAAGGTAGGGCGAGGTTCGTACCGACGAGATAAAAGCCGCCATCATGGCAACGGCCCAGCACATGGGCTCCTCCCGCATCGTCGCGTTGAAGGTATTGGAGCGAGTCGCAAATTGCCGAAGCGCCAAGTTGGGGTGAGTCGGCTCCGATCGCCGCGACGACGCGATGCCGGCTTTGAAGATCATAAATTACTTGATGTAGTCGCTCGCCGAGACCGCCAGTTCCCTGAAAAATTCGCGGAAACTTTTGCCAGCGCTGGTCGCCCATCCCTGCGATTTCGGCAACAGCCCAATAGGGAGAAATCCCTTGTAACGAGGCCGCAGTAGCAACGGTTTCCGCGACCGCTGCGACGGACAAGCGATAGAATTCGTCGGCTGCTTCTCGACCCAGGCCCGCGGCGAGACGCGTCTTGAGCGGAGACAACCCTGGAGTCTTGACGAACACGACGATTGCGGCGCTATTGCTTGAAATCGTCATCGTCAGCGCCATCGTGCCCGCAAGAGTTTGACGAGTTCCGGCAGCGCCTGGCGCCAGGTTCGCCAAGCATGTAGTGCGGTCGTGGCGAGCCAGCCGTGGGAGGCGTATTTTCGCGCACTGGTAGCAATGGATGCTCCCACCGGAAGGATCGCAACCCGTGCGCGGCGGGCTGCCCAAATCAGTAAGTGGTCTTCGCCATAGGCGGCTTGCTCGTTGAATCGCCCCAATTGGCAAAATAACTCGCGACTCAAGCAGAGCCCCTGATCGCCGAACGGCAGCCCCAGACAGCGAGAGCGGAATCGCACTCCGCGGGCGTTCCATTGCGCCAATCGCGGCCCGTCCGATTGGAAATCCAAGTCAAAGAAGTGAATTGCCTGCGGATGTGAATCCAGCGACCGCTCGAGCGCCGCGACCGCGTCGCAGCTAACTCGGCTGTCGGCATGCAGAAACCAGAGAAAGGACCTATCGGACAGCTCGACTCCGAGATTCATTTGGTGAGCTCGGCCGGGATGGGAAATAATCCAGCGAATTTTGCCGCGGGGTCGAATCTCTGCCATCAGCAAATCAAATTCTGGCGGCTTTTCTACCGTCGCGACAAAGATCCACTCCCAGCCTTCATCCACCTGCGCTAAATCGGCGGTCAGCGATTTCCAGGTCAAGTCGCCAGGACCGATCGGGATAATGACCGACACTTGCGAGAGGGCGCCGGGCAGAGCAGGGCAGTCATTTTGAGAGGCCGTCGCCACAGAACTTGTAACATCGGGCTGGCTTCTGACTGATTTCATGCCGGATTTCCGCAGCTAGTTTGCTAGCGTAGCTGATCAATCGCCCCTGCAATGTGGCCAATTTCACGGAATGATGGAGGGTTACCATGTATGATCGCGGAGACAATGCCCCTTTGTCGAGTCCCTGCATAAATTCGCGTTTCGACGCCGACAAATGGGCCAACTGTATGGCATGCCACACAGATTTGTATGGCATGTCACACAGAAAGTGATGGCAAGGTTCGATAAACAGGAGCAAGGACGCTCCGCCTTCCGTGAGTGTCTACGGATTCGGAATTGAAAGGAATCGCGATGACCAACAGGGCGATTGGCTGGGTAGCGCTGGCACTATTTCTGAGCGGGGTTACAATTGGGTTGATCGGTTGCGCAAACAGACAGGGCTGCAGCAGTTGTAGCAATGGTAGCTGCAGTAACGGAAGTTGCTCCGCTCCGTCGTATGCCGGTGCTGGTTCGAGTTACGCCGCGCCATCGTACGGCGGTTCGGGAACGACCCAGCCGTATACTCAGCAGCCGCAGCCGTATACCCAACCATATACCGGTCCGTCAGGCGGATCTGGGACTAGGTAACTAACCGACTTCCGTGAGTTTATGCCGCTGTCCTCCGAATCTGACCTCAGAAGCCAGCTGCAACAGCGAGTCCCAGCGCGACTTGGCGGTGTCGTGGTGGTGATCCCAGCGCGAAACGAGGAGGCGTCGCTGCCACTAGTGTTGCGCGATCTGCCTCGTGTGGAAGCGGTCGTGGTTGTTGACAACGGTTCGACCGATGCGACAGCGCAAGTGGCAACCGAGCATGGTGCGATCGTAGTTTCAGAGCAGCGTCGAGGTTATGGTTCGGCTTGCTTGAAGGGCCTGGGGGAGATAGCGCGGCTCGTGCGATCGGGGGCTATTTCTCAGCCCCTTGTCGTCGTGTTTCTCGACGCCGACTACAGCGATCACCCCGATTTACTCCCTCAGCTTGTCCAACCCATACTGAATGGCCACGCCGATTTCGTTTTGGGTTCGCGCCTGGCTGGCCGCCGGGAACCGGGAGCAATGCCCCCGCAATGTGTCTTTGGCAATCTGCTGGCCTGTACGTTAATGCGATTGATGTGGGGCACTCGCTACACAGATCTAGGGCCATTTCGAGCGATTCAGTACGACTTGCTACGCCGATTGGGGATGTCGGATCGGGATTTCGGTTGGACCGTGGAAATGCAAATCAAAGCGTCCTTGGCCCGGGCCGAAGTCCTGGAGTTGCCGGTGCCCTACCGGCGGCGGATTGGCACGAGCAAGATCAGCGGGACCATCCTCGGATCGATCAAGGCGGGCGCCAAAATCCTTTACACGATCGGCAAATATGCGTGGCAGGTGCCGCGTTCGGACGGTCGAGGGGTTCAGGTTGATCCGGGCCAGTGAGTCCTTCCTCGAGGGCCCCACGGTGTTGGGCTGCGACAGCAACGTGCGAAAATTGTTGATCATTGCCGCGCTGCAGGTCATTCTTTATGGCATCGTGGCTTGGCTGTCGGCCAGGTTTGCATTTGGTTCGGAAGAGTCTGCCCGCCCGATACTCTTGGTACTGGCGCTGTTCGCTGCCGTTTTCGCTTGCTATCTGTATTCGATCCGAGTGGCCTTGCAATGTAACGCTACGTGGCGGCTTGGCGCTGCGCTGTTCGCTTCGGCGGCAATTTTTCGCGTCGTTCTGTTACCTACTCCGCCCATCCAGGAAATCGATATCTATCGATACCTTTGGGACGGCGCGGCCACGGCCAGTGGAATCAATCCGTACCGCTATGCGCCTGCTGAGGTGCTGGTTGCCAAACCGAACGACGGATTACCGGGAGATTTGCAGGCACTTGTCCGGCTTCGGGATAATTCGCCGTCCAGGGCCGAGATTCTTCGGCGAATCCATTTTTCCGAGCTGTCGACCATCTATCCGCCGGTGAGCCAGGCTGTCTTTGCAGCGGACCAATGGCTGATGCCGTCCCATGCCACCTTGGAGCAGCACGCGCTCGTTCTCAAGGCGGTGCTTACAGCATTTGATTTGGCGACAGTCGCACTCGTCTGGATGCTGCTGACAGACGTGGGACACCACCCAGGATTGACTGTCGCCTATGCGTGGTGTCCCTTGGTGATCAAAGAGATTGCAAATTCGGGGCATCTCGATTCGATTGCGGTCTTTCTTACCTCCCTGGCTGTATGGTGTATTGTGCGCCTACTTGCTGCGGTCGGTCGCCAACGCGCGACACGATGGGGCCTGGTCGGAGCCGTGGCGCTCGCGCTTGCCATCGGTGCGAAGTTGTACGCGGTGGTGTTGATTCCCGTATTAGGCGCTGCCGTCGCGGGAAAACTCGGATTCCTTCGCGCGGCCATGTATGCGGTATTCATCGCTTTGGTTGCAGCCCTCTGTCTGGCGCCGATGCTGCTCACATTCCCTGCCCCCGGCGGCGCTTCGGGTTCCGCGACAAGTCCCGCCGAGACAGATTCGACCAACTTCCCCAACGACGCCCCAGTCGCTGACCAACCACGCACTATGCCGGCAACGGCCTCAGGTTTGACAGCGTTTATGACCCGTTGGGAAATGAATGACTTTTTATTCATGATCGCGATCGAGAACCTGCGTCCGAGCGAAGTCCCGGCGCAGGTCCCACCGGCCTGGTTTGCGATTTCGCCCGAATCTTGGCGAAGGGCCATAATCTACCCGCTTGCCGAAGTGATGAAAGCCGATCATCAAACGACTTCGTTTGTTACTGTCCGTGCCTTGACAGCCGGTCTATTTGTCGCGATCTCGTTGGCCCTCGCTTGGCGCGTGATGCGAAACCCTCGTTCGCTGGTACTCCTGGAAGCCACGTTCCTGACCCTAGCGTGGTTCTGGCTGCTCTCCCCCACCCAAAACCCCTGGTATTGGATCTGGGCGATGCCATTTTTGCCGTTTGCCCGGGGCAGGGCATGGTACGCCATGTCGGGCTTGGTTATGGTGTATTACCTACGTTTTTGGCTGCAATATCACTACCCGGGCACACCCGTTGCGGGAAGTGTTTATGGCGGAACTCAGTTTTTCGACTTCGTAATTACCTGGGTTGAGTACTTGCCCTGGTTCGCATGGCTGGCAATTTCCGGGTATCGACGACGAAAGTACGGCCCCGGTTCCTGAACAACCTGCTACCAGAAAGTGTGGCGATTTTAACAGAGGCCGGTCCTGCGATCGCGTAGAATTAGCTTGTAATAGCGATCCGTAGGACTGCGACCAAGCAGCACAGCGACAAAGGAGTTGAAGCGAATGCATTCGGCAAATAAGTCAGCGAATCAAGCCGTCGAAGCCTCTGTTTACGAGCGGTACGCACGGGCTGCGAATGCAATTGAGCCCGCGCTCTGTTGCCCGACGGAGTACTCGGCTGACTTTCTCTCGGTCATCCCGGAAGAGATTTTGGAGCGCGACTACGGGTGCGGTGATCCGACGCCGTATGTGAGCGAGGGAGAGACCGTCCTCGATCTCGGCTCCGGTGGCGGAAAGTTGTGTTACATCCTGTCGCAAGTGGTCGGCGAGTGCGGGCGAGTGGTTGGTGTAGACTGCAATCGCGACATGCTTGCCTTAGCGCGTCGGCATCAGCAAACGATCGCCGATCGGATTGGCTTCAGCAACGTCGATTTTCGCTATGGCCTCATTCAGGAGATGCGTCTCGACCTGGACTTACTCGGTCGAGAGTTGGGGCAGCACCCAGTCCGCGATGCAGCGGACTGGGTGGCTCTTCGTCATCTGGAAGATCGGCTGCGCCGCGACCAGCCGATGGTAGCTGACGACTCGATTGACTGCGTTGTCTCGAATTGTGTACTGAATCTGGTTCGTCAGCAGGATCGCCGCCAACTCTTCGACGAGGTATTTCGTGTGCTCCGCCGTGGCGGCCGAGCTGCAATTAGCGACATCGTCGCAGACGAAGACGTCCCGGAGGAATTGCAGCGAGATACCAAGTTGTGGTCCGGTTGCATCTCCGGTGCCTTCCGCGAGGATCACTTCCTGCAGGCTTTTGAGGCAGCCGGATTTCACGGCATTGAGATCGTGAAACGGCAGCGCGAACCCTGGCAGGTCATCGAGGGCATTGAGTTTCGCTCGGTCACCATTGTGGCTCACAAAGGAAAGCACGGGCCGTGCCTGGAACGGAACCAGGCGGTAATCTACCGGGGCCCCTTCAAAAAGGTGGACGACGATGATGGCCACACCTACGTGCGTGGCGAGCGGATGGCGGTCTGCGATAAGACGTATCAGTTGTTGCAGCGGCCGCCGTATGCCGGGCTGTTCGCACCGGTTGAGCCGTATGCCAATGTGCCCCTAGCGGAGGCTCAGCCCTTCGATTGCCGCCGCATGAAGGTGCGGCACCCCCGAGAATCCAAGGGTACGGATTTTGACTTAACCACCCCGCCCACCAATGCATGTTCCTCAGAAGGGCAGTGCTGCTAGATGTTAGTGTAGATTGGTTGAGGACGATATTGAGCAAACAAGGAGGTTACAATAGCATGTTAGTTCTGACTCGGAAACTTGGCCAACGAATCGTGATTGGTGTTGATACGGTGGTGATCGTGCGATCAATTTCAGGCAATCGTGTGCGACTAGCAATCGAGGCGCCACTGCATACGAAGGTCTTGCGTGGCGAGCTGTCCTATTGGGATGATCCCCGCTTGCCCGAAGCGGTTGGAGTCTCCCAGGCAGGATCGACGAAGTAATATTTTCCGATCGTCGACAGGCTCACGGTTTCTCGTTCTCTCGAGTGTCTTATTCTCCCTTCTCTCCAGTGACTTGCTTGGTGAATTATTCATGGTCGAATTGACTCTCCTGCGTCGAGGAAATGTGCTCGCGCGATCTGCCGAGCAGCGTCGCATCCTGTCCGAAGGCGATCTTTGGCCGGCCATAGATCAGACACTAATCGCCAGTCAGCTGCCGCCGTTGCAGGCTGACGGCATCGAGATACTGCAAGTCAACCTTGGTAAGCTCTGCAATCAAACTTGCCATCATTGCCACGTCGACGCCGGGCCCGACCGCCGCGAGATCATGTCGCAGGAAACCGCGGAAGCTTGTCTCCGTGTGTTGTCGGCGACTGCTATTCCGACACTGGACATCACTGGCGGCGCGCCCGAAATGACGCCCTGTTTTCGCTGGATGGTCGCGGAGGCATGGCGATTGGGGCGGCATGTCATCGATCGCTGCAACTTGACGATTCTGCTGGCGCCAGGTTTCAATGACCTGCCCGAGTTCCTCGCCCGGCACCAGGTGGAAATCGTCGCATCGTTGCCCTGTTACCTCGAAGAGAATTGCGACCGACAGCGAGGCGATGGTGTGTTTCGGCGTTCGATCGAGGCGTTGCGTCGGCTGAATGAATTGGGTTACGGCCAGCCGGGTAGCCAGTTGGAATTGACGCTTGTCTACAATCCGGTGGGACCGTCGCTACCGCCGCCTCAGGCCCAGCTCGAAGCGGATTACCGCCGGGAGCTACGTGCCCGGTACGGCATCGAATTCAATCAGCTGTACACGATCACCAACATGCCGATCAGCCGGTTCTTGGATGGTCTCATGCAATCAGGCCAGTACGAGTCGTACATGCAGAAACTGGTCGATGCATTCAATCCAGCAGCGGTCGGTGGGCTGATGTGCCGCACGATGCTGTCGGTCGACTGGCAGGGCCGGCTCTACGATTGCGACTTCAATCAGATGTTGGACCTGCCGGTCGAGTCCGAGAGGCCTCAAACGATCTTCGATTTTGAGTTAGCGAGTTTAGCGAACCGGCGGATCGTCACCGGGCGACATTGCTTCGGTTGCACAGCAGGTGCCGGTTCAAGCTGCCAGGGTTCCGTACTCAACATCCAAACGGGAAAGGAATAAGATGATCGATCTTGAAGTAAAAACCGTCGAAACCGCTGTCGATACTGCCAAGTCTGACCTTCAGCAAGTGCAGCAAAAGTATCAATTCGTTCCCAATTTGATGGGAGTCTTGGCGAACTCGCCGCAGGCGCTGAAAGCGTATCTCAACCTCAACGAGCTATTTGAGCAAACTTCGCTCTCGCCGCTGGAGCGGCAAATTGTGCTGATGACTGCAAGTGCTGCCAACGGATGCGAGTATTGCGTCGCTGCTCACAGCGTTGTAGCGAAGATGCATCAGGTGCCGGCAGAGGTAATTGACGGCATTCGCGACGGCCTCCCGCTGACAGTTCCTCGTTGGGAGGCACTACGAGCGTTGACCGAGGAGATAGTCTCCATGCAGGGGTGGCCGGACGAAGAGTTAGTAGTACAGTTTTTCGAAGCCGGATACAAACCGGCGCAGGTCTTGGAGGTGATTCTCGGAGTGACTGCTAAGACGCTTTCGAACTACGCGAACCATATTGCGGCCACGCCTTTGGACTCACAGTTCGCTGCGGCAGAGTGGTCAGCGCCGGCTACATCCGTCGAGTAAGAAGCGTGGCCTCCCGCTCGCATCACGGTTGACTCAAGTTTGCTGTAGACTAGACGTGACCTTCATAGAAGGTAATTCGAAGCCGCGGATTACACGCCTTCGAACTAGCGGCCGTTCTGGTTTCATCCTGGCGGTGTCAACGTCATCTTCCGCGACGGCCACGTCACTCTACTGGGAGAGGTTATCGACAAGCGAATGTTGCTGCGAGTGAACACGCTTGGGGGAGAGAGGCATCATCGGCGCGAGCGGCTGCTAGCCGCTCTGAACGTTTTATGGAACTAGCGCCGAGGACTGTATAGAACGAATGAAACTGCCTCATGAGATCAAGATGATACTTAGCTTTGGATGGAATCTCACACCCATATTGTTTTGTTTAAGTCTTTCCGTTGCCGCACGAGGCGAGCCGTCGGTTAAAAAATTCGACGAGAACGCCGTTGCATGGCAGGACAACCGAGTGCTGCGTATCGAGGGATTGCGAAAAGCCCAACAGTTCCACGAAGGCCTGCTAGTCCAACGCGAAATGAATGCTACGACTGCATCGCTGATCGGCGCGTCGCTAGAGGAATTCCGACTACGGTATCGCAGCCCTTTTCCGGATCGCCCCACGCTTGAGCAGTTCGTCGTCACACAATCGGACTTCGAACGACAATTGAAAGGCGCAATGCCCATTTCTCCGCGTGCTGCATTTCAACCTTTTTCCGGCCGGTGGTACGGTCAGTGGGCCGCATTAGCCGTCGATCACCACTGGCACGAGGTGGTGCTCATCAACGCGCAGCACGAGGCGGGCCGTGCGAAGCCTGGCGACGGTTTACCACGCCTCGTCGCCCAGCAATTTGCTTGGATTGGCGACGGGTTTGGCTGGAATTTCGTCATACGCATCGACGAGCAGGGCGAGGCGGTGCTTGGGTACGTATATCACGTGGTCCCTGGTGCATCTGAAGAAATTCGATTTAGCTTTCCCCTGGTCGGTTATTTCGACGGCCCAGGACGTTTGATCTGGGTGACGCCCTCGTCGGTATATTTTGAGGAAGTTCGTGCTACTCTTGGTGAAGACGAACAGTATGCGATCACAGGATTCAATTACGCCATCAAGGAAGGAGTCCTAACGGCCGAGGACCGTGCGTTCCAAGCCGTTTACACGCGGAATTCCAACCAACGCCCTCCGTGGCGGCAATTTCCGGTTAGGCTGTCTGTCGAGTCTATTCACGATTAACGCATGCGAGCGGTTCGATGCTCTAAACTCGGAGTCAAATAATGGAACTTATCGCGATACTCATTGCCGCTGCCGTGCTGTTAGCATACGCTAACGGAGCCAACGACAACTTCAAGGGAGTGGCGACCCTCTTCGGCAGCGGTACAACGGACTATCGTCGAGCACTGGCCTGGGCAACTGGGACAACGTTTCTGGGCTCCTTGGCGGCCGTTCTGCTCGCTGGCCAACTCCTGAAAAACTTCAGCGGTAAGGGACTGGTCGACGATTCGCTCGTTGCCAACCCCGACTTTATGGCGGCGGTCGCCGTCGGCGCTGGCTCCACGGTCCTCCTTGCCACGCGCCTTGGGATGCCCATCTCGACGACACACAGTCTGGTCGGAGTCTTGGTCGGGGCCGGCATCGCGGCGGGGTCGTCTATTAGCCTGTCACAATTGGGAGGTACTTTTTTCCTTCCCTTGCTGGTGAGTCCTTTGCTGGCCCTCGTCGCCAGTGGCACGGTGTATCCGGTGCTTCGAGCGATTCGACGCACGCTTGGCATTACTGCCGACACATGCTTCTGCGTTGGCAACCGGGTCATCGAGACCTGCCCCGCCACGAACACGAATATGACTGCCTCGTTCCAACGGGCAAATCAATTGACTTTGACCATGGGCGACGTCGTGACTTGCGAGTACCGCTACGGCGGCCGGGTACTCGGTCTGGAGGCGGCAACGGTGCTGGATCGATCGCATTTTCTCTCCGCTGGGGCGGTCAGTTTTGCGCGCGGACTCAACGACACGCCCAAAATTGCCGCGTTGCTGCTGGTGGCACCCCAGTTCGGTGGCATTGTTGGAACGACGCTGGTTGCGACCGCCATGGCTTGCGGCGGAATACTTAATTCCCGTCGCGTGGCTGAAACCATGAGCCGCCGCATTACATCGATGAATCACGGCCAGGGGTTCACAGCCAATTTGATGACCAGCCTGATCGTGATCGGCGCCAGCCGGTTGGGCATGCCGGTATCCACCACACACGTCAGTTGCGGCGCGTTGTTCGGGATTGCTGCGGTCACCGGACAGGGGCACTGGCGGACGATCGGCAAGATATTCTTGGCCTGGGTGACGACGCTACCACTCGGTGCCGCCTTGGGCGCGACGAGTTATTGGCTCGTCCGTTCTTCTTGAAGCGAACTTTCTCCTGAGTTCAATTGCAGCGGCCAATGGATGGACAGTCCGCGGGCTATCGTAGCGCGACGTTCCAGCGAGAAAAACAATTGGAGTAGAAAGCCGTCAGGCTTCCGGCTCCATGTGGAATCGGCAGCACTTAAAATCGAGCGTGAAACCGTGCTTCGGACCGCTTTTCAGCAGAATACTTGGGTTCATTCGATAGACGACAAATCGGCCCTGTTTGGACATTTCGACCAATCCCGCGTGCAACAATACTTGGAGATGGTGAGATGCAGCGGCCATTTCCACTCCCAGATTCTCGGACAGTGCCGTAACGGTTTTCGGGCCGTTGACTAATAACTGTAAAATCTCTAAACGATTCGGCTCTGCAAGCGCCTTGAGCCAGGCCGCACACCGGCTGGTATTCGATAGTTCGTTCATTCGAAAGTCTCTCGTTAAGTTGCAGTCGACAACCCTTACGGTCATACTCTTCGTGCTCTCACAGACTGGCCAGTTCTTGCCTGGCCCACAACTCACTGCCCCACGGAAAAACTAGGGAATGCTCAATTGTACTAAATCCACCTCACCGCGTTCCGTTTTGCATCCGTGGGCGAGGAGCGCGGGGGCATACCTGGTAAAAAACTCATCGCACCACAGGCAATGGTTGCCTAATTCTTCACTGCGTTGAAGGCCGAATTGCTCGGAGAGGCCCATGAACTCGCCCATCGCCTCTGGCCGGCCTTCGTTCAAAGCACGAAATACAGGATGCTCTCGGCAACGGTCGAGCATGGTGATCACGGGCTCTTGCAACAGGCTCCCTAACGGGCGGCACGTCATGGGGCAGCAGGGATAGACGTCGGACAATTGGATATTGATCTCACTGTTGGGTGCGTGATAGTCGAGGAAGCCTTTGGCCCCGCTCCACAAACTGCAAAACCGGTCGCTCGGCCCCGCTTTGGACAAATTCTTTTGTTGGGCGCGGCCACGTGGCCAGAGTGGACCAATCCATTCATCTTCGGTTGCTCCCCAAAAGGCATAGACGAGCCGATCAGGCTGCGGCGTTCCACCGGTTTGTTCTGAGTCGCGGTCGGCAGGGACCATGCCGCGCGATTCCAGTAGCGATTCTAGCAGGGGTTTTCGCTGAAGAGTGCCCTTCAGATGAAATTTATCCATGCTGGCCACGTCGATTCGCACCACGTGACTGTCCAGCAGGCGATCAAGCATTGTCTCATCCAAAAGATCGCCGTTAGTCTGTACCCAGACCTCGGTCTGCCTGCCAAATCGGGCGTGCAATTCGCTCAGAGCATGAAACAGCAGATCCGGCCAGACCAGCACTTCGCCACCGGAGAGGATGATCCGTCCCACGGGCACCTCATCCGGGTAGGGCAAATGCTCGATGCACTGTGAAACCTGGCTTGCATCGAGCCCCGGCGCACCAGGTTCCGAATCGTTGTAGCAATGCGGACAGCGCTGATTGCAGTCGCGCGATAAAACCCAATAGATCGACTCCATGATTTCCACCTTTGCATTATTGTTGTGAGTAGGTCGTGCAACTTCGCGCGACTTCAGGTTTTTGACATCGCCAGAGTTGATCGATCGGATCTGGTTCCGAAGACATCTCGATTCGGGCTCGCTGCCAACGTGGCAGAGCCATCGGGAAATAGCCAGGACACGATCACCCCCGAGCCGAAAATCAGTGGTATTCCCAGGATCGCCCAATACCATGTGTAGCCTCCTGCTTCGCCCCAATAGACGAAGCAGAACACTCCCCAGAGCGTTCCGACAACGATGCTGGCCCAGGCTCCTGCGCGGCTGGCACCAGCCCAATAGAAACCTCCCAGCAGGGCGAAAGCCAGTGCTGCGACGGGAATGTTGGCCAAAATTAGTCGGTTCAAAATATCATCGACCAACAGGTTTCCGCCGAGCCAACTCGCGGTGGCGAACAGCACCGTCAATCCGCGTTGCACATTCACCCGGTCGATCCATGAGCTGCCAAAATCGCTGACCGACATGGCGACCATAGCGCTCCACACACCGGCCAACGTGGTCGTGGCTACGGCCAGCAGCACCGCATATGCCAAGCCCCTGAGCCCGACGGGAAGCCACAATTGAATCATCAGCGGCACCGCCAACTGCGGATCGGACAACTCGGCCGCGTCGGCGGCCAGCAGGCTCGCAGCAACCTGGACCGACGCATAGAGCAGGAAGACTAACAGAGACGCAGCCGCGACCGACGCCACCGCCGTTCTCTCGTTCGCCGCTGCAAAGATCTTTTGCCCGTACCACGGTGCGCAGATGTAGGTCAGACAGGTCAGTGCGACCAGTGAGATCACGAACGACCAAGGTAATTGGGGATCGTCCCAGCGCAGCCAGTATTCCAGCTCCAGCGGCGCGCCGGAAGCCGAAGCTGTCCGCCAGGCGTCGAGCCCGTGATGCTTCCACCAGCCGATGGCCAGCAGCGTCGGCAGCAGCACCAACGTTAATAAAAAACCGAGCACATCGAGCCGGACAACCGAGGCCAACCCGCCCGAAGCCGTCACTGCCGCGATCGCCAGACACAACCCGCCACTCACCAGCCAAGGCGAAACGCCGCCCAGCATGGGCATCAACAATAACGTCAGCGACTTGACATACGTGGCGCTGAAACCGAGCATCGCCAGGATCAACAGCACGGCGGCCGTGCGGCCTAATGCCGGTCCGTATCGGCGAGAGAACCAGCCCGCCACGGAAATGCCGTTGTATTGTTTCCACTTGCGTGCCACGGTGATCGTGTACCACGCCAAGCCGATCAGAAACACGGCCGACAGCCCGATCGCCCGCGGTCCCACTCGGTAGCCGACCGCAGCGAAGGCCAATAAGGTGGCCGTGTTGAATTCGGTCATCACCAGAGTGGCTGTCAGCGGAAACAGGCCCACGCGACGGTCCGCCACAAGAAATGTTTCCGCTCGCCGCGCACCGAAAAAGCTGCCACCCAGCAGGCAGGCAGTGAGCGCCGCAAAAATTGCGAAATCCCAGCCAGTCATTTCACGTTTTGCTCCACATTAGAAACTTCCTACAAAACGGTTTACACACCGCGAGATCACCCGATCGGCGCCGGGGCGAAGCACATCGGCGCTTCACCCCGGCAAAATCCAGATCACGTGACCTCCGCTGCATCTGCTGCGCCGACTAGCTGGAATTATCTTCCAGTTCCAGGACGACGCCGCTAAGCCCACCGGCGGGAACATCCAGATGCAAGGGTGTGCTGTCCACGTTGGTGTACCTCTTAAATGTCGCCCTCAACGGATGGGGGCCCGCCATGCCGGACGGAAAGGACACCAAGACCTTATAGCTACCCGGCGGGATGCCACTGCCGCCGCTGGCCGAATAGCAACTGAACGTTCCGTCCGCAGCGATCGTGGCGCCTGCGGGCAGTTGGCCTGGGGCGGGATCGTCGGGAATGAGAATCAACTTGCCTTCGTCCAACGGAATTCCGCCGGCAACTTCTATTCGCCCGCTGACGATCGTGTTCGGCGGCCCCGAAGCGCCGCAGCCGACCGCTGCAGTGAGCGTCAGCACCAGCAGGCAGGCGCAGAGCACTCGTCCTTTTGCGTGAGTGATCATCATCGTATCCCCCTCAATTCTCGAAGTTAAAGGTGTCGCGCTGATCGGGAGTGTGCATCGCCCCCATCACCAACGGATCGACGCCGTATGCAATCGAACGGACCGACCCATCGGCCATTCCGAACGCAACGCTGGAGCTATTAGGTGAGCCCCAGCCGCCGCCCTGGCACGGTTGGTATTTGACAAACGGTCCTTCCTCATGGAATGGCAAGTCGTGCTCATTCTCGCCGTCGATGGTGACACGATCCCGATCCAACGGGCCGATTAACGCGTCGATCGCGGCCTGGCCGCCCTGGTCGCGGAAGATGATTCCGAGCTGTTGGTCGGGGACCAAGAGCGTACTGCAACGCGTGACGCCGCCGGTCCCGCCCACCACGATTGGTTCGTCCCAGGCCCAAGCTCCGCTGGCGATAATCTGCGGGACAGCCGCTTTCTCGCCGACCAGGATCGTGTTCGACAGACCGTCTTTGATGTCGGCATCCTTGTTGGTGACGCCGTTGCACCGGCAGCCCGAAACATCCCAGCCTTGCACAACAATGCGGTCATTTGCCGCGTAGTCCGACCGGCTCCAGGGATTCAGACCGCTATTGGAAGCACTGGGCGAACTGGTGCCATTAAAATACGTCCACAAGGGCAGTGCCGGGTCGGGATTGATCACCGTTTGAGGCAGCGCGTTACGACGGGCAGGAATGTAGTACGACGGGATGGCCACGTCATGTTTGCCGCGACGGTCACCAGTGTCGACAAAGTCGCCGTCCCCGTTCAAGTCAACGGGTAGGATTTCGTCGTAGACTGTCTGTTGCTCCATGAACGGCAAGATCGCATAGGCCCAGGAGCCCGGCTGCAATCGGCCGGCCTTGCTGGGATCGGCATAGCCCCACGGCCAACCATTGGCCAGGTCCTGATTGCCACCGCCAAAGCCGGACGTGGCCACAAAAGGGGTCGTAATTTCACCACTGGAACGTTTGCTCTGGTAATCGCCCATGCTGACCCAATTCCCACCGCCATTGCCAGGAAACGAGCCCACGTTCTCGTGGTGGTTGAGCATCGCCAGGGTAATTTGTTTGAGATTGTTGATTGACTGAGTGCGTCGTGCGCTCGCGCGAGCCGCTTGCACCGCCGGCAACAACAGCGATACCAAAATGCCAATGATCGCGATCACGACCAACAGCTCCACTAGCGTGAAACCCTGAGACGATGAAAGCGGCTTACGCCTGTATTCAGAGCCGATTCTTTGTCTGTAATTCTTGGGGCTTCGAGACATCATTTCCATTTCCTTTCGAACGAATACGTTGCATTCCGGCTAAAATCCACGCGGATTTGAACAGCCGATTTAGCTTCAACTCATCAATTCTGACATTGCCTCGGGCGGTCCGCGGTGGGCATGCCCGCGACCATGTCATACTCGGTAGTTGTTCATGGTTACTCCTTGTTCTTAGGGTGGGCCGCTTCGCGGTCGATGCTTTGGCAGCGAACGGCCCCTCGGCTTTGTCGGCGACAGGGCAGGCGCGGCACTCGGGTTTCCACCGCTGGGAGCGAATAGCCAGCCGCTCCGTTCCTTGTGCCAATCCATCACCACCTGTTGCGAATCAACTTTGGCGGAATTCGGCGCCGAGAGCGTCAGCTCAACCTGGGCCACTTGCGGTCCCTGCTGGACAATTACCGCCTGCACCTTTGCGCCCCGCGTGTTTTTCGGAGTGGTATTTTTTCGCAACCAGGCAAACAGGTTTCCCTGTTGTGCGGGAAGCGTCAGCAGGCGAACAATCTGAATGTCTTTGGCAAGCCAAGCCTCGCCAAACACGATCGAACGTGATTCCAAATCAGTGGGAACTTGAACATGTACTTGCGCAGACGCATACTGCCAGCCGAAAATCGCCACCACGAAGAACAGTCCGAACATCAGTGTCGACGCGGCTGCCGCCCCGGCGATGACGCGGCGATTCTTCCAGAGCGGCGGCGGAGCATCGATTTTCCAGGAGCCTGCCGCGTCCTGCACCACTTTCACCAGCCGTCCTCCCTCCCGCACAACCAGTTTTTCTTGACAGCGTGGGCAGCCGAACACCTTGCCTTTCTCCAGATATTTCCAGTGCATCGAACTTTGGCGGCCACAGCTTGGGCAGTCGATGGCAATTTGGCCGCTCTTGGCGTTGTCGATCAATTCTTGCGACGGGGGAGCAGCCGGAGCTGCCTCCATCGGAGGGACCGCTTTGGACGGAACTTTCCCTGGAGAATCGACCGTGAGCAGGGCTTGTTCGCGAGACCTGTCGCCGCCCACGCCTTGCAGCGGTAAGATGGTCGCCGCCTGGGGAACCGCTGGCACTACTTCCGCCGCTGGCTCCTGCCGCTGAACGGATTTATTCGGCAGAGATTGCTTGGCGCCCTCCAGCAATTCAAGAATTTCGTCTTCCGGTGAGCCTGCGTGATTCTTGATCGCTGGCAGGCGAGTAGTGCCTGCTTGGCCAGTGGGGCTCTTGCTGGAAGGCAGAACCTGCTCGCTTGTTAGCCGCTGAAGCGATTGCGTCGCGAGTGGATCGTCGGGGGTAAGCGTTAGTGCCGCGCGGTACTCGGCCGCCGCATGTTTGCGTTCCCCGCGGGCCTCCCAAATCAGTCCGCGTTCAACGTGCAATCTCGCCGAGCGTGCGCCGCTGCGCAAAATCTTTTCCAACTCGCGCGCGGCCTGATCTTGTTCGCCCAATTCGCGTAATGCAACCGCCCGACTCAGACGCACATCGACCGCGTTGGGCGACTGCTCCAGAAGATGGCTGTAGTCCATCACAGCTTCGCGAAAGCGGCCCATCGCGGCGAGTGCGTCTGCTCGCCAGCGGCGCGATTGTGCATCGTCATCTTGGAGCATGAGCGCCTGCGCTAAATCCGCCAATGCCTCGTTCGACCGTCCGGTCTTCAAACGAATTGCTCCGCGTTGACGGTGCGCAAGATAGTGGTGGTCGTCAGCCGCAATCGCTTGCGAATAGAAGTTTTCAGCGGCGACCAGCAATTCTTGCCGGTGACAGCGAGCTCCCATGCGGTAGCAGATGTCGGCACGTGAACTGCTGTTCGTCGAGGGGCCCTTTTCCGGTTGTCCTGGTGGAAACGTATCGCGTGCCAATTGGACCGTGTGGGATGAGCGATTGGACTCTGTGTCGGAAGCTTCGAGGCTGAAAAAATAGAGCGCTTCGAGTGAATCGAGCACGCTGGCCGCCAGCGAGTGACTGCGCTGCATGCCTCGTTGCAACTCCGCTGCGGCTGGCTCGCAATGCGCGGCTGCCAAGTCTAGAAGTTCCTCGACATGCGCTTCCGAAGAAGCCAGTTCCGATCGCAGCCGGGCCAACAGATTGGGCGTACAGCGCTGGAATAGCAGATGCACTGTCGGAAAGACCTGCGTAACAACACCATCAGTTGGCGGGCCAGGCAACGTTAGCTCGACCACTGCACGGCAGAAATGCAGCAGTTGCACTAGCTCGACCTGATCGGCTGGCGGACTGCTATCGGATGACAAGCTCAGATCGCTGTCCGTAGCGGCCCCAGCAGTGGCCGTCTTCAACTGCTGCATCGCCGCCACAGCGTCGACAATTTGCGACGCCTGGAACTCGATCCTCTCGAACCGTTCAATCAGTTGCTGTCCATGCTGGCTGCAGTGCCAAGTAGCGTGCCGCATCAGCCGCTTAGCCCCGTCGGCCCAGGTCGCCAGCTCGTCGCGCAAAATAGCTGCGCGAAAGCCACAGCGACTAAAAGTCGCCGGCAGCGAGGGCAAGACTTCCAGCAGCAGCGACTGCCCTTGCGAGGGTCGATCGCTGGCGGAAATCGCCAACACGGCTTCACAAAAAATGCGTAACGCGCCCTGCAAAGCGGCCGGAAACTGCCTGTTCAGCACGGGGCCAATCGAGTCGCCTGGCTCAGAACGCGGAGACTCCAGCAATCCCGCGTCTGCTGTTGGTTGCGACGTTATTATTCTGGTCTTGGCGGACATTGTGGCAGGTGAGCTTTCGATCTATCCAGATGTTCAAAAGATCAGATTCTGAACCTACTGAAAACGTGCAAGTGTGCTGAATCTCTGTCCGCCATTGTCGCGCGGGGGAAAACTGAGTTGGTAAAGGCAGAGTCGAAGCGCCAATGCGATCGACTGAAAGCTGCGGCTCGGTTGGATTGGTCGGTCGATCGGGCCGTTTGCAAAGACGGCATGAGCAAGGCCACCAGAAAGCCAATGATCGTGATCACGGCCCACCAAATCGCCCAGGTAAAACCATGTTTCCCAGGACAAGCGATGCTCGCGGACTCGTCCTGTCGAGTTCGACTCATGGAATTTCCGACTCCTTTCAGGTGGCGTAACGTGTTGCTCAATCAACGAAAGATTTCGTGCGTTACGACGTTGCTAACAGTGAATCAGCCACAATACTCTGATATTCACTTGAAGGTTTGATGATCGTATCATACCCCTTGAGAGCCGTTCTGTAATCTGCATTACATTCGGGAATAATTGCTCGCACTCTCAGCGAGTGCTTTGTCAACGCTTGGCATTGGGATGCTAGCTATGGCAAGTCGTGGCCTGAAATTAGCTTACAGAAACAGCCACACCAATTTGCAAGCATGACAGATTTCAAACATGACAGAGCACGAGTCGCGCTAACCAGCTCTTGCCAGCGAATGTCGTCAGCACCCCTTGTGGCAATCCTATCCTCAAACTAATCCTCTTCTCTTTAATGCTCTTCTCTCAGCGGCGGCCGGCGAGGATTGTCCATTTCTCTACTCGCCCTTGACTCTGTAGCATGGTCCATGGTCGATAATAGACTCCGGCGGAGGAAATCCAACGATGAAACCCTTAACCATCGGGCAAGTCGCCGAGCGCAGCGGCATCGGCATTGAAACCGTGCGGTTCTACGAACGGGAAGGGCTGCTCGCCAAACCGGCCCGCACCTCGTCCGGTTACCGGCAATTCGAGGCGGAAGTGATCACCCGGCTTGAATTCATTCAGCGGGCGAAGGAGCTCGGCTTCACGCTCAATGAAATCAAAGAGCTGCTTTCTTTGCGTGTCGCTCCCGGTACATCCTGCGACGAAGTGCGGGCCAAAGCGGAAGTCAAGATGGCCGACATTGAGAGCAAAATCAGGACGCTCCGGCGAATGAAGAAAGCTCTGCTCCGGCTGGCCCAAGAGTGTGGCGAAAAAAAGGGTAGTTCAGCGTGTCCCATTCTCGATGCGTTGGATGGGCGCCCCCGCGGTTCCCAATAAGAGAGAGGGCGATCATGACGACGAGAACGGCCACGATGATGCAGTGCCCCGCGTGTGGAAAAAAGGCGAAACGGGTGGGTACGGTCACGCTGCGGGCCTTGGTAAAAGATGAGTTCGCCCGCCAGTTTGGCGACAACGGCCCCGCGTGCTGCCAACGCCATCGCATCGAGGCAAGCAGCGACCGAGAGGCCGGTTGCTCTCCGATCACGGTGGACACCGGCTGGCGGTTCTGCGACTCGCCGGATTGCGATGTGGTCTATATCTCTGAGGAAGCCGGCACCACGTTCACGAAATCACAACTGAGCGTGCCGGTCGGTGTGAAGGAAACTGCTGGCGACCGGCCGTTGTGCTATTGCTTTGGTCATTCCGTGGCCAGCATCAAGGAAGAACTTCGCGCGAAGGGCCGATCGAACGCCCTGGACGACATTCGCGCGAAGATGAAAGATCCCGGTTGTCGGTGCGAGACAGAAAACCCATCCGGCGCGTGCTGCTTGGGCAGCGTCGCGAAGGGTATCACAATTGCGAAGGAGGAATTGAACATGGTCGAGGTGATCGCAGTCGCTAACGCACCAACGGAGGTCGCCGCTGCCGAATCGCGAGCGAGCCGCGGTGAGACGATCGCCAAAGTTGGCACGCTCGTCTCAGCAACTATGGCGTCGAGTTGCTGCTGGTTGCCGCTGTTGCTGCTGGCTGGGGGAGTGTCGGGTGCCGGGATTGCTTCCGCGCTGGAAGCCTATCGACCCGTCTTCATCGTGGTGACATTCGGTTTTCTGGCTGCGGCGTTTTACTTCACCTACCGGCCCAAGGGAGCGATGGGCGGTGGAGCGCGCGCTTGTTGTGCCACAGACGCAGACGAAAGCGAGGCCTGCTGCGCTCCCGCGTCCAAAGGCCGCTTCAATATGATGTCGCTGAACAAGGCGATGTTGTGGGCCGTGGCGGTCGTCGCCGTTGTATTCCTGCTATTTCCCAGTTACGTCGGCACACTGTTCGGCAGCAGCGACCAAGCGGCCATAACAGCGAACATGAACCAGGCGGTTTTCAAGATTGAAGGCATGACTTGCGCCGGCTGCGCCACCGTGGCCGAAAAGGCTCTCCGCGACGTCTCCGGCGTGCTGGCCGTCGAGGTCAATTACGAACAGGGCGAAGCAGTGATTGGCAGCGAGGCCTGCTGCCCGCTGTCCAAAGACAAGATTCATTCGGCGTTAAAACAAGTTGGATACCGTGGTTCGTTCGCCGAGTAGGCCGGGGCGATCCCGTTTGCGACACGAACTGCCTTGACTGGAGAAAAGAATGATGCTTGCCCGAAAGATCTGGCTTTGCTCGCTGCTGCTGGCGTTGCCGCTTCTGGTTGCGGGAGCGGTCTACGCCGGTGCGAAAAACCACTCTTACATATGCCCGTTGACAGGCGAAGAGTTGCGTTGTTCACAATGCTGCCGGCTGAATCACTCGTTCTGCGATCAGTGTGACGACGGCGAAGAAGGCCAGTGAGAGATCGTGCGCAGGACCTACCTGGCCAAATTAAGAGTCTCAAGTTCAGGGTTTGGCGAATGTTCGCCAACGTTTGTGTGAAGCATTTCACACTCACGTCGTAGCCCGGCTAATATAATCCCAGCTGCTTTCTCAGTCTGTCGTGGTGCGAATGGAGGTGAGGCAGCGGTTTGAGGCAGAACTTTTCTCTTGAGGCAATCTTTTGGGGAGGTGCTCATGAATGCGATTTACTGCCCTACGTGGCTGCCGATCAGTTTCAGCAACCCAGTCACTTGGCCCAAACAGACAACGCGCGATTGGATCGATGGGGCGCTGCGACGCTTCGTTTATATCACTTTAGTGGCCCTAATTTTCGCAGGGACGGCTAGAAAAGTCGACGCCAAAGAAAAAGTGTTGCTGGATTTCACCGGCGCTGGTGCGAACGATGCCGAGGAGCAGGGCACGCGCGGGCCTTTCCAAAATAGCCCGACGGTCGGTCGAGCCGCTCGAGCGGCCGCAGGAGCTCCAGCAATCGGACCATTGACAATCGAGCAGCAAGCAGCGGTCGATGCGGCCATCGACATGATGATGAACGACATCAAGACGCAAATGGAAGCCGCCTATGCAGGCAAGTGGATTGAGTTTGTCGTCAAGAAGAAAGCGGGTGACGCTGTACCAGGTGGAATTACCAGGACGATCGACTTCGTTTCGGGTGTCGACGACACGGCTGTGCCGGGCTCGTTTGGGTTCTTCAATGGGGACAAGGCGTGGGTCTTGGTCGACAATTTCAATGGCAATGTGTGGATCCCTGCCAACAAAGTTGGCGGAGCGGCCAAGGCGGAAGCCGACCGCCAGCTCGATAAAGCGGAGCTTACGCGGGCAATTGCCAAAACCACGGCCCACGAATTGGGCCATGTGTACCTCGGTGCAGGCCACCCTCCGAGCACGAGTATTCAGAAAGCTCCGGAAGCCGATGCCCGCGGCAAAGGTTTGGTGCTCGATCCTGCCAAATCGAGCATTATGTCTCAGGGGTTCAATATCTTTGATCTGGGGGCGGGAGGAGGCAAGCTAGCCTTCTCCGCTGCCAATATGAAGCGGATCGAAAAACTAATCGGCACCAGCGAAGCCAACGGCCATAAGCCCGGCCGCAAGAAAAAGTCGGCTAAAGAAGGGGACCGCGATGCCTTGGGAACCGAAACCGGCAGCCGCGACTCGGTCTTTAATCCCAGCATCGATCCGGGCATTTTGCCGGCGGGGACGTCGGGCACCGACGTGCTCTTGCCGGATGGGGTCCACACCTTCAACCTGACGTTCGACCAAATCGTTGGTGGTGTTGACGCCGCGTTTCTAGAAATTGGCCTGTACGGCGTCAACACCGTGTTGAATCCTGGATCGGTGGAGTTGTCGCTCGCTGGGATTCCGCTGATTGGCGCGCTGGACAGTTTTGATACTACACCGTCGCCCATTGACCCAAATCCGGTTGGATCGCAGGTACTCAATCTCGTGCTTGATCTGGAGAATATTGTGTCGTTTGGTGGCCTGGCTGGTCTGACAGGACTGTTCAACGATGCTGCGAATCTGGTTTCCGTACCGCTGGAAATCTCGATCGCCGGTGGATTTGGCGGCACAATCGCGGTCGATTTCGCGGAGCTCGAAGTTTTTATGGTTCCTGAGCCGGCAACGGCAATCCTGCTTGCTTGCTGCTTGCCGCTGCTCGCGTTCAATCGCCGTCGCTGGCGGAAATAATGCAGAGTTGAATCTCTGGCCGACGAACCCCCACTTGGCCCACGTCGAGTCGGCGGTCGCGTGCGTCGGCGGATGGGCGGGTCTCGTTCTAAGATTGCAGTTACCAATACCGTTCGATATGAATGCTGCCCTCGTCGTCGCGCGACGGCTCTTGGAAGCCGTCCTGTGCGAGGAGTTGCACGATGTTCTCGGCCATTTCCGGATTGCCGCAAACAAAAACAGCTGCGTCGTCGGGGCCAGGCTGAAATCCCCACTTCATTTCCAGCGGCTTGCGTTTCCAAAGCTCCTGGATGTAACCTGATTCTCCGCGCCAGGGGACGGCTTCTTCATTGGGCCGGCTAATTGCAGGAATGTAGGTAAAATTGTCGCATAGCCGGTCCAGGGTCTCCAGTTCGCTGCGGTAGCCTAAATCCCAGGAATGCCGAGCGCCGTGCAGCACGGCAATTCGCCGCTTGCCTCCGCACACTAAGTGCGTCCGCAGCATGCTCATATAAGGCGCCAAGCCCGTGCCTGTGCCGATTAACACGATGTGCCGATCTTCGGGCACCTCGTCGAGGGTAAACACGCCGGAAAACTTCGTCCCGAGCCAGAGGCGATCGCCCTTCATGAGCGCGAAGAGCCGAGGCGTCAGCGCTCCGGATCGCACCAAGACGACGTAGAACTCCAAATACTCTCGAGTCACTGAAGACGAGGCGATCGAATATGCGCGCTTGATCAGACTCGCCGAAGACTCCGCACCGTTCGATTCATCGCTGAAGATGAAGCGCCGGGCCGTGCTGGGCAGTCCCAGCACGGCGAATTGACCGGCACTAAACTCCGGCAGTTCCCAACCATCAGGCGCAACTCTTACGACCATTAGTCCAGGAGATAATTCGATGCGTTGCGTGACGACTGCGTTGAGTTTCTGACTCGCCAAAGATGAATCTCCGTAATTTAGCCAGTCAGCACCGGCATTTGACTACCGGGAGTGCCGGCAATGGAATTGCAGGCACACTGCCGTTGCGTCCTGCTCGAGGAGCCCGCATTTGATTTGTGGCCAAGGCCATTCTTCCACTAGTGCGCGCAGAACGAATGCGCTTGAACTTTCAGCAAAGCGTTGCGCAGCGAGAGTATCTGCCGCCGGCAACTGGTGTGATCGAGAGATGGATTCAGCACGGCGGCCTCGACGAAGCCGCCGCCGCACGTCTTTCCCAACAAGCAGATAATACTCCGCGTCACTGATAACGTGGATATCCATGTCGCGTGCCTCACTCTCTTGGAGGTGCGGCACTCTGGTCCAGCCTCGGTTGATGCCGCCGCGCATGATCTTTTCCTCTGTTGTTGCAAACTCGGTAAGGTAGACGCAGTTAGCCAGTTGTCTATCTCTCTATTCATGACGGTTGAAAGGCTGGATTCTTACAAGATAATCCCCCACAAAACCTTTTGCTGTGAAACGATTCACACTTCGCGGTGCAGAAGCTGTGCAACGCGATTCCGGCAGGACGCCCATAAAATCGCTGCGTCACGATAGCTGCCATTAACAGCCGCAGCAATGCTGGCGGATACTGTGGGTGGCAGCCAGGCCGGCCGCATGCCCACATTCAACGAGTTTGGCACTGGCGGAGAAATCGAACCAGGGTACACTTCCGACATCGGGACGGATGACGAAGTCGGCGATATCAAAGACGTGTCGTCGAAACAAGTTTTCGCCAATGTCGTTCGTACGAAGAAGAACATCCACCGCAGTCAGGCAATTGGCAAGCGGCTTGAGTGACGAGCTAACGTCCACCGCGACAACGCACCCCGACGGGTACTTGCGTGTTGCCAGGATTGGCAGCGAGTTGAGAACGCCGATGTCGCACAACAAGCGTCCAGCGAGCTCCACTGGCGGAAAAACGCCGGGGATGGATGCAGAGGCCCTGACCGCCTCGCGCACGGACCCACTTTCCAGGATGACGGGCCCGCCTTCCAAAAGATCGATCGCCACCACACTCAGTGGCACGCGGGCCTCGGCAATGTCGGCGTCGGGTAAGAGCGTGTCGACGGCGTGCCGCAGAACATCGCCCGGCAGAATCGATGGTTGTAGCAGCACTCGTTGGCAAACATAGTTCGCACGCACCAAGCTAGACAGCCGAGTCCACCAAGCTGGGGATTTTCCAAACGGCGTGCCGCGAGAGCTTTGCGAAGCATGCAACCGCTGTTGATAGTGCTGAAACTCGCGTGAACTAAGATAGGCGGTCACTCGCCTGTGGACTTGGTGTATGTCGGGCTCAAAGGCATAGAGTGCCCCGGCCAGGCTGCCGATGCTCACACCGACGACCCGTCCAATATGAAAACCGGCTTCTTCCAAGCCGGCGATCACACCGAGATGGGCCAGACCGCGAGCTCCGCCTCCACCCAACGCCAAAGATATTTGGTTGCACACCATGATTGCTTAATTGGAAGGACCGATGACGCAATTCGCTGGCGACCGATGCCCAACACCGCATCAGAACGCTCTATACCGATCTCACATCACTCTTACAATTCCTCACTTCTTGGACGATCACTTGATGGTCTTGGCTGTCCCATCGGCCTTCATTCGTCCAGAAGAATGCAAAGCGAACGGGCGCCCGCTGGCTTGGCGCGACGGGAATGTCCACGTAATAGACGTCTAGCAGCGTGGCCGTGGCATCTGTATCAGCCACGGTTTGCCATTCGTCGAGAGACCAGCGCAAGCGAAAGGGAATGGGGGCTTGAACCCGCAACGTTGTTCCAGCAGCGACCGCCTGAACGCGACGGTTGGGTTTCCAGATTTCCAGATTTATGCATCCACAACGTTTTTGGTAGCGAGCGGCGACGGCTGGTATCAAGTCAAACACCTGGCCGTCGGCTACTGAGCGGAGAAGCTTGATATACTCCGCGTGGGCCCACATCAAGGGCGTCGCCGAGCCGGTTGGTCCACCGAAGCGCAAGCGAAGTTCCGGCCGGTCCGGTTCATCCCAGACTTGTTCGGGCAACAGGCCGCTGGAATTTGCAAACCCTTCCAAGGCGCGGAGATAGCCAGTAACATCGCGTCCAGCCGCGAGCTCATAATGGCCACGCTCGCCGGTCAACAGCGGCCAGGCCCGCCCTTTTCCCCAGCCCTGGAACGGCCCGCCGTCCGGTCGTTGGCCGTAGCCATCATGGTTGTAGCGGCGCCAGCAGGGGCCGACGGGCGTTTCGACTTTCAGCAGTGAATCGACTACGCGCAGTGAGTCCTCGATCAACGGATCGCCCGCTTTGCGAATGCCGTACCGCACCAGCTCCAGAAACCCCGCGTCGACGATCTCCTTCGCCGGAAACTCGTAACGTTGTCCCGGACCACGATTGCGGATCAGCAATGTCCCGTCGTTGGGATCCTCGTGTGGATTGGCGTCATGGACATCTACAGGGTGAATTCGAATGAAGTGCCGCGGGATATCGTGGACCAGCGTCCCTTGTGTGGCGACCGTCCATGGTTCGACGTGGCATTCCAAGAAGTCGGCGTACTGCTGGAGAAAGGCCGCGGTGGGATCATCGCCCCGCTGCTGCGCGAAACAAGCGGCACACGTCAGCGCGGCGATATTCGTTGCCAACGTAGATGGTGAGTAACCGCCGTTTTCTTCCCAGCGTTCTTGGGGCGTGGCCGGTCCCTGTCGGACGAGAAAACCGGCCGCCCGCAGCACCATGGGGTACGGATCAAAATCGCGCAGCGCGCCCGCCTCGTGCAAGCGCCACGCCAGCATGATCGGAAACGCGACTTCGTCGAGCTGGATTCCCTGCCAGTGCGGCCTGCCATCGATCCAGAAATTTTGGTGAAATCCGCCGCCCTCCTGCTGAGAGCAAGCGAGATAGATCAGGGCCCGTAACGGCGTCTCGGTGTTGCCCGACGCGAGTAGGCCGGTCGCGCTGTTGACCATGTCGCGCGTCCACACAAGATGGTATCCGCCGATGTCTTCATCGCCGCGTGCTTCGCCCCAGGGGATACTCATCGAGGCAATCATCGCGCCGGGATAAGTCTTATCTTCATGGGCCAGTAACAGGCTGTGACTCACGTGATAGAGCCGATCGCCGTCGCCGGCCACGTTCTTGACCGGCGGAACCTTCGTGCAAGCGCGCTCCCACTGCTCGACGAACCGCGCGCGATGATCGGCAAATGGCACGCCGAGCGATTGGAGCAGCGTAGCCACCGCGTCGTGCTGCCCTTGTCCGAAGGCGAGTGCCAGGGTGAACTCGTGATTCCGCCGTAAATCCAACTCACCCGTTAGCGCAATGTTTCCGTCCACCGCGGCATCGAACTCCCAATCCATCTGGAAGTTCTCGGCCAGGTCCGTCCAGCCGTCGGAACTGCCCACGTATCCACACGAGCGGCGAATAAATGGGATCGACGCAGCCATTGCGAGCCATGTATCGCCCTTTTGTGCCACCAGCACTTGGCGGCCCGCGACGTCGATCGCGCGGCCGCTATTGCCCCAGCCGCCGACGTCCAAATGAGGTGCTAACAGCGCAAACAGGCGCAGCTCCTGGAGCAGCGGCCCCTCGGCTTCCAACCGCGTCTGGATGAGCACGCAAGCATGGTGTGGGTCGCTGATGATCTGCTTGATGATTCGGTAGCGTCCGTCGCGGTCAGTGTTTGTGATCTGGTAGCCTAAGGCATGATGCGACAATTCGGTGGTGGTCGTATCAAGGTGGCGGCGCTCGTCGTGAAAGAACGAATGGCCGTCGGAGATCAGGTATTGAAGATCGCGAATCTGCGGGCGATCAATCGTTGGATAGTAGACTTCGTTGAGGATGCCGCCGGAGAGCGTAAACCAGACCCGGCTCGACGCGGAATAGGCTGTTCCCACGGCATCCTTATTGCCGCGCGTCCAGCGCGGTTCGATGCCGGGTCTGCCAAAAGCTAAACGGGCGGGGTCTTTCGATGTCATCGTGCAAGCTCTTTAGATTCAGTTTGGGGAGGCATCAAGTAAGGTGCGGCCCGTCAAAACATAGCTTATTTGTGGCCGCACTAAGTGGTGGAGCTGGCCAAGCTCTCCCCATTCCTGCGTGTGACCTGACCAGGCAAACCGAGCAGCCAGGAAGTGTCCCTAATCCACCGGCGACACAGCACGCCGAGTATCAATCCATAGGCCAAGTGTGCGAGCAGGACGGTGGTGGGCATTTTCGGCATGTCCAGCCCCATGAAACCGATGCCGAGTGATTTGACGGCCGGGCTGAGCAGGAAACCAATCCCGATCAATTCGGCAAATGCCAGCGCCCACAGGATCGACCTGCGACCGAGTAGCACGGCAAAGATGATTCCGAAGGCAGCACCGTTCCAAAAATGGTATGTCCAGCCGAGCGTGTCGGACAGCCGTGAAGGTCCGAGCATGAAGCGGTCCGTCAGCAGCACGCCCATCAGCCGTGGCAGATCGCCCGGCATTCCCTCAAAGACGTGGAAGCTGGTCGCCCGCACAGCTTCTAACCCAAACGTTGCGATGAACCCCGCTGCGGCGCCTGCCAGTAGCCGATTGACCAAGCGCCGTTGTCCCCGCCAAGCGGCAACGCCCGTCACCAAGCCCAGTAAGGCGACCGACGGAAGAAGCAGCCACAGGCCGAGCGTCGGCATCGGCGCCACTCCAGCCTGGGCTGCAGGAAAGACATTGGGAGCGACGCCCGCCAGCAGCAGCGCAAGTCCAGACAGAATGAGTTCTTCGTAGGAAATGCGTTGCATCGGGAATACCTCAAAGTGCGGCGGCCCGAGACGGACCGCCGCATGCTAGTTGGTTGTTGACGCCGATTACTTCGGCAACATCGCGGTCATATTCTGCAATTTCCCGTCCAGCATTTTAGCGATTTCGTCCACCTTGGCGTTACCGAAACCTCTCAGTTGCCGTGACGGAGGAATGTAACGCACGTAGGTCTGACCATGCTCGTCTTCATAGATGTTGATGCGGATCGGCACGACCAGGCCGACGCCCGGCTCCGCGGAAAACAACTGTTTGCCAATGTTTGGATTGCCGACGAAGATTGTTTCGGAATTAACCCGCAGTCCAGTCATTTCTAGTACCTTACCCTGGTGGATCTCGCCCATCACCATCATCCCGTTATCCGCCACCATTTTCTTCAATCCGCTGACAGTCTGGTCCACGGTACCTTTCGTCTTCACCACCACCCCAAGCGTTGCCGGTCCGCCGCGACTCGGGCTGCGTGTTGTCTGTGCATATGCGGTGAAAGACATAACCCCTAACAGCCCTCCCGCAACCAGCGCCTTCCGCAATAGATCAGTGAACATGTTCGTCTGCCTTTCGATTCGAGTGAGCGCCAAGATTCTACAAGAGTCGCGCCGGGCTACGCTGCCGGCGCGCTTCAGGATGGTACACGCGATGCGAGGCGCGCTGCGCTCGCGTGTATCTACTAATAGAGAGACGAGCGGCAGGCTCGAATCCTTACAAGTGAATTCCAAGAAGCTCACCTGCTGCAGCGCGCGCCATGTGGGAAGCAGTGAATCGGTTGCCGCGACCATGAATGAAAAGTCGAAAGAAGCAAACAACTGTGTGAGACACTTCACAGTCGAAATCGGCGTGTCCGCATTGACGGTAGGAGTTCAGCGGCAGGCGAACATTTCTATTGTTGCGATGCCAGCATTCGCTTGATTCGTTCGCAGGACTCGATTGACAACTTTGCGTCCGGCTCGACGACCTGGTGTTCCATCTCATTGGCGAGTTGCCGAGTCTCGTCGTGAAGATGGTTGAGGTCTTTGCGGAATCTCCAACACAAGCCGCACAGACAAAGATGGATCCACAGATTCACTCGCTGCCACAGGGAAAGCTTTTGTTCGAGCGATTCGGAGACGAGCTCGGATACGTCCTTGCAACTGTACATGGTCTATTCTACTTCATTTTGCCAACGAGATTTCATGCAAACCGACAAGCGCAAACGGGCCCGGTGGAGCAATACCCAAAGATTCGACGTGGAGATTTCCAATTCCTTACAGATTTCCTCCGTGGTCAGTTGTTCCATCTCGCGGAGGGTGAAAACATCGGCCTGGCGGGGCGTCAGGCCATCGAGGCACTTGCGAAGCACGTCCCAAAATTCCTTCCGTTCGAGCGAGTCGAGTGGCCGATCGCTTCCACGCCTGAACTCGGCCCGCCAACTTCCGGTCTGGTCGAACAGCATATCGGAGGGGTCGTTTTCGTCGCCGCTGGTGGACAAGTTGCTGGCCCGGCTTCGCTTTCGTATGTAGTCTACGATTTTGCGTTTGAGGATCCCGAGCAGCCATGCCCGGTCTGTCCCCCTTCCCGCAAACTGCCCCGCATGCCGCAAACCAGCCAAGAACATTTCCTGCACAACTTCTTCGGCCGATTCCGCATCCCTGAGCCGCGAAAGTGCATAACGGAACAGGTAGTCTCCATGTTCCTCAACCCAGGTGGCGGGGTTCATTGCGTCGCCGCTTTTTTCAATCGCCTCTTCCATGTTGTTCTTTGTCGCCGCCAGTTGTTTGCCAAGCCATTGTCCTAGTCGCCATTGTCTGTAACGGTGTCAGCATCTGCAAGGCGGACAAGAAGTTCCCCAGGGCTGATCAGTTTTCGCAAGTCGAACCGTCGCTGAGATTTCGACAGAGGGAGGTGAGCGGAGTTCGAGCTTTTTTTGTGGATGGAAGTGTGTTGTGGCGAATTCCCGCGTAGCGGGGAAGGTGCTGGCCTTGCTGCTCGCCCGCTGTCGCGATCACAGGGGAATCGAGAATTGCTTGCACCAGGCCCTCGATGCCACGTTCGGCGAAGACTCAGTTCTGGTGAAGCTTGGCCACGACCCGCAGAACTGGACTGCCTTCCACGGTGCCTTCAATAGCCCGAAGTCTGCCTTGACAAACTCAATCCTTAAGGTGTGACATGCCTCGCCATGCCCTTTGTAATTCCTGGGTGCCTGTGCCCCAAGAGCGCGCGACTGGGCCATGTAGAAACGCGCACGCAGTGGTGCAGCCCAGGAAGAACAATCCGAGCGCGGCTGGCTCGGGCACGGCTGGGCCAATGGCACGACCCGCGGCTAAGCCAGCACCAGATGGGGAGACCGCGCCAAAGTTGCTCTTCCAAACACTGAAATCGTCAAGGTTGATCACGCCGTCGCCATTGCCGTCAGCTATGAGATTGGCACCGGATTGACCAAGCGAATCGCGCCACTCAACGAAGTCTGCTGCATCAACAACTCCGTTCCCGTTGAAGTCTCCAGGCAAGATGATCGAAGTCAGAGGGGAATTAGCAGCGATGGTTTCTTCAATCCATGACAAGAATTGCGATACTCGCGTGAACGCCGCCCGATCGCCGTAGTCCGAATTCACAGTTCCGTCGAGCGTCGAGGTCAGCGAAGTCACCCCCGCCAGTAACATTTCCCCGCCAACCTCCAAAAAGAGTCCGCCGCCGCTGTCACCGGGCGCGGCGAGATATTCCAGGTTGAGAGGTGTCGTACCGCCAAGCGTTGAAACGCTTGGATTGCCTGGCTGATCGAAGTCGATCGCCAGCATCCGCTCGTGGCCGATGGACACCGTGCTGCCTGGAGTGGTCTGTATACCGGCGATGTCGACGATATTATTGCCTGCGCGCTTAATGCCGGCGGTATTCGGTTGGGCACCGGTCAGGCCTGTTCCGGTCTCGCCAAAGCCCACGATTGTGCCAACCTGACTCAACTCATGGCTGCTAGTAAATAAGGAAGCGGGCGCGATATTGCTCACAGCTTGGTCGAGCCGCACCAACCCCAAGTCCCAGCCGGCGAACAAATTAGATTCGCCTCCAGAGGCGGACCAATTCGGATGGACAAACCAAGCATCGGCACTGTAATTTGCTCCGCCGACTTGAAACTTCAGATTACTCAGCCCGGCCCCATGACCATCAGTGCCGTCTACCACGTGGGCCGCAGTCAGCACCCATTGATCCCGAATCAGCGTACCCGAAGCAAGAAAGCTGCCACTAGGCTCGCTGCCCGTAATCTTGCCGACCGCTGCGAACCTGGCATCTGCCGCCAAGTCGGTGTAGAGCGAATCCGGGCGATCATGACGAGTTGTGCCGGCGGTCACAGGACCACTTCCAACCCCCCAAAGCACAATCCCAGAGACGATGAAGGTTCCAACCGACCTCTGCATCCTCCTCATTGGAACACCTCTGTTTCCGGCCGGAAGGCGTGCCAGGCGAACCACAGCGAGTACATCCATTCGACGCCTTCATTTGCTTCGGCCACTCGGAGGCTCTGCGCCTCTGGATTGAATTCGATGACAATACGTTTTCCATCGAGCACGTCGACGATGCGCAGCCGTTCGCGACTGAAAGCGGAGATAGGATAAGCCCTCGCGATGGAGTCGGTCCAAACGCCCAACACACGTTCTTTCGTAGGCAAGCGATCGCTCGTCGGATGGGCGGGAAACATCAGTTCCTGCCGCAGGAAGTAGCCGGCGTAGGGATCGCGACGGTAATCACGCGCGTGCCCCGTCTGCGGAGAGAGAACCAGAGTCTGTGGGTATCGCTCGAGCCAATCGCTCCAGGTCGTCAATTCGACCGGCAGCGCCTGGAGGTTCTTGTTGGCCCCGGGACCGGAAACGCCTTCTGCCTTGACTTGCGACCAGAGGCTCTCCGCCTGGCCGGCACGGTCGTACATGAGCACATTGCTGTTGTAGAGTAATCCGGAGACACCGAATTCTCGCTCACCCAGCGGCGTGCGGCGATCAAAAGCAGCCACCGAATCGCAGAGCGGACAATAAGTGATGGCCAAGGGCAGGTCGCCAACCCGATCATTGACGATCTCATGGTAATTGAGGATTTTGAGTGGATAGGCGCGGGCCTCTTGCCCGCGCACGTACCCGATCACCCGGTCTTGCCGTTCTAAATAAGTCGCCTCGCGCGGGCTGATGAATTTCGGCTGGGAGAGCGCGGGGATTCCGTCTTTGGGTGGCCCACCTGAGAGAATTTCATTGCGGGGAACTGTTGCCCCGGAGAGGTCAAAGGGCAATGCAGCCCCCCGCTGAGTGCCGGACTGGGCCAGTCTGAGGTCATCCCGTTCAAGGGGTCCAAGTGCGGCAAAATCTTTGTCGTGCAGCCGCGAGTTGTCTGCCAACCACAATTGCGAACCAGCTAAGAAGAAGATGGTTAGCGGAATCATCCAGCCTGCCAACGAATGCCAAGTGCAATGGCAAAACGCCGACAACAGCGACTCCTGTTTTACGCTCCGCTCTGCTGCCCGTAACTCCTCAAGCGAGTCGTTGCGAGCGTTGTTTCTAAACTCGGACATCGACGTACTCCCTCTTGGTCCCCGCCGTCAATGCAGGGGGCTGGTTTGGGTCCGACCGGGCATGTGCCGCTTATGTAGCTTAACCTACCCTAGCCAGGAATTCCCGACTGTGAATCATTCCACACTTCTGGCAAGTCGCATTATTTCTCGCCACGCCTTGCTGAGCACGTACTCGGCATCGCAGCCAGGGATGACCTTTCTCCCGCTGCTAGCGCCCATCTGTATCGCGAATCACAAATCGATTTGTTCGCCGCGACTAGACTGAGGTGAGTGGGACCGAATGGCAAGGTGCGGACCCTTCTACCTTGGTAGACTTCTCAGCGGAACAAGGAGGATAGTGGAATGAACGTTTTGCATCGCCGGTGCGGAGAACAAGTTTGCGCGACCGAGTCCCTCACAGTGGCAATCTTGTCGATTAACAAGACGGTCGTAAGTTTTGCGATCAGCGACTCGACAACGCAGGCAAATGGCGACCGCTTGTCTCGCCCGTTGGCGGACGCCTGTAGAAATAAGCTGTGCTACTTCTGGTTTCCAAAGGGCGGTCCGTTTACTCTCGTGGCGAGGTGCGAAATCGGGAGGAACGATCTTGTGTTAGGAGCCGTTCGTTTGCGGCTTGTCGGGCTCACCGATGGTGCTGTGGATATTGCCGTCAGCCCCGTACCCAGGTCGAATACGACAGTTTGTGCAAAACGCCCGAACCATCAGCGTTCTGATCACGCTGGCTTCCGGCCCTTGCTAAGCTGGCCTCACTGGGGCACGGAGTCTGCTTGCGCGGTGCCGGCGATGCACTTCCGCTGGAACCTGGTTCGCCGCGTCCTCATCGGACCCTTGGTAGCCATGATGGGAGCGATTATTCCTCGTTGGTGAGTAGGGCACAGTCGAGCTCTACGACGCGGCAACGAGCAGAGTTGTTTGCACGAAGATCAAAATGTGGGGCATTTCACGGAGCGAAAACCGTGGTCCGAGCTACAATGCTTGAACACATTGCGCTATAAGGCACTACAATGACGAAGACCGGTCTGCGAATACTGTTCGTATTATTAGCCTGGGCAGTCTGCTTGGGAGCAACGCTCTCGATCGCTAACTCCCCGGGAGATTGGGGCCATTCGATCTGCGGCGCTTGGGGCTGCGGGCCACCTTTGCAGGCCCTTGTCTCGTGCCATTTATCTTGGTTCGTAGTGCTGACGCCACTGGCAATTGCGCTCGGCATGACGAACCGTGTGTCAGGCGCCACCCTACACAAGATCGGTGCATCTCTTTGTATCGCTTCCGTGGCCATGCTCGTCGCGATCGTTGTTCATGAGCGTATGACCTGGTGGCCCCTCGTGGGCGAGTGGCAACGTGGGTTTTTCTGGCAGCGCTGTGGTTTTTATGTCGCCACGATGATCGATGTCCCAACGGTTCAACTGCTGGTACTCGGGTTGTACCTCTTCCTCCGGCGGCGAACGGATCTTTCGATTCTGCCAGAAGAAGTTGCTGAGAATCGAGTTGGGGCTGATTCGGTCGCGTGAGCATGGCGGGGATTTGATTTCTCCCCGCTGCCGACGGTGGATCAGCTCGCTGGATGCTCATTGACTAGCTTGGACATGCTGAGCTGCGATTTCAGGGTGCTGAACGCGTTTGAGCAGAGCCGCCAGCTGAGTCGGCGATTGATAGCCGGGAGCACCGGCAAGATACTGCGCATCGGGTGTGAATAGCAAGGTTGTGGGAAATGCGCTGATCCTCAGCGAAGAGATTAACTCGGCATCGCGCTCTGCGTTGAGCTCGAGCGGAATAAATCCACCATCAACCATCGCTATAATCTGTGGATTGCTCCAGGTTTCCCGTTCCATTTTCCGGCAGTACCCGCAATGTTTTGACGTTACATAAGCCAGAATCGGAGTATTGAACTGCTGGGCCAGGGCAGTCGCTTGCTGCGGCGACTGCACCCAGTGAATTTGGGGCGTCCGCGAAGGAGCCTGGCCATTCGATATGTTGACGCAAATCAATGCAAGTAAAGCACCTACGGTGACCATTCTAAATTTCATGAGTTAACGGCGTTGTTCACCGCCGCTCCTATCTTAGTTAGAGAATTAGCACGCACTTCGATAGTAAAGAGATCGGCTTCCTGACCGACTTGGTGCGTGAAACGGGCCACAGAAGACAGTGCCCGTTCAGGGCTTCAAGGAAAGAAAGCGGTGTAGGCGGGGGTGGTTCGGAGTCAGCCGTTGAACCTCACCCCGCACTACACCAGGGCCTTCAGTTTTGCTCAGAATACGAATCCGCGAACCGTGGGCTCGCCGACCAGGCAACAGCGTTCTGTGGTGCGGCCGAACCCAGTGCGTCCAAAACGGCCTGAGCAACTCGATGCTGGCACTGCGGGCAGTCACAAGCCAAATGTTCGCCAGAATCGCCAACATCGGTCTGACGAGCCTGCATCATTTCCAGCACATTTTGGCATCTCGGACAGTACCGTAAATGTTCTTCGATTTTAGCCCGCAACTCATTGGATACAGTTCCAGCCATCAATGCTGGCAAATTCTCTGCCACTTCATAGCAGGCAATCCCGCCAAAATAGTTTTCCTGCAGGCCCGACCACAGTCCAGTGCTCCACAATCCGAGACTAACGGCCATGAGCATCACAGACACACCGCCCATTGTCCGCACGGCAACTCGCCGACGGCGTACGGACTTCGCTCGCTGGGAAAATGCCACGAGATAGCCCATATCACAGGGTTTCCACTCTTGCGGCAGGTTAGAATTTGAGTTCATTGTAGGCTAGCCTTTTGGTTCTGAAATGACGAGCGATTCCCGCTTTCCAGACGAGACTCTCGCTCCTCGTTCAGTTTCGTTGATTTATCCAGATTTCTCTGTGAAGGAGCTAACATTCGCACGATGAATAATGGCCCGGCACCCAAGGGTGAACGCCCCGTCTTTTCAATCCCAAACGGTTATACTTGGTCAAGCGGGAGCGGCGGGGGTCGCATTTCTACGCACGCAGTCAGTCGGCCAACGTCGCGAATTACCAGTCTTTGCCTGGCGACTTTTAGCAATCGCTCCAGTTGCAGCTCGCCAAGCAGTGTCGTTACGGTCTCGCGCGTGGACCCAATAATTGAAGCCAAATCCTGGTGCGACAGTGGAATCGTCAGCAAAATTCCATCCTTGTCGGTTCGACCATATTGACTCGATAAGTCCAGGAGCAAATGAATCAGCCGGTCGCGATTGGAACGAAAGAGTAAAGATTTGAGCCGTCTTTCGATTCGCTTGCGCCGCAGACCGATCAACTTGGTAACTCCCAATGCCAGCCCCGGCGATTCGCTCATCAATTGCTCAATCGCATCACCAGGTAACAAAACCAGGGTCGAAGCCATCATTGCCTCGGCATGCTCTTCCCGCTCCGATTCCTCCAAAATCGCGAGTTCGCCAAATAACTCGCCCGGTTCGATGAACGCGAGAATCGCCTGCTTGCCTTCTGGTGTAATGGAACAGAGCTTGACTCGGCCCTCGGCAAGCAGGTACACGGCGTTTCCCGAGTCGGAGGGAAGGTAGACAGGCGAGCCCTTCGGAAACCTCCGCACCCGCGCACGCTGCTCCAATCGAGCGAATTGTTCTGCCGTAAGCCGCTCGAATAATTGGCAGTTCTTAATGTACCAGACGTGGTCGGCCATCTCTTTTTCCCATTCCAGTTGGCACTTGATTCTAACTGCGCTGGGACGGGCCGAATAGCTAAACTTGGCGGTGCTTACTCCCGCCAGCCTATTCGGAAATGGAGACTCGCCCTACCAAATTATCCGCAAACGACCTGTCCCCAGGAATAGAATCAGGCTCAAAGCCTGGGCTGCCAATGCCGACCTATCAGCCCTGTTCGCTTCCGGTGCCAGGGGGATTGTTAGCCCAAGGAACTGTGGTGGCAGACAGTGTTGTAGGTCCGCCGCCAGTCCTCGCTGAGGACCACGGCTTCGAGCGGCGCGTCGAAGAGTTCGCGATGGAGCAGCTTGTCACGGAGTTTGCAATCGAACGACTCCATGTTGCCGTTCTCCCACCTTGTTCGACTGCTTGCGGCTGCTTCAACCAGTCGTGCTATTTCTCTAGCTTTTTCCGCCGTTTCACTTGGTCGATTCGTAGTCCGCCAGACCTCTTTTCGCCAGTGGTAATATGTTTGTTCCGTGATGCCGAGCTTGTAGATTGATTGCCGCCAGCGATCGAGCAACTTGGGCGATGCGGTTTGCTCCGGAAAGATTGCCGTGCCCTGTGGCGCGGAGTAAACCGCGGCTATAGTGAACGACTTTGAGGACCGTGGTCGATAAGTGATCACAAGGATACGATCGTACTTCATCCGTGACATTTTGGTTTGGGAAGATTGACTGCGGTAAGTCTGGCTGACGTGGTTTTATTCCAGCGAATAAAATAATAGGTAGGGCCTCGAACCCTTTGAGGAGAATCGTCCATGACTTAACCAGTTTTGATTTAGGCCCTCACGAGACTGCCGTCGATGGCGGCTCCAACACCCTTCAAGATTTGAATGGCAGCTTGTTAGAGCGACTTGTAGCACTGCCACATTTCTCTCTTGCGGAAACACACCCCTTTCGTCATGAACAACGCACGACGACTCTTCTTGGTGGCCGGCCTCTACGGGTTGGCGGTGATCCTGCCACAGTTTTTCTTGGAATCCCGTGTCGGCCTCGATTATCCGCCCGCGATTACACACCCAGAATACTTCTACGGTTTCCTCGGCGTGGTGGTCGCGTGGCAAGTGGCGTTTTTGGTGCTGGCGGGCGATCCGGTACGATACCGGGGGATGGTGCTTCCCGCGGCGCTCGAGAAGTTCAGTTTCGCGGTAGCGGTGGCGATATTATCTTGGCAGGGACGGGTGCCGAACATCTTGTGCGTGTTTGCGGCGATCGACTTCGCGTTAGGGATACTATTTGTCATGGCCTTTTGGCGGCTGGGCCGATTAGACTGACCTTGGGTAAGGGTATGGGTTCTATGAGTGGTGTCATTCGCCTTGCCGAACCGGGCGACGCGGCCGCAATCCAAGCGATTTATGCTCCGTACGTCGAGTCGACGGCCGTGTCGTTTGAGATTCGGCCTCCCACAGTGGAAGAAATGGCGGAGCGGATTGCCAAGATCTCGCCGCAGTATCCGTGGCTGGTTTGCGAAATCGATGGCACGGTCGTCGGTTATGTTTATGCCTGCGTTCATCGCGAGCGAGCCGCGTATCGCTGGGCGGTGGATGTGACGGTCTATGTCGACGCCGCGCATCGCCGGCGCGGGGTTGGTCGGGGATTGTACACAACGCTGGTTGAATTGCTGCGGCAACAGGGTTATACGCAAGCCTTTGCGGGAATCACGCTGCCCAATCCGGGGAGCGTCGGAGTGCATGAATCGGTAGGATTTAAACTCGTGGCCGTGTACCCGAAAGTTGGCTACAAACTGGGCGAATGGCTGGATGTCGGTTGGTGGCAGCTTGCGCTGTGCGTTGATGTTACGCATCCGGCTGAGCCGCGGCCGATGCGAGAGTTGCTCGAGTCAGCGTCCACACTATCGAAAGCTGTGGCTGCGGGTGAAAACCTGGTGCGTGGCTGAAGCGGCCACGCTTTCGCCAGGCTGTCGAAAGATTCACTTGCCGCGGGCAGGAAATCCCCCCAATAAGTGGGATCAACGCCTCGACGGTTGCTCCGCCTTGGCTTGCGATGACGCTAATACTTGCATATTAAATTTTAGCGAAACTAGCTTGCGGCCCTGCTGAATGCCAGGAATGAAGGCTGCAGCCAAGCTGACGTTTTGACGGCTGATAAGCTCCGCTGTAGTCGGACTCTGAGAATTCCGAACGGAATCTTGGCGAAACCAGTTGTCGATCGCTGGTATGGCTGCTAATGTCGATACAGTTCTCCCGGAGCGCGGTCGTCGGCTTTTTGTGCGCGGCGATCAGACAGATTGCGTCTCTGCTATTCAAGAGAATGCCGAAGGAACGCGGCGGTATCGCATGCATTTAGTCGAGCGAACAGGCCGTTGTTGCTGTGCGGCGCAGAAAAAAGAGATTGACCTGAGGTCGGAGACAGGTTCGACTAATTGTTAGCTAAGTTAGATCGAATTAGGTGGCTCGAATTAATGATTGTAACGCGTTGAGAATTGACACAGCCTTACGACAAGACATCCTTGAGTTGATAGGCGGAGCAGCGTTGCGGCAGGGAAGAGTTCACGGCGTCGGCAGCAAGGCCACGACGGCGAACTCGCGACAGGGGAAGCAAGGCGCTTCGTGTACGTTTCTGGTGATTCCCGACAGGGCCAGTGGGAGTCTCCCTAAATTCTGCTCTCGTAGTGTTATGGAGATTCAATAGGAGGCCCCGCCGTGGAACAAGAGTATCCGAAAGCCCAAGAAGCGCCCCCGGTTAATGTTGTCCAAAATCAGCTTGCCACGCTCAATGGGCAAGTGTCCGCCAATGGTCAGCCGGCAGCGGGTGAGCCCGTGAAATGGATCGGCCAGACTGCTGACAATGATCTCAGTAATGGCAACGGTCCCAGAACATTACCTGAATCGGCCCCAGCGCCGGTGCCGCGCCGTTCGTCAAAATCAGCGGCTCAGGGGCGGTCCTTGCATCAACTGGGCGAAGCCCGGCGGCGGCAAGGGCTCTCGGCGCGTTGCGTAGCGCAGCGACTGAACATGAGTGTGGGCGAGGTCCGCGCCCAGGAAGCGGAAGAAAAGGACATTCTGCTCTCCGAGCTCTACCGCTGGCAGTCGGTGCTGGATGTTCCACTCGAAGAATTGTTGAAAGATCCGCAAGACGCGCTCTCGCCCCGCGTGATGATGCGGGCGCGGATGCTGCGGGTGATGAAGACAGCCCGCGCCCTGCGAGCTCAATCGCGGAGCGAATCGGAACGTCGGCTTTCCAAGCTGCTGATCAGCCAATTGATCGAAATCATGCCGGAATTGAAGGAAGTCGCCGCCTGGCCAACCGTCGGGCACCGTCGTACTGCGGATGAGGTGGGCCGCATTGCGGAGCATCCGGTTCCCGATGACTTTATGAACGAGGCGAGTTAGCGGAGTCACGAACCTGGAGTTGGCCTCTGCGAAGCCGGTCGGAGAGTGCGAGGTCACCGACCTTGGATCGATTTTCACAAACCTCGACTGCAGCGGTCACTCTGGATCGGCAATTTCGTCGGAGGGAAATGCAAGCGGGTCGCCACGAAGATGGCAGATCGCGTTGTGGGCAGCCCGCTGTTCGGATTCTTTCTTGCTGCGGCCCCAGGCGGGCGGGAAGCGGGTCGGGCCAATTTGAGCCGTCATCTTAAAGCACTTGCTATGGTCGGGGCCTTTTTCGTCGAGCAAGTGATAAGTAGGCGTGACGCCATGTTCCCGTTGCGAGAACTGCTGGAGCAACGATTTGTAATTGCCGCCGGTGTCGCCCGAAGCGGCCGACTCGATCTCAGGTCCAAAGTAGGCGAGCACGAATTCTTTGGTGGGTTCCAGGCCGCCATCGAGATAAATTGCAGCGATCAGCGATTCGAGCACGTCGGAAAGCACTGATTGGGGAACGGCTGGGTGGACAATCATGCCTTTGCCTAGCACCAGGAATTCGCGCAGCCCGAGGGCCTGGCTAATTTTGGCGCATGTTTGCCGACTCACCACGATCGACTTGAGTTTGGTGAGATCGCCCTCCAGAAACTCAGGAAACTGCTGAAACAGCTCCTCGCAAACAATCAGGCCAAGAATTGAATCGCCGAGAAACTCGAGCCGCTCGTTCGAGGCGAGCCGGTGATCGGCACCCGAGGCGTGGGTCAGCGAGGCTTCGAGGAAGGTGATATTTTGGAATTGGTAACCGATCCGTCGCTGGCAAACCGCCAGACGGGATTGATCGACAAGTACTTCCTCTGGCTGAAGTGACTCCGTCATGGGCCGTTCTCGACTCGACCTTTCCAATAGGTCGCGATGCGCGTGATTGGTATCAAGGAGCCAGGCGAAACGCAAACTCTCAAGTCGGCCGAAGGCGATAGCGCGGGCAGATTGGCCGCGAGAATTGCCGCGACCGATCTGTTCACGCCCTGTGAGTTTGGAAAAGCCAAGCCCCCCGAAAAGTAAACTGCTGTCAAGCTAGCTGGCGGCTTGATTCGTGTCAATGTGAGGTAGGAAGGGGGCGAGGGGCGAGAAGTTGGTGTTGGGAGTGTTGGCCCCCGTTCCGCGTTAAATGTCTAGCCAGGGGTGCCCGACGTACATTTGCAGCACCTGGCTTTGGACTTTGATCGCCCGGATCAAAATCCAAATCTGGTCCTGCGAGAAACTATCCGGGTCGGAGGCGGCCAGATCTTCCAGTTCCTGGGTCATGGCGGCGTGTTGATCGGTGGCCAGTTGAAGCTGCAGGCCCATCCGCTTCCAGGCTTCTTGCAGTGATTTTCGCTCGCGGAGATTGTCGAGATTTTCAACCTCGTTGGTCAGCAGCAGACACAACCGAGCAACATCTTGCGGCGCGGCCTGAGGTTGAATTTTTTCTATTTCTTGAGCCAGCTCGGTGCATTTCATGGTCAGTTGCTCTGCGACGGATTCAAAATTCGAAGTGTCTTGCCGGTGTCGCGCTCGATAATTTTTCGAGCCCTGGTTGCACCGCCAGCGTCTGGTCGATCGCATCGGCGGTGCGGCCTGGTTTGTTTCGGATTGCGATTTTTCTCGGAACAAACAAAGCCTAGCACACGGCAAATCGCAGCGTGGACTGGGGCCGACGAGTTGCCGCAGGGGTTTTGTCCGAAGAAAGGACTGCCGTAGTAGAAATGCTGGCTTTACGCGCACAAACTCCGCATAATCGATAGAGCCGGAATATCTTGAGCGGGGCCGACCAAGGAGTCCCCGCTGGCAGGTTTGAGGAACTTTTCCCATGCGATTCACCGACCTTTGCCCCGAATGTGCCCGCCCAACTGAAGACCCAGCCACGCGCCGAAGTGGGCAGGTGTGCCCGCATTGTTGTTCACCGCTGGTGCACGACGTGGGGAGCCGCTGGGTGAATGTGGCCCGCGTGACGAATTTGGCCGAAGCGGGATTCATTGTCGACGAGTTGGCGGGTGAGGACATTCGTGCGCAGATTTATCAGTCGGAGGATTTTAGTGCGCTGGCCGATCGCTGGGTGGTGAGCTACCTGATTCAATCGCCGCCTGCTGATGCCCAAGCCGCAGCCGCTCGGATCCGTCAGCATCTGTCGGAAATTGAATCGTACCAGGAACCCATCTCCAGCCCGGCCTGGCAGGAGTCGCGACCGACGCACGATTCGCTCGTCTGGCGTCCGATGGCATTGGTGATCCTGGCGGGTGTGGCCAGTTTTGCTGTGGGGCAGCGTTTTGCCGTCGACCGCGATCCGCGGCCGCAACGCAATACGCTATCCGGGGCTGTCACCGCGATCGGCCGGCCGCTAGTGACCGAACCCGCACCGGGGATGTCGCGTCATCGTCTCTACTATCACTGGCGGGAGCGATCTTGGTATCTTGAAACCGATGGCGATGACGACGGATTGTGGGAGGGCCGGCTGCGTTTTCATGCGACGGGGTCGCGGTGGTAAAACATCTTTGGCCGGATAACAGGAACGCGAGGGTTTCCAAGGTGGAGTACTCTTGCGTTGTGATTCGAACCCCAGTCCAGTCGTGTCGGATGAATCCTGTTGAACCCGTCTCATAAGGAATTACGCTGTGCCTCTTCTCGGCGTCAACATCGATCATGTGGCCACGGTCCGCGAAGCCCGCAAGACTAACGAGCCGGACCCGGTGTGGGCGGCGACGCTGGCGGAATTGGGCGGGGCCGATGCGATCACTGTTCATTTGCGCGAGGACCGGCGGCATATCCAGGAGCGCGATTTGCGCGTGCTGGCAGAGTCGGTGGCCGTGCCAATCAATCTGGAAGTGGCGTGTGCGACCGATGTGCTGACGATCGCCTGCGACATGGCGCCCTATCAGGCGACGCTGGTGCCCGAGCGGCGGGAAGAAGTGACCACGGAGGGCGGGCTCGACGTGGTCAGCGGGCAAAAGCGGGTCGCCGAAGCGGTAAAGCGGCTCAAGGGCGTCGGGATCAAGGTCAGCCTGTTTCTCGATCCGGATGAAGTGCAGTTGGCGGCCGGGGCGGAATTGGGAGTCGACGCGATCGAACTGCACACGGGAGCGTACGCTCATGCTTCGGCCAAGCACAATGCCAATGCGGAGCTTGCCACGCTCATCGCTGCTAGTACGCAAGTTCGAGCTGCCGGCCTCTTGCTCCATGCCGGCCACGGCCTCACCTATCGCAACGTCAAGCCGGTGGCCGCCATCGGCGAGATGCGCGAGCTGAATATCGGCCACAGCATCATCGCTCGGGCGATCATGGTCGGGCTTGAGCAGGCGGTGCGCGATATGAAGCGGCTGGTTTCCTAGCGGAGCGGTGTGGTGGGGGGCGAGCAAAGAGTTTGTAGGTTGAGTTTTACGAGACCCACGTTGGGTGACAATCAATGGTGGGGCTAGTTCCTCGACCCATCGTACGAAAGGTTTGCCAGTAATTTCGCTGCTTGCTCGATGAGTTTGCGGATCGTGGCGAAGTCACCCTTGGCGAGCGCTTCGCGCGGCGCGAGCCAGGAGCCGCCGCAGGCGAGCACGTAGGGCAGGGCGAGATACTCAGGCAGCTTCTCCGGTGTGATGCCGCCGGTGGGCAGGAACATCAGGTCGGCATAGGGGCCGGCATACGCCTTGAGCGTCGAAGTGCCGCCGAGGTTCTCGGCGGGAAAGAATTTCACGGTGTCGAGGCCGAAGGACATGGCGAGGTCGATGTCGGTGGGCGTGGCGACGCCAGGGAGGATCGGCACGCTTCGCAGGAGGCAGTGATCGATCACGGTCGGATTGGTGCCCGGTGCGACGAGGAACGCCGCGCCCGCGTCGATCGCCCTGTCGGCCTGCTCCTTGGTGAGCACGGTGCCGGCGCCCACCAGCAGGTCGCCACGTTTGGCCAGCCGACGAATCGCTTCCACCGCATCGTCGGTGCGCAGCGTTACCTCGACCGCCGGCAGCCCACCGGCTACCAGCGCATCGCCAAACCCATCGGCAAACGCCGCATCGTCCATCACGACCATCGGCACCAGCCGCAAACGGCCGACTCGATCCAACACTTCGTGCATGATTACAAACTCCGATGGGAGTTGTGGGAATTTGCTGCAAGGCCAACTGTCACCGTGGTCCCGCGAACCGGCAAGAGTCCGGCTTGGCCGCCGGCGCTAACTTCATCGCTTGATCCGTGCCGAGCCGCCGCCGGCAACGTGTTCGAGTTCGTCGAGGGTGATCTGGCTCGAGTCGCCGCGGGTCGACATCAAGAGCGCCCCGTGGGCGACGCCGAGGTCGACGCACTCCTGCGGGCTCTTTCCGCCCAGGAAGCCGTAGGTGAAGCCGGACGCGAAACCGTCGCCGCCGCCGACGCGGTCCTCGATTTCGAGGTCGGGAAAGTTGGAGCCGTCGTAGAACGTGCCGTCGTGCCACATGATGGCCGACCAGTCGTTCACCAGCGCCGTCTTGACGCCGCGGAGCGTCGTGCCGACGACCTTCACGTTGGGGTAATCCTTCACGACGCGATTGACCATCGCCTTGAACGCGGTGGTGTCGAGCTTGGCTCCCTTCTCGACGTCGACGCCCTCGACCTCGTAGCCGAGCACTTTCTGGAAGTCCTCCTCGTTGCCGATCAGGCAGTCGATGTAGGGCACGAGCGGCTTGGTCGTTTCGATCGCCTCTTTCGACGACCAGAGCTTCGAGCGGAAGTTGAGATCGTAACTGACGATGGTGCCAGCTTCGTGGGCGGCCTTCACGGCTTCGGCGACGACTTTTCGGGTGCCATCGGAGAGCGCGGCGAAGATGCCGCCCGTGTGCAACCAGCGGACGCCTTGCTCGCTGAAGAGCTTCTTCCAATTCACATCGCCCGGCTTCATGCCCGCGGTCGCCGTGTGGCCGCGATCGTAGAGCGTCGCGGACGCCCGCTTCGAATGGCCGACTTCAGTGAAGTTGAGGCCGATGCGGTCGACTTTGCCGACGCCGTCGTACTTTTTGGTGACCGCGTGCGAGATGTCCATGCCGACGGCCCGCGCGTGGTTGGCGATCACCGCGCCCATCGGCGACGTATTGAGCCCGCCGACCCAGCCGGTCCGCAAGCCGAGCCGCGACAAAGCGTAGGCCACGTTGTACTCACCGCCGCCGACCCAGACTTCGAGCGCGGGCGCGAACTCGATCCGCCCATGCCCGGCCGGTGAGAGCCGAATCATTGACTCACCGAGGGCCACCAAATCAAACTTGCAAGATTCCACCGACTTAACTTTCAGACTCATCCGCTAAGACTCCAACTCACTTTTTTGACAGAATTACAGGACTTTGAAGGATCGACAGGATGGAGAAGGCGTCTCGAATGGACGAAAGACTATTCCTTAGGCTCCACAGGCTGCCCCAGTTTTTTCTTTTGCCGTCGAATCACGAAGACTGCAGCGATGACAACAATCGCGGCAAAAGCAAGCATAATCGGTGGCGACACATGAACCAGTGGCCCATGTGATCGGCCCCACCACGTTCCTGCAATCGTTCCGCATATCGCGCCCAGGACGATAAAGGTTTGCGACCTTTTGTTCACCGCAATCCCCACTTTCACGTCTCGGAAGTCGTTCACCCTTCACGAAGTTAGGGCGAAGAAAATATACCAATCGATCCTGTCAATCCTGTCCGATCCTGTTATCCCATCAAAAACAGTTGTGCGCGATCATTTCTGTTTGGCCTCGATTTCGCTCAGCACTTCGTCGAGCATCGCGAGCAGATAGTCGGCATCGTCTTTGTTGAGGCACATCGGCGGCTTGATGCGGAGTGTGTTGCCGAACAGGCCGCCCTTGCCGATCAGCACGCCGCGCTCCTTCATTTTTTCCATCACGTCGGCGGCTTCGGTGTTGGCGGGCTCTTTGGTTTGCCGATGGCGGACCAGCTCGACGCCGAGCATGAGGCCCAGGCCGCGGACTTCGCCGACGAGCGGGTGCTTGTCTTCGAGGTCGTGCAGGGCGGCCTTCAGGTGGTTGCCGACTTCGAGTGCGTTTTGCTGAATGTTTTCTTCGTCGATGATTTCGAGCGTCGCCAGACCCTGAGTCATGCTGATCGGGTTGCCGCCGAAAGTGTTGAAGTGGATGCGGTTTTTCATCACGGCCGAGATGCGGTCGGTGGTGGTCATCGCGCCCAAGGGCGCGCCGTTGCCGATGCCCTTGGCCATGGTGATCATATCGGGCACCACATCGTAGTTTTGGTGGCCCCAATAGTGGTGGCCGGTGCGGCCAAAACCGCCTTGCACTTCGTCGGCGATGCACAAGCCACCATACTCGCGGACGATGTCATAGACGATGCCAAAAAATTCCTTCGGCGGCGTGATCGTGCCGCCGACGCCCTGGATTGGCTCGCCGATGAAGCAAGCGATCTCGCCATGCGTCTCGTATTGAATCACGTTTTTCACGTCGCAGGCACACTTCAGATCGCACGACGGGTATTCGAGTCCGTAGGGGCAGCGATAGCAGTAGCCGGGGTGCGTGTGATGGATGTTGGTTGTGATGTTCGACTTGAACTTCCAATTGCCGTGGGCGGTGAGGCCCATCGGGACACTGGTACCGCCGTGGTAGCCGTTGCGGAGCGCGATGACGGGCTGGTTGCCGGTGAACTCGCGGGCCGAGAGAATCGCGACTTCATTCGCTTCGCTGCCACTGTTGGTGAAGTATGACCGCGTGAGCCCAGCCGGCATCTTCTCCGCGAGTTTCTCGGCAAACTCGACAATTGTCGGGTGAAGGTAGATCGTGGTAGTGTGTTGCAACCGGCCCGTCTGCTCGCGAACGCGTTCGACAACTTTCGGGTGGCAGTGGCCGACGCTGATGGTGACGATGCCCGCGAAGGCATCGAGATACCGCCGGCCGGTCTCGTCCCACACGTACTGCATGTGGCCTTCGACAACCATCAGCGGCTCGCGGTAGTAGGTAATGATGCCGGGCGACAGGTACTGATGCCGCAGGGCCAGCACTTGGTCGCGCGACGGGCCGGTGTAGGGCTCAGGCGAGTGGTCGATAATCGGCAGCGAGGGACGCAAGTCGGTGGCCATGGGACAAATCTCCGCGAAGGGCAAAAATGCCGTGAATTTCACTCCCAAATTCTAGCGACTGATGTTGACGATTGCTAGCGCAGTGAATGTACTGGAGGCGTGCAACTCCGGCGCTCGACCGGTTTGCATGGATTGCAGGTGGATCTCAAGGACTTTCGCATGATGGCATCTTCTCAATCTTCTGGCGGCCCGGCGAACGACGGCATCGTCGAGCTCACGGTCGACCTCTCCAGTTCGCCGTATTTCAGCCACGACATGGCACCTGTGCCGCGCTCGGGGCGGCGGTGGTCGACGCGCGACATGGCGGTGCTGTGGATTTCGATGTCGGCCTGTGTACCGACCTACATGCTCGCCAGCGGCATGATCGAAGAGGGCATGAATTGGTGGCAGGCGATCCTCACAATTTTTCTCGGCAACGTGATCGTGCTGGTACCGATGGTCCTCAACGCCCACGCGGGCACGAAGTACGGCATCCCGTTTCCGGTCTATTGCCGGTCGTCGTTTGGCATCCTCGGTGCGAATGTGCCGGCGCTGTTGCGGGCGCTGGTGGCCTGCGGCTGGTTCGGCATCCAAACCTGGATCGGCGGCTGGGCAATCTATAAGATCCTGCTCGAGTTCATCCCAACCTGGGAGCGACTCGAAAATCTGCCGGTGATCGGCATCAACGCGGCTCAGGTTGGCTGCTTCTTGTTCTTCTGGGTGATCAACATGTGGGTGATCTACAAGGGAATCGAGTCGATTCGGATACTCTTGAACATTAAGGCCCCGCTCTTGATCATCCTTGGGCTGGTGCTGTTAGCGTGGGCCTACTACGCGGCGAACGGATTCGGACCGATGCTGGCCAAGCCGTCCGCGTTCGTGGCGGGAGGACCGAAGGCGGGACAATTCTGGCCGTTCTTCTTCGCGTCGCTTACGGCGAATGTCGGCTTCTGGGCCACGTTGTCGCTCAACATTCCCGACTTCAGCCGCTACGCCTATTCGCAGCGCGACCAAATGCTGGGCCAGGCGCTGGGCTTGCCGACCACGATGGCTTTGTTTTCGTTCATCGGCGTCGCAGTCACCAGTGCCACCTTGGTGATCTACGGTGAAACGATTTGGGACCCGGTGGTGGTGCTCAGCAAGTTCGAGAACCCGATCGTCCTCGGCGTGGCCATGCTCTCGCTGTGCATCGCCACGCTGGCCACAAACATTGCGGCCAACGTGGTGAGCCCCGCGAACGACTTCGCCCATCTCGCCCCGCGATGGATATCGTTCCGCACCGGCGGCTTGATTACGGGGCTAATCGGGATCTTAATGCAGCCCTGGAAACTGGTAGCCGATCCGACCGGTTACATTTTCCGCTGGCTCGTCGCCTACTCAGCTTTGCTGGGTGCGGTCGGCGGCGTACTGATCGCCGACTATTTCATCATCCGCCGTACCCGGCTCGACCTCACCGGCCTTTACAAGAAAGATGGCCCCTATTGGTACACCGGCGGTTTCAACCCCGCGGCCCTCGTCGCGCTGGTGCTCGGCATCGCACCGTGTGTCCCCGGCTTTCTGGCTGCCGTCTCCGAAAGTTGGGCCGCGTCGCTCGCACCGATTTGGAGCGACTTGTACCACTACGCCTGGTTCATCAGCTTTGGCGTGTCGTTTGTCGTGTATGCAATGCTGATGTTCCCGCAGCGTGGTAAAATAGAATCGTCCGCAACTTGATCGCTGCGGCTGAGGAACTCCACATGAGCATTGGCGAACACCAAACCACCGTCGTACCGCTCGGTGACGACGTGCTTGAAAGGATGGTCTTGGCCGTGGAAAAAGTACGCGACCGCTTGAAACGCTCAACCGCCGCCCTCGAAGCGGCTGGTATTCCCTATGCCGTGATCGGCGGCAACGCCGTCGCGGCCTGGGTCTCGACGGTCGATCCCGGTGCCGCCCGCAACACGGTCGACGTCGACATCATGGTGAACCGCGCCGACCTGCCGGCCATCAAGACCGCCATGGAGAGCGCCGGTTTCCAGCACTACGAACTGATGGACGTCCACATGTTCCTCGACAGCCCTAACGGCCGGCCGCGCGACGCGGTTCATCTGCTGTTCGCCGGTGAGAAAGTGAAGCAAGCATATTCCGAGCCGGCACCAACGCTCGTAGCTACTGACGAATACGAGTCGCACAAGCTACTGGCTCTAGAACCTCTGGTCGTGATGAAGCTCACCTCGTTTCGTGACAAGGACCGCACCCACTTGCGTGACATGATCGAAGTCGGCCTGCTGGACGATTCCTGGCCACCGCGTTTGCCCGCCGAACTCGCGGCGCGGCTGCAAAAACTTCTCGACGATCCCGACGGCTAACCGCGAGTGCGACTCTTGGACGACTACCGCTCCCTCCTCAATCGCTCGCTCGTCGCGCTCGTCGCTTGCGTCTTCGCGGTCGTCATCTGCTACTACTTCGTGGACCGCCCCGTCGCATTCTTCGTCCACGCCCACCAGATCGCCCGCTTCGAAACCTTTCGCTGGCTCACCGAGCCGCCGCCGCTCGTGCAAAGCTGGTCGCCGCTGGTGCTGGTCGCCCTCGCGGTGCGGCGGGCATTCGGGCCGTGGCACCACTGGCAGGCGACGCTGTTCCTCGCCTGCGCAAGCTTGATCGCCGCCGACCAGTTCCGCGAATCGCTCGGCGATCTGTGCGGCCGCTATTGGCCGGAGACGTGGCACGACAACAATCCGTCGCTGATCGGCACCGGCGCGTACGGCTTCCATCCGTTCGATGTCGGCGACGACGTCGGCAGTTTTCCCTCCGGACACGCCGCGCGGATCGTCGGGTTCTTCTCCGTGTTCTGGCTCGCCATGCCCCGCGGCCGCTGGCTCGACGCGATCCTCGCGCTGCCGATGCTCGGCGCACTGGTGGCGATGAACTACCACTTCGTCGGCGACGTTATTGCCGGCAGTGTGCTAGGCGGCATCATCGGCACCTGGGCCACGCGATTTAGCGGACTGACCACAGTGAGGACTTTGACGGGATAACAGGATCCGCAAGATTTACAGGATGAACAATTGAGTTGCTCGAATGCGAAACTCGCCCACTTCTTCATCCTGTTATCCTGTCAAAAATGGAGTACGGCCATTGAGCGATCCGGCTACAGCGCCGTGATGGCCCCGTACGTCTCCGGCCGCCGGTCGCGGAAGAATTGCCAAGTGTTTCGCACGTCGCGGATCATGTCGAAATCCATGTCGGCGATCACGATGTCGTCCTCGGTCCGCTTCGTCGACTGGGCGATGAACTGCCCGCGCGGGTCGACGAAGTAGCTCTGACCATAAAACTCGCCGATTCGCCAAGGCTCTTCCCAGCCCGGCCGATTGATCGCGCCGACGAAGTATTGATTCGCCACCGCGTGAGCCGGCTGTTCGAGCTTCCACAAGTATTCACTCAGGCCCGCGACGGTCGCCGACGGGTTGAACACGATCTCCGCGCCGCCCAGGCCGAGGCACCGCGCCCCGTCCGGGAAGTGGCGGTCGTAGCAGATGTAAACGCCGACTTTGCCGACCTTCGTGTCGAAGATGGGGTAGCCGAGGTTGCCGGGGCGGAAATAAAACTTCTCCCAGAAGCCCGGGTTGCAGTGCGGGATGTGGATCTTGCGGAACTTGCCGAGGTATTCTCCCGTCGCGTCGATCACGGCCGCCGAGTTGTAATACACACCGGGCAGATCCTCCTCGTACATCGGGATGACCATCACCATCTTGTGCTTCTTCGCCAGGTCCATCATCAGCTTGGTCGTCGGCCCCTCGGGAATTTTCTCCGTCAGGTTGTACCACTTGATCTCCTGCTCGGCGCAGAAGTAGGGGCCGTAAAAGAGCTCCTGCAGGCAGATCACCTCGACGCCCTGGCCGGCCGCCTGGTCGATCATGGCGACGTGCTTGTCGATCATCGCTTTTTTGATCTTCTCGACCGGCGACGTAGCCGGCTCGCACAACGTGGCCTGAATCAAACCACCACGGACATTTCGGGGCATTGTAGTACCTCACACTCGATAGCAGGACGGCATTAGCCGCGGGCTAACAGCTCCACCGGCGTCTACCCAGTTGGTCACCTGACAGGAAACTGCTAATATAGCGGGTTGGCAACCTCTTTTCTAGAAGTTGGAGACATATCCATGACTGACGTAATTCGCCTCCATGACTGACGTAATTCGCCGCTACCCACATCTACCTGCGTGCATTTGCTTTGGTCCCCTGACCAGGTCACGATTCAGCGGATTGATGGACGGTTGGATTGGTGTTTCCGTATCGTTCTTTGGCGTTTGCCTGTTGAGTACTGCACTATTCACAATGCTCCATATTTTGTCGCAAGATACGTCGCGCGCTCAAGAAACAACTGGAACTCGAGAAAACTTGATCGCGACGAACTGATTATTTGGCTCGCTCTGCAAATCAACACTTGATTGCCCGAGGACTTAATCCCATGGCCACCGTCACCCAAACCCAAATCGACACCCTCCCGATCCTCCGCGGCGGCAAGTGGGTCGAACCCAAGGCCTCGCGATTCGGCGATGTCTACAACCCGTCCACTGGGCAGGTAATTGCCCGCGTGCCGTTCTGCGATGCGAGGCAAACTGGCGAAGTCGTCGAAGCCGCCGCCGCCGCGCTCCCGGCGTGGGCCGAGACGCCGGTCGTCGAGCGGGCCCGCGTGATGTTCCGTTTCCGCGCGCTGATGGAAGAAAACTTCGAGGAGCTCGCCGCGCTGGTCACCCGCGAGCACGGCAAAACCCTTGCCGAGGCCCGCGCCGAAGTGAACCGCGGCATCGAGGTCATCGAGTTCGCTTGCGGCATTCCCAGCCTGATCACTGGCGAGATTCTGCCGAACATCGCGGGCGACGTCGATGCCGAGGCGGTGAAGCACCCGGTCGGCGTCTGCGTCGGCATCACGCCGTACAACTTCCCGTCGATGGTGCCGCTCTGGATGTACCCCATCGCGCTCACCTGCGGCAACACCTTCGTGCTGAAGCCCTCGGAAAAAGTCCCCCTCTCCGCCACGCGTGCCGCCGAGCTGCTGCTCGAAGCCGGCCTGCCCGACGGCGTCTTCAACATCGTCCATGGCGACCGTGAATGCGTCGACGCGCTCTTAGACCATCCGGAGGTGGCCGCCATCTCGTTCGTCGGCAGCACGCCGATCGCCAAGTACATTTACGAACGCGGCACGGCCAACGGCAAACGCGTCCAATCCGCCGGCGGGGCGAAGAACCATCTCATCATCATGCCCGACGCCGAGATGGACCAAACCGTGAAGGCCCTTGCCGCTTCGGCCTACGGCTGCGCCGGCCAGCGCTGCATGGCCGGCAGCGTGGCGGTCGCCGTCGGCAAGGCGGGCGACGCGGTGGTCGAAGGGCTCGTCGACGTGGCCGGCAAGATGCGCGTCGGCCCCTCGGACGGCAACGAAGAAATTGACATGGGCCCCGTGATCCGGGCCGAACACCGCGACCGCGTCGCCAGCTATCTCGACATCGCCAAGACGGATGGCGCCAAGGTCGCTCTCGACGGTCGTCGCAAATTCGAAAGCGACGGTTTTCTCATCGGCCCGAGTGTCGTCGACCGCGTCGCCCCCGGCATGCGGGTCTACAACGAAGAAATATTCGGCCCGGTGCTATCGGTTGTTCGTGCGGCCGACTTGGACGAAGCGCTGGCCATCGGCCGCGAGTGCGAGTACGGCAACGGCGCCGCGATCTTCACCCGCAGCGGATACGCCGCCCGAGAGTTCAAGCGGCGATTCAACGCGGGCATGATCGGCATCAACGTCGGCGTGCCCGCCCCGATGGCCTGGTTCCCCTTCACCGGCTGGAACCGCTCCTTCTTCGGCGACCTGCATATCCAAGGCAACGAGAGCATCATGTTCTACACCCGCCAGAAAGTAACCCTCACCCGCTGGCCAAAGGCCGACGACTCGCACCATGACCCCGTCTGGCGGCAAACCCACTAGAGGGCCACAACTGTTCTTTGACAGGATCACAGGATCGTTACGGAGATCGACGGGATTGGAAATACAGTGGACGATAGCGAACTTACCAAGACGATCATCGGATGCGCGTTTCGAGTGTTCAATTCACTTGGCGCGGGATTTCTTGAGTCCGTGTATCACCAGAGCTTGTTGTTTGAACTGCGAGAAGCCGGATTGGATGTTGAAAGTCAAGTTACGCTTGATGTCTTGTATCGCGGCCAACCCGTCGGCTGTTTCATCGCCGACATCATTGTCGATGGTAAAGTCATCCTCGAACGCAAAGCGATTGAACAACTCGCTAAAATCCACGAAGTCCAACTAGTAAACTATTTAGTCGCAACGGGAATCCCATTGGGCTTGCTGATCAACTTCAGCCCCGAAGGCGTTGTCGTCCTCCGCAAGGCCAAAGACATTAAAAACCTTCCCGTAAATCCTCCCCAGAATCCTGTAATCCTGTCAGAAAATAGTGAAAGGCATCCATTCAAGTCATGAGTGAAGCAAAGAAGATCGCGGTCATTGGTGGCGACGGTACCGGTCCGGAAGTGGCAGCTGAAGGCGTGAAGGTGCTGCAGGCGGTGGCCAAGCAGGATGGACTCAAGTTCGACCTCACGCATCTTGATTGGGGCGGCGACCGCTACCTCAAGACCGGCGAGGCCCTGCCTGCCGACGGGCTCGACCAACTGCGGAAGTTCGATGCCATTCTGCTGGGCGCCGTCGGCCACCCGGAGGTGAAACCCGGCATCTTGGAACGTAAATTACTGCTCGACCTCCGCTTCGGCCTCGACCAGTACATCAACCTCCGTCCGGTGAAGCTCTTCCCCGGCGTCGACACGCCGCTCAAGGATAAGGGCCCGGCCGATATTGACTTCATTGTCGTCCGCGAGAACACCGAGGACCTCTACTGTGGCGCGGGCGGCTTCATGCACAAGGGCACGCCCCACGAAGTCGCCACGCAGACGGCCATCTACACCCGCCGCGGCTGCGAACGAGCCATTCGCTACGCCTTCGAGCTCACCCGCAAACGCAACAATCCCAAAGGCAAAAAACTCACGCTGGTGGCCAAGACGAATGTCCTCACCACGGGCCACGACCTCTGGTGGCGCACGTTCCAGGAAGTCGGCGCCGAGTACCCGGACATCGAGAAGGACTACAACCACGTCGACGCCTGCTGCATGTGGATCGTCAAAAACCCCGAGTTCTACGACGTGATCGTCACCACCAACATGTTCGGCGACATCATCACCGACCTCTCGGGCATCATCCAAGGCGGCATGGGCGTGGCCGCCGGCGGCAACATCAACCCGGAGCCCGGCGGAGTGAGCATGTTCGAGCCGATGGGCGGCAGCGCCCCGAAATACACCGGCACGGGCAAGATCAACCCGATCGCCGCGATCAACGCCGTGAGCATGCTGCTGACACAACTCGGCTACGACGAGGCGGGGATGCGCGTGATGAAAGCGATCATGAGCGTCACCGCAAACAAGATGAAAAGCCAAGCGGCGGGCAAGATGGGCTACACGACGAGCGAGGCGGGGGACTTGGTCGTGGCGGCGCTGTGAAACATCCCTTTCAGAAGCGATGCTCTAGATCGCTTGACTGACGACAATGGTTTGCCGAATTTTTTGATTTTGGTGTGAGAGCAGCCTTGTGAACGATATTGAGCAACTTGCAGAGCTAATTCGCGAACGAAACGACGTGGCTAGCCAAATCACACAGGTGATCGGACGTCCTGCTCAGATCGGTCACGTTGGTGAGTGGATTGCCTCAAAGGTGTTCGATATTGAACTCGAGGAGTCTGCAGTCGCGAAGGGCATCGACGGCCGATTTCGGTCCGGACCTCTTCGAGGCAAAACGGTCGACGTGAAATTCTACGCAAAACGTGAAGGAGTTCTCGCTATAAGGGAAGACGCACTGCCCGACTTCTTTCTGGTACTGGCGGGGCCGCGGTCCGCGGCGGGAACATCTCGTGGAGAAGCTAGGCTCTGGCACATTGATTCGGTTTACTTATTCCATGCTACAAGTCTCCTTGAACAATGTAGAGAACGGGGCGTCAAAATTAGTAGAGAGGCTACAAGCGTGTCTGCTCAACAGTGGGAGCAGGCCGAGATTTATCCCAAAGCAACCAACGCTACGTCTGCCGTCGACGATAATCAACGGCGTCTACTCGGACTATTCAGTTCAAGAGCCGCACAAGACTACCATGTGCGCAAAGATTGAGGGGCGTCAATCCGCACATTGCATCCCGCAATACAATTGGTCGTCGAAAGGAAGGAATCCATAGACATGGTTGCAAAGTACGTTGCTTTCGACATCGAGACGGCCAAGGACGTTCCGGGTGCTGACTTCGATTGGCGACCCCACCGACCACTTGGCATTGCGTGCATTGCATCGATGTCCTGTACATGCAAAGAGCCACGCATCTGGTATAGCAGGGATACCGATGGCACTCCGCTGCGTCAGATGTCGCGCTATGACGTGGCTGAATTCGTCGGCTACCTGAATTCAATCATCAAGGATGGCTTCACGCCGCTAACTTGGAACGGTTTGGCGTTCGACTTCGACATCGTAGCCGAGGAATCGAACTTATGGGAACAATGTAAACAGCAAGCACTGTGGCACGTCGATATGATGTTCCACATTGTGTGCGAAAAGGGATTCCCAGTGGGTCTTGCGAATGCTGCTTCAGGGATGGGTATGCAAGGCAAGCTTCAGGGAGTCGATGGCTGCGATGCTCCAACGCTCTGGTTGCAGGGACAACATGACTCCGTGATCAAATATGTTGCACAGGATGTTCGTGCCACCTTGCAGCTCGGAATGGAGTGCGAGAAACGCCGGATGTTCAGATGGACGACAAAACGCGGTAGTATTGGCGAAATGCCGTTGCCGCAGGGGTGGCTACCGGTGAAGGACGCATTGCGTTTGCCGAAACCCGACACGTCTTGGATGTCTAATCCAATCGATCGGGATACCTATTCTGCTTGGCTTGTTCGGTGAACAACGATGTCCGCTTCAAGTCCGCCATCTTCCTCCACCAGCTTGGCGATCGAATCGCCCGCCTGGTGACGCTCCGCGATCCCGTTCGTCGTCACGCCCAGGCCGAAACAGTGCCGCCGCTGCGCGGCTGCGGAACACGTTCGACCAGACCCGCTGCGGCATGGCAGCGTCGCCGCCCTCTCAGCCGCGCAGCGGCGGCAGGACTTAGCCGGGGTGCGCAAGCCCCCGGAAAGCGAGCCCCCCCAGCTCTCGCCCAACGGGCGAAACGAAGCCGCGCGAGCGGCGACATCAATCCCAGAGGTAGCGCTCGTCAAACTCGACTTCGTGCCGGGCCAAAAGTTCGAGCAACTCCGCCTTGTAATCGCGCCGGCCGTGATGGGTCTTCTGATTGCGAATGTATTCGCGCACCGAGTCGACCGCCGACTTACTCACCGTGAACGCCGCAAACCCATCCTGCCAACCGAACTTGGCGAGTTCCGGCTTCGTCTCGTGCAGCCACTTCGACGAGTTCGCCTTGATCTCTCGCATCGCGTCGGAGAGTGCGATCTTTGGCGGCAAAATCACCAGCATGTGAACGTGATCCGGCATCCCATTTACCGCGATGCACGAACCGCCGATTCCACGGACGACGCCCGCCAGGTATTTGTACAACTCTTCTTCGATCGCGGTTGATATGAAATTAGCGCGATTCTTCGTGCTGAACACGATGTGATAGAAGAGCTTGGTGTAGGTGCCGGGCATCGCATCCTCGTTGGGGGTTGATGTCGCCGCTGCGCGGCTTTGTGTCGCATTCTAACACGCGTTCGTGGGTTCGCACCCACGGCTAAATCATCCCACCGCTGCGCGGCTGAAAGCCCATGCTATCAAGCGAGAACCTGCGAATCCAAATATTTCGCGTCTCATTTTCACCGATGGATTTGTCCGCTTTCGCGGCCAACCGGTTTCCGAGCCACGCTGCGACGGCATTCCTTTGCCGGAGGCGCGGGCCCACGGAACGCTTGACAACTAAGCTGGCGTTGCAACGGCACCCGGTTGTGTGCCATCATCCCGCTTGCGGGAAACATATTCCTTACGATCTCAGGAGGTGAGTGATGGTGCTCAAAAGCGTGGGGGTGTTGTCGTGTGGGAAGGTATAATGGGCGCAATCTATCTGGTGATCGGCATCCTCGCCGGACTGGTGATGGCCATCGGCACCGCGTTGGGGGGCAACGCCGACAATGCCGGGGCGGCGATAGCACTGTTGTTCTTCATCGTCATTGTTCCAGTGCTCTACGCGATCGGTGGTTTTCTGGGTGGAATGGTGCTGGCAGCGCTTTACAACTTTGTCGCTCCGAAGGTCGGCGGGCTCGAACTCGAGTTAGAACCGCGCGGACCGCAGTACTAACCGGTCAAGCAATCGATGTCATTGCGGACGCACGCTGGCTGACGCTACGCGCCAATCGACTTGAGCCACCAGTGGGCCATTAGGGTAGCGCCGTCGGGCGTGGGATGGACACCGTCGTAGGCCCAGCGATCGGGCGGAGCGATTTTCGCGGCTCGGTCGAACATCGTCTGGTACGGCACGAACACAGCACCGGCCTCGTCCGCCACGCGCCGTGCAGCTGCGCGATAGCCGTCGAAGTCGGGGAACCACGAGTCGTCCACGGCACCGAATTTCAAGACGAACGGCTCGCAGACGACGAGCTTCACATGTGGCAGTACAACCTTCGTGCGTTTCACCAGCGCACGGTAGTCGGTCTCATATATTTCGAGCGTGCCCTCGTAGCCGTGCTTCAGCTTGTGCCAAAAGTCGTTGACTCCGATCAGGAGGCTGAGCACATCGGGCTTGAGGTCGAGGCAATCGGTCTGCCAACGCTCAGCCAGCTGGTAGACCTTATTGCCGCTGATCCCGCGGTTGAAAAACTTGAGTCCGTCGCCGGGTCGATCCACCAACAGCTGCGCCGCCGCGAGCCAGGCATAACTATTGCCCAGTGCCGGCTGCGAGTTAGCCGCCGAGTCGTCTTGCTTGCGGGCCGCGTCGGTGATCGAATCGCCTTGGAACAAAATCGTTTGGCCTGGTTTGATCAGCGGCTGCGGGAGGGCCGCAGCAGCCACCCCAGTTTCGGTTGCCGCTGCTTCCAGCGAAGTGAGCGCAGCAAAAGTCGCTGCGCTGAGCCCGGCCCCGGCCGCAATAAAACCACGGCGATTGGGTGCCGAAGAGACGCCAGGCATTTCGTGGTCCGCCATGATTGGGTTTCCCTCTGGACGTGAAAATGTCGAAGGAATGGGAAGTAGGCTTGGAAGTGATCCCGTTAACGTAACCGATCCGACTGTCTGATGGCAACAATTCTGCTTTACAATCGCAACGCCGAATAAGATAACAGAGCCACAGGAATGAGCCTATGCAAATTGAAACGCTGGATCGTCGCTGTTTAACCGAGGCCGATGCGTTGGCTTTGGCCCACTTGCTAGCCCAGGTCTTCCCGCAGCGGGGCTTCGAGGAAAGACTCACCCGGCTACGCGCGCAGTGGCACGACTATCACGGGCCCGAGGAAGAGTATCCCCGGTCGCTGGTGATCCGCGACGGCAGCCGAATCTTGGCTCACGCGGCCGCTTTGCCGCGCACGATCGGCACCGGCGCAGGCGATTTGACAGTGGTCGGCCTCGCGCAGGTTTGTACTGATTCCGCCGAGCGCGGCAAAGGGTACGGACAGGCGGTGACGCGGGCCGTGTTCGATCTGGTGGATCACGGGCCGTTTCCGCACTCGTTGTTTCAAACATCGATCAGCACACGGGTGTTTTACGAGAAGCTCGGCGCGGGCGTGGTCACAAATCGCTTCATCAACTCGCTGGAGGACGACCCGCTAAAGAATCCGTTTTGGGATGAGGTGGTGATGCGCTATCCAGCAGTGAAGCAGTGGCCAGCGGGCGAGATCGACCTGCGTGGGCCAGGGTGGTGACCGTCTATGGTGAGAGGACCACAGGAGCGGGCTGGATGAACAGGAGTGCGATTACGATCAGATTTTCCCTTTGATTCAGATCTTGCGTTCATCCCATCGATCCAAGGCAATCCTGTGATCCTGTCAAAAATGCTTTAGCTATGCATGCGTGGTAGGGCTTCGCCGCGGGTGATGATCGCGGCTTCGAGGGCGGCGAGTTCGTCGAGACGGGCCATCACGACTTCTTCCGGCGCAAAGTGTTTTGCCAGCCGGGTGTAGGTTGTGTGGTGGCGGGCTTCGGATTCGAACAACCCTCCGTAGAATGCGGCCAACTCGGGATCTTTGACATGTTCGGCAAGCACGTGGAAGCGTTCGCAGGAGCGGGCTTCTATCAGCCCGGCCACCAGCAGCCGGTCCACAGCCCGCTGGGGCTCTTGTTTGCGGACTAGGTCATTTAGCTCGCGGCCGTAGCTCGACGGTTTGAGGCGGCGAAAGCGGATGCCGCGCCGGGCCAACAGGTCGAGCACCAGTTGAAAGTGCTCCAGCTCCTCATTGACAATGAAGGCCATCTCGCGGCACAGCTCTTGATCTTCCACATAGGCGAAGATGAGATTCAGTGCCGTTCCGGCCGCCTTCTTCTCGCAGTGGGCGTGGTCGATGAGGATCTGGTCGAGATGGGCATCGATTTGGGCGAGCCAGCGGGAGGATGTTTCTGATTGAAGATGGAGCATGGGTGGCAGGGGTCGGAAGTTAGGGGTCAGAGCGAGATTCTCGGACGCGAATCGTTTTTAGATCTTTGCGGACCCGGCGGGCAACACGGGATAGGAGCGTGTTTGGCAGGAGGCGTTTGATGCGCCAGTACCAGCGCTGATCCGAGCCCATCACGACGTAGAGCTGCTTTCGATCGCGGGCGTGGAGGGCTGCGGCAGCAACGGTAGCCGGGTTGAGCTGCGACTTTCGCAGGTACAACTCGCTGAGCTGGCGGAAGGCGGGACTTTCGAACGAGGCACTCTCGACAAAACGGGTTGGCATCGGGCCGGGGCAAACAACCGTGACGCCGACGCCGTGCGGCTTCAATTCGCCGTGGAGTGTTTCGGAAAGCGCGACAACAGCAGCCTTCGACAGGTTGTAGGGAGCCATGCCCGGGGCGCAGAGAAAGGCGAAGCTGGAAGCGATGTTGATGATGCAAGGAGCAGTCAGTGGTTGGTTCGCTTCAGCAGGCGACGAGGCGGTAGCGATGAGCCAAGGGACGAAAGTGTGGCAGCCGTAGAGAACACCGTTGACGTTGAGTTGGATGAGCTGTTCGGCTGCTTTTAGGTCGAGCGAACCGACGTTGCCCGCTGCGTACATACCAGCATTATTGATGAGCAGGTCGAGCCGTGGCCAGGCGGCTTGGAGACGGTTGTGGAGTGCGAGCCACTGGTCGATTGCCGTCACGTCGCAGACTTCCACATGGGCAACCCCGCCTGCTGCAGCGACCAGTCGCAAGGTTTCCTCCGCCCCGGCCCGGTCAACATCGACGATGGCAATCTGCCAACGGTCATGCGCCAGTCGCAGACAGAACTCGCGGCCCAAACCGTTCGCTCCGCCGGTGACAATTGCATAGCGCATCGATGGCGTGGAAATGCTCATATCGTCGCCCAATATCCGCCGCGGGCGTGGTCGAATACCGCTTCTGCCCCACCGCTCTGAGTGAGGAAGATTCCCTCGCGAAACACCTCGCGGCCCATGACCCAGGTCCGGACCGGCCAGCCGATGAGCGTCGCGCCGTGCCAGGGACTCCAGCCACATTTGGTGAGTTGGCGTTCGTTGCGAATTTCCTCTGTGCGATTGAGGTCGACGAGCACGAGGTCTGCATCGTATCCGACTTCGATGCGGCCCTTGCCGACGATGTCCCACACGCGGGCTGGTGCGTCGCACATCCAACGAACCACTTGTTCTAAGGTACAGCGGCCGTGCTGCACTTCGTTGAGCATCAAGGCCAGGGAGTTCTCGACGGCAGGAAGTCCGGAGGGCGAAGCAGGGTAGGGAAGCTGCTTTTCCTCGAGCGTGTGCGGGGCATGGTCGGTGGCGACGACTTGGACGCGTCCGTCCAGGAGCGCCTGCCACAACTGACGATTGTCATCAGCCGATTTGAGCGATGGATTCATCTGGACTAACGTGCTGAGTCGAGCATAGTCGTCGATGTTGAAAAAGAGATGGTGTGGACACACTTCGGCCGTGACGAGATGGCGATGATCGGCCAGCAGCTCAGTTTCCGCGCCGGTCGACACGTGCAGCACATGGAAGCGATGGCGGTGCCGGTGGGCGAGGTCGATCGCGCGGCGAGTGGCGATGAGGGCGGCGAGATGGTCACGAATATAGGAATGATTGGCGACATCGTGTGTACCGGCGAGGCGGACAGCGTTCGCGCGGATGGTGGTTTCGTCTTCACAGTGGGCGGTGATGGGGAGCCGCGTCTCAGCGAAAATCTGTTCCAACACAGCTTGTTTATCGACCAGTAAATCACCGGTGCTCGAGCCGATGAAGATCTTGATTCCGGGTGTGCGGTGGGCCGTCTTCAATTCGTTGAGGTTATGACTGGTCGCTCCGATATAGAAGCCGTAGTTGACAAGCGACTTGTCGGCGGCAAGCGCGAGCTTCTCGTCGAGCCGCTGTTGCGAGATGGTGGCCGGTGACGTATTGGGCATTTCGAGGAATGTGGTCACGCCGCCTTTAGCGCAGGCGCGGCTGGCAGTCGCCAGGTCCTCCTTGTGCGTGAGGCCGGGCTCGCGGAAATGGACCTGGTCGTCGATTACGCCGGGGATCAAGTGCAAGCCGGCGGCGTCGATGGTTTCGTCGACGCGCAACGTAGCAGCTGGATCGATTTCGCCAATTCGCTGGTTTTCGACCACGATCGTTTGGCGTTCGCTGCCGTGGGGAAATACGACGGTGGCGTTTTTGATCAGCGTTCGCATAGGACAAATTCGGACAGCGTGTAGTTAGGCCTGCCGCAAAGTAAGGCATCACTGCACGAGAATATCGGTCGTGCCTTCGCGGGGCAAGCCAGGTGTGGCAATTCGGCCACGATCAGGCTGGAGTCGTTGCCAAAAAGCGACATCCAATTTGTCGCCGCGGCGCTGCCGACTGGCTGCGCGTTCTGTGTGACCTAGTGTTCAAGTAGCCGGGACAAGTTTCGACCGGGGTCCGGCTAATAGCTTTTCCAGGCTCGATCGCGGGTTCTTCGATCGGGCCGACTTAACTCCTCCATTGGTTTAGCAACTAGGTTAAAGCGCTGCCGTGGCGACGTTGGTGCGCGAGTACCAATACACGTAGTGCCGCGAGCAGCAGGGGTGTGCTTCTCATGGGTAGAAAAGGTCTGCGTGGGGGCTGGCGTAAACCGGCGATCGAGACGCTGGAAGACCGGCAGGTGTTTTCGGCCGATCCGCTGGGCGGGGTCTGGGGTGGTCTCGTGGAACCGCATTCGTTCACGGAGCCGTCCGTGGTGCAGCATGCGCCTGCGACGGCGGACTTCTGGTACGACGACAGTTTGGAACAGGATCTGAATTCGTTGTTGGGCGAGATCGAACAGAATCTGGCAACGGCGCATTTGCTGACCGGGGTCTCGCAGGCGCGCGAGGAGTATGGCTTCACCGGCATTGGACAAACGGTGGCTGTGATTGATAGCGGCATCGCCTGGGACCACGCCAGCCTGGGCGGTGGATTTGGGTCGAGCTATCGTGTGGTCGGTGGTTGGGACTTCACTGAAGAAAACGATGCTAATCCGTATGACGATGGCCCCGCAGGATCGCACGGTACGCATGTGGCGGGAATTGTCGGCGCGGACTCGAGCAATTCAGGTGACGTGGGGGTGGCGCCGGGCGTTGATCTGGTGGCTTTGCGTGTGTTTAACGATCAGGGGGCGGGTTTCTTCAGTTGGGTCGAGAAAGCACTCCGCTGGGTGCATACGAATCGCAACTCGTTCGCCAATCCGATTACGGCGGTGAATCTCTCTCTAGGGACGGCTTGGAATGCCGCCACAATACCCAGTTGGGCGATGCTGGAAGATGAGTTTGAGCAGCTGAAGTCGGCTGGCATTTTCGTGTCGGTCTCCGCCGGCAACAGTTTCTCTACCTTTAACGCCGCAGGCTTGAGCTACCCCGCTGCGAGCTCGTATGTCGTCCCAGTGATGTCAGTCGACGATAGTGGGGCGATGAGTTACTTCAGTCAGCGTCATACGCGGGCCATTGCGGCACCGGGTCGCTTTGTGCGCAGCACCGTGCCAGACTATGTCGGCAATCAAAACGGCGTGACCGATGACTGGGCGAATTACAGCGGCACTAGCATGGCCTCGCCGTATGTCGCCGGGGCTAGCGTGATTATCCGCGAGGCGATGCAGTTCGTCGGCTACACGAATATTACGCAAGACACCATCTACAACCACATGATGTCGACGGCCGACGACTTCTTCGACGCAGCCACTAGTCAGTTCTACAAGCGGCTCAACGTAAGTGCTGCGCTCGATGCGCTGTTGCCAGACGACGAATTCGGCTCGATACCGGAGCAAGCCCACGACTTGGGTACGGTGGGCACTGCTGGTGCGGATGTCAGCGGCCTGATCGGTAAGCGCGACGACGCCGACTACTTCCGTTTTACAGCTTCTGCGACCGGTCGCGTAGTGTTCACTGCCGATACGACGCACGAACTGCGCACAGCGTGGTCGGGTACGGGAAGGGTAGACGAGGCCGATGGCAACATCTATACGATCGATGTGGTGGCGGGGCAGTCGTACACGGTGGGACTATCGTCGAGCGGAGGAATCGGCTACTTCCACCTGACAGTTACTACCGAAAGCGAGTTCAGCTTCGCCGATTGGGGCACGATCACCCAGGCCAACTTCAGTCATCTATCGAACAGAGGCGAGAGCTGGTACCGCGTTCAGGCGAGCCAGACCGGGTATTTGACGGCCGAGGCGTTTACCGGCACGGGCGAGAACATCGCCTTGGCTTGGTTCGATGCAACCAGGCAACCCGTGGCGGCCGGCAGCATTGCGGAGGGAGGCCAGCGGGTCGATTATCTCACCACCGCGGGTGAAGAATTGTACCTGCGGGTCAGCGGGATGAGTGACGACATCGATTTCCGACTGACTAATCTGGTCGCGCTCGAGGGGGCCCAGGTGAATGTGACCGGCACCGCGGGTAACGACGAGTTTACGTTTGTGGCGGGCAGTACGCATCGACTGTCGGTTAACGGTGTGGCATATAACTTTGGATCAGCGACTACCAACTCGATCCGTTTCGACGGCGGATCGGGGGTTGATACAATCAAGATGACTGGCACGGTGGGAAGTGAAGTGGCAACACTGCGCGTGGGTCAAGCAACTCTCGTCGGCAGTGGTTTCATAGCCACCACTATGGATACAGAGAACGTCACAGTTGATAGCGGTGGCGGGATCGACCGGATTAGTTTCTACGACTCGGCAGGAGATGACGTATACGGAGGCTGGTCGAACAAAGCCGTGATGTACGGAACCAACTACTCGTACACTGCCCGCGGCTTCGCCAGTACAGTTGCCTATTCTACCCAAGGCGGCAAAGATCAGGCTAGATTTTATGACTCGGCGGGGGACGACAATTACGCCGCATGGTCCCATCGAGCTTTAATGTATGGCAACGGCTATTCCAACGATACGTATGGCTTTAGCAGTTCGATTGCGTACGCGACTTCCGGTGGTGTAGATCAGGCCAGCCTGTACGATTCGGCGGGGAACGACCACATTGTTGCTGCGGCGTGGGGAGCATATGTGAGTGGGAACGGATTTCGCAATGAAGTCCGCGCTTTCAGAGACATTAGCGCATATTTGGTGAACGGCGGCGAGGACACAGTCGATGCAGCAGCGACCGATCACGCTTTTCAGCTATTCGGGCAAAAAGGCTAGAAATGCATGCCTGGCTTCGGTATTTCTTAAGGCTCGGTTACGCTGCTCTATGCTTGCCGGGCTGTGAGCCGTGACCGGCGACACGGATATCAAGTTCTGGCGCCGCTTGTTTGCTGCCGTTGACGATGTCGTCGCCTCGGATGGCCTTTTTCGCGGTGGCAAGAATAATGCGAATATCAAGCCAAAGCGTCTGATGATGCAGATAGTACTCGTCTAGAGCAACCTTCTCCGCGATCGTCAATTTATCTCGACCATGGATCTGCGCCCAGCCGGTTATCCCCGGCAGGAGCTGGTGAACTCTACAACGAGACCGCTGTTCGACCAGATTGAATTGATTAAAGAGCGCCGGCCGTGGCCCGACGGTGCTCATTTCACCTTGAAGGACTGTCCAAAGTTGCGGAAGTTCGTCGAGACTGGTTCTGCGCAACCATGCGCCAACGGGCGTGATCCACCGTTCGGAATCGGGAAGCAAGTGCGTAGCCAACTGAGGTGCGTCGGTACGCATGGTCCTGAACTTGGGCATGAAGAATGTTTTGTTATCTTTTCCCACCCGCCTCGACCAATGAATCATCGGGCCGGTCGACGACACTTTGATTGCCAATGCGATCAGTAGCATAGGCAACGCAAAGAGCAGCAGCAAGATCACCGCACATGAACAGTCGAAAACTCGCTTCATTTGAATCCTAGAAACAGATGCCGGAGTTGATCATGCATATTGGCCGAGCGAGCCACGATACCACTGCACCTGCCTGACCAATGCTTCTTGAATGTTGACTTTTGGGTGCCAGAAAAAGTGCTGCTGGAAGTTCGAGCATTCATAGATTTCATCGGCCAACCACTTATCCAAAATAGAAAAGGCTGGCTGCGTAACAACTTTTATGATTGGAATCCGACGAGCACCGTTGAAGACGTGCCAGGGTATTCGCCCGGGCAAACAAACTCTTGGCACGGTCTGTCCGAGGGCATTGGCAATCGTGCTCACAATGGACCGCATCGTAGCTGCTGGGGCGGCAACATTATATACGCCGCCCTGGCCAATTCGATCGGCACTCGCCGCTGCTATGCAAGCGCTGGCTGCATCCTCGACGCTGATCAAAGATTTTAAATTACTGCCTTTGCCAATCCAAATAAAGCGACGGCGATCGACGGCTCGAATTAATCGCTCGATATTTCCGCGTGCGCCCTCGCCACAGATGGGAGCCATCCTGAGAATCACCAACTCCATTGCGAAATCTTTCGTGATCTGAGCAGCGAGTTGTTCGGCAGCAAGTTTACTCTTGGCATACACATTGTGAGGGAAGCAGCGTGCCGACTCGATGTAGGGAGGCTGTTGGCGTCCGTAGACGGAAATCGAACTCACCAGCACAAATCGGCGACAGCCCTCTGCCGCCGCCGCTCGAACTAAGTTCTCGGTGCCGCCGGCATTGATCCGCCAGTATTCTGCATCTGGATGCTTGGCGACTCCGTAGCCATGGGTCAAACCCGCGGTATGAATGATTATTTCAGTTCCCTTCACCAGACTCGCGACAGCCGATCGATCGGAGAGATCGACCGATCGAAAATCGGTAAGCGGGAGGTGTGGCGACGCTCGACGGGCCGACGTTCGAATTCGTTGATCCGCTAGGTACAATTGCTGGACAATTCGAGCTCCTACAAATCCGGTGGCTCCTGTTATCAGGATTAATGGTCGGGCGGATTCAGCGGTCATAGCGACCTCCGTGGCAGTGAGAGATTGTGCAATTGAAACCGGCTATTCACCATGTTAAGCGGCACACCGCGAGACGCAGGCCAGCGACGAAAGGCGATCAACAAACTGGCCATAAATGTCCTGGCTGCGGTAATGGTGCCGCCAGGACTTGTAGCCGTGGTTACGGAGTGACTCGAGGAGCCCCGGGTTGACTACCAAACGATGGATGGCATTGGCGAGCGAGTCGCTCGAGCCTGCATCGTAGCTGACACCACACTTATGCCGCCGGAGAAAATCGGCAAGTTCTCCCGGCAAACTCGACACGACAGCCAAGCGGCCTGCCATGTACTCGAACGGTTTATTCGGTAAACCCTGGGTCGCATCGGCTGTGTAGGCGCAGATGCCGAGATGTGAAATCGAGGCAGCTGCTTGCAGCATCGCCGCATCCACCCAACCGAGGAAATGCAGATTCTTAATGTGCAGCTTGCTGGACCGGCGCTCCAACGCCGTCCGCTTCGAACCATCGCCGCACAAAATAAACTGCACGTCTTTTCGTCCAAGCTCGGAAAGTCGCTGCGCCGCCTCAATTAAGGTCTTCAGATCGTAACTTCGCTCAAACGAACCGGAGAACAAGCAAGTTGGCTGCTGCGGATCGATACCACGCTCACGCAAGTGTGCTAGATTGTTGTTCAACAATTCGGGCGACACCAAATCTGGTTCAAAGCCGATCGGCACGACGGCGTCTTGCGGCTGCTGCGGGCGGCCGGCTAAGGCCGTTGCCCAATCGAGATAGCCTTGCGATACGCCGACGAGCGCGTCGGCTTGGCGGCAGATTCGTTCGGCAATTCGGCGATATGGCCGCAGCGCAAGTTGGCCCATAGTACGGGCGGCGCGAGGTAGCGCATTGAGAAACACGTCGGGCCAAGGATCACGGATATCGATGACAACTGGCACCCGCTGTGCGCGGCCGAAGTCGATGGCCGCCGCAGCCCACTCGAGGGATGGAATGGCGGCGACGATCAAGTCCGGTGGCGCCTGACGGGACATCAGGGCACGCACGCGGCGACCAAGCACTTGGTATGCCCGCAAACGTGCGGGTCCGATATTCCGCCGGTAGCTGGGCGAATGAACGAACTGAATGGAGTAGTTGCGTTCGACTTCGACACGGCAGTCCTCGGTAAACCGATACTGCTTGTCGATGTGGCTGAACGTCGGTGCCCAGCGAACCACTTGATGGCCTTGCTCAACGAGCGCCCGCGCTAGATAGCCGTAGCGGTAGCACCTCGCTTTTCCGTCAACCGGAAGCCGCTCGCCAACATGAAGTAGCCAGGTGCGCATAAAACTTCGAGACAAGTTCTAGGTCATGACTTAGCTTTTGCAAAACGCGAGTTCAATACCAACTGGGCCTTGAAAGGCCGTGCATATTTGGATTTTGGTGAGACAAACGCGATGGCTCATGGAGGTCCAGGTTTCAGCGAACCCAATCGCGACCCCTCAGGAAACCCGGACAAAACAAGGCGGACCGCATGGAACGAGGCACGAATCGACGTTGTCCAGCCATGAATTCGTAGAGCCGTCTCGCAAATGGTTTTTCGCGATTTCCATGAGGACCACAACCTATCGCGTTGCTAGCATCGAAAACAACACCCCATCCAGTATCGGATAGCACGGGACCCCAAACCGATGGATCTTGAAATCTCAAATTGCAAAAGCTCAGTAAGTAAATAATCTTCATGCTTTAGTGAATGGTGTGATTGTTCTGAAATTTCTTCTGGATCGCGTCGAAACTACCAGGACGAAGGGTAAGCAGGACGATAAGAACAAGAAGATATCCGAGTAACACCAGCGGCCCATGATTGTGCCGAGCGAAGCGTGACGATTTCTTGAGAGCCGAGCAAGGCCATAAGAAAGACTCCACGACTGTCGAAGAAATCGCCACTGAACATGGCCGACGCCAGCATAACCCCTAAGGCCCCCCAAATTACAGGATCACAGTGGCGCCGATATCGCATCACAAAAGACAATGCTGCCATTAGTAGCAAGGCCAGGAGCGCGACGCCGACAAGCCCCGTTTCGCAGAAAAGCTCTAATACGATATTGTGAGGGTAGTTGATACCATAAATGATTGTGAATCCTGACAATCCTTGCCCGAACCAAGGATGTTCGCGGCCCAGATGGAAGGCCGCGGCATAGAGATCTTCGCGCCCGCTCATATATTGGCGTTCCAACGTTTGATCTAGAATGCGGTTTTCAAACATTTCAAAAGCAACGTTTCCAATTTCAGTCGCCAGCACAGTCGTCAATAGTAAAATTCCCATACCGCCGATGGCGACAATATTTCGCGTGCGATAGCGATTGTCGATCAAGAAGTAGATGAAACTACCGACTGATACTGCAAGCAGCGCGCCACGCGAGCCTGAAAGCACCACCATTAGCAATGACATTACCATGGGTGGATACCACATCCAAGCTTTCGTCGCAGGGCTACGCCGCTGTAGGTAGAGAGTTCCCAGAAATAACAGCCCCATATTCCTTCCAAAAGTATTAGGTCCACCGCCGAGAACTGCCATGCGATCCGAATTGTCGGAAAAGCATGCCAAGAGACACATCAGCCCTGTTGCCGTGACAATTGCAATCCAGAAACCGTGGCGCATTACAGTAACTCTTCCGGACTGAAGAAACGGTATGATGCAGACGCACACCGCAACTAGCGCAGCAGCTTCGGTCGCCTTTAGCAGCGATGAATAGAAATCAATCGACCAGAATGCGGACACTGCCACGTACAAGGGTAGCAAGAGTGCTAGAGCGACAACTCGATTTGCCGAAATACGTGGGCTCTTCAGTTGTCTGGCGCTACCTCGCGACACCGACATTAGCGTAACGCCGATCAATGCCAGAAGGACCCAAAAACGCACCTCGTAAAGAATCGCCACATCGCTGTCTAGATGCTCAGGCCCAAGCAGCGAGAACCGTCCCGAAAGGTAAAACAGGCCTACCAAGGCCCCCGCAAGTTTAGCAATCATAGTGATCTATCTCGAGAAAAACGCCGCGCATCAATAAATCGTTCCACGTCCGCCGCCATGTGCTGCGAGATAGATAAGCGAATTCTGGTCGAGTACTTCACGTTTGACGCTGCGCAAAAATCGCGGTGTTGCAGCAACTCCGCGTATCAGACTAAGAATGTTTTCCTCCCGGAAGCTTCGCAGTGCGCATCGGAGTGTCCAGGCTCCCATGTAAGGAATCACGTATCGCCAGGGCAAGTATCGATATGCCAAGTACGCGTGATTCCGGATTTGATAGAACACTTCCGATGCAGCGGCGCTTTTCGATTTGGCGACGACGCTGGGCAATGGGTAGTGGTCGACTTCGACGGAGGGTTCATAGATGATTTGATAGCCGGCACGGATGACACGGTAGGCCACATCCCACTCCTCACCTGCAAAAACAAGATCGTCACGATATCCACCATATTCGTCAATTATCCATTTGCGAATCGCATGCCCACAACCCAGGAAATAGACAACAGGAACTCGTTTCAGAATTGCCTTCGGATCGCGGCTGATCGCAGACCGACGAAGCGGGACAAATGGGGTTCGCTTGCCATCAATAATGTTGTTGATTCGAAAGGCAACTATAGCCACCTCCCGTTCTCGCTCGAAAGCGTTGCACACTTCTCCGAGCGCATTATCATCCACAAATATCGCATCGTCATCAATCGAAACGAGAATCTCACCGCGCGATTGGTCCATCAGAAAATTTCGACCACCAGCGACGCCCAGACAAGCTTCAACGCGGTACGGCCGGATGCGTGGGTCGTTGAACTCTGCTGCCACCGCGGCCGCTGTGTCTTCGCTATCCGATGCATCGTCGAGAATGACGATCTCAAAATTGTGAAATCGCTGGACTAAAATGCTTCTGACACAGTTTCGTAACACGGGCAGGCGGTTACGGGTCAGCACCATTACCGACAGTCGTGGTTTGATCGGCATGTCAGTCATCTGGGTCACCTCGGCTTTTATCGTCATGGTCTGAATCAGGGGATTACCGGCATTCAAAGCTGGCAGGAGCGAATTTCACATTTCCAATGCAACCCCAGAACCCCAGTCGCCAGCGGACAATCAATAGCATTGCCAGGTTCCAGGTGGCTATCGAACACGCAAAGGCAATTGCGGTTCCAAGAATGCCAAAATGCGGTATTAGCGCCAGCGAGAGCATGATATTGAGCAAGAGACTGGCCGCAGCAACGACGATCGAATCGCGTTGATGGCCGGTCATACACAGCAGCAGGCCGACTGATCCACAGAGTGCTTTGCTGGCAACGCCGAGAAGCATGACCAACAGTGCGGCATAGCCGGAGACGAATTCGCTGCCGAACATACTCAAGATGGGTTTGCCGAAGAACATCAGCATGGTGGCGAATACCAGCGTCACCGAGGTAGAGCCCCAGGCCGCTAAACGAGCGTATCGTTCCAGGTCGTGGTGTTTCTGTTGGGTGTGCAGCGAGGAGAATTTGGGGGCGACCAGCAACTCGACGGATACCATGCCAAGGAGCGCTGCGTCGGCCATTCGTTCTAGTACGGCATAAGTACCTGTCGCGTCGGCGTCGAGGAACCAGCCGGAGAAAATGACTCCTGTTCGTCCTTGGACGAAGATCAGCCCGGAGACAAACATCATTTCGGTTGCTGTGGCGAGCCATTGGCCCGTACGAAAGGCAGGTAAAATGGACTTCTCAAGACCATCGGTAAGACGACGACGTAGCGCAACGGTTGCCCCCAGGCTGCAAACGGCCGCCCCGAGGTTGAGGGCCAGGGCATCGGTCGTGGTCAGATGTTCTGGAAACAGCAGATTGGCGACCAACAAGGCTACCAAAAATAGCAGTGGGTAGAACATCAGGCTGATGATCCCCAGCAGAGCCTGTCCGATCCCGCGGATGACAGCACTATTCAAAACGAATTGAGCGAGCACAGGGAGGGCCATGCCGGCCAGCAGAAAATGGCGGCTGATTACGGAACCAGCTGAATGAGCAGTCGCCGCGATGCCAACCATGAGAAGCCCCAACACAATCGACGAAATAAATGCTGCTTGGGTGCTGCGCCGGATAAAGCCTTGAGCAAGCTCGGGCTGATCTTGCGCAAGGTACTCGGCCATATATCGCACGGCAGCCATGGATAGCCCGCTTTGCGCAAACAGCAGCAGCAGTTGCAGCCAGGCGATAACGTAGGCATACTCGCCGTACCCCGCTGGTCCCAGCAAGCGCGCCAAAGACATCTGTAGCACCATTGCCATGCAAGCAGCTGCCAGCTTGATGCCCAATGCGAGTACACCTTGCCGTGCGACCCGAAGTATCGGCCAAGGAGGCCAGGCGACTAAGCTGACAGTATTTGCGAGACTCGATTCGATCATGGAGAGTGGTCCCAGCGCTGCGCTATGCTGCGGGAGCGCATACGAGCTTGCCTGGTCGTTTTCCAAGTCGAGGCTGCCGGTAAGTCGCACAAATGTACCAGCACTCTATCGCGCGAGGAATTTGCGCAAGCTTGCTGATCTAGGCAAGTGAAAGGCGTCGGAAATGTAGCAGGGAGCAAATGTTACGACAAGACCTAACAAGACTTGATCAGAACACCGCTAAACTGGCCAAACTGCACCCCGCTAGCCAGCAGGACGCGAAACTGCCTTGCATCTGATCGACAAATTCGTGTACTTATCCCGTCCCAAACCCTCGTTCTTGTTGTCCCGTCGTCTTCGCAGCACGCCTCACGCTTGCGGTCGAACAATTCCTCGTTTTACCCTGCCGTAGATTATGGCTGGTCGCCGTGATTTTGACTGCTGCTACTCACTCGGTGAAAGCTGCATGCGCAGACGGATAGGTGTGATGCTGATAGCCGCTGCTGCACTGACAATGCCAGGTTGTCAGGGCCCCCACTATCGAGGCGCTTCGCTGCCAGATCAATTGCGTGTGACCGAAGGCAGTCAATCGCCTCACATGGACCTCACGGGCATGGTTGGGCCCGGAACGGGCACCAATCAAATCGCCGCGGGCGATCTGTTGGAGATTACTCTTTCCAGTGGCCGAAGCGGCGCGGAAGAAGAGAGTAAACCTGTTCCAGTGCGCGTCACCCGCGAAGGCTTGGCCGATGCCGCGCCGATTGGCCCAGTGCAAGTTGCTGGGCTGGAACCCCAGGCGGCTGAGCAACAAATCGCGCGCGCGGCGATCGAGCGCGGCATCTTTGTGCGGCCACATGTTACGCTGCAAGTGATTGCACCGGCGGTCAATCGAATCACGGTGCTGGGCGCGGTCGCTGAGCCGGGGGTAAAAGAACTTCCCAAAGGATCCTGCGATTTAGCCCGCGCGCTGGCGGCAGCCGGTGGTCTGACAGCCGATGCCAGCACCAAGGTTGATGTGCTCCGCTACAGCACACAGGCATTTGTGGCCGACGCCAGCCCCGACTCGCTTGCCGCGACCAAGCGCGATGTCACTCAGGCGTCGTATGAAGCGGGTGGGGGAGCGAACCTAGGCACGCTGACGAATCCCCAAACGGTGAGGATTGATCTCGCACAGGCACCGGAGACCCATCACCCGGCCTATGCGCTGGGCGATCGCGACGTGGTGATGGTTTTGCCTCAGGAAAAGCAGTTCATCCATGTCACCGGATTGGTGCGTACGCCTAACCAGTTCGAACTGCCGCGACATCAATCGGTGACGGTGATGGATGCAATTGCACTGGCCGGAGGAGCCTCATCGCCGATGGCCGACAAGGTATTTGTCATCCGTCGCCTGCCTGACATGCCCGAACCAGCAATCATCGAAATCAGCATGAAGCGAGCCAAGCAGGACGGAAACGAGAACTTGCAACTAGCTGCCGGCGACTTGGTCAGCGTGGAACGCACAGCCAGCACGGTCGTAGTCGATTCGATGATGACGATGTTCCGGATCGGATTTAGTGTGGGTGGCAATTTGGTCGCGTTCTAGCAGTCGTAACAAGCGGCAATCAATGGATCGTCTAGTATGCAGCCTCATTTAGACAACACGAACCCGAGTGCGATGGTAGACGGATCGGAGCTACCGACCTCGTCTGACTTTGTGTTCGGGCTGTTGCATTGGCTGCGGATTGCCCGTTACCGACACAAGACGATCGTTGCTTCCTTGTTAGTCGCCTGTACTTTAGGTGCGATCTTCTACTGTCTGGCACCGCGGTATTATCAGTCGGAGGCCAAGTTGCTGATCATCCAGCGCTCGAACGATCAACTCGCCATGGTCGGCGAGCAACAGTCGCTCGACAATACCATGGCCACTCATCAAGAGTTGATCACCAGTCCGGTAGTCATCCAGGGAGCACTCGACCAGTTACTGCCCGAACACCGCATCGACCTGCGCAACACACCGCCGCAGTTTTGGAGTGAAGAACTGGCCGAGCATCTGTCGGCTTCAACGACGCGGAAGACGAATTTTCTGCAAGTCAGCTATCGGTCTCGCTCGCCCGAGGCGGCTGCTGGCGTAGTCAGTGCGGTGGTGCAATCGTATCTGGGATTTGTCGAAGGGACGCATCAAGGTACTGCCACCGATGTCTTGGCAGGACTCACGGAAGAACTCAATGCGGTGCAGCGAAACGTGGCAGCTAAGCAGCAAGAGTTGCAAATGTTTCGGCAGCAAGTCGGGTCGCTGACCATTCGCACCGACGACGGCATTATCCACCCTACGGTTCAGAAGGCATTACATTTGAACGAATCTCTGACTGCCGCTGAGGAAGCGCGACTTGCGCTCGAGCGCCAGCTAGAAGCTCTGCAGTATGCAATGTCGGAAGGCGGCGACATTCAGGCCTATCTAGCAGGACTGGAAGAAACCGTTGGCAAACAAATGATGGAATCTGCTTTGGGTTTGTCTACTGCCGACTTGACCTTGATCAAGGACCAACAGCAGAAGTTGTTCGAAGCCCAGCAGCAGCTTCAATCGCTCACACCTTTTTATGGGCCAGCTCATCCGAAGGTAGCCGAGCTGAGTGAACGGATCCGCTCGATCGAAGCATATTTGACCAACTACCGGGCCAACACGGGCCAGCGGATGTCGTCGTTTGGCAGCCAAGAACTGGGGCCGATGCTGGAATCGATGCTCAAAGAATCGGTCACCCAATCCCGCCGCAAAGAGCAGCAAATCGCCCATGCATTTCAGGAAGCGCGTGCTCAAGCCGCCAGGGAAAGCGGTGGCGTGGTGGAACTCGAATCGCGCGAGCGTGAGGTCAAGCGTCTTGAAAAACAGCAGGATGTGCTGCTCGACCGCATCGCCAACATTGACCTCCGTCAACTACAAGCACCCATACAGGCTACCGTCGTCAAGGAGCCGCTCCCCAACGACAAACCGGTGTCGCCTCAACTGCGGCATGTGCTGGTGCTGTCGCTTTTCGGCGGGTTCTGTATTGGCGGTCTGATTGTTTACGTGCAGGACGTGCTCGACGACCACTTTACCTCGCCGGAAGAAATGATGGCTCAGCTCTCGGTGCCGCTCCTGGCTATGATTCGTGAACTGGAGCCAATCGATGGCGTGGGGCTGGCAACAGTGCATACGCACCTGCGGCCGACGGCTGTCGAGACCGAAGCCTTTCGCACGCTACGCACCGCCTTGATGCTCAGTGCCGAAGTCAGCGATCGGATCTTAATTTCTAGCGCTGAGCCGGGCGATGGCAAGACCACGGTGAGCGTCAACCTGGCCGTTTCTTTCGCTCAAGCGGGGAAACGCACACTGGTGATCGATGCCGACTTGCGTAAGCCGGGCATGACGGCTCGTTTCGATCTGAAGGGGCAAGCCGGACTGGCTGATGTGCTGCTCTCCGATCTACCACCGGCGCAAATCGCACCCCAACTTTTGCATCGCACCGAGTTGGAGAAACTCGATGTGTTGCCGGCTGGGTTGCGGCAACCCAATCCCGCCGAGCTGCTGAGCGGGCAGCGCTTCAATGATTTGCTGGCCTGGGCGGAGACCTGCTACGACCGAGTGCTCGTCGATTGTCCACCAGTGCTCGCGGTGAGCGACGCGCAAGTGGTTGGCCGGTTGGTTGACGGGGCCATTCTGGTCGTGCGGCCGGAAAAAAATCATCGCCGCCTGGTCGTGCGTGCTTGTGAGAGTTTTACCGCTACAGGTAGCACCGTACTAGGCATTGTTGCCAACGGACTTTCAGCGCATGCGAATGGCGGTTATGGCTACGGTTATGGCTACGGCTACGGTTACGGGCATGAACAAGATGCCGATGACCAACGTGGATCCTTCCTTGTCCAGGAGCAGCCCGACAAGCTGGCTCCAACTGGCACGGGAAGTAGCTCGGACCACTCGAGACGACGCGATTCACGTGCGGCGTAATCAGGGCCACTGAGAAACAATGAATCAGCGACTGTCACAACCCATTTGGAATTCGACTCGAACCACACTGGTGCCAAGCCAGGGTAGAGCGTTCGCACAACAGCTATTGTCAGTCGTTGATATCGGCTTGATAGCGACGATTGGCGTTGCCCCGTTTGTCTTTGGCGGACGTCACGATCTGGGACGTTTGGTTTTCGTTGCGCTGGTGGCGATGACCTCGGCCGCTTGGTTTGTTCGGCAAAGCTTGCTGCATCGGGCAACTTGGAATCGCACCTTTGCCTTTGGCGTGTTGCTTGCGGCTGCCGCGACGATTGTGATGCAGATCGTTCCCTTGAGGGCCGATTGGCTCGCGCGGCTCACCCCCCGCACAATTGAGCTGTTGCCGCTGTGGAAAGCCGGCAGCGGCACCGGTCCATTCGGCTGTTGGCAAACCCTGTCGCTCACGCCATACGAGACGACACTCGCACTGGCGATGCTGATTTCATATGGCCTACTGTTCGTGGTGGTTTCGCAACGGTTGCAATCGACTGCAGATATCGAGCGGCTGCTCAACGTGGTTGCTGGTGCTGCGGTGCTGATGGCCGCATTCGGGCTCCTGCAGTTGCTCACTTCCAATGGCCAGTTCTTTTGGTGCTATTTGCATCCTTATCGTGCTACTGATCAACTGGCGATGGGCAGCTTTATGAACCGGAATCATTTTGCGAGCTTCCTGGTGCTGGGGCTGGGGCCATTGGTGCGCTGGCTCTTTAGCGTCCTGCGCGAGCCGGGCGCCCATGCGGGGCGGCGCCATTTGCCCCATCATCATGCGGCGCTGGTAGTGCCAGGCTTGCTGCTGTCGGCAATTGTGATTGTGCTCTTGGCAATTGCGCTCTCGCTCTCCCGCGGGGGCGCCCTTGCGCTGCTGGCATCGACTGTTATCGTAAGTGCCTTTTATTGGCACTGGCGGCTGGTCGACGGCAAATACTTGTACGCCCTTGCCGGCGTGGGGTTACTGATGTTGGGCCTACTGTCGATCTACGGCTACGAACAAGTAACGAATCGGCTCGACGATTTCACCACCGCTTCAATCGACAAATTGGACGAAAGCGGTGCCCGCCGCAAGGTTTGGCGCGCCAATCTGCTGGCCTTCCAGCATGGTTGGCTGGTCGGTTCGGGTGTTGGTAGCCACGGCGAGCTGTGCCCCATTTATCTCGACGAACCCTCACCCGGTGAGTACACACATGCGGAGAACGGCTACCTGCAGATTGCCACCGAGGCAGGTGTCGTCGGCATCGCTTTGTTGGTGACGAGTATTGCTTTGTGCGGTGCCTGGTGCGTGGCTTGCCTCGCGCGCCTAAAAGGCAGAGCGGAGCAATTGTGTTTTGGAGCTGCCGCGGCTGGTTTGGGTGCAAGTCTGGTTCATTCGCTGGTGGATTTCGTCTGGTACATTCCCGCTTGTTTGTCGGTCACGCTGGTGTTGGCAGTCGTCACGCTGCGATTGGCGCAGTTGGCGCTGCCGAGCGAAAAGCAAGTGACGACAGCATTCACGCTGGCTCCCCAACGCTGGATCGAATGTACGGCCCTCGTCGCGCTGCTGGGTGGTTGGGCTGTGTATTCGTTGGTGGGCCCCGCCGTGGCAGCGATTCATTGGGATCGTTATCTCCGCGATGCGGTGGCGGGTTCTCGATTACTCGACGAGCAAAGCCTGCCACTTGCCTGGCAGCCGACTGTCGCGGAAACCGCAATGCGCGATCCGCTCATTCTCTCGATGCAGCACCACTTGGAAGAAACAGTACGTTGGAACCCCTCCTTCGGCCGCGCCCAACTACGCCTGGCAACCCGCTACGTGCAGCGGTTCGAGCTGGCCCAGCAAGATGCCGAAAACGCCATGACTTTGAGCCAAATCCGCGACGCCAGCTTGTCTTCGAGATTTGCGTCGCCCGGCGAGTTGCGGGCATGGCTCGAGCGCGCCTTCGGCGCGAATGTGGGGTTGCTCTACCAGGCCCACGCTCATGCCCGCCGTGCCGTCGAATTGAGTCCGCTGCAAGGTGAAGGCTACGTATTGCTCGCCCAGTTAGGCTTCCTGGTGGGGGAGGGGGCAGAGCAGGCCGAGGCCTACGTCGCACAAGCCTGCGTCGTGCGACCTTTTGATGGCGACGTTTTGTTTGAAGCGGGCAAGCAAGCGCTGCTCAAGGGCGATGTCGAAACAGCGCTCCGCGAATGGGGTCGCTGCTTTCCGCATCGCGGCGCGCATCAACTGCGGATTGTGAGTCTTTTGGCCGGGCGAATTCCTGCTGCGGTGCTCGTCGAGCAACTCCACCCCGATTGGCACACCCTGCGCGAATTTTGGGCCCGCTATCGCGAATTCGGTACGGCGGAAGACCTTGAGCATTTGGTGGCCTATGCGGCCGATGTCACTCAAGGTGCGACGCAGCACAACGGGGGCATCCCGCCTGCTTACGCCTGGCTTTGGCTCGGTTCGATGCAGTTAGATCTTAAGCAACAAGATCTCGCGCTGGCGTGTCTTGAACGGGCCAACCAGTTGGATCAACACGTTTTTCGAGTGCGTTACTTGTTGGGGTTCCTGCTGAAAGATACTGGCAAATATGCCGAGGCAGAGCCCCATTTGCGTTGGTGTCTGGCGCGGCGACCAGAAAGCAAGGAGCTCAGTGCGGCGCTGATCGAAATCACCAAACTTCGGCTGTCGCAGCGGGACCAAGGACAACTTTCCGCCGATGCAAATATCACCTGGCGCCGCTAGTCGCTAACACGGCACGCGGTTCTGCGCATACTTTTCAACAACATGCAAATCCAGCGAATAAAACTTGATCGCATATTATCGCTTTCCAGCGCGGCATTTTTCTTGCCTGTATTCGCTGCCACGTATTACGGTGCCTTTCTGCTCCGTTTCGCCGGCGATCCGAATGCACTCTATGTGGATCTCTTTTTGGAGACACTACCGTGGGTCTTGGCGGTGCAGAGTTGTGCGTTCCTGTGGTTCCAGGTCTGCCAAGGCTGGGCCAGATACGTCAGCTTTCACGACTTGTTGGCGTTGGGAAAGGCGGTCACGCTGAGCGCGGCGGGAATCACGCTCGTTGATGCGATCGTACTGGCACATTTGCAGATTCCCCGCAGTGTAATCTTGATCAATTGGGGGCTTGCGCTGCTGGTCGTCGGCGCAGCCCGTGCAGTTCCTAGGTTGATGCGCGATGATGGCTGGCGATTATTGTCTGAACCAATCGGCGTGCCCTCCTTAATAGTAGGGGCTAACGACTCCGGCGAGGCCCTGCTCCGCACAATCCGTTCGAATAAGTCGCTCGAATATCGCGTGGTCGGATTTGTCGATGATCGCCGCCACGTTCAGCGGCGCCGCATCGCCGGTATCTCTGTCGTCGGCACCTGCGACGAATTGCCCCAGCTTATTGCCAGGCTCGGTGTGGAGGAAGTGCTCATCACGGCGGGCGAGCTACCCGGCGTGCAAGTCCGACATTTGATCGATACAGCCCGCTCGGCAGATTTCCGCGTCAAAGTGCTGCCCAGCTACAAACAACTCTTGGACGAACAGGTGACAGTCCATCCGCGGCCCGTGGCCATTGAAGATCTGCTCTGCCGGCCCGCAGTCGAGTTGGAGAGCGAAAGTCTTCGCAAGTGGCTCGATGGGCGCACGGTGATGGTCACCGGCAGTGCCGGCAGCATTGGCTCCGAAATCTGCCGACAACTGCTCAAGCTCCGGCTCGCCCGCCTGATCGCGGTTGACTGGGCCGAATCCCCGCAGTACTTTCTCGAACAGGAGCTCCGCCGACTGGCACCCCAGACTGCGATCGATGTTCGACTGGCGGATATCAGCGATCCACTGCGTATCGATGCCCTGCTTGCCGAGTCGCAGCCCGATGTCATCTTTCATGCCGCCGCGTACAAGCACGTCCCGCTGATGGAATCGCACTGCGGCGAGGCGATCAAAAACATCGTGTCGGCCACGCGCAACTTGGTCGATCGGGCTGAAGAGCACAATGTGCAGGCGCTGGTGATGATCTCCACCGACAAGGCCGTCAACCCGACCAGCGTGATGGGCTGCTGCAAGCGGCTGGCCGAGCAATACGTGCAAGCCCACTCAGCGGTCTCGAAATGCCGCTTCGTAACAGTCCGCTTCGGCAACGTGCTCGACTCTGCCGGCAGCGTGGTGCCCATCTTCCGCGAACAAATCGCCCGCGGGGGGCCCGTGACGGTGACGCACCCAGACATCATCCGCTACTTCATGATGATTCCCGAAGCCGCGCAGCTGGTGCTGCAGGCCGGCGCGATGGGGCAGGGGGGCGAGATCTTCGTGCTCGACATGGGCGAGCCAGTCCGCATTCTCGACCTGGCCCACGATATGATCCGCCTCTCCGGCCTGCGGCTGGGTATCGATATCGAAGTAGAGATCGTTGGCCTCCGGCCAGGCGAAAAACTCTACGAAGAACTTTACGACGAGTGCGAACGGAGCCAGCCTACGGCCCATCCTAAAATCATGGTCGCCAGCAGTGTCCGACGAAATCTATTGGAAGTGCTGCACGACGTGAACCGACTGGAAGAGATCGTCCACGCACCGAACGAATTCGTCCGCATGGCACTGCACGAGTTCGGCCCCACGCCCGCCAAACCTGCCCAACCAGCCCGCCAAGCAGCCTGATCCGTCAACTGCTGCCGGGGATCGCACCCTCGAGTTCTTTAGCGAATCCAGCGGGCCCGACCGCCTCATTGCGTGCCATAGTGTTACACTCACGCAGAGTCGCGTGGAACGCAGTGGTCCACGACCTTTGTCTCCGCGTTCTCCGCGCCTCGGCATGGGATGGTTTTGATGGCAGCTAAGTCTTTGTCCTGCTTTTTCTCGGCACTAAACGGGGCGAAAACTGGCGGCACATGTGCTAAAATGTTTACAGGATGTCTGGCCATGTGCTTCAGCAGTCTTCGCAGTCTCACATTCAGGGGGTTCATGCATCATGATGCTCAATCGGTTAGGGGCAGTGCAAATCGCGTGGTTACTGTGCGGAATCAGTTTCGTGTCGGCGGCCGAGCCGGTTGAAATCTTCAACGGCCAAGACCTCACCGGCTGGAAGCAGTTCGGCGGAGCGGCGACTTACGCCGTGCAAGAGGGTGCCATCGTTGGCCGTAGCGTGCCTGACACCTCTAACACCTTTCTCGCCACGGAAAAAGAGTATGGCGATTTCAAGCTGGAACTGGACTTCAAAATCGACGACCCGACATTCAACTCCGGCATCCAGATTCGCAGCCACGCCCGGCCGAGCGGCGATGCCGAGCAAGTCTACGGCTACCAGATCGAGATCGACCCCAGCACCGACCGCGGTTGGACCGGCGGCATCTACTTCGAAGCGGGCGACGAGCACCGGCCAGCCGGCTGGCTCCACGACCTCGCTGAGAACAAAGCAGCTCGCGCGGCATTCAAGCTCGGCGAGTGGAACCACTTCAAGATCGTCGCAGCCGGCCGCCGTATTCAAATCTGGCTCAACGGCGTGCCGGCCGCCGACTTTACCGATACCGATGATGCTGCCTTCACCCCCACCGGCTTCATCGCCCTGCAAGTCCACTCCGTCGGCGATGCCAAAGAACCCAAAGAAGTCCGCTGGCGGAACATCAAGCTGACGGAGTGGAGTGCCCCGACCGATACGCCTAGCAATTGAACATGGAAATGTTTTTCAAGCAGGCTCACCCGTTTGATTGATTCGTGTCAAAACTACTTGGTCGACATTGTGACGATGTTCTGCAGGAGACTTCGCAGGGCCCTTGCATGGGCCTCAGAAGCAGAACGGTGGACTTCGTCGGCGCGACAATTGCCAGATGTAGCAGATCGGGATCGAAAGCCAAAGTGCCGTCGATTCTGGCACAGCATCGATCGATTTCTCGCTTGTTGCTCCGCTACCACCCGCGCCGAAGTGCGACTTCCAGATGTTGTGATCGGCCGCGTCGACAGTCCCATTACCAGATCCATCGGCGGGGAGTCCGATGCCGCTTTGTCCTAGCCAATTGCGCCAAACCGTGAAGTCGGCTGCATCAACTTGGCCGTCGCCGTTGTAGTCGCCAGGCATTGCGGTTTGCTTTTGCCAAACACGGACGTAATCGACAAGTAAGGTTTGAGGGAACACCGTGGTGCCGTCAGGGTCACCGCCGAAGTTACCGCCGACGGCCAGGTTGAGGATGATGTTTTTGGGTGTTTCAAAAATCGGTCGCGACCCGGTCTCGTTGATAGTGTGATAGAGGACGTCATCGACATAGAAACGGAGTTGCGTTTCTTCCCACTCAACGGCATAGGTGTGAAAGTCATTGTGAAAATTTTCTTCCTCTGGGCCATCGAAAACAAGTTCCTTAAATACAAATCGATGTCCATCGCAGCAGGGCTGCTGTTGATCGACTTGCCAGTGGTAAGCACTGCTGACAAGGTTGGGTTGGCTGCCACGATTCTCGAGGATGTCGATTTCGCCACCCTTCGGCCAATCCACGTTGTTCGCATTGAGCCAGAATGCAGGCCACATGCCTTGGCCAGTGGGTAACTTCATCCGCGCTTCAAAGCGGCCAGGGCCATAGAGCGCATCGGACGTGATCAACCCCGATTGAAAGGCTTTGCCTTCGCGTGGCACGTTGATGGCCGTCAGATTCAAGTGGCCGTCGACGACGGTTACTTGATTCGGGTGATAAAACTGCTTTTCGTTGTTGAAGCTGTTTCTGCGATTAAGCGCAGTCCACAACTGGGTGTCGAGGCTGCTGCCGTCGAATTCGTCGTTGACGATAATCTGCCAACCGGGTACGTCGGGGACTTGCGCCACGGCTTGTTGGATGAATACACCACAAGCCGAATGAAAAATCAGCACGAGGGCAATGGTGAATTTGGTTTGCATTTTTCCTCCTTAATACCAGGGATGGGGGGCTTGGTCTTCTCGAAGGAGACCACCATTTGCCGTATGCTTTTCAGCTTTAAGCTTTCGGACTACAAGCGGGAAAGCGTACTGCTTCGACTGATTGGATTATGCGGTGTCGATGAAAAAACGGACCAATTATCGGCAGTCCACGAACGGAGGTTACCGAAGATGTCGCCTGTGAAAGCGTGGGCCGAGGGAAATCAGTTGTTTGCTCCTATTTAGTCACTAGTGGAATTCAGGCGTGAAGCAAGCTTTTCCCGAAAACTGGCGACGTCGCCCTTGCGGAGCGCAACACTTGGAAGAAAAAAGCTACCACGTCCCATTAATTCATCCGTATCAAAAGCCTTGCTGCTTAATGAGTGCAGCATGCGAACCGATTCATATCCATACTTATAAGGATCTTGGAGCACCGTTGCATGGATTGCTCCGTCAACAATTCCTTGTAGCGTGTTCTCGAATTCATCGAACGCAATGATCTTAACCTCGCCGACTTTATCTGCCTTCGATACTTCTTTCAAAATCGCTGGGCCATTGTATCCGTACAAGCCAATCATGCCGACAAGTTCTGGATAGTCTTTGAGCGCCGTCACGACATTCTGCTCCGCCTTCTTAGGGTCGCTGCCGTCTAGGTATGTTTTGACGATCACAAATCCATTTCCACTTAATTCTTGATTGGCGGGGTAATCTTCAGCCAATTCGCCTTCGACGCCTGAAATTAATGTCTCGATCACGCCATTACGACGCAAGCGAGCGTTGTCTCGTGTCAGATCGCCAATGAAAATGGCCACTTGCCCCCCTTCTGGCAGAGCTTCCTTAACGAGCCGGCCGCAGAGCCGGCCCGCCGCAGTATTGTTAGTGCCAATGTAGCAGTGACGGAGCGACAGAGGAGCATCGTTATCGTAGGTCACCAGATAAGTCTGAGTCGCTAATCGACTCAGCATCTTGGTCTGATCTATTGGCGCCGCTGGACTTACCGCGATGCCGTCGAACTCGGTTGGGTCGAGACCAAATATGATGGACGACTGGCTGTCGTATTCTGAAGGCTTTGGCTCAAGCACCGTGAGGTCAGCTTTGTAGTCCTTAGCGGCGTTTTTGGCACCTGAAATTACAATCTCCCAGAAATCATCGTCCGACCCCAGGGCAGTGACAAACGCAATTTTCGGTAGATGTTCGGCTGGGGGTTCGGAGGGCTTGATGAAATTGCGCGCATAATACCCAAGCAATACGAGGAAGACTGCAGCAATTATCCAGCGAGGCGAAAGTGTTGACATGGCAATAAGGTCTCAATCAGCTCTTTACCCCACAAAAAAATTCACTGGGCAATCTGCAGAAGGTATATCAGCGCAACCTCTAACGTTTCGGGAGGGACTCCAGCGGAAAATCGAATGTGTTACTCCCAGGCTGGACATCGGCACTCAGTCGGGATGTTTTGGCACTGGCATAATAGCGCGGCGTGATCGGCCGGCCACTTGGGGTGCCTCCTCCTTCAGGAATTATCACTCGCGTAGCCGCGATAGCAACCATATAGGCCCCTGGCAAAGCCCCCTTTTTGGTCCCAGTCGACAATTCATAATGCCCACTTTGATCGAGAATCCCAATCGCAGGCGCGGCCGATCCGTCCACTGGATAAAATGTCACTGTACCGCGCACATCATCTCCGCCCGCAATAGACTTGCCGTCGAGGGTCACCGTGCCAGAAACATTTGCCATTCCGCTGCCACAGCCGACGAGCGTCGCTAAACCCATTGCAATTAAAAGCGATCGGATCATGCAACCCCACCATACTTTTAAAAAGGGATAAAACCTTGTCCGCACAGAAGGCTAAGAGGCAGTCTGCGGGTGGTTAAGTTTGTCTTTTGTCCAGTAACCGCACCTGCAGATTTCACCTTGGAGCCCTAAGATTCTTCGTTGCTCGGCTTTGGATCTGCTGCCGAATCGCTCGGGGCAGTGACCGGCTTCGGAACGTCTCGAGGGCCCGCATCCGAACTCAACTCAAGGTCGCACGTGTTATTGCCGGCAACTATCTCAAAAGAAAATCCTGAAGTGGCCACCGCAGCATAACTGCTGGGAGTGAGTGGTCGACCGGTCGGTTCTCCTGTCTCATCCGAAGCGGGAACCACTTCAATCGCTCTTACCGTGATTGCATATTTGCCAGGCGTAAGACCAAGTCCTGACGTTGTGGATAATCGGTATTTACCGTGTCGGTCAATCAGCCCTGTGGCGACTGCACCATCACCAATGGGCTGAAACACCACGGTGCCGCGCTGTGTAGGGCCAATCGCAAGTGGCTTGCCATCAAGCTGGACAGTACCTGTTACCTCGGTCTGCTGGCCACCGCATCCGCCAATTAAGAGCGCGACTGTCACGAATAATAGTGAACTGCTCCAATAACTAAACTGCAATTTACTCATCTCCCTCGGTGAGGATGCTAATCCGATCGAATGATCTACAACTGGCCAGCAATCACTTCGTCCCCATTCCGCGTGCAGCTCGTGCGGTAAAGTGTGTTGTCGACACTGTCCGAGATAAAACGAACTGATCCGTCGGCCAGGCAAAATTGAACTCCTCCTGGGTGGCGGCTACGATAACCGCGCGCCTCCCATTGAATTACTGTGAAAGTAACAGGATCCTGATTGAGTCCATAATTGAGTGGTGTATTGCAGCTACAAGTATCACCATTGGAATAGAAGGCAGTGGAGTGGCGGTTGAACTCTGGAATATCTTCGCCGATCATGAGTGTCTTACTGGTGCCATCGGTGATCTTGGAAATCTTCACTGGCCGACGATAAGATTGGCGAAAAAAGATACCTCGGCAACGAAAATCGCGATGACAATCGCGTGGCGTGCCACCGACCCCTGGCAGCTCGCCATAAATACCACTCGGGTATTGGGATTGATCATTGGTAAAAGTGGTTCCATCGCTCTCACCCATGACCGTGTCATCAATGACACCCTTGTAACTGGTAAGCGCCACATCACAGCCGTTCCATTGAAATTGCTGGTTGGAAAGCTGCTTGACCGAACCATCCGAAGGACACTGCAGGATGTCCAGTTGAGTTTTCATCAACTCCGGTACCGAAATTCCGTTTAGTTTTGACGCCAAACCGAGATTGGGTGCCCCGCCGCGGATGCAGAAACCTTCTGTAAACTGCCCCACAAAGGCTCCCCCTGCTTTAAATTGGTCGAAGAGCGATTGCTCTTCGAGTTGCGGCAAGGTGTTCAGGATCCAACCAACACCAGATTGAGGGACTGGCTGGGAAGTTCCCGCTGGGCTGCCTTCCGTGGGGATGGTAAAGCCCGCACTCAGCGGAAAATGCTTTTGGACGTCGTGATGATTGAGTACCGCTAACCCGAGATTCTTTAGGTTGTTCGAGCAAGCCGATCTCCGCGCTGCTTCGCGGGCGGCTTGAATCGCCGGCAACAGTAATGCAACCAAGATACCGATGATCGCAATGACGACCAACAACTCAACGAGCGTGAAACCGGTCCAATGATTTGATTTGCGACGTGACATTTTTGTTGATTCCTTATCAATAGACCGCGAGAGCGCGCCCGCGCGGGGGCTTCACAACCCGCGCGGGACGCGCCGACGTGGTCCCAATAATGCACCATGCGAAACCTAACACACGATTCGACTTGGGCGTCGGAATGCCATACTTCCAAGCAGGCTTGCAACCGCTAAGAAGATCGTAGTTGGCTCCGGCACAGCCGCTGCACTGAGACTGCCCCCACCGGCTCCAGGCAACGTCATACCGAAGTTAGTCTTCCAGCGATCGAAGTCATCCAGTCCGACCCCCGGGGTGGTGTCGCCAGGCAGTGTGGCGCCGCTGCCCAGGTTGTCGCGCCAGACCGCGTAATCGGCGGCGTCAACCACGTTGTTCCCGTTGTAGTCGCCAAGCAGGCCGGCTATTTCGACCGGCGCTGAATTCGGGTTGGGCGTGGCCAACATCGCGGCTTCGTTGGCAAACACTTCGAGCAGCAAGTTATCGATAAAGAAACTTCCGCCATTAGTGAGGTCTGGTCCCCCGAAATCGCCAACGAACATCACGGGGCGAATCTCTTCGACATCCGCCACCGTGAAAAACTCTGCGCCAATGGACCAACCCAAACCGTCGTTAAGTGGATCGTCGTCGACGATCAATACGGCTTCCACGAGACGCCACTCTGCGGTCACCAAAGAGACGGCAACTGGTTGCCCGTTGGCGATGACGCCATTATTGTTCATGTCGACCCAGGAAGCCTGGCTTTGATTAAAACTATTGAACACTGCGTTACTGGCATTCTGATCCGTGTCCCAAAGACGATCACCAAAGCCAGGGAAAGCGGCTGCATTAAAATCGGCGTTACCAGAAACAGCTTCCTTCCACAGTTCAACTTTGACTACGGGTTCTACGTTTGGTTGCTTCGTAACTGGGTTCAGTGGATCTTGCCGCATCCACATCGAAAAGCGAATGGCGTTTCCGTTTTCCAGCTTGCCCGAGGCGTTGCCAATTGTCGAGAAGACTGGGTCTGCTGGGGTAGCATTGGGAATGTCGACGTTCGCTCCATTGTCAGTCGAGTCGATGCCATTTTCGCCGTTCGAGATGCCGATCGACACACCTGCACCGTTGTTCGTGGCACCGCCGACGAGCGTAAAGACGGCCACGTTGTTGTTCATAAAGACGCCGGTATCATTCACTCCAATCGGCGGATTAGCGAACAAGTTAATGTTTCCAAATCCTGGGCCGGTATTGTTGATGTCGGTAATTTGATCAATTGCGACTGCCGCGGTGGCCAGTTGGACGCATCCAAACAACCACAAGCCTACCGCACAACGCAACGCCGTTGAATTGAATCTCATTTGAATTGAACTCCCTGTCGCTAGTTCCACCCTGTGAACCTGCCACCGATCACTCTGAAAAGCCCCGCGGCGGCTGCCCCCTCGCAGCCGCCGCGGAAGCACGAAGCCTCTCTCGTCCGATCGCTGCCAGTCGCCAAGTCTCCGCGGACCAACTGCCAATTGAGTTGCGGCAGTGTGCGGTGAAAGCGGGTAGGACAGCCTCGTCCGATCAGCCAATCACATTTTACTAATTTCTAAAAGCCTTAGGCTCGCCGACGGCGAAGGCCGACGAAGGCCAAACCACTCAAGCCCAGCAAGGTCATCGTTGTCGGCTCGGGTACCTGGAACGAGAAGTCGTCGAGGAAAACCGTGCTGCTGCCACCACCTGGGATGAACGACTGAATCGCGTAAACCGCGCGAGCCGTATCAGCTCCCGCCGGTACGACAGCCGTCAGCAAGAACTGCGTGTAGTCGCTCGTCGGGATGGGGGACAGGTTTGGCGTGCGCGAGATTTCCACATTGGCAACGGAGTCTCGCCATTCGATGCGGACCTCAGGAAGCACGTTAAGCGGATCACTGATCGTTTTGTGCCAACCGCTAAAGTTATATGTGTCGCCAGCGGTGAGGTTAGGAATATCCTGAAACACGCCGGCAAAGGTGTTGGCTATGTCGATTGACAAGTCGACATGCTGTTCTCCGGTGCGCGGCATTGCCGTACTGCTTGTGGAAATCGCACCGGCGCCTTGAAAGGCTTCCCAAAAACCGACAAACGGAGGACCGTCCGAAGTCAAAGGATCTTCGAAGCTTGGGTTAGCGAAATTTGCCGAAGCATGCGTGACAGCGACTAATGCGCTGGCAAGTGCTGCGAAGGCCAGGAATCTAAAACGTTTCATGAGCCGTCCCTCCAAAAGAAAAACCAAGGTGAAAAAAGAGTCGAACAACAATTGTGTGACTCGGAAAAGTGAATTGCGATCATCCCGCAATTCGCTACGTCTGCCTGCCTCTCCGTCGTTCGCAGCCTCCGCCCATGGGCGCCATCTGCCTATGGGTGATGTCGCCCAAGGATCAAACACTCGCGACACCGAAATCTCTAAAAACAAGAACTTGTGCTGAATTCATGAGGAAAAGTAACCGCCAACTATCCGCTTACCGCTGCACTGAAAACTTTGCGGAACTGTTTCCTCACATTTTAAACCCGTTTTTGTCGCCTGTCAACAATTATGTATTTTTTCTTTCTGGCACTTTGCATTTTAATCAATGAAGCTCCCATTGAAGCGCGATTATTTTCCAAGAATTGACCAAGAAACATTTTCAGCAAATCAAAATGCACGGCACGATCTAATCAAAAAAGGCTGTTGGGCCGGTGCTTGGCCCTGCCCAACAGCACATTCAAAGGGGTTCCTCAGGAAAACCTAGAAACAGGCCCGATCTGCTCGCTAGCCTGCCGCAACGAACGATCGGAATCCGTTAAAATCCAAAAGAGTAAGTTAGAAAATGCCGTGGGACAGTTCCGCGGAGTTTACAGCGGTTAGGAGAGGCTGTCCGAACTTTGGGAGAAGTGCTTTCTCCGTTCTTTTCCACTCGATTTTCGCGCTTGCCGATCAGGTGTGGGAAAATTCGGCAGTATGGATACGCTCGCCACTTGGCAGCACGCGAATTGGCCTAATGAGTGCACGCCCGGTGGTGTGATTGATTTCTAGCCAAGCTCTACCTAGGACTTCCGTTTCTCGCTCGTCCGGCTGCAGCGTGCAGTGGCGGACCAGCAGTTCAAATGCCAACCGTCCCAACTCGCGGGAATCCTGGCAAATGGCGGTCATGGTGGGGTAAACCGCATACCTTGAGTCGGTGTCGTCGAAACCAAGAATGGAGAGCTCGCCAGGGATCTCGAGGCCAAGTTTGTGGGCTTCGTTAATCGCACCATCGGCGGTAAGCGGGTCGGCGATAAAAACGGCCGTGGGAGGTGAGCTAAGGCTCATGATCTTTCGGATGAGCTGGCCACCATCGAGTCGATGGGCGGGCACACGAAATTCGAGTAATGGGTCGTAGATTTCGTGTTTTTGCAGGGTTTGACGGTAGGCTTCGAGACGGTCGATGTGATCGCCGTCTTCGGTCTCGTTGGCCGCAAAGGCGATTCGCTTGTGGCCCAGCGAAATCAAATGCTCCACACCTTCAATGCTGGCCGTCCTCGATTCATTATAAGCGAAGGCGAGTCGTGGGTGGTCGAAGTGGTCACCCAGCACGACGGCGGGGAAGCCTTCGTCAGCGATCTTGCTGGCGATGTCGCGGTCGGCACTCGTAGAGCGTAAGATCGCGCCCCGTATGCCTTTGCGAAGGAAGAACTGCGAGTAGGTTTCACTCGAGCTTTTATCGCGGCGAAGATGAACGATATTTATGTCGTAATCGCTTTCCAGCATTGCGCTTACGATGCCTTCGATGCAAGCGGCGTCGTACGGCGAGCCGACCGTAAAAGGGCCCGTGTAGACCAGAGCGATCGACGCAGCAACACGTCGGCCGACTGTCGGCGAATAGCCGCATTGGCTCACCGCCGCGAGCACTCGATCGCGGAGATCCGGCGCAACGGCGGTGCTACCATTGACCACTCGAGAGACGGTGGCGATGGAAACACCAGCTTTTTCAGCGACCTTGCGGATTGTCGTCATGAAATTAGCAAGAGAAACGGTAAGAATGTATTAGAGAAACAGTTTCACTTGCTTAACTTTATATGCCAAACCGCGGTGTGTCAATCAATTGGCGACTAATCCCAAAAGAGTAGGAACGTCGTTTCGAACTGCTAATGCGCTAATGCCGTCAAGAATACACGAGAGGAAAAGCGAAAAGTCGGGTGAAAGTCCGGTCCTGCCGAGGTGGCGCACATGGCGGTTCATTATTGATTTTGCGGTTCTCCTGCGGCTCAACCAACGGCCGCTGGTGTCTGCTGCACAATCTGCGTCAGAGCAATAGATCCGGCATGCACTTACGAACCGGCAGTTCGCTACACTGACACAGATCTTTTCCCAGCCTTTCGGTGTGTAGATGTCGTCCGACTCACAAAAACTTTCCGTTCGAGAGAAGCTGGCCTACGGTCTGGGCGACTCGGCCGCCAACCTGATTAACGTGATGCAAGCCTCGTTTCTGCTGTTTTTCTTTACGGATGTATTTGGAATTTCGGCCAGAGCGGCAGGCGCGATTCTACTCTGGTCGCGCGTGGTCGACGCATTTAGCGACCCTCTAGTTGGAGCGCTCGCCGACCGCACGACAACGCGGTGGGGGCGGTATCGGCCCTGGGTACTGGTGACTTCGGTCCCTTTGGCGGCCGCCTTGGTGTTGTGTTACACAACTCCGCACCTGGGAGTCACCGGCAAACTGATCTGGGCGGTTGTGACTTACAACCTGCTGATGATCATGTACGCCGCGAACAACATTCCCTACTGCGCACTCTCGGGCGTGATGACGAGCGACACCAATGAACGGACCAATCTGGCTTCGTGGCGGTTTTTATGTGCGATGGCTGCGACGTTGCTGGCGAGCATGTTTACGCTCGAGATGGTCACTTATTTTGGGCACGGTGATCGGATGGTGGGCTATCAGTGGACGATGATGGCCTGGGGCAGTCTGGCTGTGTTCTGCCTGGTGATCACTTTTGTCGGCACGCAAGAGCGGGTTGCACCGGGAGCGAAGCAGTCATCCAGCTTGTGGCAAGATCTGGCAGACTTATTCGCCACTGGCCCCTGGGTCGCGCTCTTCTCCTTGGCTGTGATCATTTGTGTGCAGCATGCGTTTCGCAACGGCGCGATGTTGTTTTATTTTCAACATTTTCAGCAGGCACCTCGCTTGGTGGGATGGGTCAATAATTTTGGCCTGTTCAATGGTGTCGCCTTGGTGGTGGTGATGGTCGGTGTGTTTTTATCCAATCCATTGTCGAAGCGGTTTGGAAAGCGAAACACCTTTCAAGTTTGCCTGCTGTTATCGGCCATCTTGATGGCGTCGTTCTCGTTATTGCCACGCGATTCGGTGGCAGGCTTATTCGCCCTGCAGATGCTCATTCAACTGGCCTTTGGGCCGACCATTCCCCTCCTCTGGTCGATGATGGCCGATGTGGCCGACTATGCAGAATGGAAGACCGGCCGGCGATCGACGGCGCTGGCCTTCGCGTCGATTGTGTTCGGGCTGAAGTTGGGGTATGGCGTGGGCGGCTGGCTCAACGGAGAGTTGTTGCACCGCGCGAATTATGCGGCGAGCGGTGAACAGCCGGAGTCGGTGCTGCGCACGATCACACTGTTGGTCGGTGTTTACCCCGCCGTGGCTTTGTTGGCCGGATTGGCCATACTTTTCTTCTACAGCATCGACGAGCGAACAGAGCGCGAGATGGAAGCGACGCTCCGCGCCAGACGAGCCGAGCTTCCTTGAGCAGTGGTTCCTAGGATGACGATCCGATAAGAGCTCGCACGGTAAGGTGGAACGATCAGGCCGCTACTGGTCGCTCGACATCGACAATGGTCGACCTGGTTCTGTCACTCGTGCTCGATCTAACGACGCTCTTGATGGTTTTCTCACGGGCGGCGATCTGCCATCACCAGCGAACCGCACGGCGATCTGAGGTGGACCCCAAAAACTGGACAGCCTGCTAAGGCGAGCGGCAGATGGTAGTTTACCTGCCGCGAGGTCGTTTTGGCTTGATCGTGATGTCGTATTTGGGAAGTGATTGCAACCTCTCAAGTCGGATGTTGAGACGCTTCATTTCTTTCTTGGGTACAGTGACCCCCGTCGGATACTCTCCGTCAAGTCGAGCCACGACTGGGTGTTGGGCTTTCCAGTACATGCGTAATGCGCAGGCCCGCACCACATCCCAACAAGTGAGCAGCACGCCGTTCCATTTCTTCTGCAACGACGACCAGCAGCGTTCGATCGGATTGTACTTGCTGTGATAGGGCGGATAGTAGACCAAGCGAATTTCCAGCCCGGACCAGTCGGCAAACTCGATCATGCGTTTGAGAAACTGAGTCCGCGAGCCGGAATGCTTGGGCCCGTTGTCCAGATAGGACCGGCTCAAGCATAACTTCCCCATTTCGATTTGTTAGAATGCCGTAGGCGTTCGGCCAACGAACCGGAGGAAGCGATGACGACCTATTCGAGTGACATTCCAGCCGGTAGTAGTTCAGTTCACGAATTCTGAAAAGAATCGGCCGGACCGTGCGAGCCTGGGGAGATAGGGGGCATTACGGACCGTCTCGAGCAGAAGGCCGCAGATTCCTTGCGGTGCGGCGGATGGTCGCCGCGCGCCGGGCTATTTCACACGACACTTAAACTGCAGCACGCCGCCTTCACCGGGTTTGAGCGGGCTCTCGATCTCCCAACGCAGTACATTCGAACCCGTTCCGTTGGGAACCGAAGAGAAACTTGCGTCGACGGTGCTCTTGGCAGTGTTCGGTACATACTCGAGCCGCGTAGTCAAGTTGTCTATGATCGTCACATTACCGATCACTTGGTCACCGATGTTGTCGAACCGCAACGTGAACTCAACTTCTTCGCCCGGCAAGGCGTGATGCGTCGACGCAAGTTTTACCAATCGCAAACGCGGATCACCCGGTTCGTCCGTCTGATAGACGGTGCCCGGTTGTTTCAGGCCGACGACCGCAACGGCTTGTTGATTCGAGAGCACAACCTGAGCGGCTTGGTCTCCATTCCAGGCAACGGCCGCTTGAATTGCTCGCTTGACAATCGCCTCTTCACGGCCGTCGATTTGTCCACTGCGGATAACCGAGATATTGGCATAAGGTCCTAGCGAATTGTAGAAGTCGCCCGGCTTCACGAGATTCACAAACTCGGCAGCTTGTTCGCGGGAGCGGAACAAAATGGCCGGTTGCTTACCAAGATTGATGGCAACGGCATTTCGTTGAGTCGAGGTGGCTACAGGTTGGGTTTCGGCCGCGCTGGAAGGGGTTGTTTCGTCAATGGCGATATCGATTAATTGGCGGCGCTCGTGGGCCAGCAGGTTTTCTACGCGGCGGACCGCGGCAAATCGCGGCGCATAGACGCAAACTCGGTTACTCGGCGTGACGATCACGCGGCCATCAAGTGTGTCGTAATGAGCGATTGCATCTTCCTGTTCCAGTCCGTCAACGCTCCAATCGGCACGTACCGCTGCCGGCAGACCGAAGTCGCCGCCGTCGCAAAGATATTCATCGGGTGGGCCGATTTGTGCCGGCGGAGTACACGACATGATGCTGTCTTTGCCGCAGCTCGCACACTGGCAACTTGCTGGAATCGCCCAGCCGGCTGCAATCTCTTTGGAAGTCAGCGGGCGCGATGCTTCGATTTGATCTGCCCTCAACGCGCGGATTTCGCTTGCCTTCATACGCGGCGGGGCAGGGGGGCTGGTTGTTTGAGCGACGACTTCTTCCAGCCGCGTTGCAGTGGCTTTGCCGATAGGACGGTCAATGCCACTTGTGGGCGGCAGCGATTGACAGGAACATAGAATCAGCGTCGCCAGCGCCACCAGTGCGTAGCGCCACCAGGAAGGCAAACCATGTATTGTCTCTGACACTCTAGTCATGCGCTGGCCTAGGCTACGATACGGACAGGCTGAGCTATTAAAAAGTGTTATAACGGATCAGCGGTGGACAGAAATCGAACGTCGTGCTATTTGGCGACGGATGCCTTCCACCGATTCGCAAGATCGCTACCGGACGGCCCATTTCGTCTGCCACTACAAGCGGATCGGCGCCGCGCGGAACTTCGACCCATTGCTGCTCATCGTTTTGCTGCTCAACAGGCAAGGCTTCGTTCGGATTTTCCAGATAGATGATCCGCGTCACGAACATGCCTTGTGAGGCCATCTCGAGTTCGTCCGCTGTGAGCTCGATCGGAATCGGATAGCGCAGTGCCAATTCAGCCGGCGGATAGAGACGATCAATTATCTCGATTGTCGGAAAAACTTCCTGTGTGAGATCCGGCGGAAAGCTGGTGACTTTTAGTCGATAGACCGGACCAATTTGCATGCCCACGAGGATTCGATTGGAGTCAGTTTTGCTAAACCCAGCTTCCTCGGCCAGTGAGATCCGAGCTCCTTCCGGAGCTCGGATCTGCACTGGCTGGAAGTATCCCGACAACGGCCCGCCGCGCATTAACCGCTGGCTGCCAATCGCTCCCGGAGGCATAGCACCGGCGTGTAGCCAGTGTGCTGGTGGCTGTTGGGCACGAGCCATGGAGCTCGACGCCACACCCACCAGCAATGCCCATCGCAGTAAGCCTGCGGTCTTTGTCTGTCGATAGGACAAACATAAGTTCGGCGATACCATTGTCATGGAAATCGGTGAGTAGGTGAGAAGGGTAGTAGGTGAGGAGGGCATCGCTGCCTCGCTCACCACCTACTCACTTACTCACCTTCTCTCATGCTCACTTTCTTTTATTAAAGGTCCGCTAGTTCGATTCGGGCCCATTCAAGATCTCATTGGCGGTACGGATCGTAACCTGGCGGCGGTCCGCCACCTTGCCCTGCGTCCGAGTGACGATTACTGAACAGCGCGGAGATGCCTGGGAACAATCCGCCGGGCTGACGATGTACTTCATCGACGGCCACATGGTTTACCGGTCGTGGGTAATTCATGCCTGGCCGTTGCTTAACGGACATCGTCATCTGAGTGACCGGAGGCGGCATGTGAACTCGCGTGCGGTTCTTCATCACATGCCGCTGTAAACCAGCGCCATGACCGAGAGGAATGTGGGGTGGACCAGGCAGTCCAATCGGTGTCCCGGTGATCGGTATTCCCCACGTCGGTCCGCCGGCAATCATATTTGGCGGCACCGCTGCCGGCGCGAAACCCGCCGTCGGCATGCCAAGTGGCAACTGCCCGCCGCCGCTGCCATACCCGGGACCAAAGCTGCCACCACCGTAACACTGGCCGTTAGGACAGCTACCATTTCCTTCGTACTGGCCTTCAAATTGTCCCTCGTGACCGCCGTTGTAAGAGGGAAGATCGCCTCCATCGTCAGTCGGCCCAGTCTCCATTCCGCCATACTGTCCCGGTGCCATTTCGAAAGTTGGGCTGTCGCCTTGGTAATTGGCACTGATCACCCCGCCGTAACCGTTCGGACCATGGAGTCCGCCATTCCGCAAGCCTGCTTGGGAGCGGAAGTCTTTGTTACCCATGCGAACGATCGCTAAGATCGAGCCGCGACGATCCGCCTCAGCAATCGGATCGACACCCGGGTCGAGTCGTGTGCTGACGAGTGTTTCGACACCGCTAAGTGTCAGTTCTTGAAATTCTGGATCAGGAAGATAAATTACTTTTGTGACAAAATTGCCGCTAGTCACTTGGTCGAAATCTTCAGTTGTGAACTGTACCGGGATCGGCGCGTGAGCTAAGAATGCGTCGGTACGGGGAGTGACTGGCGCAACTTCCAAGGTGGGAAACAATTCGATCGCTTCGCGACCGGGAATTCCGGCAAGCCGAAGTCGGTAGATCGCTCCTTGCTGGAAATCTTGCCGACCGGGCGTAACCAGCGGCGACGAATCAAACGCTCCGGGATAGCTCACGTCCCAACTGATCTGGATGCCATCTTCGCCCAGGAAGGCGATTTGCGAAGTTCCGCCACTAGCAGTACCGCCGCCAAAGCCCCCGCCAGGGCCACAAGCAGGCGCGCCGCCTCCGCCGCCCATGAAACCTGCTTGCATGACTCCACCGTTGGCCATCATTCCACCCATTCCCATACCACCCATTCCGCCAATCGGCGGAATCACACCCGGCCCTGGGCCACCAACGCCCGGTCCTGGTTCCATAAGTCGCTCTGCAGGCGGCAGATTGTAAGCTAGCCGTCCTTGTTCGATTCCGTGCGGATCAGGCCCTTGCGCCAAATTGTTGTGACAGCCGACGGCTGTCGTTGCCCCCCACACAAATAGCGCAACGAGCAAACGCTCTACTCGCATCTTTCCCCCCTTTGACTGGCTTACGTGAAACGCAACTCCGCATGCAGCCAAGTTGTGCCACGCCAAGCATCGATCACAATGGAGCGCCAACGCTACTGCTTCATGCCGCAATGCTAGCACCCTGGTTTTCAGTCGCCTATTAATTGGCGTCGACGTCGCTTTCCAGTGCGAGCTACAATCTGCAGCCCGAACGCTTCCAGCGCGCACGTCGACTAATCTGCGGGCCGAACTTCGTCTGCCGAGAACTGTCGCAGAACGCCCGGCATTTAAGGTTCGGTTTCCACGAAGCCGTTTCTTTGGCAAAATCGGCAAAAGCGACGCATGAAGAACAAGTTACCTGTCCTAACGCTGTCGGTGCTGCTGGCAGCCGGTGGTGCTTTTTCCTATCGCAACTATCGCTTTGAGCAGGAAAGGGCGGTTGACCGGCAGCCGTCGATGTCGATTATTAACACCGCCGACGGGACCGCGGAAAAAGCTTCGACTGGCGACGAATTGCTACTTCAAGTGCGTACGCAGGTTGAACGTCGCGCGAGCATCGCTGCGCGGATGCGACACCAAGTGTCACTCAACGGACGGCATTTGTTTGGGGTTGGCGGCTATTGGCAGCAGGGGACCGGCGACGAGCTAAAAGTGCGGCTCGAAGTCCAGTTTGCAAACGACCAGACCGGCCTGTTACAGGTATCCAACGGTCGCTTTCTCTGGACCGATCAGCGTTTGCCCGCTGGTCGCTCGATTACCAGGCTCGATCTGCGAAAAGTCCGCGCTGATATCGGTCGTGCCGCTGATGAAATCGAAACTCTGGCGCCCGGTGACCCGACGTGGACAGATTCGCAGCCTGATTTTTCGCTTCGCTACGGCGGGCTACCAACGCTACTAAAGTCGTTGAGCGAACACTTCCGTTTTCAGCCACCGCAAGCGATGCGCTGGACGCCCTCACCGCAATTGCCTGGCTTGTCTGAGTCGTTTCCAGTGTTTGCTGTCGTTGGCCATTGGAAGGCGAAGTCTCTCGCGGCAATTGCGCCAGGAATAAGCGAACTGAGGGATCTCCCCCCACGTTTGCCACAGGAAGTGCTCGTACTGTTTGGGCAGAACGACTATTTCCCGTACCGGATCGAGTTTCGCAAGCTGCTTAATACACCTGACGAATTGGCAGAAAACAAACCGCTTGCGCCGTTTCGGTTGAGTAGCGATCCATTGGTACTCGTTGAATTCTCGGCTGTGCGATTCGATGCCCAGATTGCTGCCGGACAATTCGACTTCGCTCCTGGCGATGCGGAATGGGACGATCGCACGGCAGAGCACTTGCAAGGATTGCGACGCCAACGAGACGCCCGGAGTGCACACCCCAAGTTGCCACAGTGAACTATGAGTGAGTCTGGCTGAGCAGTGCTGCGGTTCGCACGGCCGCGACCATGCCTTCGCAATTGGCCGTGCCTTGCCAGGCGCGGTCGAATGCGGTGCCGTGGGCCACGCTGGTACGAACGATCGGCAGACCCAGCGTGATGTTCACCGCTGCATTCATGCCGAGCAACTTCAGCGCGATGTGGCCTTGATCGTGGTACATCGCCACTATGGCATCGAACTCGCCGTCACGTGCGCGCATCATCAGAGTATCGACCGGAAACGGACCGTCGATATTCAATCCTGCCGCTTTGGCCGCCTCAACTGCCGGCGCGATCACCTCTTTCTCTTCGTCGCCAAATAGCCCCAGTTCGCCTGCGTGTGGGTTAAGCGCTGCCACTGCAAGCCGTGGCTGGTCGGCACCGAGCCGGCGCATCACTTGGTCTGAAAGACGACATTTTGCCAGGATCGAGGAAGTGCATAAATCGTGAAACACGCTGCGCAGGGATTGATGCAGCGTCACATGGACAACGCCTAAACCAACAGGTCCGCGAACTGCCGCACCCGGTGGCAAAAAAAGCATCATTGCGAAGTCTTTTACGTTAAACAAATCGGCTAGCAGTTCTGTGTGCCCTGGGTAAAAATGGGCCGCAGCATGGAGGGCCGCTTTACTCAATGGAGCGGTCACAATACCGTCGGTAGACTGCTGTTTCACCAATCGTGCTGCCGCGCAAATGCACTGATACGCGGCTTCGCCAGAGCGCGCATCCACCGTACCGGCTGGCACGTCGAGTACATTGTCGTCGCAGGCTGGGAAGCAACTAATCGTGCGAGTATCTGCTACCCATTGGCCTTTCTCGATGGCTTGCTCATCGAGCACTACAACTTCCGAGCCCAATTCGAGCAATCTGGTAGCACGCCGCAAGATTTCCGGATGGCCGACTACCAAAGGTAGAACTGCGGTGTGAAACTCGGGACTTGCCCATGCGGCGACGATTATCTCAGGGCCAATACCTGCGGCATCGCCCATTGTGATTGCTAATCGGGGCTTGGTTTCGGCTGCCATTGGGGGCGAAAAAGCAGGGGGGTGTAATCCATTCTGCACAACCGGTACGCTAGACTAATTCTACCCCAACCACTCTCAGCTGGCCTATAGCTTCAGCTCAAACCGAAACAAACTCGCAATGACCCGTATCCTGACCACGCTGGCTGCGTTTTCACTGGTGTTGCTAATCGCGTCACTGGTGATCGGCGTTTCAATCGGCGATTTATACCATGAGCCGAGTGCGGGTACGCTTCACCTAGCAACGGTCCATCGGCTGACCGGCATTGCTGCCGCCCTGGGCGTGGTGTTTGTGGAATGCGTTCTCGTCACTTATTTTATTGGCACCAGCCGGTGGTGCAAAGAAGTCACGGAAACGTATCGACTTGACCCCGCCCTGTTCCAGGAGAGCAATCGGCTCAAGCGTCGTGCATTCGCCGTGGCCCTGGTTGGAATGATCACGGTCTTAGGAATTATTACGCTTGGTGCGGCCGCCGATCCGGCTACTGGCCGAGCCAACACTCCGACGTGGACGATCTATCATTTGGCAGCGGCAATGGGCGGTTTCGGTGTTATTCTGTGGACCTATGTCACCGGTTGGCAATATGTCTGGCTTAACCACTCGGTCATCCAGCAGATTGTGGCTGAAGTTGGCGAAATTCGCCGGCAGCGGGGACTCGAGCCATTGACGTTAGCGGCCAAATAAGCGACTTTTTCAGGTTTATCTGATCGACCCAGGCAAGGAAAGGTCCACAAGCAACTGAGGTTAGCTGCCGTGACAAGCGAAGTTCGGCAACTATACTGGAAGATTGAAATGGCCGGTTTTCAAACAGTATCCTTGGTGCGGGGTTCAGGGCCGATGGCGAAAGCGATGTCGATTGCAGGCATGATCGTCGCCGGCCTGATTGCGCTCATATTTCTCACGGATTTGATCCCGGGCGTGAATATCCCCTTTGGCGGGGTGAATAAGACGGCAGATTTCGGCTTTCTCGTGAGTTCTTTGATCCTCGCCTACTTGAGCTGGAACGCTTTCCGCGACAGCAAATGAAATCGAGTGCTTGGCGATCAAGCAGCACGCCGCAGGATCGACTGCTGAGGTGTGGCGGCGGGCAAGTCCGAGATCCTTGCTGCTGCGGCGCCGACCGTCTCAACCTTTACCAGTCCACGATCCCGCAGTGTGGCCACGCGGCACAACAGCCATTCAATCGAATTCGTTGCCGACTGGCCGACTTCCTCTAGGGCCGAAGCGTCGATCAGCAGATGAACGGTTGCGGCGTCATTCGCGGCGCGACGGATGCTCTGGAACAACCTCCGCGTTCTGCCGGGCAACCATGCCGACCGGAGCGGCAACCGCTGCGTAGCCGAGAACTCCCAGACGCCATAGTGCAATGCCCTCGGGACTGCCGTCGCTTGCCGGTTTGGTATTCCATCACTGGTTTCGACGACGGCGCGAATCCCTTGCTTGACTACGAGGTCGATGTGTTCTGTCACCGGCGCTACGCGCGGTACAAGCGTCACGGTTTCGATCCCTGCCGTGCGGGCTTGCGAGACGCGCCGCGCCAACTCGCGGGCAAAGCGGGTCCGGCCGGCGGTCTTGCCGATCCAATAACGATCGCCAAGCAGTGCCAGCCCGTGTTTTATTTCCGAGGTGGCGACCAAGGCGGCTGCCGCCGAATGGGCCGGATCGCCGACAGCCCAAGTCGCTGGCAAACGATGCCGGTTGAACATCGCGAAAAGCTGCTCGGTAACCTGTGCCAACCCTCGATGCCGCTCAAGATTGCGATCGATGTCTGTCGGTTCCGCTTCCACGGTAAAATGAACGTGACCCACGTGGTGTTTCTGCCACGAACGTCGGTTTGCCAGCGACATCAACTGTCCTCGCCAAGGGGAAGCGGCGCCGGTCAACCTTCGGTCGCCTTTATCATCCATTCGGATGTGGCGTGCAAGGGACTCGACGGAAACAACGCTCGCGACGGTTAGGCAATCCGGAGAAGGGTTTCGAATTGTATCAGCTAGAATGTCCACCTTATGCGAAGAAGTAAGGGATGGATCGATTAATTTAGCAATCTATGGCGAGTCCGTGGCCACTGCATCATGCGAGTGAGGGCCGCTGGTTGCTCCTTCGAATTGAGCGACAGCGATTGCGACCGCAAGACCAGCGAGAAGTGCAAGAGAGAGTTTACCACGATCATGCTGATGGAACTGCAACTCTGGTAACAGGTCGCTCGAGGCGATGCACAGGAACGTACCAGCAGAGAAGGCGAGTGCGTAAGCCGCGATCAGGTTACTCGACTCGTCGCTGGTGGTCGAACCCAATCCAAAATAGAAGATCAGCACTCCCAGCGGAATCGCCAGCGAAAACAGCCCGTTGACTGTGTGCCGCCAGGTGAGTGAATATCCGCCACGGGCCATCAACATGCCGATCGTCATGGCGTCGAACGGCTTGTGTAAAAAAATCACCAGGAACGTGCCCAACCCGGCCAACCACGTATCGCCGTGGCTGTTGGCTACGCTGGCGGCCAGTGCGATGCCATTGAGCACGCTATGCAGACAGAGGCCCAGCGCGGCGCCGCTCCAGGTTACATCGTGAGGGGCGTGGTGATCGTGGTGGCCATGAGCGCGATCGTGTGCGAGTGAGTGAGCTTCTGCTTCGGTTGGAACATCATGGTGGTGATAACAGAAAAACCGCTCGATAAAAAACATCGCCAGAAATCCGCCTAACATCCACCAGATGGTGGTCGTCACGGCCCAATGGGCGTTGTCGCCATCGGCCGCCATAGTATCTGCGATGGCATGGGGCAGCATGTGGAGCATGCCGACGCCGAGCATCAGCCCGGCGACGAAGCTCACGGCGAGCTCCATGCCGCGGTGGGTCAGCCGAAACCACACCGGAATCATCCCGCCGGCAATCGACGCCAGCAGGATGAACACGCAATAATAGGTGAGGAGCGCGACGTGAGGCATCATAAAATCCAGAGTCGAGAATCCAGATTCATGGGTCTGATTACGTGGTGGGTTGGCGTTGGCGGCCGCGCCGAATTACCCAACAACCTGGACGAATTAGACTACCTGTTACAGACGAGCGGCGAAAGGCATCGATGCGAGCTTGTATCCAACGCGTGAAAACTGCCCAGGTGACAGTAGGCGGTGTGGTAACGGGCCAAATCGGCCGGGGGCTGGTGGTGTTGTTGGGTGTCGGGCCGGAGGATGGCCAGGTGGAAGTTGACTGGTTAGCGGAGAAACTCGTCAACTTACGCGTGTTTGAGGATGACCAAAACAAAATGAATCGCTCGCTCGTTGACGTGGGTGGGGCGATGCTCCTTGCGAGCCAGTTCACTCTATTTGGAGATTGCCGCAAGGGTCGACGACCGAGTTTCATCGATGCGGCTCCTCCAGAGTTGGCCGAGCGATTGTATCAGGCCTTCGTCGCGCAAGTGCGATCGCTCGGCATCGAGGTGAAGACCGGCGTGTTTCGTGCGCACATGGAGTTATCGCTCATCAACGACGGGCCTGTGACGCTGTGGATCGATACTGCCGACTCGTTGTCGATACGGCCTATTGAGTGACCGGCCAGACGGGCCGCTGGGCGGTGTCGAAGCCATTGCCCCCCTGCGGCTGTGGCACTTGTGTGGGTGGTTGGTCGAAGGGATTGATAAACTGCTGATTGGTCGGTGCCGGTTGCTGAGGAGAAGCAGCAAAGGGCGCCGGCTGAACTCTTGTCGTTAGGGGCGCAGCATTTTGCATCGATTGATACGCAAAGGGATTCCACGATTTTGCGGATTGAACGACGGGCCGATTGACAAGCCGGTCGGACCAACTTTGGAAACGACTGCGTAGTTCTAGCTGGCGTTGAGCAAGTTCAGGATTGCGTTTTTGAATTTGCTCCATCACGCTTGGCTCACCAAGAATGATTACGGCGACGACGAGGAGTTTCGCGTAGGTTGAAAAATTTGCCCAATGGTCGTCGCCCCACAACTTGAGGGCGGTGCCGGACGATTTTTTTAACCGCCAAGCACCGCTCTTCCACTCGACGCTGTAAATTTCGTCGAGAATCAAATGCGACATAAAGCCGAGGAGCACGCCACCTGCTTTGAAGTAGCGCAAGTGGAGATCGAATGAATCTCCACAAATGATAAAGGCCAGGCCGGCGAAGGTTAGCCCGGCCGGGATACTGTGGAACATGCCACGGTGGACCGTGTATTTGCGGATCATTTTCGTGACACCGAACCGCATGAACAAGTACACGGCGATGCCGATGAGCGCCATTTCGTCGTGTTGCAGGCCAAGCGAATGCAAGCGATGCAGCAGCAGCATGGGCAGGGTGGCGGCCGTGAATGCCATCGTCTCGCGTAGTGGAGTGCCATAGTCGCTATCGAGATCCGGGAGCATGCCCGAGAAGCCGCACAGCGCGCCGCCGAGGAGCGATGTTTCGAGTGGCATGCCATAGAGGAAGCCGCCGGCTGCATAGCCACAGCCGCATAGGCTGCTGACGGTCACATGCATTTTGAATCCGGCCATCGATCAGCTCAAATACAGAATTCACCCCAGAGCGACAGAGATCACAGAGGAGAAAGGCAGGTCTATTATGAATTGCAGCTTGGCAAACCTCCGTAACCTGCAAACTGCAATTTTTTGGTTCTGCTCTGTGTCCTCTGTGTGTCTGTGTTGGAATACTTCGGTCGTGAATAGCGATTGCGGCGCGTTGAGGGGCGCGACACTATCAAATCGAGCGGACTTTAGAGTTAAGCAGCGATTTTTGCCAAGATCAAAGCGCCTCGGGCGAAATGCTAGCAGCGGTTTTGCGAGCAGGCGGTGAGTGGCCTTCGCAGCAGGTGGGTTGATAGCTATACTCACCGCCGCGCGGCCGGTCTGCCTGGCCCAAAATTTCATCCCTTGGTGTGCCATCATGCAAACCTACGATGTCTTGATGCTCGTCGTGCTTGTGGGCGCTACGCTGTTTGGTTTTTGGAAGGGCATGGCCTGGCAGATTGCGTCGCTGGCATCGCTGGTGGTGAGCTACCTAGCCGCGCTGAAATTCAGCGAGCGGCTGGCACCCACGTTTGGCGACACCGCGCCTTTGAATCGCTTCATCGCCATGCTGGTGATCTACATCGTCGCGTCGTTCATGATCTGGACGGCGTTTCGGCTCGTCTCGGGGGTGATCGACAAGGTGAAACTGGAAGCGTTCGACAAGCAACTCGGCGCGATGTTTGGTTTTGCCAAGGGAGTCCTGTTGTGCGTGGCGGTGACGTTCTTTGCCGTGACGCTGTTGCCTCCAGCACAAGGCGAGATGATCGTCGGCTCGCAGTCGGGGCAGTACATTGTTGCGCTCTTGAACAAGGCCGATGCGGTAGTGCCGCCGGAAATCCATCAAGTGATCGATCCGTATCTCAACAAGGTGCAGCAGCGGTTGAACCCAGGCCACACGGCGAACTGGCCGTCGGGCAGTGGGCAGTCGCAGCAGCCAGGCGCGGCGCCAGCGTCCGCTTGGCCGTTGCCAAGCTGGCCGAAGGAGGTCCCCAAGCCTGAAATTCAATGGCCGCAGCCGCAAAGTCAGTCGACACCGCAGCCGACCTGGCCGTCGCAATCGCCGGTAGCCCCGGCTGCGAATTCAGTTTACGGCTCGCCTCAACGGCCGAATCCGTTCCCCGACCCCTATTCTGCCCAGCGCCCAGCGGGCGCGGCGTACTAGCCCCAAATTCTTACACCACTTGGTGTCACCTTCGAAGACGACAGGTGAAGTGAGTCGTTAGTCGTTGGTCGTTAGTGGAAGGCGGAGCTCTGCCAAGGGATCTCGGCTGTCGGTGGTTCTCGGATATTGTCATTTTGATCGGCATCATGGGTGGTGGCATGAGGACATTTTCGCACAAGGCGGCGGGTGGGGGAGGCGAATATTGGAATATTGGAACTCGCTTCCGCAACACGATTCACCGTTCCGAAAATCACTTCTTTTGTCATCGGGGGCATCGCTCTGCGCGCTGGAAATCCAGGCCGTTCCGTGTGCAGGGGGTGCCAAAAATGGTCGAATTCGCGCTTTTGCTGGAAGTTCCAAAAATCACGCCGACCTTCGGACCCATCGGGACGGGAGGCGGCCAACCAGGGACCCATTTTGTTCCATTTTGTTTTTTGTGCGCTGTGAGTGAAGGGGGACGGGGTGCAGGGGGCAGGGTGAAGCGGGACCGGGGAGCCATGTGGGAGTAACTGCGCGTGCTTGGAAATATATGCACGTCTGTATATATCACACCGTGCGGCCAATTTCAAGAGGTTTGTTGCGGTATCCTGCGCTCCGGACGATGCGGTGTGGCAGGAACGCCAGGGATGAGAGATGAGAGATGAGCCACGACGGCACGACGGCACGACGGGGAAGGCGAAGGCGTCGAGAAGCGTTTTTCAGTCGGGTGTCGCCACTGGTCGCCTGAGCGATGGAAACGCAGGTATTCAACAATTCAGTGGCGGTAAGACTTCTCGGTCGCCAAGGCGTAGTGTTTAGTCCGCAGGGCGAATCGTAAGCGGTTGAGCAGCCGGGGCGGCTCGGCGTGGGGCCCGTCGGTTGTTCCGGCAGGCGCGGACCGGTACACTGAAGCCATGGCGAGGCCCTCCGTCTCGCGGACAAGTGAGGTGGTATACGGTACGTCTGTATACATACTGGCCGGCCGGATGTCAACCTGCTTACTGAAGGACTCCTTCAATATGTAGCGATTACTGAAGAAGTTTCTGTCTAATAACAAGTTATCCGCTTCAAGTTCAGGAAATCCAACTAACAAATCGCACTTGGCTGCGTCTTATCAGTAGATTCGCCAGTTAACCCGAATCGGAGAACCGAGATGCAACGCATTTGTCCACTCATGTTACTTGTCACTTGTCTTGTCTTGTGCAACCGTGATGTCCGTCACGGCGTCTGCAGACGAACCGATTACATTGATCGGGACAATCGCGAAATGGCGATACCCCGACGCGGAAATTGGCGAATCGGAAATGGCGGATGCAGCCACGATTGATGCGGACGGAAAACGCACCGTACCTTCATCCGTGCTGAAGACGACAATGGTGACTCGTGACTCCGTTGACAAAGTTCTCGCGTTCTATCGAGACCTGCTGACACGCAACGCCAAGAATGATGGCAAACTTGGAATTGAGCCACAGGTTGGCCGGTCGGTTGTAGTCAGCGATGAATCGGACGGATGCCCCTTCGCATTTCATACCATCACCGTCAATTCTGCTAACAGTTCGACGACGCTAATCATCACGCGCGGCGACCATGAAGCGCGTACCCGCATTACATGGAAACAATACTTGAAACATGAAGTCGGCGGATAACCAGTCGCTGCAATTGACCACCAGTCGTTTGGGCGGTTTGGCGTTTTTTATTTTGACCAGCTATACTGCTGCAATCCGCTCTCACTTCGAGGGCGGGCAACTGAGCTTTGGTGTTATTTGGCTCAAGAAATGGAATCTGATTCAAACGACAAATGGATAAGTGCCGTTGCAGCAACGGTCGCGTCGTACCGTCGCATGATCGACGCATCCGTTGAGCAGCTATCCGACGCGGAACTGCGCGAACGGCCAAGACCGGACATCAACTCTGTGGCCGTGATACTCCGCCATCTTGGTGGAAACCTCCAAAGCCGATGGACGGACTTTTTCACGACAGACGGCGAGAAGCCGAACCGCGACCGCGACCGTGAGTTCGCGGATTGGGAAGGTGATCGAGCCGCACTGCTTGCGTATTTCGATGCGGGCTGGGTGGCGCTGACAGGAGCGATCCGACAGATTGATGACTCGAACATCAATCAGCTTATATTCATCCGGGGCGAACGCCACACGATTGCAGACGCTTTGATGCGATCGGTGACGCATCTCAGTTATCACGTCGGACAAATCGCAATGGTTGCGCGCCTGGTCCATAAAGGCGAATGGCGGTGGCTCACGATACCGCCCGGCAAGAGTACACAACACAATAGCCAAACCTGGGGAACGGCCGCAAGTCGTAGCGTTTTTGGCCACGAGACGAACCCCATATAACAACACAATGCACCCGAGCGGCGGATCGGGCCGGTTCTGAAGTCAATGTCATTTGGCCGCCGCCGGGTGATTGTGGTCGTTAGGCGTGAATTTGCAATGGCAACGACCGAAGCTGAGCCGCTGCTGCCAGAGAAACGAAGAAAGGCCGGCCACTACGAGATATTAGGCGAGACCTACGCAAAGTTTGAGTTTTTTGAGAACGGTTGGAATCCGTACAGTCGATTTTTGGACGTCGATAAGATCGACCTGATCCTTCGAAAGAGAGACAGCAACAACAAGATTTATCGCGAGGTTCAGGTCAAGTACGGAAAACTTTATCGTGTCGGTACCGCGTGGGAACGTCAGTTCTTTGACGTGACATCTTGGCGCTTCTTCAAAGAGGACGAGTTTGCCGCGTACATAAACGATAATGACTTCTTCATCGCATATGTTCTTGCCGCGGACATAGGATATCGGGGCGACATTTTCATATTTCCTGTGCGTGAATTCATTGAAATCATACGCTGCGGGATACCAAGTAAAGGCCAGCGTAAAGTGTACATCTCACGCCTGAAGGATAATGAGAATCGTTGGGTGCTACGGCGAGCAGGAGGCTTTTCAATTGTCGACGATTCCAATTGCCTCGACGTCAGCAAGTATCGTCGGAATTTTGGAGTTCTGCAGTAGGAGCCTAACAAGGCGCTGCAGCGGACCGGCCGGGCGACGACATTAATGTCCCGACGTGCAACGGCATGCACCGTTGACAGTGGGTTGCCGCAACGGCCGATGCCCGCCATGGGGCTCGCCGCCCGGAGGGCCGACATAGGTTCCAGGAGCTTAGAATGTGGCGTACAATGGATTCGTGCGGAAATGGTGGGCACCCAGCAGCGGAGTAAGCCATGATTCAGACGGTCGAAGCGGTCATTGATGAACAAGGGAAAGTCCAATTGTTGGAGGCAGTCCCGTTAGGCGTCCCACGACGCGCCCTGGTCACCATCCTGGACGAAGACCCTACCTCCTTCACCGACGAAAGTGCGTTGTTGAGTGAAGCAGCCTTGGCCGAGGATTGGAACCGACCCGAGGAGGACGTAGCGTGGGCACACCTGCAATCGGAGAAGTAGTCCTCGTTCGTTTCCCATTTTCGGACTTGTCGCAGTCGAAACTCAGACCGGCCGTCTGTCTCGCGGACGCGGGACGCGCCGACTGGGTGTTGTGCCAGGTCACCAGCAACGCATACGGGGATTCCCGGGCCGTCGCTCTTGACGATTCCGATTTCGTCTCCGGTGGGCTCAAAATAGCCAGTTATGCTCGGCCGGGGAAGCTGTTCACGGCAAACGAAAGGTTGATCGGGAAGTCCGTGGGCAAGTTGCGAGATGTCTCGCTTCGCCGAATTGCTGATGCCGTGGTTGATCTGTTGCAAATGGGTATTCCCTGAACGCCTCCCCAGCGGCGCCGAACCAATCGGTGAACCGGAGTTGGCTCGCCTTTCGGTTTTTCAACGTCGATTCATTCGTTTACAATTCTTGTGTGTCCAACGTTGACTCCGCTGGTCCGCCAACCCGGTTATCTAAGTCGTTACATGGCTTCAACCACGGTGCTGTTTACAAATGCCACGTACCCGTAGCGAAACTGCCGAATTCGTCATCGCGTCCCTCAAAGCTCTCGGCATCGACCCACATCCACAATCGCGCCTCATGCGCATGCGCAGCGTACTCTTGGAGGCGGCTGGGATCATTCCGTCCGATCACCCGGATTTCGAGGTCGCGCTTGAGGCCGACCGAGACATGCAGCTACTTCAGTACGTATTTGAACAGGACCACGCAAGATCCGCGCATGTTGGTTTCCAACGCCTTCTTCGCAAGCTCACCGATGATACCGTTCTACCACAGGAGAACCGCGAACAATCGACAGGCCGCGATACGCAGTTCGAGTTATTTGTCGGCGCAATCTGCCAAGCCGCAGGATTCAACCCCGTCGAATATCCCGATCCGCCAGATGTAACGTGTTGTGTTGAAGGCACGTTAATCGGCGTCGAAGCCAAGCGAATCAAAAGCGAAACTCAAACAAAAAAACGCATTCCCAAGGCTGCCAAGCAGATCGAGCAATCTAGTTTGTCTGGAATAATCGCGCTTGACACAAGCGTTGCGCTCAATCCGAACAATGACCGCGTCACGACGCCTATCCCGGACGAACAATTTGCTCCTCTTTATCACGAAGCCATTAATCGTTTCTTGCGTCACTACGACAAACGTATCCGAGAATGGACCTCCGGCAGGCGATTAATCGGAATCGTCGTTCACGATCACCAAGTACGATTCGAAACCGATGCGTCTTGGTCGCTATGCAGCATGACCGCCCGGTTCTGCACTGCGGAAGACGATGCAGGGAAACGGCTGTTCAATTCCTTCGTGTTTCCTTACGTCAATGCTTTGCCAAACATGGAACACATTTGAAGGTTTCATCCTGAGGCGCACCATGTTGTCCGAAATCGCATACCTTGCAGTCATGTTCGCGGTCGGCTTTGCGTACGTTGTTAATTTGCACCTGCGCGGACGCATGACGCAAATGCTAGAGGCAATTCTCATGATTGCCATGCTTGGTCTGTTTGTTCTCACATTCTTCTTGTTTCACTGGATATTCGGTATCCTCTACATCGTCCTGACGTTTGCATTCACCAATCTGATTGTCCCCGTTGCATCCCGGTGTGCGCATCGACTTGTTGGCTACCGAACCGGCGTCGGCGAACCCGAGGATCACGCGGCATTCAATCGGTTAATGTCGGGCAAGACCTCTGGATGGGACTACTTCAAAGCAGCCAAAAAGGAACGTGAACAATTACACAACAGATTGTCGCGTTTGGCTGCAAGTGATGATATAGCCCGCGTGCTTGATGCCAATGACCTTTCGGTCGATGATTACTTCGATCTATACAAACATCTTGGATTGTGTGGCTTGTCCGATCTTGCATGGAACATCGTGCGCGATCCAGATGAATTGGCACTCCTCATTGAAATGAAACGTGATGGCAAGTCTCTTGTGGAGATCTCTTCTGCGTTCAGGAGGTTCGCGTAATGCACACGCCATGTAACCAGGCGGTGAACCAGAACGGCTACGTTTTCCGCGGTTCAACGGTTTCACTAATGAAAAGGTTTTCGGTAAATCGGGGCGGTATCTGATTGTCCGCCGCCGGGTTACCTTGGTCGTTCGGCCGAGAAAGGATTATCAATGGAGCCGATCGTATTCGCGCCGCTCCTCGAATGCCTGTCGGAGACCACCGCCGGCTCGCGGCTTGCGAAGCTAAGTGTTCAGACAAAGGTGGAGAAATTCGTACTTGCGGAAATCGCATTTGCCGGAGAGAGCCGACATCCAAAGCTAGAGTTTTGGTTGGAGGAATTGCGTCGCGATTTGACAGTTCGCCAGGTGGCCGACATTGGTCGCGGGCCGCTGATCGAATGGATTGAAGCCAAGATGTGCTACTCTGATTGTGTTGCCAGGGCGCTCACTAAAAAGAGTCGTATCGAGGAGTACTGTGACCTTGTAGCTCAAGATGCTGCGAAACAAGATCGAGCGGAATTGCCGCCCGCCGACCTCGATGCTATACGGACTGCCGCATTATTCGTGTTCCATCGAGCGGAGCCGCATCCGCGGCATGTCTACTACCCCGCCTTTAAGAACCGTCGTAACCTAAGCCACGATAAAATTAGGCAGGAAGCAATCCGATACTGCACCGAGAACATTCCTAAGAGAGTGGAGCGGGTTCTTGCCGAGCGAGTCGAAATCCGCCTAGATCCGACAACGGAAATGCTGTGTTTTTTCTACCGCAGGGCAGTACGGGCCTAAGTCGCTGCAGTTGGTTTCGAGGATAATATTCTACCGCGTACTGGTGTTCACGCTCCGCGCTGCTTGCGTGGCAGCATTTGCACGTGAGCCAGCAACGCGGGCGGTTTGGCGTTTTCGTTCGGGAGCTACGAATCGGCGCTTTTCTGGTGCGAGTCGCACGGAGGTGGTGCGTATACCATGTCGTGCTTTCCAGATGCAAACGACGAAAAGTCCGCTGCGGCTACGTGAGATGCGCTCTAGATGGCCACGAGGCTGAGGATCAGGCCAAGGGCAAATACCGTCAGGAGGGCGGCAGCGATCAGGCGGACGCGACGGGTGGCGAACAGGCCGGTTTCGCCGGCAGCACGGTCGGCATCGGTCAGCCAGTGGCCGCAGCGCGGACAGTGGTCGAGGTCGGCGTAGATGTCGGCGCCGCAATCAGGACAGGGGATGGCGTCGTCGTCTGGGTCGTCGCCGTCGGCACCGGTTTCGGACCAGTCTTCTTCGTCGTCGCGCCAGGGTCGGTTGGGCATGATTTGGACTGTGTGTAGATCGTTCGAAGCAGAAACCCGCGTTGTAGCACGCTCGCCGGCTAGAGGCAGGATAGGCGATATTTCCCGGGAAAACCACCTCTGAAACGAACATAAGAGCGATTATCGGACGTTGGGTACAGGTGTCCGGATTTTCGGAGGTGCTGCCCTGCACCGGGGTTTGGCGATTGATGGCGGGCCAAACCGTGCTTCGCGCGATGATTGGGAAAAAGTCAAAGCTCTAGTAGCCCGCTGGACGTGTCGCGAGCTTCCAGGTCGACTGTTGGCTCGTCGGGCGGAAGGCGGCGGCGAGCAAATCGCGCCCGTCATCGCCATCCCCAGCTAAGCATGGATCGGAGGACAACATTCAGAATCAGCAGGCCGACAAGGAACGCGGCGGTTTGGCCGAGCCAAGAGCCGATTCGTCCGCCAGGGATTGGCTGGTCGCCTTGGGCCTGGATGAGCACCGAGACGAGTGGTTGGGTATTGTCGCGGAGGATTTGCATGGTCACAGCAAAGTCCGGGCATTGCGGGTCGTACCAGGTTGCGAGGAAAGATTCGATGTTTTTTGGCAAATTTACATCCAGCACAGGCTTGTTCGGTTTGTCTTGTTGGAGAAAGCCAAGATGTGCGAGATTCGACAAAAAATGGTTTTCGAGGATTCGATCGATTTCCGCACCAGATGTCGACGCTATTGCCGGATTGGGTGCGAGCTGAACGATCGACATGCGTTCAGTCACCAATCGTCCTGACCGGAGCACAGACTCCTGGCCGGGCAACGGCGAATGGAAGCCGGGACCGGGTTGCTGCACCGCGATGGTCATTCCGGGCGGAGGTTGGCCAAAACGTTGAGCAAGGAGTTGGTAGGTCGCTGCGATGCGCGAGATGACTCGATCGGCCTGGCGCGCGCGGACGGTGCGAATCGTGAGCCAAATCGCGGATAGCGTCACGAGGACGAGAAGCGTCTTGAGCGTAAAGCGAATTCCCCAGCGTGGCGGTTGATCGAAGTCGGCATCGGCAGTCGCAGTAGACATTCGTGATGACCGCGGCGGACGCGGCTTTACGGAGAGCCATCCGAGCCGTTGGCGGCTGGTTCGAGGAACTGGCCCATGTGGCGGAATTTTTCGTAGCGAGCTTCGAGGAGCTTCTCGGTGGGCTGGTCGACAAGTTCGCGGAGGGTTTTGATCAGATACATTTTCAGGCGGGCGGCCATTTGGTTGTGGTCGCGGTGGGCGGCGCCGAGGGGTTCTTCGATCACGTCGTCGATGACGCCAAGTTTGTGGAGGTGGCGGGAGGTGAGCTTGAGGGCGCGGGCGGCGTCGGCGGCAAAGTCGTGACTCTTCCAGAGGATGCCTGCGCAGCCTTCGGGGCTGATCACGCTGTAGTAGGCGAACTCGAGCACGGCGACGCGGTCGCCGACGCCAATGCCGAGCGCCCCGCCGGAGCCGCCTTCGCCGATCACGACGCAGATGATCGGCGTTTCGAGGCGCGACATTTCGAGCATGCTCTGGGCGATGACTTGGGCTTGGCCGCGTTCTTCCGCCCCAATGCCGGGGTAAGCACCGGGGGTGTCGATCAGGCAAATGATGGGCAACTTGTACTTAGCCGCCATCTTCATTTTGGCCATCGCTTTGCGGTAGCCTTCGGGATGGGCGCAGCCGAAGAAACACTCATTGCGTTCTTTGAGCGTTTTTCCTTTGTGGTGGCCGGCGACCATGACTTTGTATCGGTCGAGCTTGGCGAAGCCGGTGCGGAGTGCGCGGTCGTCGCCATAGAACTTGTCGCCGTGGAGCTCGACGAATTCGTCGAACACCAGGTCGAGATAGTCGGTGAAAATCGGCCGATCGGGATGGCGGGCAACTTGGACCGTTTCCCAGGGGTCGAGTTGGCTGTAGATGCTGCGTGTGGTGTCGGCGAGTTCGCGGCGGAGCGCACGGATTTGGTCGCGCAATTCGGGAGACTTCGCCTCGGTCGCTTCGAGTTCGGCGATGCGCTGCTCGAGGGCATGGATCGGTTGTTCGAAGGCGAGTCGGTAGATTGCGCTGGCCATGGTGTGAGTATTCGGTCTGCGTGCGAGGGATCGCCCGCGCGCTGAAGCACGCTCGCCTATTCGTGGGCGGTTTTGGTTTGTTCTTCGGGGCTTGGTGGTTGCGGTTTGTTGTAGAAGATTTTTTGGGTTTTGATTTCCATCATCACATCTTTCATCGAGGCTGGCCGGTCGGCGGGGTCTTTGGCCATCATGGATTGGACGTACTTGGCGAACTCGGGTGTGATGTTTTTGTCGAAGACGGTGAGATCTGGCGGCTTCGAGGTGAGATGACGCTGCAAGAGCTCGGCCGGCGAGTTGGCGGTGTACGGCGCTTTGCCGGCAAAGAACTCATGGACCAGGCAGCCGAAGCTGTAGATGTCGGCGCGGGCATCGAGGGACTGGCCGCGGATTTGTTCTGGCGCCATGTAGCTGTGGGTGCCCTGCACCTTTGTCTTGGCGCCAAATAGCTTGCCAAACGCGCCGGCAGGTTTCTGAGTGAGGTTGAAGTCGATCAGTTTGACGACATTTTCGTCATTGAGGAGAAAATTGTCGGGCTTGATGTCGCGGTGGACCCAGCCCTTTTCGTGCAGGTGTGCCAGTCCGGAGGCGGCTTCGGTAAGGATCTCCTTGGCACGAGGAAAGAGCTTTTTGTTTCCCCCGTTGATGATTTGCTGCTTTAGATTGAGGGTTTTGAACAATTCAAGCAGCATGTAAGCGCCGTTGGACGTGTTCTCGTACTCGTAGGTTTTGATGCAGGCGCGGTGGTCGAGCGTGCTGCCCACTTGGAACTCGTGCCGCAAACCGTTGATGTGTTCACGCGTGTATTGTGAGCCTTTTGGCAACCACTTGATGGCGAAAGTGGTATTGTCGGCGGGAGGGCGGACGGCCCAAATCTCGTAGATTGCTCCACCCCGCACGAGGTGGAACAACCGGTACTTGCCGACGAATTGAATTTGAGCTGCCACGCTGTCATCCGAATGGAAAAAAGTGATCCACAGGTAACCGTTCACGGGTCGCGCATAACCTAAACGGTAAGTGGACAGTCAATCTCGAAATTCTCGGAGATTTTGCATGCTATCGGTGTACGAGCGAAAGTGCGATCATCCCGCTGGCTCGTTTTGCCACGTGGCAAGCGAGC
>JBGSUJ010000006.1:0-14785 GCA_041753435.1 Pirellulales bacterium | reverse complement strand
GTGGATTGAGTTGGCGGATGGCAGACTCTTTTTGGCGGCAGATCGAGCCGCTGTTACCCAAGTATGCGGCTTCGTCACGAGGAGGTCGGCCGCGGGCCGATCTGCGGCAAGTGATGAACGGCATTTTTTACGTGTTGCGCACCGGCTGTCAGTGGAAGGCACTGCCACGCGAGTTCGGCAGCGGCAGCACCGTGCATCGTTACTTCCAGCAGTGGACCGAGGGAGGCGTGTTCGGCAAGGCGTGGCGACAGATGCTGAAGCGCTACGACCGACGGCGCCGCATCGGTTGGGATTGGCAGAGCGTCGACGGTTCGATGACCAAGGCACCGCTGGGCGGGGAAAAAAACCGGCAAAAACCCCACCGATCGCGGTAAGTTGGGGGTCAAGCGGTCGATTCTCTCGGACCGCCGCGGGATGCCGCTGGGTCTGGCGATCAGCGGCGCCAACACCCACGATCAGAAACTTCTCTTCGCCACGCTCGACAGTCTTCCGCTCTCTCGCCCAAAGCGTTCGAGCCGCCAAGAACATCTGTGCCTCGACAAGGGCTATGACTGCGACGCGATCCGTCGACGGGTCCGCCGCCGCGGTTACGCCCCCCACATCCGATCGCGTGGCGAAGAGCGATCCGAAAAATACATGCGGGGCAAACGCGCCCGACGTTAGGTGGTCGAGCGAATCGCCTCGTGGCTCAATCGCTACCGCCGCATCCTCGTGCGGTGGGAAAAGAAAGCCGCCAACTATGAAGCGCTGTTGCATCTCGTGTTTGCCCACATCCTCTGGCGAAATTCCTAAGGTTCTGGGATAGGTTCTAATTCAGCGACGGATCGGGGGGCACAAACTTGCCATCCATCTGAGGGGCCATGATCTCCAAGCCGATCCGTTCGGTGACGCTTTTCCAGATCGTATCATGATCGGCGAATATTTCGTCCTTGGTAGCCTCGGTCGTAAGCCACCCGCCCGCTTCAAGCTCACCTTCGAGTTGGCCGCTGCCCCAGCCCGCGTGACCACAATACAGCCTGACTGGCAGTTCTTTCTTCCGCACGATCAAGTCGATCGCGTCGCGGTGCATGGAAACATGCACGCCGGGAAGCAGCTCTTTTTCTGAAAACGGCTCGATCGTATGCACCGCCACCAACGGCCCCGGCACCGGCCCGCCGACATAAATTGCGTCCTCTCGGTCACACGGGTCGTATCCCAGCGAGTCCCAGACGTCGCGAACCGACTTATCCGCCGGACGATTGATCACCACGCCGACCGCCCCTTCTTCGTCGTGCTGAATCATCAGCACGACCGACTTGGCAAAGTTCGGATCGCGCAAATGCCGCGAGGCCACCAGAAAATGTCCGGCAATCGATTGGTCTTGCATGGCGTGAATCGAGCTAGGAAACGAATGCCCAGAAGCAACAGACTATATTTGGTTATTCTACCGTATCCCAACGCCTGGTCTAGCTAACGGTCAGAGACTTATTCCTGCCTGCAGTCGCCCGGCTTTACCAATCGAACGCTTGCCACGTCGTGAATGAAAAGTCCGGTGCTGCCACTGGTGAGACGACCTCCTTGCCGCTGCGCGTTTCCATCACGCGATAGCCACTCGCGCTAGGATCGCGATGAAGGATCAACGTCTCCTGCTCCAAATCGGCAATCCAATACTCAGGGATGTCGGCGCCAGCGTATACCGGCATCTTGACCTCCTGATCGCGCGGCAGAGAGGGCTCCGAGGCTTCGACCACGAATAAAATGTCTTATGCTCCAGGGTGTAGTGCCTGATAGCCGTCGGATCGTTGCCTCAGTAAGAGGAAGTCGGAATCAAAAACGGCACCATCAGAAATGGTGACCGTCGCTTGGACGGCGATGATGGCTCGGTCCCACAAAAGGAATGAACAATCGATTGAGCTGCCTGAGAAAATGACTATGCCGCGAACTCCGTGGTGACATTTCGACAAGCATCCCTCTAATCAGCTCGACCCGATCCTTCGGCCCAAGCACGCCCGCATCGATCATCTGCCGATCATCTGCCGTGCTGAATCGCTTCCATGGAAGGAATTCGGGGAAGCCAACGGAAGGTGGTGAAACAAGGGCCACGTCGAAATGATAGCAGCCATTGCCAAGTAGTCGCCTCCCAACGTAGCTTCACTAAATCTTCGCCCGCTCTTCGGTGATCTCGATGGCCTTCAAAAGCCCCCGAGCCTTGTTCAGTGTTTCCTCGTATTCCGTCGCGGGTACACTGTCGGCGACGATACCCGCGCCAGCTTGCACGTAGGCCGTGCCATTCTGAATCACGATCGTCCGTAGTGCAATGCAGGTGTCCATATTGCCAGCGAAGTCGATGTAGCCCACTGCGCCGGCGTAGGGGCCCCGGCGATGGGGCTCCAAGTCGTCGATGATCTCCATCGCCCGCACCTTGGGTGCACCCGATACTGTACCGGCCGGCAAGCACGCGGCGAGCGCGTCGAAAGCGTCGCGGTCTGCCGGGAGTTGCCCCGTTACGTTGCTGGTGATATGCATCACGTGGCTATAGCGTTCGATGATCATCACGTCGGAGATGTCGACTGTCCCGTACGCGGCAACACGTCCCACGTCATTCCGCCCCAGATCCACTAGCATCACGTGCTCCGCCCGCTCCTTTGGATCGGCAAGCAATTCCTCGGCAAGTCGCTGGTCATCTGCCTCCGTCGCACCGCGACGGCGCGTGCCAGCAAGCGGTCGCACGGTGATTTTTCCCTCGACCACGCGGACCATGATCTCTGGCGAACTACCTACCAGCGTACACTTGGGTGTTCGCAGGAAAAACATGAACGGGCTGGGGTTCACCACCCGCAGTGTGCGATAGACTTCAAACGGATCGACCGTCAATGACACAGCCAGTCGCTGGCTCAGCACGACTTGAAATATGTCGCCGGCCCGAATGTATTCCACGCACTTGCGTACCGCGGTCTCGTATTCGGCTTGCGTAAAGTTCGACTGGTAGCTGAGCCGCGCTTCACCACCAGTGTCGATATCGACAGGCGCCAGATTGCCTTTCGGCGCAGCAAGCATGTCGACAAACCGATCGACCCGCCGACAGGCATCTTCATACGCCGCTTGCGTCTTAGCTCCTCGCTCCTTGCTTCCTGTTCCCTGCTCTGACACCTTCGCCAGCGCGATCACGATCGCCGTCTTCTGCACGTTATCGAATACGATCATGTGGTCGTAAAACGCAAACGACAGGTCGGCTAATTGGCGATCGTCCTGGGGCGCGTTCGGCAATTGTTCCACATATCGGACCGTGTCGTAACCCGCGTAGCCGACCGCTCCGCCGGTAAATGGTGGCAACCCCGGCACCTTGGCCACGCGGACAGCTTGCACCTCTGCCCGCAAGACTTCGAGTGGATTGTCAACTTCCAATTCGCGCGTGCTGCCGCCCTGCTGGATCGACACCCGCTTGCCATGCGCTTCGATCACCAAAAATGGCTCTGCCGCCAGGAAGCTATACCGCCCAACCTTCTCGCCCCCAATCACGCTTTCGAACAAACAGGCACTCCCACCATTATCGATCTTGTGAAATGCGCTCACTGGCGTGAGCACATCGCTCAACACACGGCGGTAGACCGGAACGTAGTCGGCGTGCTTGGCCAACTCTGAGAAGTTCACAAATTCGGGAAAGTGTGCCATCGGTGTCCGGTGAATCAATCGAAATGTGAAGTTAGGGGGGCCGCAAGCCAATCGTACCACGACCTGCCGAAGCATTGCAGTCCAAGTCTCCAATCGAACCTTGCTTATCCCTGCAACAGCACATCTATCTTGACACTCGCACCCCCCCAGCTAGAATCCCTGTAGCCGTGTTCTGGTCTTGCCTGCGAGCTGGTCCGTGTGCTTGCCTGAACGCGGCGGTATTTTGCGCAGCGCGTTCTTTGGCTATCCTAACGTAGTATCGGCTTGGTCGAATTCGGTTCGCGCGGCGGTGGAGTAATCCTATGAAATGTCAAAAGTGCGATAAGCCGGCCACGTTCCACATTACCGATCTGGTGGATGGCAAGCCCAACGAACTTCATCTTTGCGAAGACTGCGCGCACAAGTTTTTAGCGCCCGCCGTGCAAGAAGCCGACGAGAACATGCCCACCATGGCCGGCCTGTTGGCCCAGCACCTGGCCGTGGGCGAAACGGCGGAAGATCTGGCTCGGCTCGACGAACGGACCTGCCCGGTCTGTGGCATCTCGTTCCTCGAGTTCCGCAAACAGGGACGCCTCGGTTGCCCGCACGACTACGTCTGCTTTGGTGCCGAACTCGAACCCCTGCTGCTCAACATTCACGGCGAAACTCGGCACGTCGGCAAAGTCCCCAAACGCGGTGCCAACAACGCCGAACAGCAGACCCAGCTAATCGTATTGAGACGACAAATGAAGGAAGCGGTGGCCTCCGAAGATTACGAACGGGCTTCCAAACTACGCGACGAAATTCGCACCATCGAATCCACCACGGAGCCGACCAAGTCGTAGCCTCATCATGGATCTTCAGGAGTTGGCCAAATCGAGTGGTGAGTGGCTGCGGGGCTCTGGCCCGCAATCCGATATTGTTATCTCCAGCCGCATTCGTCTGGCCCGCAACCTCGCCGACTTTCCTTTCATCGCTCGTGCCACTGAAGCCGACCGCGACGAAGTAGGCCGCATCCTCCGCGAGCGCGTCGCCACACTCCACGGGGCAGGACAATTCTCCGGCCAATTGATTTATGTCGATGTCCGCGAACTGGAGGAGGTCGACCGAAAATTCCTTGTCGAGCGGCAGCTCATCAGCCGCGAGCACGCCGAAGCCGAAGGTGCCCGGGGCGTCGCCATCGATCCCCGTGAACAAATCAGTGTGATGATCAACGAAGAAGATCACTTGCGGATCCAAGTGATGAAAAGCGGCCTCGACCTCACCTCGGCATGGGACCAAATCACCGAGCTCGACGACCTGATCGAAGCCCGCGTCACCTATGCCTACAGCGACCGCTTCGGCTACCTCACCGCCTGCCCAACCAACGTCGGCACCGGCGTCCGTGTGAGCGTGATGCTCCACCTGCCAGCCCTCGTGATCACGAGGCAGATCGACAAAGTCTTCCGCAGCCTGCAGAAGATCAACCTCGCCGTCCGTGGTCTCTACGGCGAAGGCTCGCAGGCGATGGGCGACTTCTACCAAATCAGCAACCAGATCACGCTCGGCATGAGCGAAGAAGAACTGACCAAGAAAGTCGCCGACGTGGTGCCCGTGCTGATCGATTACGAACGCCAGGCCCGCGAGTTTCTCATCCGCGAGAGCCAGGAAACCCTCCACGACCGCGTCAGCCGCGCCTACGGCATTCTCCGTACCGCCCAAACGATCAGCTCGGAAGAAACCATGCACCTGCTCTCGAGCGTCCGCATGGGCGTGAACCTCGGCCTGATCAACGACCTCGAAATCCCCACGGTCAACAAACTCTTCATCCACACCCAGCCGGCCCACCTGCAGAAACTCACTGGCATGGAACTCGACACCTCCGACCGCAACATCGAACGCGCCGCCTACCTCCGCCGCAATCTCACCAGCGAACGCCCCCGGCCGGATCATAACTAATCGGCGGCAAGCTTCGCATGGCGTTTATTCCAGCGCTTCTTGACCAACCATCGCGGTCGAAAGAATCAGCAAAGTGGAATTCTCCTGCTCCGTATCGCTGGCGAGCGATACGATTGCTGCTTCGCCGCTTTTGAGGGTCGCCGCCGTGGTAATCGTCAGGCTCGGTACAGATTGCGCCGGGGTGGGCTCGCCGTCTTTCGGTTGGGCAATCGCTACGTCTCCGGAATTGACGACGTCGCTCCGCTCATAGCTGATGTCTACCTGAATCTCCTGGGCGTTGACCACCGTGGGCGTCCATTGGACGATTGTGCCCGTCTGTAGATACTGGATGGAGTTCGTTTGACCAAAATCAGACTGTGACATCCCGATGATCGTCGGCGTCCTTTCCCCACGCAGCATGTAACCCTTATGTCCGCTCAGCGTGGACATGCGGAAAGTTTGCAACTGGCGGACCGCTCCTTGGTCTTTGAGGCGATCCAATAGTTTCCGCGCGGCGTCGCGGCCACCGATCACGGTTGGTAAATTCTCGACGCGCGCGAGCAACGGCCCGAACTGATCTTCTTGTGCCACGTCCTTAGGCATGCGAAGCGTGACGACCCACAGATCGAGGGCCACCAGTTGGCTCGAAGCGGCCGGTTCCACTGCGGAGACCGCAACTTCTACTGCAGCCGGCGCTGGCGGTTCAGCCGCTCTTGTCGCCGGAAACCAAAGCAAACCACATGCGACGAAAACCAATGCGCGGAAACTGATGGTGATCACGGCGTAGCTCCTTCTGGCCAATAGGAATCGCTGGAACACGTCATCGATTGTACCAGCCGCACCGTCCTTAATCTTCCGCCTTGCTCCCGTCGCCACACATGCGGACGATTTTGGGATCGAACTGGGCGACGATCTCAACCAGATCGGCCTGGGCCGCCATCACCGCCCGGATGTCCTTGTACACGCCCGGCACCTCGTCCGAACCGGCCGCCAATACGTGCACGCCGCGTTCCTCCAGTTCCTTACGCACAGCCTGGAAGCGGAACTTGTCGTTGGCCGCGCGGCGCGACATCCGGCGACCCGCTCCGTGCGATGCAGAATTCAAGCTCTGCGGATTGCCGAGCCCGCGGACGACAAACGCCGGGTCGGCCATCGTCCCCGGAATCACTCCCAGCACGCCCTCCCCCGCCGGCGTCGCACCTTTGCGATGCACGACCACCTCGCGACTGCCGCCCGGCAGCACGTGCCGCTCCTTCCAAGCGAAGTTGTGATGATTCTCCACGCCCGCGACGATCTCGGCCCCCAACAGCTTCGCCACTAGCCGGTGAATCACTGCGTGGTTCGCCGCCGCGTACTCGCCCATCAGATTCATCGCCGCCCAGTACTCCTGGCCGGCTTCGCTCTCCAGATCGAGCCACGCCAGCCGCCCCAGGTCCTTAAACTTCTTCGGCAACCTCTGCTGCGCCGTCTGACTATACGTGCTGCAGACCGCCGCTCCTGCGCCGCGGCTCCCGCTGTGGCTCAACAGCGCCGCATACTGCTCCGCGGCCAGCCCGAGCTGCTTGTCATCCACCGGCAACGTCAGCTCGCCGAACTCCACAAAATGATTCCCCGACCCGCTTGTCCCCAGTTGCTTCCACGCCGTGTCCTTCCGCTCGCGCGTGATTCGCGTGACGCTCCAGTCCAGGTCCATCACCGCATGCGACTGCCGCGGCGAGTGCTCGACGCCGACGCCAAACTTTGTCCCTCGGTTGAGAGCATCCTCAAACCGCTGCCGCTGACCTGAGAGCGCATCGACCGGTACATCGAGCACCGAGAGCTTCATGCGGCAGGCGATGTCGACGCCCACCGCATACGGGAGGACGGCCCCTTCGCACGCTAGCACGCCGCCAATCGGCAGGCCGTACCCCACGTGCGCATCCGGCATCAATGCGGCCCCCACAGCATTCGGCACCGAGCACGCCTGCCGCATCTGCACGTGTGCCGCCTCGTCGATCTCTGTGCCCCAGGTTTGGTAGCTGATCGGCTCATGCACCACCGGCGTCTCCGCCGCGACGAGCTCCCGCGCGAGCTCGCCCCAAATCGCATCCGCCACAAACGCCCGCGGCTCCCGCACCACGTCAGCCACCGCCTGCCGCGCCCGCTGGCCTTTGAGTCCCATGCCGGTGCCCACGTCCGCCGCCCGCCCCAGCGCCACAATCGCCGCCTTCGCACAATCGGGCGGCACGCCTAATTTTTGCAACTGCTTGTGGTTCATGGCATCTCTCTCCAACTATTCATATCCAGACAACTGCCTCCTAGCAAACGGTTCGCAGGGCATTTTGTCACCAGGAATTCGTTGGCGGTTCAAGATTTCTTGTAAGTAGAATCTTGTTCGAGTTACCAATACGTCTGGAATGAGGTTTTATATTGCGTGACGAAGATCACAAGTCACTCTTCATGAACTGGCTTGGCGAGCATGGCTCCTTAGTCATGAAGGTGGCGCGCTTACACCCTCACCAACGAGCAGTGGCGTGAATGTTCTTACTTTTGCGAGGTTTCGAATATGAACGGTCAGCGTTGTACTTTGATCCTGCTTTCAATTGCGGTGAACTGTTGGGTAGTTATACCGATCGCGTCGTCGCAGAACCTGACGGATCAATGGGTCGAGAAAGCGGCCGGGCCGTTGGTTGAAAATCGAGTCGTCGACGGGCTGTCGGTCGGTTACATCGAAGGCAAACACTGGGGAATCGTGCACCTGGGAAGCTCGACCCGAACCGGGAAAAATGCCGACGACTTGACCGTTTATGAACTAGGATCGATTAGCAAGGTCTTCACGGGGTTGCTGCTGGCCGATGCGGTTGTACGGGGCGAGATTGATTTGAATGCGGCAGCGGACGTTGCCAATTCGGCTGGGATTCGTTTGCCGTCGCGTGATGGTACATCCATCAAGTGGATTGATCTGAGCACCCACCGGGCAGGTCTGCCGCGACTCCCAGAAAATCTGCCGCTGACCGATTTGACGAATCCGTATCGCAACTACGATTCAAAAAAGGCCGCGGCATTCCTGAACCAATACGAACTGCCTCGTCGGCCCGGCGATTCGCAGGAATACTCAAACTTCGGCGGGTCGGTTCTTGGATACCTGGTTGCCGAGAAGGCTGGCAAGACTTATCAACAGTTGCTGCGGGAGCGAATCGCGGAGCCGCTGCGAATGTCCGATTGCACCGTTTCACTAAGCGACGATCAGATGAAACGGCTCGCCACACCGCATGATGAATTCGGCTCTGCCGCATCGACCTGGACGTTTTCGGACCTACCGGGCGCCGGCGGAGTTCATGCAACCATGCGTGATATGATGCGTTTCGCAAAGGCTCAATTGACTCCGCCAACTGGCAAACTTGGCGACGCAATCGAGTTGGCTTGGAAACAACAGCGCGACGCCGACGCATCCGGCTCTGCGATGGGACTGGGCTGGATGATTGCGGGCGATGGTCAGACTCGTTGGCACAACGGTCAGACCGGCGGATCCCATGCGGCAATCTTCATCAATCGTGAGTTAAAGTGCGCCGTCATTGTGTTGTGCAACACGGCCGTAACCAACGAAATCGATCAACTAGCGATGCAGTTGGTAAAGAAAGCAGCAGGCCAGGAAGTGAAGCTGGAACCACGCAAGCCTTCTGCCAAGGCCCCGGACAAACTCGCCATCGATGCAAAACTTCGCCGCCGGTTGGTAGGTCGCTATCAATTGCGACCGGATTTTATTTTCGATGTTCGTGATCGTGACGAGCACCTGATGGTAGGTATAACTAATCAACCAACCCAAGAGGTCTTTCCTGACTCTCCCACCCGCTGGTCCTACCACGGGGTCGACGCCACACTTGAATTCAAACTGCCGAAAACCGGACGTGCCAGGAGCCTGGTTCTTCATCAAAATGGCAACAAGCTGGCCGCTTTCCGAATTAAGTGAGCTATCAATGCGTCGGCGGTTGGCATGGTAGGTTAGACCGATGAGGTCTTGCGTTGCTGGATGAGGATCAAAAGTCAGTGTTCATGAACTGGCTCGACGAGCATGGCTCGTCGGTCATGAAGGTGGCGCGCGCTTACACCCTCACCAGCGACGAATGCCAGGACCTCGCCCAGGAGATTCTGCTCCAAGCCTGGCGGTCCCTGCCAAACTTCGAGGGGAAAGCCAGCCCGTCGACCTGGTTCTATCGCGTGGCTCTCCACACCGCGATGAATTGGCACCGCAAGGACAAACCTCGTCGATCGAGGCAACAACCTTTGCTCGAGGTGCAAGTCTTGGCAACCGAGGGCGCGAACAGTGCCGAGCAAGCTCAGCACCGCGAAACCGTGGAGCAGCTCTACAAGGCAATTCACCAGCTACCGAAAGCCGATGCGGCGCTCGTGCTGCTGTACCTTGACGAACTGACTTACCGCGAGATGGCCGAAGTGCTCGGCATCTCGGAAAGCAACGTCGGCGTGAAGCTCAATCGAGCGAAGAAGGCGCTGAGCGCACTGATGAACGGCCAATCAAATGAACCCTGATCGCCACATGGACCCTGACAGTTATCAAAAAGCCTGGCACGCCCAGTCGTCGCAGACGCGCGTTACGATCGCCGCCGACTTGCTGCTTAAGGAGATGCAGCGCTCCCAGAAAAGTTTTCGAGCGACGATCTTCCGGCGTGACTTTTTTGAAGTTGCCATCGGGCTTCTCATGCTCCCTTTGTGGTTCTATCTGGGCCACTGGCTGTCGTTGCCCTGGACATGGTATCTGACCGTGCCGGCTCTGATTTGGGTTGCGGGTTTCATTCTGGTGGACCGCAGGCGCCACCCACAACGAACGAGTGAGCCAGGTGAGCCGCTTCTTTTCTATGTCAAGGAGTCATTGACCCAGGTCGAGCATCAAATCTGGTTGTTGCGCAACGTTTTTTGGTGGTATCTACTGCCGTTTTGCCTATCGATCATGGCGTTCTTTCTTCAGGTTGCCTGGAACACTTCGAGCGGCGGATGGGGATTCGTCCTCATGGCGGCATTCTTGGGCTTGTTTTTGTTCGTGATCTACGGGGGAACATATCACCTGAATCAACGCGCCGTGCGGAATCACCTTGAGCCGCGACGCCAGGACCTGTTGAAACTCGTCGCCAGTCTGCAAGGTGAAGCCAGCAGCGAAGATTCCGGCGACATCATGGAATTGGTCTCTGCGCTCGCCAATCCAGTCCAGAGCAGCGGTCTGAATTCCAATTGGGCGGAAAACTGGAATCGGATCGTACCGTCGTGGCGAGTCGCCGCCGTGATCGTTTTGCCGACGCTGGGTGGTGCACTGTGCGGTCTGTTTTCCGGGCTGCACTTTCAAATTCGCGACATGGGACCAACGCTGTTCCAAACGGTCGTGGGAGCAGTGATTCCGTTCGAGATTGCGTTGGGTTTGGTTTGGTGGCGCTTCTGGAGGAAGCAGAAGCAGTCTGCATTGACGGATCACGAGTCCAATGCGCCAACCTCGGAAGTCGCCTGGGACGACTCGGCGACCAAGAAGCGGAAACTCTTGCCCAGGGCGCCGGCGATGGTGATCCTTTTCTTGACTGTGTTCTTGGGGATCATGGCGTTCGTTGCGCTGTACCGATTCGTAAGCGACGTTGATTCGCGGCGCGGACCTGGATTGGACGACGTGAGTGAGTTTGGCGACGATGGCATTGCACACCTTGATGCGTGGCTGCAGACAATGTTTGATGATCGCTACCCGAGTCTAAGCGTGGCAATCGTGCGCGATGGCGAGATCGTCTACCAGCGCGCTTTGGGGTTCGAAGACATCAAGGCGGGCAGACCGGCGACTCCGCAAACCCAGTATCATGTCGCATCCGTGACCAAGGCCTTCACGGCCTCGCTGGCAGTGATCCTGCATGAACGCGGCGTAGTCGACCTGGATCAACCCGTGGTGAAGTACCTGCCCGACGATGTTTCCATCAGCACCACGCCCGAACTCGGTGCAACGATTACGTTGCGGCAGCTTGCGTCCCACACGTCCGGTTTGCCCAGAGGCGTGCCGGGATGCGTCCAATCGGTCGAAGGCTGGTACCAATTGGAACCCCAGCGGCTCTACGATCATTTGGCTAATGTCGAATTGAAATCCGATCCTGGCGCCGCTGAAGAATATTCGAACCTCGGCTTTGGGTTGCTGGGGCACGCCTTGGAACGTGCAGCCGACAAACCATTCGACCGGCTGATGCAGGAATTACTCTGCGATCCGCTGAAGCTGGAAGGAACTGCCATTCAGGCCGACGACACACTCCGCCCGGCCACCGGCTACAGCCGCAGATCGCATTTTGAAAGAAAACATTCATACAAGGAGCGGTTGGCAGCTTCCGGCGGTCTGGTCGCCTCGGTCGAAGATTTAGCGAAGTTTTTGGCAGCTCAAATGCGGGCGGAAGTCTTCTCCAGCGAAATGCTCGACCAGCTTCATACAGAGACAAAGCTATCGGACGGATCGGCTTCGGGCAATGCGCTCGGATGGTCCGTACGTTCGCGTGAGCCTGTTGGTCGCATCCTGAAGAAGAACGGCGGCCGCAGCAATTGCAGCGCGTGGATCGGTTTCGCGCCCGAACTCGGAGTGGGGGTCGCGGTTGTTACCAATTGCGGCGGACCGGATGTCGACCCGATCGGCTACAAGTTGTTGGAGCAATCCGTTCCCCTTTCGCGGAAGATGCTGGTTACAAAGAACGGCTACGCGAAGGTGGCACCGTACACGGGTGTCCGCTGGGAGGGAAACGAGCCGAAAGTCAAAATCGACGACGAGTGGTTCAAGCTCGTCTCGCTCAACGAACTTCCCGCTTCCGAGATCGTCGTCTTCAGCCAGAAAACGTACGACAGCTTGTGGCAGAAGCGATTCGAAGAGGACCTCGTCGAGCTGCTCACCAGCATGGGCCACCCGCCCCAGGACACGGTCAAGCTGGTCCTCGAATCGCTCACCTCGCCGCCCGAAATGCGCGTCCGCGAAGACGTCCCCATGACCGCTGCGAATCGACGGGCGATCCGCGATGCCGCCCAGGCTCGGGAGCGCGATGAACAATAGCCAGCGCCTCGTCCCGCCGCTACGAAGCGATTTGACCACAGCCGTCACGCCTACAAGTCCACCCACTTCCATCCCACCAATGCCGTTGGCCAATCTCCCTCTTGCATGATACGCTTGAACATAGGCCCGCAGGTCGAATTCGCCGCGACACGGCCGAAAGGAGCGAAACGATGGCCACCGGAATCCAACTCGACGCCATGCTCGTCCGCACGCCCAACGTCTGCGGTGGCCGGCTCCATCTCGACGGCAGTCGCGTCACCGTGCTGCAAATCGCGGCGCTCTACAAACGCGGCGAATCGCCCGAAGAGATCGCCCAAAACTTCCCCCAGCTCAACCTCAGCCAAGTCTACGCCGCCTTGGCCTACTACCATGCCAACCGCGCCGAGATCGAACAAGAACTGGCCGACGAAGAAGCCGACTTCGACCGCCTCAAAGCCGCGAACGCTCCAGCTCCGCACCAATCGTGAGCCAGATTCGCCTGCTCATCGACGAAGATGCACAGCATCGCGGGCTCGCGCCAGCGCTGCGGGCCCGCGCCGTCGATGTGATTACCGCCCGCGAGCGCTTGGCCGAAAGCATAGAGCAAACATTCCACGACCTCTGCCGCGATCGCGCCAGTACCGGAAAACCTTAGGGCGGATTCGTACTTTGGATGTTCGTCGAAACTTTGGCAGGCATTATTCGAGAAAACGGTAGGGCCATCCTCATGCAAAAGAACACTCTCCGCATCGCAATCGTCGTGGGTTGCATTCTGCTCATTCCGCTGTGGGGAAACATGTACGTCGACGGCTGGAACTGGGGCCCGTTCGATTTTGTGATCGCCGGGGCCATTCTCTTCGGCACCGGTCTCGCGTTTCAGCTCGTCGCCAGCAAGGGCGGGACGCTGGCGTACCGAGTCGCGGTGGGTATTGCCCTGGCGACAGCGCTGGTTCTCTTTTGGATCAATGCCGCTGTCGGCATCATCGGCGAAGAAGACCTCGCCAACGCGATGTATCTCGGTGTGATCGCGATCGGAGTCGTCGGCGCCTTTCTCGCGCGATTCGAGTCGCATGGCATGTCGCGCGCCATGGTGGCCGCGGCGATCTCCCAGGCGCTCGTCCCCGTCATCGCGCTCACCTGGGTTCCCGCCGCCAATTTCGCCCCGGGCGTAGTGCCCGTGATGTGCCTCAACGGCGTGTTCGTCGCGGCGTGGCTCACCTCGGCCTTTCTGTTTCGCTACGCAGGCGGCGGCTGGCAAAAGGCTGCTGCCTGAACGCGAGTCAGCAACTCCACGGCGCGCTTGCCGCCAAGCTCCGCCTGGCTCTCGACCCCCACCGCCGCGGCTCTTGACCCTCGACACTCGACCCTCCCCCACCAACGCCAACCTGCTTGAGCTCTCCAGCAAACGCAACCCCTACGCCGGCGAGCTGGGTGTGGTCAAAGAAGGCGCCCCGGCCGACCTCCTACTCGTCGACGGCAACCCACTTGAAGTCATCGCGCTGCTCGCCGATCCAGAGAAGAACGTCGTGGTCATCATGAAAGATGGGGTGATCGCCAAGAATAGGTTGGACTGACGATCACGACCGTACGTTAGGCTTTCAACCTCAAATGCATCTCAGTTCGGCTCTCACCTGCCAACTAAACTCGCACGTAATTTCAGTTTACCTGTAAACTTTTAACGGTTTTATCCTATTGAAATTAGGTCAGGCATTCGGTCCAATGTCGATGCCGCAGGCCTCAACAGGCGCGTCCTTTTCCGACAATTACCAATCATCAATCGTGCAAACCGTAATCACCATTCACGGCATTAAGACACGCGGTAAGTGGCAGAAAGATATTACGCCGTTTCTGCAGAATTTCATACATGAGCCGCTGGACTTTGGGAACTTTCTTGCCGTACAGTTGGCTCGCACAAAATCTCGAAACGCAAAAGTAGAGTTTTTCAGAGACGAGTACACTCGAATCGCACGAAGTGATCCATATCCGTCGATAATTGCCCACAGCTTTGGAACGTACATTGTTGCAACGGCAATGGAACGATATCCGGAAATACGATTCGACCGAATTATCTTTTGCGGCTCCATTGTCAGTGACGAATGAGGTGGACCCCATTGGTTGGACAGCCAACAGGGTTGATTAAGAATAGTGTTGCAGGCGGCCCGCGGGACCCTTCCCAGGTCCCGCGCGGCCGCGGCAGCTGGGGCAGTTCTT
>JBGSUJ010000005.1:0-2705 GCA_041753435.1 Pirellulales bacterium | reverse complement strand
ACCGCCATGATTCAAGTCAGCCAAACGCATCTCATGCTCCGGCGGCTCGCGCCGGCCGACGAGCGACAATTCCGCTACCGAGCCCGAGCGGCTTAAAACCTCACAAAAACCTGCAAATCTTTTTCGGATAGACTCTAAGAGGCAATCACTCTTTTTTGAGGCAGGATGCCATCGAGTTACAATCGAATAGATTTAGAGTGTATTGATTGCGGCCGGCGTGAGTCGTCGAAATGAAAGTCCAATTCGGAACCAAAGCGATTTTCCTGGCAACGGTGTTGGTTGCACTAGTGTTGGTTGCGACTACGTCTTGGATTCGGCGTCCAGTCAATATGCACACCTTGGATGGTAAGAAGTTTCCAACGCAAGGCATTGATGCCATCTGGGTATGCGTTATGCAAGCGGATCACCAAAATCTCTCGCGCCTCTTGATGATTGATCAGTTTGACCTAAATCGCCCGTCGTCCCCTCCCGAAGGCGGTTGGACATTATTGCAGCATGCGGTATTCCGGGGCTCGGTTGAATGCGTCGAAATCCTGCTGGAGAACGGTGCTGATCCAAATCTCGCTTATGGCGGCTCGCCGACACCCTTGGAATTGGCGCGGAGAAAACACAAGCAGGATATTATTGCATTGTTGAAACAGCATGGCGATTGAGGTTGCATCCTTTCTAACGAACCGTCGAGCCGGACGCATTGAGTTCACACGGAATCCCGCCCTGGCTCAACTTCCGGGTGATTTGTCTGAGTTCCCCGCCACCTCTTCCTGCCCCGGCATCGGCAACAAGTACGGCTTCATCTGCTCCAGCGTCCGCGGCCCGATCCCATTCACGCGCATCAAATCCTCATGATCCACAAACCGCCCGCCACTCTGCCGCGCATCGACAATCCGTCGCGCCAGCGTCTCGCCAATCTCCGGCACTTGCGACAACTCCGGCCAGGTCGCCGTGTTGATGTCGACCTGAAACCGCGCCACCAGCGGTTCCGCCCGATCGATTTCAATCAATTCGCCGCGCAGGCCGCCTTGCACAACCCAATAAGCCGCCATTCCCACCAGCGCCAGCAGCACGAGCCCCGCCACCGCCGCTTGATCCGCCGCGCGTAGCACCGGCCGCCAGCGGTTATCGTTTCGTTTCGTTTTCCGTCCGTCGGTCATACTGCTTCCACGAGTGCTGGCGGCGCCAACCCACCATTATTACGCCCCGTCTCCCAATTTCCCAGCGCCTATTCCGTTAGCGGCCAAATGGGGCAATAATGGCGGCCGCGATCCAAAAGCGGGCGCGAACGCGGCGTTTCGGCCGCGACCTTCCACTTACCTGCACCTCAAGGGACTTTCTTATGGCCACCTACATCCTACTGGGCCACTACACTGAACAGGGCATCCGCAACATCAAGGACACCACCAAGCGGGCCGACGCCATCCGCGCCGCCGCCAAGAAGATGGGCATCGGCGTCACGGAGATGTATTGGACGCTCGGCCAATACGACGTGGCGGCGATCTTCGACGCCCCCAACGACGCGGCCATGACCGCGCTCGCCCTCTCGATCGGCGCCCAAGGCAACGTCCGCACGCAAATCCTGCCCGCCTTCACCGAAAAAGAAATCGGCCCGATCATTGCCAAAGCGGCGAAGAAGAAGTGAACCCGCATCGCTCGCCTACGCCCTGAAAAGGTGCGCTGTGATAGCCTCTAGGTCGCAGCCCTAGTCCCCTATTTAGCCGCGGGTGATTCGGTCATTTCAGCGACCGAACGCCCGCGGCCAACGTCCCTGGCTAGCCATTCGGCATGACCCCCGGGAAACAAGGAACCTGGCCCTTCAAACCCAAGTGTTGACCGCGGCTCAACCGCGATTTGGGGTCACTCGCCGACCGTGATACAATTCTACGTGTAGAATTCGACCCGTGGCGTCGTATGGCCGTTACACAAAATGATCTGCGTGGATTTCAGATATTTGCCGTCGCGAAGCTCAACGGCGGCGGAGCCGAGTCGCTGGTCGAACTTGCCGGTCCGTGGGAAGCCCAACGCCAACTCGAGACTACGCCTGAAATGGAAGACACCTTCGCCGATATCCGCGAGAGCCGCGCCGACATCGAGGCCGGCCGAGTGAGCCCCGTCGCCGATGCCTTTGCCGACGTTCGCCAGCAGTTGGGCCTCGGATGAACTACCAGGTTCTCCTGACGTCGCGAGCCAAACTGCAACTGACGCCGTCGGCGCGGTGGTGGTCCGAGCATCGAAGCCCCGAATAAGCCGCCCGCTGGCTCGACGGCTTTGAATCCGCCATCGCAGCGCTCAGCGACAATCCGCTTCAGCACGCTTGGCTCCCAAAAACGAGCGCTGTCAACTGCCGTACCCGGCGAGACAGCTCACTTACGGCATCGGCAACAAGCCGACACACCGCGCCGTGTTTGAAGTACGCGGCGATACCGTTTATGTCGTCGCGATTCGACACCTTGCACAAGACGATCTGACGATCGATGAACTGTAGTGACGGCTGATTCCGGCATACCGCTCGTCGCGCTGCCGCCGAACGTGCGCGGCATTCCCCGTCACCCCCAGCCGCGGAGCGGCGACTGAGGTGGACCCCAAAAACTGGACAGCCTGATAAGATGGACGTTTCCCCCGTTGGCAGGGGGCGATCAGGAGGTCTGGAGGATGTCGAGGAAGCGACGGAGTTTTGGTTCGGCGTTCAAGGTGAAGGTGGCCTTGGCGGC
>JBGSUJ010000004.1:0-3528 GCA_041753435.1 Pirellulales bacterium | reverse complement strand
GCCGCGATTGGTGTGAGGGGTGGTCTTGACGAGGATCACTCGAATCGGATGATTGGGACGCGTGTGGGACTTGCTGCCGATCCCCAGGGTGACGACGATGTCCTGCAGCACTCCAGCGTCTTGCGCCGCCGGCGAAAGGGGCGTTCTTCTTCGACCGCCTCCAGGTTGCTATTGTCTCGCAGGCGGCAGACGTAGCTGCTGGAGCGCGCATGGATATCGTTAAACAGCCTGAACTCGGCCAACCAGCGGTCCATCACGTAACAGCAGTCCGCGGAGAGCGCCTCACGCAAGACGTTTTTCTCGTCCGACTGGCCGCTGTTCTTGCCGCCGGTGACATCGATCCACGTCGGCACGTGCCGATCGATCGAAAAGTGGGTGTGCAGCCGCCAAGCCGACTTCGATTGGCCAGGGATGTTTTTCAAGTCGGCCGCTTGGGTAATCGTGGAGAGCGTTTTGACGACCGAGCCGTCGACCGCGATCAGTTCCTGGGTGAGTTGTCCACGACCGACTTGGCGAATCGGCTCGACCTGCCCCAGCAGTTCGCTGATGATCTCCCGCAGGGGCTCGGGATCGAAGACCTGCGTCGCTTCCGAGGGCGAGCCCCGCGAGGAGCGTGGGCAGCCGAGCTTCCGCTGCACTTTCTTGAGTTCGCTGGCTTGTTGCAAGCCCCGCAGCGACGTGACGATCGGGTTGAACAGAAACAACAGGATGAGTACGCAGTACTCATCCATCAACAACTCACGATTGCCGGCCTTGTCACGCTGGCAGCCGATCTCGTGCAACCGATCAAACAGCGGCAACAACTGCTGAAAATACTTCCGTCCCGTAATGTCCCGCTCTCTCACTTTGTCGCGCTTCTTGCCGGCCATACGCAGCAATATGCGCGATATCGATCGAGGGCGCAACTCCAACTAAACTGCGTAAATTACTCACTCCGCAACGCGCAAATCCCGTGCCGAACAGGCGTGGGGACATTCTACTTTTCCGGCTTCCTGGGCCGGCCGCGTGGACGAAGCGATGGCTCGATACCCAATCGCTGGGCCGTCCGCTGTGACCAGCGATCGTCGCCATACGGCGTGCCGCGAGCAATGCTCTTGCGAAGTGCCGCCAGTTCCGTCGCCGTCTGGGCCGCCTGAACGCGCGAGAGCCAATTGCGCGGACACTGCACGGGCCAGTCACTGATCATTTCAGGTCGTTTGCCCGTCGGCCGCCAAGCCAGGCTCGACCAGGGCCAATGCTCGGCGCCATCGACCAGCCGGGCGCGCAGCGGATTTCGTTCGACATACCGGAGCACCGATAGCAAATGTTCGTCTTGCTGGATCGGAAACGCTTTGAAGCGTCCCTGCCACACATGGCCGTTCGTTTGGTAGTGGCGATGGTAACGGCGCACGTGCGAAGTCATCAGCCATTGCATCCAGCGGCTCAGATCACCGTCGCCACGCGGCCAAAGCACCAGGTGAAAGTGATTGGGCATCAGCGCATAGCTCAAGATTCGCATCGGCACGCGTTCGTTCGCTGCGGCCATTAGATCGGTGAAGGCCGCATAGTCACCGTCCTTGTGGAACACGTCCGCGCGACCATTGCCACGATTGAGCACGTGGTAGCAGATTCCGCCAACGGAGGCTCGCGCAGTTCTAGCCATGCAATCAGGCTAACCAACCCCGTAGTGCGAGTCAATTAAAGTAGAATGTCCCCTTTATTCGTTCTCGCGTGGGGGCGATCCTTGGTACACTGGAAAGGAGGCTCGGGGCGGCGGCCGGTTCTTTATAGTGTTCGGTTCAGATTGTCATGGCAAAATCCAAACGAACGCCGCGGGCGAAAAACAAGATCGCAGGTGCGCAAGACGGCGACCTGATCAAGATCGACGAAGATCACCTCGGCGCGTTTGTCGAAGCGCCGCAGTCGGAACAGCGCGTGCGAGTGGTCGCTCGCTCAACCTTGTTCACCGCCGAACTCGAAGCGGTGATCGAGATCATCGCCACCGAGCGCGTCTATCGAGCCATGCTGAACGGCCTCAAGCGACGATTGCTAACGGCCACCCCGCCGCTGCTGATCGAATCGCCGGAGGCTTTTGAGTAGGGTTGCCCCAGTGCGATCAATTAGACCAGCCTCCGTTTCGCGTGCGCAATGAACGGCTCGGGCACGCAGAGCGGAGAGTAGTCTGGGGTTGTCTACTCCTCCGCTGGCCGGATCCGCAATCGGCCTGGCTCAGCGGTGATGACCGCGCCGGCGGCGAGTTCATCTCCGTGGCGGAGCAAGACGTCAAGGCAAACTACGGCTTGCTGCTTTGCCGTGAAGTTAACGAGCCGGAGGATTCCATGGTGGGGCGCGCGACGAAGGATCGCCAGTTCTCCGAAATCCTTGTCCAAGGTAATCAGCACCGACTGCTGCTGATGAGAATGCGCGAGGATTTCGTTATCTCCCGGATCCTCGGGCCAGTTCCCAACCCAATCAACTTCGTGACCGGCCGCGCGGAGTTCTGTGAGCATCCCACTCCAGACGCACGCATCCAGCAGGACTTTCATTTCTGGGGTCCGCTGGTTTGCATGATTGGCTCAATTCGCTCATGCCCGACCAGTCTGCGTGCATAAACCAAACATGCCTGAACATCCTCGGGCTCAAGCCATGGGTAACCTTGCAGGAGCGTCTCCGCAGAGTCACCAGCGGCTAACATCGCCAGCACGTGTTCGACCGCTAGTCGCTTACCACGAATGATCGGCTTGCCGCCAAATATCTGTGGGTTGAATGTAATTCTGGCGAGCAATTGGTCTTCGTTCATACACACCCCTGCAAATTGGTCCCGATGTCCACCATTGTAGCCTAAACGCCCGTAGAACGGCTCATGTGTGCTTACACCAGCCCCCATTTCTTGCGCAGGTACCACTCCACGCTGATCGTGCCCACGAACAGCAGGAAGAACGGCCAGGTGTCCCAGGGGGTGAGTTTTGCCTGGGTTTCGACTTCCATCTCCAGCGGCTGCTGGGCGAGGTCGGCGAGGAGTTGGGGCAGCTCTTCGGGGGCCAGCGATTTTCCGCCAACCGGCTTGGTCATGGCCGACAGGCTGGCCAGCAGCGTCGGATCGGCCACCGCATTGTCGAGTTCGAGATCTTGTTCGAAGACCAGGAAACGTGCCTTGGCATTGCCGAGCGGCACGGATTGCGCGTCGCTGGCGGCCAGCTCGATGGCGTAATCGCCGGGCGCTTGCGTGTGATCGAAGCTGCCGACGAAATAATCCCCCTGCCGCACGAGATTAACTGGCTCCTGTTTGCCGTCGGGCAGTAGCACGTGGGCAGCGAAGCGGGCTTCGGTGATTGGCTCGCCTTGCGGATCTCGGGCTCCGGCGGTGAACTGCACGCGGCCGCCGCGATTGAAACGTCGCTCGTCAAGCTTGACCCACACGTTGCCGTCGGTAAGCTCGTCCTTGCGCGCCAGCCACAAAATCGCTTGCCGCCAAAATCGCTTGTGCTCGGGCGCGAAGCCCTCCATCCACCATCGCCAGGTCGTGTCGCCGGCGAACGCCATCACCCG
>JBGSUJ010000003.1:0-7607 GCA_041753435.1 Pirellulales bacterium | reverse complement strand
CTTACAGTCGGAACTGGCTGCCTGGTCAACCGACGCCAACGCCACCCAACGCGGCGTCGACTGGCAAATGAAAGTCCGCGACGCCCGCGGTAAACTCAAGTCTCTCTACCCGAAAATCAAGCTGTGACAGAGCACTAGCTTCCCAGTCGCCACCGCGCGTGCGGGCCGCCACATGCTCGATCTCGTCATCAGCCAGCAGGCGTGTGGCGGCAGCGAAACAGGCCTTGCGGATCAATGCGACGAGGCGCTTCGTCAGGCCACGTCGCACCGTTTCCTCTCGCAAGACGAATACCGCCAAACCTTGGTCATGCACATGCGGATCGAACTGCGCTGCCAGCCACTGGAGCCAAGGGTTGGACATGCCGGCTCTCGCGAATCGCGCGAGCAATTCCGGCCGCAGTGCGCAACCTGCGTGCTGCAAGAAGTCGTGGAACTACCCGTGGAAAAAGGCTCAAACGGTGGATTGCTAGCTTCAAGAATCTTCGGGAATCGTGCGGTTAGAAAACTCGCGAATTCGACTTTTCAACAGTCTGCGAGATGACTATCTGGCGAGGGACAGCAAGTACTTGCCGATGCGCAGGCAACCACGCGGCGCCAAGTACGTTATGGCCGAACCCATGCTAGCAGCCGCTCCGGTAATAATTGCTGGAAAGTACGTCACTCTTGAGGGAAGCGATCACCTTGCTAATTCTTCATAAATGGTCTCGCAACCTCCGATACATTCGATATTGGCGACCTGATCGTTACGCTTAAACAACGACGGCAAATAGATAAGTACTCCGACAAGCACAAAAAGGAAGCATCGAGTTGTTGAGAGCCGTAGTTCCACTCACAATCGATGCCAGCATTCCCGTCGAGAGCTGGCGGTCATTCCGCCGGTTGATTGAGTGGGATTCCGACCTGCCGCGCGACCTTGTCGAGCGGATGTGGTCCGACCCCGGCACACTTCTGGCCGAGGGCGAGAAACTTCAAGAAAAGCTCCGCTGCACTGTCGCGCGCATCGAACACCCGGCGGGGCAATTCACATGGAAACACCATAACTGGGGCACTCTCGGACGCACGTTGAGGAAATCGTTCTCTCAATCTCCGGCAAAAAAATCCTGGCTCGAATGTCGCTACTTACAGGCAGCTGGCATCCCCACACCGCGCACCCGCGCGTACGTCGATCAACGATTTGGCCCGTTCAAACGCTGTTCATTTCTGCTGACCGACTATATTGCGGGCACCTCGCTCTACCGACTGCTGCGATTCGAACAGCCGAAACAAGAGTTCCTCGAAGACCTGGCCCAACAGGTTGCCAAAATTTGGCAACAGCTCGACGAACTGGGCGTGTGGCATAACGATTTCAAGACTGAAAATTTGCTCGTAGACCGCGCGGGCAAGGTCTGGCTGATCGACTTCGAGCGGATGCGTCACATCCCCGATCGCCACTACTTGCGTGAGCGACAAATGAAGGATGCCCGCGACTTCCTGCATCCGCGCAATTACCGCAGCGACCCCCGCGTAGCCGAATTGTTTCGGGAGGCAATCCTGGCCACTCCTGCCGCGCAGTCCACGCTTGCAGGACCGCTCGGCGTGGCCCACCCTCTCAGCCGCGAAACACATTCGATAAACCGACCAAACCAACTCGTGACCGTATTGATCACTTGTCGCAATGCTGCGGATACAATCGTCGGCTGTCTCGCATCGGTCCGCGACATGGCGGATGAGATTCTGGTCGCCAACGCAGGCTCAAACGACGAGACGCTGCAACTGGTCCGCCAGTTTGGAGGCTGCCGAATTATTGAGTCTGTGCTGCGAAACCGCGGAGCCGGCGGGGCAGCGGAAGACATTACCGACATGGGTGTCGAAGATGCCGCTTTCGAATCCTGGGCAGCCAGCCACGCACAGCACGATTGGATTCTTCGCTTGCGTCCCGAAGAACAGCTCCATGGCGAGCTCAGCCGACAGGTGCAAGACCTGCTGGCCAGTGAACCAACGCTCGAGGGGTATCAGATTGGTCGCACCGCTTGCTTCCGGGGCAAGTGGCTTCGGTTTGATCCCTTCCAAAGCGGACCTTCCATTCGGCTTTACCGCAAGCAGGCTGCAAGCTACGAGATGCGGGGCGGGCGCGTCGAAGTGTGTATTCCGAGCGGGAACATTGGTCGCCTGAAATCGCAGCTCGTATTCGAGGCCTGCCCAAATCTGCAACACTGCCTGAAGAACTTGGCGAGTAGCGCGAAGCGCGACGCCGAAATCGCATACGAGCAAGGGTCGCTGGCTTCTCAAAAAGCCCTGCTCTGGCGGCCCATCGCTCAGTTCCTGAAGTCGTTCCTGCTGCGCGGGGGTTACTTCGATGGCTGGGCCGGACTGGACGCTACGATTCTGTCTGCGTTTGCGATTTACCTGCGCGAAGCCACGCTCCGCGATCTCGAACGTCCGGCAATTCAACAGACCTCGATCGTCCACGACCGCTGGAAACCGCTGAAAGTGTTCGTCCCGAGTGAGCCTAATCCAGCGATGAGCAGCGAAGAAACTTGCTCCGTCCGCTCTGCCGCCTAACCGCGCAAAACGCCCTCCTGATCGTGAGGCCGCTATGCTACAATCCCGGCCATGAGCAACCACCGCAAACGCCGCCGGCTCAAGCCGCGAATTCATCGCCGTGCCGCGCCGGGCACCAAGCCGGGCACAATGAACGTCGCGCCCGACGCGCTGCAGTCTACGTTCGACGTAATTGCTTACGATCGCGATCACATCGCCGAGAAAACACGTGTCACTGCCAAAGAGTTGGAGCAATTGATTACGCGATGGCCTGTCGTGTGGGTCAACGTCATCGGGCTGGGCAGCACCGACACGCTCCATGCCATCGCCAAAACATTCAACATCCATCCGCTGGCCATGGAGGACGTGGTCAACGTTCACCAAAGGGCCAAGTCCGACCAGTACGAGAGCAATGTCTACTGTGTTGTGCGGATGCCCGATACCAACTGTGATCAACTGACCACCCAGCTCAGCATCGTGCTCGGCAAGAACTACGTGGTCACGTTTCAGGAGGGCCCCGGCGACTGCTTCGACCTCGTGCGCAGCCGACTGCGGCACGAGCACAGCATCATGCGCCAGGAGACGCAGGCCGACTATCTTGCCTACCGGCTGATTGATGCGGTGGTCGACGCTTACTTTCCGATCATGGAGAGCATCGGCGATCGTCTCGATGAGCTCGACGAGCGGACCACGGCGGGCGACGGGCAGTCGGCCTTTGCCGAGTTGCACGTGGTGAAGCGCGAGCTCTTGCTGTTGCGCCGCGCGATCTGGCCGCTGCGCGATGCCGTCCGCGAGTTGCAGGTCGAGGCCACGCCTTTCGTCAGCAACCAAACGCGGTTTTTCTTGCGCGACTGTCAGGACCATTCGGTGCAGCTCATCGATCTGGTCGAAGCCTATCGCGACATTGGCAGCGACATCCGCGACTTTCATCTCTCGACGGTCAGCCTGCGGATGAACGAGATCATGAAAACGCTCACGATCATCGCCACCATCTTCATTCCGCTGGGTTTTATTGCTGGCGTGTATGGGATGAACTTCGAATACATGCCAGAGCTTCATTGGCGGTACGGATACCCGTTCGCGCTGGCGATTATGATCGCCGTAGCGGGTGTGATGCTGAACTATTTCAAGCGGCACGGCTGGATTTTTCGCGGCCGCGAGACCCGCGAGGCGCTGCACGAGATCGATCCTCCGGGTGGCCGCGGGTGACAAATGCGATCGTCCGTGGGACAGGGGCGCGTGTTCCGTCTGGCGAGCGATTGCTGGTTCGGGCGGGGGAAGGCAGGTCGCCATTACTGTGCTGCAAAATAGGTTCATTTCGCACCGCATGGTTTCACAAGTGGCTTAAACTCCAGGGCGACGGGAGGGGTGGAGGCTGCAAAAGGGGCCTTCATTTTGCAGCAGTGGGGCCATTTTGCCGCAGGTCGCCAGCGCCTAACTCCGCAGCGCAGACGAGCTCGACATTGATTTCTGGATTTTCGACTTCGGCTACGTTATGGTCGGTCACGAGGACTTCGTTTTTGGTCGACATGCCGGCAATGACTTTGCGGAGCCGCTTCGGGTCGCGGCTGGCGGTAGCGGCTATGGTCAGCTCGCCGCAGGTGTTTTCGATTGCCGCAGTGAGTCGGCGGCAGGCGGCCGCCCCGTCGGCGGAGCCCGAGAGCTCTTCGGCAATTACCTGGAGACAGCGTTCGACAAAGTCGTGAACGGTTTCGATTCTGACGAGGTTCGACGCGCTGCGGGCGTACTCGTTGGGGCGGGTCCGCTCGAGGATCCAGGCGGCCGCCCGCCAATGGGTTGCCGCGGCTTGTAACAGGGTGCGGAGCGGATGGAGCTCGGCTTCGATGGTGCTGCGGCGGAGCTGCGCGGCAAATTCCGGGTTGCGGAGCTCTTCGCGGCGGATGGTAGTACGATCGCAGCCGACGTAGCGGGCGGCGGTTTCGAGGCTGCAGCCAGTGGTAATGAGCGCGCAGATTTCGCCGCGTTTGACGTCGTCGAGGGCGCGCTTTCGACCGGCGGTCATGGTGGGAATCTCCTGGAGAGGGCGAACAAAGGACGGGATCACAGGAACGATACTTATGTACAGTATCATCCGTTTCACGATAGCATGATCCACGGCGAAATCAAGCGCAGATTTGGCCACCCCTTGCAAGAGGCAGAAGGGAAATGGGCCAGCACACAAATCGGTGTCTCTCGACGCTTCCAACCTGTAGAAAAACTGGAGCCGACCTCTGAGAGGTCGGTTGCACCTAATTTGTAGGGTGGTAAAACTGATCGGCCCTGTGGCCGAGGTAGCCACGATGGACCTGGCACGGTGTCGGCAGGTGAATCGGTTTGGCTTCATTCCCGACTACAAGCTGCACAAACTGGAGCGGGAGATCCGATCAACATCAAGGCCGCAAAAATGCTCCGTAGTCTCTCCGTCAGATGTTAGGAGGCTTGCGACGTGATTTTACCGGCTTTGCCGGGGGCAGCGTAGGCGTAGTCTCGACCGAGACGTCCGGTTTTGGACCAACCTCGGGCGGCGCATCGACCGCCGGAGCGATGAAGATCAGACGGCCCTGGGCTCGGACAAACTTGACCGGGATCTTCGGGTTATTGATGTCTCCCGACTTGTGCCACTTTTTTTCCCATTTCTCGAAATACGGCTCCAACTGCGAAGGCTCAAGGAGGTAAACCTCCTGCAGTTCGATCCCGTTGTAGACCGCGAACACCCAGCCAACCCGTCGATACTTGGCGAGAATAACCGGGTTGAGGTGGTGGTGCGTGCTAAAGCTGTGTGTCAGAACAACATTCACCGATTTCAGTTCGTATTCGCGCCCGGTCTCGTCTTTGGCGTCGTTCCCTTCACGGCCGGGCAAGCGGACCAAGCCCGTGAGCAGCAAAACCTGTAGAATCTTTCCGCCGTTGTCTTGGAAGATGTCATCGATTCCGTGACGCGACGCGAGTCGTTGGTACTCGCGGACGGCTGGAAAGAGCCGTTGCAACTCCTTTTGGTCTGGGTGAGGTTTCACGGTGCAGCCTCCCGGACCAAATCAGCGAGAGGAACGCCCAGCGCAGTCGCCAACTTCTCCATATTGTCAATGGAAATGTTCCGCTCCGCCCGTTCGACGGACCCTACGTACGTACGGTGGAGCTTCGCCAGTGTAGCCAATCCCTCCTGGGACAATCCACGGGGCTCTCGCCATCGCCGGAGGTTGGCGGCGAACATTCGCCGCGCTTGTTGCTTTGGTCCGCGTGATACCATAAGACAAAGCGTGGGGGCTTGATGACTCCGCGTCTACAGCCTTAAAGTAGCAAGTCTCGGGAGGGGGAAGTTATGTACAATGGCCATGGACGACCAATGGTAAACCGAAAGCCCACATACCGCTCTGAACTCGGAGAAGCCTATCAAGGTGATTCTCTCGAACTATTGGCTAATCTGCCGGACAACTCCGTGCAGCTCGTCGTGACCAGTCCGCCGTTCGCCTTGCAGCGGCAGAAACACTACGGGAATGAAACCCAAGAACGGTACGTTGATTGGCTGCTTCAGTTCGCCGCCGTTGTGTTGCGCAAGCTGCGACCGGACGGGAGTTTTGTTATCGATATCGGTGGCGCCTACGAGAAGGGTGTTCCCTCTCGAAGCCTGTACCCTTTCAGGTTCGCCGTTCGCGCGTGCGACGAGGTCGGCTTCAAGCTTGCCGAGGATTTTTACTGGTTCAACCCATCAAAGCTGCCCAGTCCGATCGAGTGGGTGAACAAGCGGAAGATTCGCGCGAAGGACTCGGTGAACACTGTGTGGTGGTTCTCGAAGACCGAATGGCCCAAAGCTGACGTGTCAAGGGTGCGTGCGGAATACAGCGACCGAATGAAGAAGCTTCTTGAGGATCCCGACGGTTTCTATACCCCAAAGAAACGGCCATCGGGCCACGACATCAGCAGTCGATTCGGTAAGGACAACGGAGGATCGATCCCGTCCAACTTGCTTCAAATTCCGAATTCTGAATCGAACGGGCAATACCTTCGTGGCTGCAAGATGCTCGGCCTCCAAGGACATCCGGCTCGGTTTCCGTCCAAGCTCCCCGAGTTCTTCATACGGTTCCTGACCGACCCAAACGACTTGGTCGTTGACATCTTTGCGGGGTCAAACACGACTGGTGCGGTTGCTGAGGCCGAAGGTCGCCGCTGGTTGGCGTTCGACCTCGATATCCAATACCTCGCCACATCGGCATTCCGGTTCATGCAGCCAAACACGCCCGACGAAAAGTTGCGATTGTTGCACACGGCAATTATGGCGGGCCAATCGGTCGAGTTGCGTGATTACTTGACTCAGAAGCCTCTTTTTATCTGAGCCAGACATCTCTTTCCTTCGGCATCAGCGGTCCGTTGGCGCTCACTCGACCTACCCGACATCGAGCAGACAACTAAACAACTGCGAGCAACTTTGTTTCTCCATCGTGAGTGTGTCTTGTTGGTTGGGGAATCGCAATCAAATGTGGGTGCGGCAGGTGGCGGGACGACTCGAATCTCGTTACCGTTACTCGGCCAAACTTGTCTACAACAACTTTCCCTGGCCGCAGGACGTGAGCGACGCGAAACGAACGGCGGTGGAGGCGGCGGCACAGGGGGTGCTCGACGCGCGGGAGTCGCATCCGGGCGCGACGCTCGCGGACCTGTACGATCCGCTCGCGATGCCAGCCGATTTGGCGAAGGCGCACGCGAAACTGGATCGGGCGGTCGACCGGTGTTACCGCTCGCAACCGTTTGCGAGCGAGCGGAATCGCGTTGAATATCTTTTCGGTTTGTATCAAAAACTTACGGCGCCGCTCCTTCAGTCGCCGAAGCGCCGACGACGCAAAGGGGCGGATTGAGGCGCGGCACTGCGGGGAGCGGGGAGTGAAGGTGGGAGAGCCAGCGTTGGCCAGCCAACGCCGCAGGCGTATAATTCCAGAGCCCAGGAGGTGTCTCTGACGCGAATGGCACTTGAACTTTCGTAAGTCCCTACGCTGCATATCGTTTGTACTCGGCACGTGGTTTGAGGAGTAGGGCCTGGGGTTTGGGCCGCCGTTTGACACGTCGGGGCTCGAATCGATTGGGGCGATTTCCGA
>JBGSUJ010000002.1:0-9010 GCA_041753435.1 Pirellulales bacterium | reverse complement strand
TCGGAAATCGCCCCAATCGATTCGAGCCCCGACGTGTCAAACGGCGGCCCAAACCCCAGGCCCTACTCCTCAAACCACGTGCCGAGTACAAACGATATGCAGCGTAGGGACTTACGAAAGTTCAAGTGCCATTCGCGTCAGTACCGATTTACGAACATTCGTTCTGCCCCGTTTATTCTTCGAAGCGGAACGATTGCCGTAGAGTGGTGGTTTCGATCCGGGCCATATTTTTACATGCACCCCCCACCAGAAGGACTTAAACCCTGCTGCGCCTCCAAGATGCTGGCCGTTCCCCGAAGCATCAGCAACTGTCAAAATAACTTTAGATTGACAGTTTTCGACACTTTATGTATCATTCACTTGGCGATTTGACACATTTTTACACATGCGGTTCGGCGGAATTTTCAAAATGCGAAGGCCACAGACACCACCCACAATTGGCGAAGTCATGGAGGCCGCGTCCGGCACGGATGAGATATCGGCAATTTTCAGCAAACTCGGCACGCCATCAGTGCAAGAGTTTTTGCGGAAGGCGAACAACTCATACTTGCACTGGGATAAACTTCGTCGCTTTCCAATGCCAGATGGCATTACCCCAAAGGAGATGTGGCTAGCGGTTGAACTAAGCCGGACTTCCCAGCGCCGGGCCATTGAATTGTCGATGGACGCTGGTGTGCCATTTCGCTACTGGACTCCACCAAAGCAACAGGAATGGCTACACCGAATCGACCAAGATGCTGGCGGGTTCATCGGCTCACGTTCTCGGCTAATGCCAAACGATAAAGAAGATCGGTTTCTTTACAATTCTCTAATGGAGGAAGCGATAGCTTCAAGCCAGCTAGAGGGTGCCTCTACAACGCGAATTGTCGCGAAGCAAATGCTACGCACTGGCCGGAAGCCAAAAACTACCCATGAGCAAATGATCCTAAACAACTATCACGCAATCATGGAGATCAGAGATTCCACCAACGATCCTTTAACACCAGAATTGCTCTGGCACATCCAAAAAACAATTACGGACGGCACCCTCGAGAACCCGGATGCTGCTGGCAGGTTCAGGACCAATGAGGACAGAGATATTTGTGTAGTTGACACCTATACACAAGAGGTGATGCATCGACCTCCACCAGTACAATCGCTGGAATGGAGAATCAATGAGCTTTGCGATTTTGCAAATGAAAGGCCAGCGGAATTCATTCATCCTGTTGTCAAGGCGATAATACTACACTTTGCGATCGGATACATACATCCCTTTGCGGATGGCAATGGAAGAACAGCGAGAGCAGTCTTTTACTGGTTTATGCTCAAGAGCGGCTATTGGATCTTTGAGTTTCTTCCGATTTCCCGCATCGTTTTGGATGCACCAGCGAAGTATGCGAGGGCATACCTTTATAGCGAGTCGGATTCGGGAGATGTTACGTATTTTATTTTCTACCATTTGAGAATCATTGAGCGGGCGGTCCGCGAAATGATTGCTTACTTTCAGCGCCAACAAGACTGCATGCAGCGAGTAAGCGAGTTTGTGGCTAGACATGATCTCAACCATCGGCAGTTGGCTGCTGCAAATTATGCGATCCAGCACCCAAATTCCGCGCAATCATTTAAGGAACATGCCAATGTTCACAATATAGTCTTGGCGACATCAAGAAATGACCTATTGGGTCTGGAAAGGCTTGGCATATTAGAACGACGGAAGTACGGTAAGACAATTGCGTTTGTGGCGTCTGCGGTGATGCGGAATCAGCTGAAAGTAGGTGCATTCTGCACAGTGCATCGCAAGCGACCTCCCAATGCAATTGCGATTACGAAAGCATCATCCGAGATCACGGCAGCTGACAAAGATGAACGGCAGCTAGAATTGCCGCTATAAAACGCCCCACCGCGCATCGTCCCCACGTTCAACCCGCCCCAGTTTCGGCATGAACGGCTCCCGCAGACTCCGCAGCAGTACGTGCCGATCGTTCCCGGACCGGTAGCCGCGCTTTTTGAGGCCGACAACGATCTCAGCGGCAAATGGCGGCCCCGCGTCGCTCGAGACCAGCTCTGCCGTGGCCCCGATCCGGGGCCACCCATCCCGCCGTGACCGGTCCCGCCGGTGCTGTGTCAAACCACCGGTTCGACGTTGTGCTAAGTTATTGCTGCCCAAGGGATTGGCTCTCGGCACTCTGCTAATCCACATCAGCGAAGATTAGCGGCGATGAGTGTTCCGTCATTCCATCAGCTTACATCCGCGATTTCCCTTCTCCACTCCGTGTTCTCTGTGCCTCTGTGGTGAAACTTTCCCCTGGCTGAAAATAGATACTGTACATAGTACCACATGCCGCTACGATGGATCGTGCGTGAATCGCGTGCGAGGCGACAGTTGTCGATGTTGGCACGTTGGAAAGGCGCCTTGGGAAGGAGCCACAGGGTCAACGGCGATAACGAGGCCGCCTGCGAGACACCAGCGGTGAGAAGCGAATTATGGAACTTTCGGCAAAAGCGCGAATTCGAGCTGTTTTGGAACAAGTGCTACGCGAAATCGACATGTTTAGCAGAGTTGCCGGCCACTCGGGCGTGACAAAACAGGCGATTTTTGTCACGTGGAATCGTGTTCGCAAAGTGCGTTCCAAAGCTCCAAAATTCGCCCCCTGCGCGTCGTGGAATTCATTCCAGCTCCGACCAGGCAGACGCTTCGCCGCCGCCGTCGATTTCAACGCGGATGACGTTGGCGCGGCAGCAGACGGGGCAATCCTCGACGTACTCCTGGCTCTCGCCTTGCGAAACGTCGATCGGGATCACGATCTCCTCGCCGCAGGCGCCACAGACGTAGGTCGCTTCGAATTCCATGGCCGACAGGTTCAGCGCGGATGGACAAGTTGCGGACGGAAGGCTGCCGGTTTTTCGGGTTCAGCAACCGGAACAACGGCCGGCTTTCTGAAGATCAATTCCATGAACCAGGTCCGCGCTTGCATGGTGAGGCTGAACAGCGCCGGCACTAGAATCAACGTAAAGACCGTTGAGATCAGCAGCCCCCCGAGTACCACAGCACCCAAGCCGCGATACAGTTCGCTCCCTGCTCCGGGGAATAGTACAAGTGGCATTAGGCCGAGCACGGTGGTCATCGTAGTCATAAAGATCGGCCGAATGCGAGTGCGAACCGATTCCAGAATCGCGTCGCTGGGCGACATCCCGTCTTCGCGCATGTGGTTGAGCGATTGGTGTACGATCAGGATCGGATTATTGACGACCGTACCGATCAAAATGACGAAGCCGAGCATCGTGAGCACATCAAGCGACTGCGGCACAAAGAAATCGAGCGTCGAATAGAGATACCAATTGAGCAATTGCAGCCCCAACACACCGCCGACCGCACCCAGCGGCACGCTAAAGATAATCACCAGCGGATAAAGCCACGACTCGAACAGCGCCGCCATCAAGAGATAGGTAATCACCAGCGCCAACAGCACGTTGAACCGCAGGGCGTCCCAAGTATCGCGTAGCTTGTCAGCCGTACCGGCAAGATTGATCTGGTAGCCTCCATCCAATTGCCCCGACGCCAGCAGCGGCTGAATGATTTTATCCTGAATCGTGGTCATCGCCGCTTCGAGTGGTACATCCGCAGGTGGCGAAACCTGGATCGTGATCGCCCGCACGCGCTCGCGGTGATTGACTTGCTCCGGACCACTCGCGAGCTCAATGTTGGCGAGCGCTGAAACGGGCACCAATTGGCCCAGCGGCGTGGCGATCGGTAGCGCCTGGACATCCTGCGAGTTCCAGCGATATTCTTCGAAGTCTTTCAAGTCGTGAACCTCACCGGGGCGAGAGCCCATCACCGTCAAATCGATTTTTTTGCCGTCGAGGTAATAGTCGCTCACGTAAGCACCGTCAATCAGCACGTTGGCCGCGAAGCCTAAATCCGTGGTGCTCACCCGCATGTCGGCCGCCTGCACGAGCTTGGGCGTAATGTGAACTTCAGGGCTCGAGAGATCGAGGCTCGGCACAGGACGAGGCATCGAATTGGGAATCAATCCCATCACCTGCCCCATAATTTGTCCACCCAAGGCGACGAGTCGCGTCAGCTCGGGTCCGGTGATTTCGACGTCGATCACCCGGCCGCCTTCGAGGCCGCGGCCGAACAAACTCGCCTGACTGGCGACGGCAAAAGTACCCGGCAAACCGGCGCCGACACGCATCACCAGTGGCACCAGTTCCGCGGCCCGGGTGGGGTCATGGGCTCGCAAGCCAATGAACACTTGCCGCCCGCGGGCGACAAAAAAGAAGTCCTCAATCACCGGTGCGTCGAGCGCAGCTGCCTCGGGACTGTCGGGATCGACATCGGCATACTTTTTGAGCCCCTCTTCGACCACACGGCCCATGTCCATCAATTGGTCGAGATTGTAGCCGGGCGGCGGCAACAGGATGCCGAACACGAGGTTGCGGTTGCCGGTCGGCAAATATTCGACCTGGGGCCATAACTTCCAGGTGACTCCTGCCGCTAGACCGACCAGCACTGCCACTACACCGAGCCGACGCACCACGCCGCGCTGCGCCCAGGCATTGACAGCCACCACCAGATCAACGAAAGCTGCCGCAAATAGATGGATGGGGGCAACGACCCAAGCGGCCAACCGGCCGAATCCTTTCGGCTGGGGTTGCTCGCGCGCTGCCCGATCGGTGGTCCCATCGGCATAGCCGTTGCCGTTGTTCTCCTCGCCATGCAAAGCAAACGATGGAATCAACTCGGCTTGATCGTCGCCGTGCTCGTCCCGCCGGCTAAAGAGCCTCGCCGCCGCGGTTGGAATCACCGTGAGCGACACGACCATCGACAATGCCACACCGGCGCTAATCGCCAGGGCAATGTCGCGGAAGAGCTGGCCCGCTTCTTCCTGGACGAACACAACGGGCAAAAATACAGCCACCGTCGTCAGCGTGGAAGCGGTCACCGCGCCCCAGACTTCTTGGGTACCTAGCACAGCTGCCCTAAATGGCGGTTCGCCGAGAGAAAATCGGCGATACACATTTTCGAGCACAACCACCGCATTGTCGACCAACATGCCCACCGCAAATGCCAACCCCGCCAAACTGATCACATTCAGCGAGCGCCCCAGCATGCCGAGCACCAGGAATGAGCCGATGATGCTAATCGGAATCGCCAGACCCACCACCAGCGCCCCGCGGGCGAACCAGAATCCGCTCACGATCACCACCGCCAGCGACAAGGCAAAGAACCACGGTGACCAGAAGGTTGCGGCCACGGCGCTGACCAGGATCACCGGAATCACCAGCAAAGTTCGCACGCCTAGGTGTAAGAAAAGCATTAAGACGATCATCGTCAGCGCGCCGCCGACAAAGATGTTGTCCTTGACCAGATCGATAGACGAATAGATGTATTCCGTCTCGTCGTATACTTGGGAAAGCTGCAACCCTCGGCGGTTGAGCACGAAGCGATTCAAATCGTCGGTGGCGGCCCGCAGCCCTGCCATCACATCGAGCACGTTGGCCCCGGTCTCGCGCGTGCAATTGACGGCAATGTTCGATTCGCCCAGCCGACTTACGATGCCGTCTGGTTTTTTGTAGCCCAGGCGGACCTCGGCCACGTCCCTGACAAACACCGGGGCACCGTCGCGAATCGCCAGCAGTTGATGCTCGACTTGCTCCGGACTGCGGAACTGGCCGAGCGCCCTCACGACCCAGCGCCGCTTGCCCTCCCAAAAGTCGCCGGCCGAGGTGTCCTGGTTCTGGCCGCGGAGTACGTTGCGGACGTCGCTAAACGTCAGTCGTCGTGCCGCCAACTTCTCCGGGTCGATGACTACCTGCAGCTCGTCTTCGTAACCACCAAACACATTGGACTGCGACACGCCGGGCACACGCTCGAAGCGGGCTTCGATTTCGTCTTCGACAAAGCGCCGCAACTTGGCAACGTCGAAGTCCTCGGGCGGTAACAGCTCCTTGAACTCCGGATGGGCACGCCCTAGATCACGTAGTCGCATGATCGCTATGCCTACGTTGTGCGCCTGGCGGACGCGCTCTAGTTGCTCGGCCAGCGCTGGATACTTGGTAGCGAAGGCATCCAGTTCTTCGCTCGACGGCGGCTTGACACTGAGGATGAACCAACCGATCGGCTGATCCGATGCGTTGGCCGTGCTAATCACCGGCTCGTCGGCGTCTTCGGGATACTCCGGCACCTGCTGCAAGCGGCTGTTCACCAAAGGAACGATTTTCGACATGTTCGCATCGACGCCGAACTCGAGCGTAATGCGGCCCATCGAGTCCATGCTCTCGGACGACATTTTGGTGACGCCCTCGACGCTTTTGAGCTGCTCTTCCTGTTCGAGGATGATTTCTTGCTCGATTTCCTGCGGGCTCGCACCGGGCCAGCGGGTTTCGATCGTCAGTGCTGGCCGCTGCACCTCGGGCGTGAGTTGCATCGGCATCCGAACGAGCGCTACATAGCCAAACAGTGCAATCAAGAGCACGCCTACCGAGACTTTGACCGGGCTACGGACGAAGGCATCAATCAATTGCATGTCGGCACCCAGGGGGAATCACGAATTTCAAATTCTCGAACGACGAATTTCCTTGTTCGTCCATTGCACTACTCAGAAATACTTGCTTGCGAAACCGTTTTGCCCGCTGCAGACGCAGCAATCGTCCGCTGGATGGCGACGTCCTGCCCCGGCCGCAGACGCTCGTTGCCTTGCACAACCACCAATTGGCCGGCTTGCAAGGGACCTAGGACCTGGATCAATCCGCCTTCCGCCACACCGACTCTCACCGGCACCGGCGACGCTTTTCCGATTTGACCGTCGGCTTTCGCTCCCTCGACGATGAAGACCATTATTTGCGGGCCGCCCAGTACGAGCGCATCTTTGGGCACTAAGGTCGCGACCTGCCGGCCGCCAGTTGCCAATACTACGCGGGCATACATGCCCGACTTCAAGAGCGGCACTTCATTGACAATGGTATTGGTGACCCGCACTTTCACCGGAAAGGTACGAGCCTGGACATCGGCCTGCGGTACGATCTCGGTGACCACGCCTGTAAAACTTTGGCCGGGCAAGGCTGGTACTTCGACTGTCACTTGCGATCCCACGCGCACATACGTGACATGCTGTTCCACGACGTACGCCAGCACTTCGACCTCATCGAGCGCTGCCACTTCGACAACCGAATCGCCCTGTTTGACCCACTGGCCCACTTCCGTGTGCTCGGCGGTCACATAGCCGTCGAACCGCGAAATAATCGTGTGCTTGGTGCGTTGGTCTTTGAGGCGTTTGACAATGGCGTGCTGAATAGCAACTTGCGCGCGGGCTTGAGCAATTTGTTCTTGACGTGGACCGGCTACCGCCAGGTCGTAGGCCGCTTTCGCTTCGAGATAGGCCTGCTCCGCCTCGATGCCGCTGGAAATCGCTTCGTCGAGCTCTTCTTCAGAAATTGCCCGGTTGGTGTTGTAGAGTTGTTGCCAACGTTCGCGGCGCGATTGCATGTACTTCTGCCGCGCTGCGGCCGACGACATCCGCGCCTGGGCTTGATCGAGTTCTTCCGGACGGGTGCCGTTCTCTAACTCGGCTAACGCCTGCCGACGCAGTTCTAACTCGCCCTCGGCCGCTTCGATCTCCAGCGAAATCGTATCGGTTAAGAGCTGCGCGAGCGGCTGGCCTTGCGCGACGCGGTCTCCTTCATTGAAGGGAAACTCGATTACACGGCCATCGACTGCGCTGCCGATGATGGCCTTCTTGGAGGGCATCACTGTGCCGACAAACGCCTGGCCCACCGTGACTTCCCGCTCAACTACCGGCGAGACCACCACCTGGGCTGCGCCTGGCGGCCCCTGCGCAAGGCCATCACCCGCGACGATCGCCAACAGCACCCAACAACTGACGACAGCTTTCACCACAATAGCCCCAGTTCTCAATTCCGAGCGGCTCGATTTGATTTGGCTCGAGGTTCGCTCGCTAGGTAATAATTTCAACCGGCTCTTCAATCGGCGCGGTGTGCGATTCCAAATTCTCTTTCACCCGGATTAACAAGTGCTTGAGCGTTTTCAGTTCTTGATCGCTGAGTCCTTCGGCCGCTCGTGCGCGGACGAGACGGGCGCTTTCGGCAATCTTTTCCCAAACCGGTTCAGCGGCCTCTGTCGGACGAATCAGTTTCTTGCGTCGATCCGCAGGGCAACTGTTCCGCGTAATCCAACCGTCACGCTCCATGCGATCTAAGATGCCGACCAAAGTCGGAGGTTCGACCATCATCTTTGTCGCAAGCTCGGCTTGGGAAAGTTCGCCCTCAAAAGCCAGCCAACCCAATACCAGTGACTGGCGATAAGTGATCCCATGCGGCGCAACTTCTTCGCCAAGTGCCCGGTGAAAAGCCTGTGTAGCGAGAGTTATCCAATAACCAAGGCTCTCTTCAAAATCGTAGGAAAGCACGTGGAACTACTCCGCCAAGAAGGGGAAAGTCGAATGGAACAAGATAATTAGCAGGCTAACTATTTAAGGTTAGGGAGTGGCTAATCCGCTGGCAAGTGGATTTCTGACGAACTTCCAGCGGTCGACATCTTGGACCTCCGAAGTTGTCAAGTCGATCCCAACTGTCATCGTTATGATATCAGTTCAAAAACAGCAATTTGACAGTTTGACACCCGGCAAGGCTTTTTTGGCCAAAATATCGCGCTGATTTTATTATTTTTCGATCTGGCATCGGGTTTGCTTCTTTGACGATCGGAGGTTTGGGTCTCCTCTCCAGAGGCAAAGCAGTTTTCTTTTCTGGCTAGGTGTGCGGCGTCCGATGGCCGCGACGTTCGCGACGAACGGCGACCGCATGGGGATCCGGCAAAAGGCAGTTATCAAGTGGCACGCTGGGCGCAACGGATGCGCCTGGAACGATTGGAGGCAGTATCCCCATGTTTGCTCCTCTGTTGGTAAAAAATTCGTGGCTCGTCGCGCTGGTCGCGGCGACATTGGTGGCCGGCAGCGCGCTAGCGGATCGCGATGGACACGGTGGCGGTGGTGGTAACCGCGGCGGGGGCGGG
>JBGSUJ010000001.1:0-5811 GCA_041753435.1 Pirellulales bacterium | reverse complement strand
TCGGAAATCGCCCCAATCGATTCGAGCCCCGACGTGTCAAACGGCGGCCCAAACCCCAGGCCCTACTCCTCAAACCACGTGCCGAGTACAAACGATATGCAGCGTAGGGACTTACGAAAGTTCAAGTGCCATTCGTGTCTGTGCCCTTTCCGTGCTGCTGGGACAGTCCGCTACGGCGGATCAGCCGGAATGACCATCAGCCTGCCTGTTGGGCAAGTGGGCAACGATTCGCGGAGACTTCATCTTGTCCCCTCGTTCCAGCACTCTGCTCCTGGCAAGTCTCGGCCAGTGAATTGGTCTGGCTCTACCTGCAATTCACCAGCTATCAGGGCAGCGGCGGCACGCTTGCTGCTCTGCGTTCGACGCAGGCAACGAGTTAGCGCAGCTTCGCTCAGTGCAATCGCGCGAAAGCTCCACCGCCCACGTCGGCCCTAAAACAGCGGCTTGGCAGGGTAACGGTGCAAGAGCGCGAGTGCGTCGTCAATTTGCGCAGGTGTGTGAAAGCCGATTGTCATCGCGTCGAGCAACCGATTCTCTTGGGCGAACTGTATGCAGGCCTCACGCTCTCCGGAGAGCTTGCCTTCGCCGAAGATCTTCATGCCGATGATTGCCTTGCCATTGGCCCGCGCCTCACGCAATACCGGCATCACCTCGTCCGGCGAACCGTCCATCGAAGCCCCTTTGGGGTTGATCCGTGCGAGAATCACCTCCACCCACGGGCAAGACGCTGCCGTTTTGAGTGCCGCCAGCGTATGACACGATACGCCCACCGCCCCTAATTGCTGCTTCTCTTGCGCTTCGCTCAGCACGTCACGGTAGACTTCCAATTCTTGATCCCAAGTGGCTGACATGCAGCAATGCAGCAACACGACGTCGAGCCGGTCGGTGGCGACCTCGTGGCGAAACCGCTCGAGCGTCGCCCGGCACGTTGCGGCGCGAGACGACTGGCGCGTTGAGGCTGCATCTTCCGGCCCATCGTAGCGCCACCAAATCTTGGTCAGGATTTTCACATCATCGCGCGGGATCGTGCGGAGCGCCTCGCGGAAGTAGACGTGCGAGCCATACAGGTCGGCCAAATCGAAAAACTTGATGCCCCGGTCGTAGGCGTGGCGGAATAGCGCGGTCAACTGGGCAAACCCGGCGCGAGTTTGATCCGATTGCCGATTGCCGCCGTGAACGCCCGTGCCCTGGGCGAGCCGCGTGAACTCGAGGCCGGTCTTGCCGAGTGGCACAACGGGCGGCGGAGGCACCACGCCAGGCACAGCGACATCACCGACCTCCTTGGCATGTGAGGTCTGAAGCGTCGCCAGCGCCGCAGCCGCCCCGGCCGATGCCCCCAAAAACCGCCGCCGGTCAATCGTCGTCGCTTCACTCGCGCCCATGGTCCACTCCTCGCAACGAGAATGCAATACCCGATCGGCCACTAGTATACCAGCCTCCACGGTCGAATGCAGAACCCGGATCGCAGTTACATACGCAGAATTCCATGAAAACGTCGTACACCGCCACAGCTGCTCAACACGAACAGCAACCATGTCGACGGTTCTGGCACGGCGACCGGCAATAGAGTCACGGTCAACACCGCATTGGGCGAGAAAATGCTCGTAAACTCCGTTCCGCTGGTATTCAGATTGAAACTGAACGGCGAGCCATCGCCCAGGATGCCGCTCAAAGTGACATCGCGCTTCGTGATTGCCAGTGGCACGCCGGCTGACAGCGTGCCGGTTATGTCGATGCCATCCAAAATAAACTGCATACCCAAAAGATTCACTTCACTGCCCGTAAAGGCGTCGAAGTCCGCACCGAGCGTTCCGCCGGAAATGTTTACCGTACTGCCGGAAAGAGCGTCAAAACTTCTTCCGATAGTCCCGCCGGAGATGTCGACGACACCGCCGGCGTCGACGATGAACAATCTCCCGGCAACGCTCCCACCGGAAATGCTGGCGCGGCTCCCTGAGCCGACGTAAAAATACTGACCGACCGTACCGCCCGAGATATTGATTTCGCCGTCGTCGAAGGCGCGGACGCCCGAATCGTCCGTGCCTCCTACCGAACCGCCCGTAATGTTGAGTCGCGAGCCGAAAGCAACAAGAACGGCCGTACCGACGGTCCCGCCCGCAACATTCACTTCGCTACCGAGGAACGCCGCGAGGCCGTCGCCGATGGTTCCGGCACTGATGTCCAACTTTGTTTCGACAAGCTCCATGGTTCGTCCAGCCGCGCCGCCAGCAATGTTTACGTGGGCGCCCGCCGCGGTAAAGTTGTTGGGGAGCACGCCTCCACTTTCGACCTTAACGCGCTGTCCCTGGCGCAGCCCGCTCGGCCCGATTCCGCTACTAACCGTCACGGGCGTGAGATCGATCGTCGGCAACGGCTGTTCAATTAACGTCACCTTTCGCAGACGATCACCGACGTCCTGTGAAAATACAAACGGGGGAGCCATCGGCAAAGGTGCCGGTGAGCAAGTCGCTCCCGCCGACGGTGAAATTAGCAGTGCCAGTCATCGGCGAGCCGTTCAGCCGGAAGTCGCCACCCAAGAGACTGATGCTGCTATTAACTTGCTGCTCGATGCTCCTGCCAATGACCCCTCCCGAGACGTGGACGTCTGCGCCGGTCAACACTCCGAAGAAATTGCCGACCGCCCCGCCGGAGATGCTGAAACGGCTACCCGCGTACGCCTTCGAGAATTCGCCCAGCACGCCACCTTGAACATTCACTTCGCTTCCCGCGTAGCCATAAACGCTGCCGGTCACTGCATCATCGCTGATGGTTGCCACGGTGCCCGGGTACACATGGAACAGCGATCGGACCGTGCCACCGGAAATGGTGACGTTCGACCTTGCGGCCTCGAGTCCCGTGCCGACTTCTCCGCCTTCAATGTGGAGCGTGGCGTCGACGGCAGCGAAATTCTCGCGCAATTCCCCGCCATCGACGAGCGTGAGCGTCTGTCCTGATCGCAAACCTCGCGGGCCATTTTCGTTGCTAATCACGATCGGAGTAGTCTCGATTGTCGGCAACGTACGGCCGACTAGCTGTATGTTCTGAATGTCGTCGGACGCCAACGGGGAGAATACGAAGGACGATCCGTCTTCGAGCATTCCGGTCAGCACATCTTCAGCGCCCAGCGTGATGTTTGCGCCGGCCGAGCTGCCGTTCACCAAAAAATCGCCGCCGAATAGACTGGTCTGGCTTCCGGTGCGAGCCCTGAAACCACGCTCGAAGCTTCCGCCGCTGACGTTGACTTTGCTTCCGGCGCTGGCCGTAAAGAACGTGCCGAACGAGCCGCCGGAAACGTTCACCGTGCTGCCGCTCGCCGCGGCAAATAGGATGTCGATCACACCACCGGAGACGTTGGCCTCCGCGTTTGTACGGGCCACGAACTGCAAACCTATTCTGCCGCCGTTGATGTTGACTTTCGTGTTCGTGTTGGGGCCGAAGTTCGTTCCCGCGTTAAAGCTGAAGCCCACGCTGCTTCCATTCACGTTTAAGGTCGTGTTCGATCCGATCCTGGCGTTATCGCCAATGGAAGAAAACGTCCCCGGGACATTGATAATCCCCGTTGGCAGTGTCTGGGCGTTCGCGCAGGCCGCCGCCAAGAGAACATGCCAGGCGAAAACCAACCTGAAGCGAACCATTGACATTTTCGCAACGAGTGTGCGGGTTGGGACGGCCGCTAGTATACCATGTCGGCGTGGACGTGTCAGACGGTCTTCATCCGCTGGGGGTGGTTCAGCCGGTCCTTTTCTTGTTACAAGAGGCCGCCCAACGCTCCAAGAAATCTGTCGGCGGCGTCGATTCCACAACTCGAGCAACTTCCTCGGCAGTCATGCCGCGATCCAGCAAGTCCTGCTTCAGCTCATGCTCAAGCCGGCGGCGATGGTGCGAACTGAGCGCCACCGAGACGAACACGACCACGCTACAAATCACCCCCGTTACGCAGCCAATGACGACGAGCATCAGAACAAACCGCTGCTGGGCGTCTAACCCAAAAAACGTATTCGCCCAGGGATCCGAGGCCTGAGCAATGGTCAAAATGGCACCCATGATTTCTCTCCCACAATTCTTACTACCAGCTTTGCCCTGGAAGTTAGACCGCGACGTCTTCTTCGGCTCGCTCGGCAACCTGAGCACGAACGATTTGCTCAATCTCCTCCGCTGAAAGACCGCGGTCGACCAGCTCACGCTTGAAATCGATATCCTGGCGGTGGCAACCATACTTGCGAATCTGAGTCGCAATGCCGGTCAACAAGCCTGCCGCGCTGCCGATCAGCACGATCAGCACAATCATGTTGAACGGAACTGGCATATGCACGATGTTTTGAAAGATATCCAGCATGGCTCCAACCCTCCATTCAAAAAAGGTTCTGTGCCGGCCGACGCCGCGCCGCGAATCGTGCTGGTGCGGCAGTTCGCCGTCGATCCCCTGCAAGCATTCAAGCCGAGGTTTTGCAGTCTCCCGGAAGTCTGTACCGGCGCGTGGAACAGGCCGCCAACAACACCCAAGCCAATCATCGCCCCGCCCATCGCCTATGCCAATGCGCGAAATAGCTCACCCATGTGCTGATTGATGCGCGTGATTCCCACCTGGATTGTTCGCTCGGACAAAGACTGCGATTCCTGCTGATAGTTATGCAGATACTCAGAAATCGAGGGTCTCAGGGCAAAGCACGTTCCACAAACGACCAAAGCTACAACAACCGTATAACGCATACCATTGGCTCCAATTTGCCTGGAAATCGTAAAGGTCTCTAACTGTTGGTTTTATTCGCTCACGAACCAGCTTTCTTGACCGACGGAAGTTATTTGCTCGTCAGTGCCGCACACGACCCACACAACCCTCCCGAGACTGCCTAGTTTTTGGGCGATGGGTGCCCGCCACTCGTTGACTTTTTGCCGTAAGGTGTTTAACCTAAACACGTTGGCATGATTTCCTACCTACCCGCGGCAACGCACATTTCGCCGCCTGATCCCTCCGGACACAACTTTGTCTAGCAAGCCTTGGGGCGGTGTGTTTGACCAGGCGACGGATCGCCGTGTCGAGAAGTTCACCCAAAGCGTGACCTTCGATCACCGACTCTACGCGCAAGACATCGAGGGTTCCATCGCGCACGCCCTGATGCTCGCCAAGGTGGGCATACTCACTGACGACGAGCGGCACCAAATCGTTACCACCCTCGAACACATTCTCGACGAAATCACCGCTGGTGAGTTTCAGTTCCGCGAAGAGCTCGAAGACGTTCACATGAACATCGAACGGGCGCTAGTCGAGCGGATCGGCGACGTCGGCCGTAAGCTCCACACCGGCCGCAGCCGCAACGATCAGGTTTCTACCGATCTGCGACTCTGGGTCCGCGGACAGATCGACTATCTGCGGTATGAGCTACGCGAACTGCAACGGGCCTTTATCGACCGGGCCGATCAGGATGCCGGTGTCATTTTGCCTGGGTACACCCATCTGCAGCGGGCCCAGCCGGTTTTGATCTCACACCACATGCTGGCCTATTACGAGATGTTCGGCAGAGATCTGACGCGAATTGCCGACTGCCGCAAACGCTTGAATCTGTCACCGCTCGGTTGTGCGGCCCTGGCAGGGTCGGGGCTGCCCATAGACCGGGAGCAGGTCGCTTCAGCCCTGGGATTTGATGGGGTGACGGCCAATTCCATGGACACGGCAGGAGATCGCGACTTCGCCATAGAGTTCGTCAGTTGCTGCACCCTTATCCAAATCCATCTCTCGCGGCTGTCGGAGGAGCTTGTTCTTTGGTCGACGCAGGAATTTTCCTTTGTTGATATCGCCGATGCTTTCTGCAC